>JBBRAL010000143.1:0-2683 GCA_038206805.1 Hyphomicrobiales bacterium | reverse complement strand
CTCGCGGCCTTGCCGCCGATAGGCCGGTGAAAATCGTGGTGCTGGGCGACTCGTTGAGTGCCGGTTTTGGACTGCCGGTCGAGGCCGCATTTCCGGAAAAGCTGGCGCAGGCGCTCAAGGCCAAAGCCATCGCCGCCACCGTGGCCAACGCCGGGGTGTCAGGCGACACCGCCTCCGGCGGGCTCGGTCGCCTCGACTGGTCGGTGCCCGACGGGACCGATGCGGTGATCGTCGAACTCGGCGCCAATGACGCGTTGCGCGGGCTGGATCCGGCGCTGACCAAGACCGCGCTGGAGACCATCCTGACCAAGCTTGCCGCCCGCCATATCGCGGTGCTGTTCGCCGGCATGCGGGCGCCGCGCAACCTGGGTGCGGATTATGTGAAGCAGTTCGATGCCATTTTTCCTGCCCTTGCCTCGACTCACCCGGTGGTTTTTTATCCGTTCTTCCTTGAAGGCGTGGCGACCGATGCCAAACTCAATCAGCGCGACGGCATGCACCCGAATGCCGCCGGCGTTGAAGTGATCGTCGCGCGTATCATGCCGAAGGTCGAGGAACTGATCGCTCGTGCGCGCGCCGCGCGCGGATCGTGAGATTCTAAGATGCCCCGGCTTTTCACCGGTGTAGAAATTCCGTCCGGCGTTGGACAGGCGCTGGCCATGTTCCGCGGCGGCATGCACGGCGCGCGCTGGATTACGCCCGATCACTATCATGTGACGCTGCGTTTCATCGGCGACGTCGACGACATGGTCGCCCAGGAAGTGGCGTTGATGCTGGGCCGCATCAGGCGCGACGCATTCGATCTGCATTTCGAAGGGCTGATGTCGTTCGGCGGGCGCAAACCGCGTGCGGTGGTGGCGACCGTGGCGCCGACGCCGCCGCTATTGGAATTGCAGGCCGAGCAGGAACGTCTGATGCAGCGTATCGGATTGGAGCCGGAAGGCCGCAAATACCTGCCGCACGTGACGCTGGCACGCCTGCGCGATTCATCCAGCCTGGATGTCGCGGACTATCTTTCGGCGCGCGGCTATTTTCGCACCGCGCCGTTCCCGGTCTCGCGCTTTGTGCTGTTTTCGTCGCGCGCCTCGGTCGGCGGCGGGCCCTATGTGGTCGAGGCGAGTTATCCGCTGACGGCTAAGCCGGCTTGAACAAACGCGACTGCGCTTCGAGGATCGCGGTGGCGACGCCGTAATTGTCGGCCATCGCTTCGCGTATCAGCGACAGCGCGGTCGAGCGCGGCGGATCGACTTCGCCGGTCACGCTGCCGAAATCGAACGACAGCCCGGCTTCGAACTTGCGGGCCAGCTGTTGCATGCGCTGGTTGTTGGCGAGGCAATTCATTTGCAGCGATGTGATGCCGCGATTGCGCGCGCTCAGCAGCGTGCGCTCAAGCAGCTCGGTTCCGACGCCATGGCTCTGCCATGGCTGCTCGATGCTGAAGGCTGCCTCCGCCTCGTGGGCAAATGCCGAGCCATTGCGCCGCAGTTCGGCGGCGCCACGCAGCACGCCGTCGACAAAGAAGCCATGTACCACGACCCCGAATTCGTTGGCGGTCGCCGCGTGCCGCGCGATGAACTCATCCGACACCATGCCGGAAAAGCGCCGGTACCGGCTTTCGTGGTCAAGGCGAAGCAGGTGGTCGCGGTAGGCGTCGGTTTCACCGTTCCACAATTTGCGGATGACGCCGCCGTCGGGCAGGGGTTCGTGCATCTCTTCAGCTCTCCAGAACATCATTTTGCCGCCTGGGGCAAAAGCGAATCGCCCCGTCCAAGCTATATGGTGCAATGCAGCAAAATAGCGACTGTTCTGGCCAGCGCGGGACCCTCCCCAGCAATAAATGCATGGCTAACAAAGGCTTGCCGCGGCTTTTGTGCTACATTCGTTGCAGCATAAATCCTTATCCTGAATCTTCGATTTTCAGACGGCTGTTAAGACTTTAGGTCTCGCCCGCCGGCCGCGCCTGGGCCCGAAGTCCTCAGCCTCATGTCCGAAACCTTCAGTACGCGCTACGCGGCGCTCATCGCAGCCGGAATGCTCGAAGCCGACTCCGGCCAGGCCGCGCTGGCCGACCAATTGGCGGCGCTGGCCAATCGGCTCGATCAACATCGGCTCGCAAGCAAATCGTCCTCGCTGGGCTGGCTGTTCGGCAAGCGGGGTAACGGCGGCACGCCGCTGAAGGGACTTTACGTCTACGGCGAGGTCGGCCGCGGCAAGACGCTGCTGATGGACCTGTTCTTCGAGACCAGCCCGGTGGTGCGCAAGCGCCGCGTGCATTTCCACGAATTCATGGCGGATGTGCACGAGCGCATTCACACTTACCGATTGGAGCTCAAGAACGGCGACGCCGCCGAACAAGATCCGATCCAACGCGCCGCCGCGGCCATCGCCGAGGAATCCTGGCTGCTGTGCTTCGACGAATTCCATGTTACCGATATCGCCGACGCCATGATTCTGGGCCGCTTGTTCACGCGGCTGTTTGAAATCGGCGTCGTGATGGTGGCGACCTCAAATCTGGCGCCGACCGAACTCTACAAAGACGGGCTCAACCGCGCGCTGTTTGTGCCGTTCATCGCGCAGCTCAAGCGCCATTGCGATATCTTCCAGCTGGACGCGCGCACGGATTTCCGCCTCGAGAAGCTCACCGGCGTGCAGAGCTGGTATGTGCCGCCCGATGCCGAGGCCG
>JBBRAL010000142.1:0-3470 GCA_038206805.1 Hyphomicrobiales bacterium | reverse complement strand
ATTGAACACATGGATGCGCGCGGATTCGCCGGGCACGTCCCAAGGCCGCCGCACGCCGCCCAGTTGCTCAGCCACAGCCAAGCCGGACTGCAGCCCGTCCTCGTGGAATCCCGCGCCGAAATAAGCTCCGCAGAACCAAGTTTGACGAACTCCTTGGAGCGACCACAAACTATGCTGGGCGGCGCTTGCCGCATCATCAAACATGGGATGATCGTAAATGTGGCGGCAATGTACGAGTGCCGGATCGGGCTCCTGGATGGGATTGAGAGTCAGGAACATCGGAAGATTGTCGGCGATGCCCTGCAGCCGGTTCATCCAATAGGTAACTGACAGCAAGGGTGAATGTTCGCCCGGCTCCGACGCATAATTCCAGCTTGACCAAACGCGGCGGCGGAGTGGCATCAAGGACGCGTCCGAATGAAGGACCGCCTCGTTGCGCCGATACTGAAATGCGCCAAGCAGCCGGCGCTCGTCGCCATCCGGATCGGCGAGCATGCGCAACGCTTGGTCGGCGTGGGCTGAGATGATGACATGATCGAAGCGTTCGACACCTTTCGCGCTCGTCAATTCGACGCCGCTGTTGCGCCGTCGGATCGCATGAACCGGACAGCCGGTCCGGATCCGGTCCGCAAGCGGGCGCGACAGCTTTTCCACATATTCACGACTGCCACCGTCGACTGTGCGCCACAGCGGCCGGCGAACGAATTTCAGCAAGCCATGGTTCTCGCAGAACCGAATGAACGCCGCAGCAGGATATTCGGGAATTTTGTGAACCGGGGTCGACCAGATTGCGGCGGCCATGGGATAAAGATGATCGTCCCGGAATGCGCGCCCGCAACCAATCCCATCAAGATATTCGCCAAGGCTTGTCGAACCTATTACCGCGAGATCTCGCGGTGCTCGGTGATAGAAACGGGCAAGGTCGCGAAGCATCGACCAAAAACGTGGTGAGGCGACGTTACGGGCCTGGGCAAATAGCCCGGCAAGACTGCCAGAATATTCGAGCCGCCCTTGGTCGAGGGAGACCGAAAAGCTCATCTTCGACGGCTTTGTCGCAACTCCAAGATGGTCGAACAACGCCGTCAAATTGGGGTAGGTGCGCTCATTGTAGACAATGAAGCCCGTATCCACCGCAACGCCGCCAACTTGAACGGTATGACTGTGCCCACCGATCCGCCGGTCGCTTTCGAACAGCGTCACGCGATGGCGCTGGGTTAGCAGCCACGCGGCTGAAAGGCCTGAAATCCCGGTGCCGACGATGGCAATGTCAAGTGGCTGCTGGGCGCGCAAGCCTTGTCTCCTCTGGGGCCAGCGCCCAGTGTTGTTCGATTGTTCAGACGTAGATACGGTTCGATTGACTCACCGGATGAGTCCGCGACCTATTGTCCGAAAGTGAAGGTCAAACGTAGACCGTCAATGGGCCTAGTCAGTCTTCTCGGAGCCTTGGCGCTGGCGCTCGCCGTAGCGATGGCCCTGGCCTGGGTGATTGCGCGTCAGCCCGGGCGATCGGGCTGGACCGACGTCAGCTGGTCGTATGCTGTCGGGCTTGTCGGAGTGGCGGCCGCGCTCGCACCCGTCGGAGGCGGTACCGGCGGTCGCCGCTGGCTTGTCGCCGTTTTGATCGGGACTTGGTCACTGCGCCTCGGCACGCATATCCTGCGCCGAACGCTCAAGGGCGGAGACGACCCGCGCTATGCGAATTTGAGGCGGCAATGGGGCGATGATTACGCCCGGCGGTTGCTGTGGTTCCTGCAATCTCAGGCGGCAGCTGGGTTCGTGCTGATGTTCTCGATCGTCGTCGCGGCCCGCAATCCCGCACCATTCCCGGCGTGGTCCGACTGGGCCGGGGCGGTCATCCTGCTGGCTTCGACCATCGGCGAGACGGTTGCGGACCGTCAGTTACGCGCTTTTATTGCCCACGCAAAGGATCGACAGTCGGTTGTAGATTGCGGTCTATGGGGCTGGTCGCGGCACCCTAATTATTTCTTCGAATGGCTCGGCTGGTTCGCCTACGCGGTCATCGCCGTCGGTCCGGACGGGCGTTTCGCCTGGGGCTGGCTTGCGCTCAGCGGTCCGGCATTAATTTACTGGCTCCTCGTACATGTGTCGGGGATACCGCCGACAGAGAAGCATATGCTGCAATCGCGCGGTGAAAATTTCCGCGCATACCAGTGCCGTGTAAACGCCTTTTTCCCCTGGCCCGGCCGGCGTGATCCGCGCACCGGGGGTGACGAAGATCACGCTGTCGACCAGCGTGCCGCTAAATAGCCGGCGGTGGCCGCGGCGCCGGTAAGGAATGTTCCCCAGGACATATCTGCCATCGTCACGACCCCCGACCATTGCCGCAGTGTTGCTTGGTTGGTGAGGTCATAGGTCCCATAAGCGATCAAGCCCAGGGCGAGCCCGCGGGTGAGCGCAACCGTCCACTTTCCAGCCGCGAGACCTGGCGCGACGGCAAGTATGACAATTCCCGCGACGTAAAAGAAATAAAACAACGCTGCTGGCCCAATTCGGAAGCCGCCGGCGAGCATGTCGCCGAGCAACGGCCGGTAGAGCCGCTTCGCCGCGAACGACAGCCAGGCCCCGTCAAGCACGAGCATGGCCCCCCCAGCACCTACATAAGCGAAAATCCAGCTGCGCATTCGAGTAGCTCTAGCCTGATGTTTAGAAACCGTGCGTCCAAATTCTGGCAAATACCGGTGTCTAGCGATTCGCTGATTTAATGGTACGATGAGTTCGAGAAAACATTTGTGGCCTCCTTGCGGCCGCGGTGTAAGTGGCAACGGTGATTGCCAATGCGCCGATCAAAACGGCGTGTCCAAGCAAGCTAAAAGCTAAGATTGTGTAACTACCTATGGCAACAGCAAACGATATCGCCCACATCCATCCAAGCATCTGAAATACCATGTGCCTTACGCCGAAGCTAGAAATATGGCGAAGTGGACTCATCTCGTGATCGAAGACATAGTTCCAAAGGAAAACTATCAAATTTCTCAATACGATCATTTGTGGTTTTCCCCAATTGCAAGTTGTAAATCTGCTAAAACACTTACGCGACGGGCGTCAAATTCTTCAAAATAGACGAATTAAAGATTGTCGTAGTGTGCCTAAAATGCCCGGTCTAAGCATCCAGAAACATATGGCCTTTGGGCCATGTCGTGAAGGTAGAAGCGCCAGCGTATCAAGCAGATTGTGGCTGCGAAAGACATTTTCAACTTTACGGGCCTTTCTCGCCGCTTGCTGCTACGCCTTACAGTAAGCAGTTATGCCAAGCCGAGTTTTCCGGCCGCAGAGGTCCGATCCAATAAGCGCCGCAGTCCGTACTCACCCTAGGGCCAAGACTCATAACCACCACATGATGGCGGCGGCGAGGTGGATGTTGCCGAGGAAGTTGGCGGCGAGTTTGTCATAGCGGGTGGCGAGGCGTCGGCAGTCTTTGAGGCGGCAGAACATGCGCTCGATGGCGTTGC
>JBBRAL010000141.1:0-3623 GCA_038206805.1 Hyphomicrobiales bacterium | reverse complement strand
CGCGCTCGAGGCCACCCGCGGATTGAACGGCGAGTCGCCCTGGTTCGGCGCCAGCACCACCACGATGGTGCCTTGTTTGACCCGCTTGTAGAGATCGATGACATCCTCGTTGGTCAGCCTTATGCAGCCCGAGGAAATCGCATGGCCGATATATTCCGGCTGGTTGGTGCCGTGGATGCGGTAGAGCGTGTCCTTGTTGCCTTCGAACAAGTACATGGCGCGCGCGCCCATCGGATTTTGCGGGCCGGAGCCGACGAAGTTCGGCACATCCATGCGCTTCTTGATTTCGGCGGTCGGCGTCCAGGTCGGCCACTCGGTCAAGCGGCCAACCTTGGCCACGCCCGACCAGGCCAGCGCTTCCTCGCCGACGGTGACGCCATAGCGGATCGCCTGGCCGCCGGGCAGCACGTAATACAGATAGCGCGCATCGGAATCGATCACGATCGTTCCGGGCTGTTCCTTGCGGTGATAGCTGACGATGTGGCGCCGATACGGCTCCGGGATGGTCGCCTTTTCATATGGCGCCGCCGCCAGCAGCTTCTTGTCGCGCGCGGTCAAATTTGCGTCCGAAGCCGGCTCGATGGTCGACTGCATGCAGCCGCCCAGCACGAGTCCAGCTCCAAACAGGACCGCCAGCACCCCCCTTGCCGCCATTTTTTTCCGCTTTCCCAGTCATGCTGCGCCGCAGCGCAGCCTGCGATTCATCAATTAGCAATTAACCGAATAAGTCCGGCAATTGCCATGATTTCCCGCCTGTCCACAGACGGCTTGTTGCTTACTGTTGCAGGAATACCGCACTCGCCTTTAGGCGTATCCGCCAACCGGCCGGCGCGGCCCGCAAAATCGACTCTGCCCGCAACATCTTAAGCAAAGGTTTACCATAACTGTCGCTATATTACTGAAATCGCGGCGAATACTTTCGGCCACCGGCGAATGCCACGATAGCGAACGATTGCCTGCGTAATTCTGCCCCAGTCGTTCACCATAAGTGGCGGCATGGACAACCCAAGGACGGATCGGAGAACGTGACGATGAATGCGACCAAGGCAATGGAGCAGAGCGAAGACTCCAGATTGCAAGACTCCAGGCGCCCCTACTGCGACCTCGACAATCGTTACGGCAAGATCGGAATTTCGGCGGTTGCGGCGGCGCTGCGCTACCACGGCGGGCCGCACACCGCGATTGAAAGCCGTTTCGCCCCGCGCGACAGCGACTGAGCGCCGCTACGGCCGCCTCCGAGCGGCGGCGCGACTGAACTCGCCAAGGGCGAGCGCGCCACGGGCCGGCTGCAAGCCTGACCTCCCAGTATCGAGCATGACGACGCCGGCGGCCACTTCAGCCGCATGCGGCGCGCGGCATTTATGTCTTGCGCATGGTCGCGCGATTGGGTCATGAGAGACGTGCCCACCGCACGATGGTGAATGCATGCTCTCGGTCTACGTTCCGCGCGGCCATACGCTCGAAAAAATCACTGTCGAACCCGGCGTGGCGCCGGCGCCGGCG
Organism: Hyphomicrobiales bacterium; assembly: GCA_038206805.1. GTDB lineage: Bacteria > Pseudomonadota > Alphaproteobacteria > Rhizobiales > Xanthobacteraceae > Pseudolabrys. The sequence goes on along the minus strand of JBBRAL010000141.1, from coordinate 2,120 downwards.
GCGGTGTGGATCGATCTGGTCACGCCGACCGTGCAGGAAGATAGGCTGGTCGAGGCGCTTCTGGGCATCGCGGTGCCGACGCGCGAGGAAATGCAGGAGATCGAGGTCTCCAGCCGGCTCTATATCGAGAACGGCGCGCGCTACATGACGGCGACGCTGATGTGCGCGTCCGATAGCGCGACGCCGAAGACCACCCCGGTCACCTTCATTCTCTCCAACCACCGCCTGTGTACCGTGCGCTATGAGGATCCGCGCCCGTTCGCCATCGTCGAGCACAAGCTGGGGCGCGCCTGTCCGCCCAAAGTGTCCGGCGAGTCGGTGCTGATGGATCTGCTCGACGCGGTGATCGACCGCTCCGCCGACATCCAGGAGCGCATCGGCGCCGAGGTCGACCAGGTCTCGCATTCGATCTTCGAGCCGGACGACGAGGCCGTGCCGCCGTCCTACAACGACGTGCTCAAGGCGCTCGGCCGCAAGGGCGACCTGACCTCGAAGGTGCGCGAGAGCCAGGTTTCGGTCGGCCGCTTGCTGTCATTCCTGGCCAACGAAGCCGAAGGCATGAAATGGCCGAAGGACACCCGCCTGCAGCTCACCTCGATGCAGCGCGACGTGATCCAGTTGTCCGATCACGCGACGTTTCTGTCGAACAAGATCACCTTCCTGCTCGACGCCATGCTGGGCGTGGTCAATATCCAGCAGAACGCCATCATCAAGATTTTTTCCATCATGGCGGTGGTGTTCATGCCGCCGACGCTGGTGGCATCGATCTACGGCATGAATTTCCACCACGGCATGATCGAGCTGGACTGGCACTATGGCTACCCGTTCGCGCTGGCGCTGATGGTGATCGTCGCGGTGTTGCCGCTGGTTTATTTCAAATGGAAGAAGTGGTTGTGAGGTGAGGGGCGGCGCGATCCCAGCTTTGGCTAGCCTCCAAAGCTCTTTGATTAGACAGAAGTGTCCACAGGCCTATTCGCCTCTAGACAACCAAATCTTGCGGACTAATTATCTTTAAAATGAGCTATGGCGCGTCCCGAGCAATATGCATCCCGAAAAGGGCTGACTTCGGTGGCGAGTACTAAACGCGAAGAATTAGAGGCTTGGCTTAACGGTAAACCACCCGAATGGGCGACTATCATTGCTCTGCGTGCAGCATTGCGGGTCGTTCCGTTGCTCGGTATCGCAATTAGCGCTAACGGCGAGATTGAGTCCACAAACCGCGGAATAATCTTACCAACTTTCTACCGATTACATAAGTCATGGGTTGCGAGCGCATGGTCAGTCCCAGGTCCAGGCACCTACGCTGAAGAATACTATTCGTCTCGCGATCCAAATGTCGCGCAATTAGCCGCAGATGCAGCGGTCGACGCAAGCAACTCGTTTGTGAAATCGACCGAGCCGGCTAGTTTTGCGGCCAATGCTGTTATTTTCGCTATGCGCGCCGCCGGGGCCAGTCACGCGGACAATATATGGGATTATGTTTGGGTTGATGCTCAGAGACTAGAAAGCAAACTTCCAAGCGATTTAGCTATCCGAGCTCTTTGGCCGAACGAAATCCCCCCATGGATGAATCACTATTGGGCGGCGTTCAAGCGTGCCTTGCTAGATGTCCACGATGACTGGGATGTTTGGGTCAACTGGTACGACGCTCGTCTCACAGGAGCTAATGCAGAGAGCATAAATAAAGATATTGAGATTGCTCGCGCAAATATCCCTAAAACAATTTTGAGCCAAAGCCCCAGAGCTGTTAATGCATACATAAGACAGATTGTTGATCGTCATAGCTCAAAAGAATTGCCCTCTGAACCGCCTGAGGGTCCAGGACCTAGATTTACTCCAACTCCGTCAGGCTTCGAAATTGTTCCGAGTGTCGCAACCCATGTTGAGCGCGAAAACCCTACGCAAATTTCTCTGCACCGGCAGCTAAACCGACGCGTTGAACGTCTTGCGCTAGTAGTCCACCGGATTCAAAATACACATAAGGGCACCTCGAACAATGATGTTTTCCGCGCGGCGCGGACCGCTGATGCGGCGTGAGCGCCGTTTTCAAGCTTGATGTAGCGCTGAGCGATCTCAGTTTTGTCCGTCCTCATGCAGCGGCCATTCGCTCCAGGATCACG
>JBBRAL010000140.1:0-4006 GCA_038206805.1 Hyphomicrobiales bacterium | reverse complement strand
GAGCCGAACAACGTCAGATTCCGTTTCACCCGCCGGGTGCGTCATGACAGCCTCGCGCAATCCACGATAAGCTGCTGATCGCTATATCTGAATCGCGCAAGCCACGCCGAAACTCAGCGCGTCATCCGGGGAATGCGGGTTAAGATTTTTTGCCGCGAGGAGAGTGGAACCGCTTCCGACAAATGGGTCGAGAATTATTTTGTCTGTGTCGCGTGTGAAGCAAAGAATAAGCCGCTCCACTAACGCAACGGGAAACATTGCGGGGTGCTTTAAAGCTCGCTCTTCCGCCGACCTCTTTATATCGCGCCAGACACTAATTGAATAACGGGTCCAATCAGTACCGCCAAGCTCGTTTGCCCGCTTCTTGTCGTTCTCCTTTTCAACTTTTTCTTCTAGTGTCATCACAATAAATCCATATCGCTCGCCCTAGGGGGATTAGCTACAAAATCTTACACACAATTCTGCTACAAAACATACTAACAATGCTACCTTAAAGCATTGAAATTATTATATTTTATGGTTTGGTGCGGCCAAGAGGACTCGAACCTCCACGGGTTGCCCCGCTAGCACCTCAAGCTAGTGCGTCTACCAATTCCGCCATGGCCGCATTGAGAAAGGGCGCGAAATCTTCACAAAACTCCGCGTCCCAGCGAAGTCGGTTCGTGTAACAAATAGGGTCTTGAGGGACAAGGCCCGCCGGCAAGCCAGTGCGTTGCCACCGGCCGGAATTTGCGCCCACCATCAAGCGGTTACCCGGATCGCGCGCCGCGCGGGGGCCCGCAACCAAAAATATATCGGCAATGGATGGAGCAGCCGGCCGGAAGCGCGGCTCAGCGCATGTCGGGCGGGCGCGGCAGCAGATCGCCGACCTCGACCGCGATGCGGTTGCCATTGACCACTACGGTGCCCTTGGCCACCGGCAGGTTGTTGGCGAGGATGTTGACGGCGTCGTCCTCCGCGGCATCCAGCTCGATGATGGCGCCGCGGCCGAGCCGGAGCACCTGGTGGATCGGCATCGAGGTCGTGCCCAGCACAACGGTGATATCGACGGAAACCTTGTCGAAAGTGCTCACGGTCTTGAATTCCCCTTGCGCCTTGCGAGAACGGAGGCGGGCTTCAGGTCACCATGGTATGGTTACCGAACAGTAAACGGAGGCGACGATGCGCTGGTATTGGCCTGCTTTCGGGCCTGCTTTCGGGCTTGCTTTGAGTGCGCTGCCGGCACTTGTCTCGCCCAGCTTGGCCGGCCCCTCGGTCGCCTCGCGCTATAACGAGATCAAGATGTCGCAGGAGCAATGCCTGAAGAACGCCGGGGAGGCGCTGCGCAAAACCGGCCTCGAAGCGCAGGATCGCACGAAACAGTCGCGCTACGGCGCACGCGGCGACTATACCGGCGTGGTCCGCTGCATCGCCGGCAACGGCCTCGTGCTGTTCATCAGCTCAGGGCCCTCGCGCCAGATGACGGACAATCTCTCGGCCACGCTATTCAAGAATTTCGAGGGCGGACTGCATTGAGCACGGCTCGCGACACTCTCGCACCGTTCACCTCAGCCGGCTCAAATTCGCCGGTCGAGTGGCGCGTGAACGACGCGCTGGTGCCCTATGAAGCGGCCGTCGCCTTCATGCAGACGCGCGCGGCGGCCATCGCCGCCGGTAGCGAGAACGAGCTGGTCTGGCTGATCGAGCATCCGCCGCTCTACACCGCCGGCACCAGCGGCAAGCCCGCCGATGTGATCGATGCGCGCTTTCCAGTATTCGAAAGTGGCCGCGGCGGCCAGCTGACCTATCACGGACCCGGCCAGCGGGTGGTCTATGTAATGCTCGACCTCAAGCGGCGCGGCCCGGATGTGCGCCGTTTCGTGGCGACGCTGGAGGAATGGCTGATCCGCACGCTCGCGGCCTTCAATGTGCGCGGCGAGCGGCGCGAGGATCGCATCGGCGTCTGGGTGCGCCGCCCCGAGAAAGGCGAAGGCTATGAGGACAAGATCGCCGCCATCGGCATCCGCGTCACGCATTGGGTGACGCTGCACGGCATGGCGCTCAACGTTAAGCCTGACCTCACGCATTTTTCCGGCATCGTGCCGTGTGGGGTGAGCGAGCAGCGCTACGGCGTCACGAGTCTCGCCGATCTCAGTATCCGCGTGTCGATGGCGGAGGTGGACAAGGTGCTGCGCCAAGAATTCGAGCGGCTGTTCGGGCCAAGCGTCGATCAGAACAGCACCGAGAATAAATCGCCGGGCGCGCGGCGTTTAAGTTCGGCATCGCTGCCCTCGCGCTGATCGAGCGTATCGACGTGGCCGCTGCGCGGGCCGCGCCGGCAGGCCTCGATCATGTCGGAAACGACGGCTGGCGGCCCGGCGAACAGCGCCTCGACCGAGCCGTCGCGGCAATTGCGTACCCAGCCTTGCAAGCCCCGCTTGAGCGCCTCGTGCTCGACGAAGGCGCGGTAGCCGACGCCCTGCACGCGGCCGCGCACGACGATATGGCGAATAACATTCATGCGAGCTCACTCGTGTCGATGATGCGCGCGCCGGTCCAGCGCGAGATGCTCAAGCGCTCGACCGAACGAATATAAGCTTCCGGCAATTTCCAGTCACGCGCCGCCGACGCGATCATTTCGACATAGCCGGGCTTGGGCTTTCCGGCCGCGCGCCGGCGCAACAGATAGATCATCGCCGTGACGCGACGCGTGCCGCTGCGCACCGGCAGATAGCGTACGTCGTAGAGGCCCTGGTGCAGCAATTCATAGGCGTGCAGCGCGGCAATATCGCGCGGCGTCAGCCGCCACAACACGCCGTGCACCGTCTTGCCGGGCTCGCGCTTGACCGATCCCCAGCCGTCGATGCCGACGAAAAACCGGTAGCCATCGAGCCGGGCCGGCCCGATGGCGCGCGCGCCCGGGCAGCGCCGCGTCATGGCGGCGCGCTGCATGTTGGAGCCGTAGGCGAAGTAGAGGGTCATCACCACCTCTGTCATTCCGGGGCGCGGCTGAAAGCCGCGAACCCCGGAATGACGGCTACGCAAACTCCAAAATCACCGCATCGACCGCCAGGCTGTCGCCCGGCTTGGCGTTGATCTTTTTGACCGTGCCGTCGATCTCGGCGCGCAGCACGTTTTCCATCTTCATGGCTTCCACCACCGCCACGGTCTCGCCGGCCTTGACCTCCTGGCCTTCCTTGACCGCGATCGAGACCACAAGCCCCGGCATCGGGCACAGCACCTGCTTGCCGGTATCGGCCGCCTTCTTGACCGGCATCAGCCGCGCGTAGGCGGCCTCGGACTCGGTATAGACATAGGCCTTGGTTTCGACGCCGCGATAGGAGAGCGCGAAACCGTTCAAGATCATGCGCACTTGCACCTTCACCGACCGGCGCCACTCGGTCGAGACGCCGGACGGTCCGGGAATGCTGGCCTCGACCTCGCTCGACCAGATCAGGTCGCCTGGATCCCAGTATGGCCATTTCAAAAGCACGATCGTCCCATCGGCAAAATTGGCTTTCATGCCGCCATTCTCGGGCTCGACGATGGAAAGCCTGAACTCGGCATTGCCAAGCCATACCGCGCGCTGCGTGGCGCGGCGAACCACCCGCCCCCGCAACTGGCCGGAAATGTCCCGCTTGCGCCAGCCGAGTTTGAGGTCGATGGCGGCGGCCACCGCGGCGAGCACGATGGCATTGTCGCCTTGCGGCACCTGCGGGTGGAAGCCGTCGGGGAATTCCTCGGCGATGAAGCCGGTCGACAGTTTGCCGGCGCGCCAGCGCGGATGCGCCATCACCGCCGCCAGGAACGGAATATTGTGGCGGATGCCGTCGATGACGAATTCATCGAGCGCTTCGGCCTGCGCCTCGATCGCGGCCGCGCGCGTCGCCGCATGGGTGACCAGCTTGGCGATCATCGGATCGTAGTAGAGCGAAATCTCACCGCCTTCGGTGACGCCGGTATCGTTGCGAACCGTAATGCCCGAAGCGCTGCGCTCGGCCGGCGGGCGGTAGCGCGTCAGGCGGCC
>JBBRAL010000139.1:0-4526 GCA_038206805.1 Hyphomicrobiales bacterium | reverse complement strand
TGCGAAATTTGGTCATGCGTTCCACCCACCGGCTTTTATTGAGATCAAGTCTGTCCATGTATCGAACAGCTTTCGTGCCGGATTTTATGAATTAGGGACTGCGGTCATTTTCTTGTCAATCAAAGAAAATCTAAACGCTCGATCCGGCTCGGGAAACGGGGCAGTGCCGGCTGGCTGGCGCCTAGCCCATCACCTCCGCGAGCCGCCGGTGGCCTTGGATGCACCGCAACCGAGCATTTTCGCCGGGGCTTCGAGCCCGCCGGCAGGCGCTTACCGGCCCACGACAAATCTGCCAGCACCCTTTGCAGGAACGCCAGCGCCGAGGTCGCGCCTAGTAGGACTGGGCGCGTGGTGAGTCGAAGCCGCTAAATATGGGCTACGCTTGTCTGGCTTTGCGATTGGCGTAACGCCGGTCGCGTTCTGCCTTGCGAGCGGCCTCGTCTTCGACCACACGAGAAATGCGGGCCTTGTCAGCCGCCTTACGCGCCTCCAACTCGGAGCTCGCTGCTGCCGCGGTGAGAGCTTCCCGCTCGGCGGCTTCGGTTTGAAGACGATCCGCCTCTTCGGTTTTTATCCGCTGAAGCGTGGCGCGCCGCTCCTCCCGAGCTGCAGCAACCGCCTGGCGTTCCGCTTGTCGAAGGAGCCGGGTCGGTTCTGCTGCTTCCTTTGCGGCACGATAGGCTTCAAGACGGGCAGCTTTGGCGTCGGCGGCGGCGCTGCGACGCTCGGCAAGGTCATTGTGTTTGGCGTTTTTCAAAACTCGGTTCCAGTTACAATTGGCATGGGGCCGGACCATAAACCTATCTGACGCGTTTCGAAATAGGCGCCACCGTTATTTCTCTGGCCAATCGCGCCTCTCGCAGCCGCCTCGTTTTTTCCGCCTGCGCCTGGTCGAGAGATCTGGCCCCTTGTACCCCGCTTTCGCGCGCAAGAAATTGTGATTGAGCCGCACCAAAGGCCATCTCGGCCCGCTGGCGTGGTTTGCTGGGTGTCTTTGTCATACTCGTCTCACTTCTCACTCGCTCGGCTCGCAACGGCACTAAATAAAGGCGAGCGATCTGCCTTGATCCTGATTGGACATTCTTTCACAAGCCGGGACATTCGTGGACAAGGCAGGCATATGCCGGCGAGCCGGGTGGACGTTGCAGGCAGACTTTCGTCCGACTTCCGGTCGCACTCAAAGCTGCGGCCAGTCTCCTGGCTTTGGCGATTCGAAAAGAAGAGCCCGAGCGAACGCTAGACGCGCAGCAACCGAAGCCCTACAAGCATATATTGGCTGACATCAATAGAAACAATCTAGCCTCATGTCAACTCATGGTTAACGCGCTCCGATGTTCGTTGTTAACCTCAACGGCAGCGATCATACCGCTGCGGACGGAAACCACTTTGGTATTGCGAAAGCGCTTGCCGCCGGTGCTTCCGACTTCGTGGGTCACCACGACGCTCGTCGTCTTCTAGAGATTCAGTGAGCCTGTCGAGCTCAGATCAAATCTCCAAGCATTCGGGCGGCACGTGCGGCACCGTCAGCTTCGACCGGACTGAAATTCGTCGGCACTCGCAACGTCTCAATCATCGCGTCGGCAATCATGTCCGGCGTCGAGGTAGCGAATTCCATGCGCCGCCCGGCGCCGTAGCGATCCAGACGATGGGCAACATGGACGTTCTGTTCGAAATGGTTCTTGAGCGGGAAATAGATAAACGGCGTTCCGGCGGCGGTAAGCTCCATGCACGTGGTAAGACCGCCCTGCACGAGAGCCAGATCGCACACGGCGAGATGGCGGTCGAGATTTGGCACAAAAGCTCGCACCTCGACACCGGCAGGTGCGTCGAGCGACCGCGGGTCGATGCGCGGTCCCGCCACCACGATCATGCGCAGCCCGGGCATCTTCGCACGGACCATAGGGTAGCTCTGCAGGATGCGGCGGATCAGATGCGTTCCCACACCAGATCCGCCGACGGTCACGATGCATACGCGCTCACCGGGCCGGTAACCCAGGCTCTGTCGCAGTTCATCACGGTCGCCGAATGCCATGGGATGCTCGCCGATGACATAACCGGCAAAATCGAAGTGCTTGGGGATCCAATCGCGCATCGTCGGCAGGTCCTTGCCGAAAGACATCGGCACGATGTCCTCAGGCGTTCCGACGAAGATGGCGCGGTCCCGAACAGATGGATGCCGCTCGATATGTTCGATCATCTCGGCATTATAGTCGGTGGTCAGGAAGGCCTCGCGGTCTCCCCCCGATGGCATCGGCACGTATCCGACGAAGTCGGTGAACCAGGCGAGCCCGGCTCGCTTCAGCTCCGGGTGCTCATGCCAGAAGTGGTCGATATCCCAGGCCTCGTCGGCGATCACGAGATCATAGCCGCCCTCGTCTACGGCATCCTGGAAGATCATGAAGTTTGCAATCAGCACCTCGTCCATGCGCCGGATCGCCTGAAAGCAATGCAGATCGTGCTCGCCCGACTCCAGCTCGATGTGCCGCGTCTCGCTTGCGAGCCGTGCACTGAGTGGATGGATGCGTTCGCCGTTCGCTTGCAGCAGGCGCGTGACGGGGTCTTGTGACAGCCAATCGACCTCCAGGCCAAGGCGGAGCTTGCGCAACTCCCGGACGATGGCGATATCGCGGCGCGCGTGTCCGAGGCCGATGGGGGAGGAGAGATAAAGCACCTTCTTAGCTTTATGCGTCCGGCCCGCCGGTTCCTTTGGAGCGGCGATGCCAAGCCTGCGATCGAGGAAATCGGTGATCAGCGTATTGGCCTTCGCCGGGAAGCGGCCCAGAATGTTGTGACCGCCGCCTGGAATGGTCACGAGCTCAGCATCTGTGACTTCGGCCACGGCTTTTGCGCGCGCATGCGGCTGGATCTGATCGTTGTCGCCGTGGATCAGCAGCATGGGACAGCCGATCTTACGATACATCGCCTCGCTGACGTCGAACTGCGGCGGGATCGCCCGCGCGTCCACAGTCTTGGCCAACACGGAGCCGGTGGTTTCGTTCGCCCAACCGGTCCCGTCCTCAATCTGCTTGGTCGAGTGCGGCTCGGAGGCAACGTTGCGAATGAAGTGCTCCGCGAAGTCGGGATAATCCGCCAGCCAATGCTCGCGATTGTATTTGTCCCAGCCCTCAAATTGTTCGCGCCTGGCGAGGAAATGCTTCTGCGTCATATACGGATAGTTCGGCCCGAGGCTCGCCACGGTCCCGGCCGCTATTACAGCTTTCACACGGTCGGGATGGTAGGCGGCCAATATGCAAGCGTGAAATCCGCCAAAGGACAGACCAAGGAGGATAGACCTCCTCGCGCCGGTGGCATCCATGACGGCGAGCGCATCGGCGATAAAATTGTCCAATGTGTAGGCAGCCACATCCGCGGGCCGATCGGACTTGCCGTTACCGCGAGCATCGAACGTGATGCAGCGGAAACGCTCGCTGAAATAGGGCAATTGCGCCTTGTAGACGCGTGAGTGGACAATGCTCCAAGGCGGCAGGAAGACCATCGTCTCGGGGCCTTCTCCGTAGATCTCGTAATGGATCTGCACCTTGTCGCGATCGACATACCCTTCCTCGGCCGGCAGCTTTGCGCGCATCACATAACCCTTTTCGATTCCCCGTTTTCCGCAATGCGAATGAGGTCGCCCATGCGCCGCAACGCTTGGCGCACGGGTATGCCGCTTTTCTCGATGTTGAGAAGGTAGAGGCTTTCCGCGCCGATGAATGCATTGGCAACGAGGACTCCAACCTCCTCCGGAGAGAACGGGCCTAAGCCGCCGAGCTGCTTCTCGGCCTTGCGCGCAAGACCCGTAATGAGATCGACCCATCGCATGCCTCCGGCGCGTATAACCTCGGCCACGGCCGCATCGGCCCAGCTGGCGGCGATCAGCTCCTGCAGGACCCGCACATAGCCGGATGCGATGTCATCGTCGAGATAGTCGCATGCCCGGTCCCATTGTTCCGAAAGTTTGAGCGCCGGGTCGTCGAACAGTGCGTTCTGCCGATCGAGCAATTGGGCGTTCAGATATTCGAACAGCGCCAGCACCAACCCCTGCTTGGAGCCGAAATGGTAGTGGATCTGGCTGAGCGGCACACCCGCGGCGGCCGCCACATTTCGAGTTGATAGGCCGGAATACCCGTTCTGGCGCAGCATCTTCTTCGCCGCTTCGAGCAGCGTGGTGCTGGTCTCGGGCTTATTTGCCGATACGCGAGCCATCCCAATCGCCTGCCTTCTCGTCACGCTGCTGGACGCGCATTATCCGGCTTCAGGCTCACTGGCGCAGGATCAGTGGGGCCATCTGCGACAGTCTTGCGCCACGGAAACGGGATGAGCATCGCTACCTGATCGCGATATCGCAGATATTGATCGCCGAACAACGCTGTTAGATCACGCTCCTCCAAATAGATGCCGAGCAGGATATAGCCGGTGATCGCGATCGCGAATAGTAGATGCCCCGCAGTCATGGTCGGCGTTGACCAAATGGCCAGCAGGAATCCGAGATAGAGTGGATGCCGTACTTTCTTATAGAAGAACGG
>JBBRAL010000138.1:0-5172 GCA_038206805.1 Hyphomicrobiales bacterium | reverse complement strand
GTAGAAGGCCGTCCAGCGCGCTTGTTCGTCGCGCGACGACATCGCCAGCACGCCCTCGAAGAACTCCTTGCGCGCTTGCGGAATCCAGCCCTCGCGGTTGCGGACATAATCGGCGAGAAAATATTTGGCGACCGCCTCGTTATAGGTGATCGGCTTATTGCCAGACATGGACGCGGTGATCTCACTTGCGCCGGTCGCCTTATCCACCGTGATGACATAGGGCGCGACGGTCTTGAGTGGGGTCAGCATCGCAACCGCTGCCACGCCGGTTATGGCAAGCCCGCTCGCTACACCGGCAACGATCCACGCCAACCGCTTCGAGCGGTTGGCGCTGAGCAAACGGTCGCGATCCCAGCTTGCGGCTTCGGCAAAATAGGCTTTGAGATCTTGCCCGTCAGTGACGCCGCCAGCCATCGCTCAGCAACTCTGATAGGTGCGCAGTGGCGACGCAGAACTGATGGATGGCACCACGGGTTCGGCCTTGCCTCTCCCTCCGGCGGGCTTTGGCGGTGTCGGGGGTTTGCCGGGAAAGACGTCCACACCCGCAGGTTCCCGTTCTTGGCCGCGTTCTTGGCCCGGCGTCTGGCCTGCGGTCGTTGACGCGCCGGTCCGCAGATCGACCGTCGGCAATCTCGAGCCGTAAGGATTGGCCGTGCGGCGATGGTGTCCATCGCACCGTGCCAGTTTGGGCGACTTTGGTGCGGCGGTGATCGTGCTGGCGGGCATGGCGATCGCCAACGCCATAACCAGACCCATGACTTGCTTACGCATACGCTACCCCCTCACACTGCCCCACGACTGACTGAACCCGATGTCCGCATCCGCGCGATGCCGCGCGCGAAGCCGCGTTCGATGGCGCGGCTGGTCGCCTGCGCACCGCTTGCGCCGCGCCCGACGACGAAACCGCCTGCCGCAGCGATCGCGGACGCAAACTGGTTGGCAAGGGCAGGGCCGCCGCCGCCAAGCGAAGCGGCGAGCATCGGGATTTGCAGGAAAAAGAAGAAGCCGAGGGCGTAAAACGCCAACGCCTTGATCGCGGCCATGCCTATCTCGTCATTCTCTGAAATGGTGGCGATGATCGCTTCGCCGGTCTGGGTCAGAAACAGCGTCAGCACGAGCGCGAAGACGATCAGCATCAGATAGTTGATGCAGGCCCCGAGCCAGGCAAAGAAATAGCCGCGTGTGGACTCGAACAGCAGGGCAGCAACAAAGAGCGGCCCGACCACTGCGAGGAGGGCCAGCACGAACAGTCCGAACGCACTGATGACAAAGCCGATAGCGGCGCACAATAGGGTGGCGACGATGACCATCACCACGAGGAACCCCGAAAAGACCGCATAGCCAATATCGGGCAGTGTGCCTTGGGTCTGCTGGTAAGTGGCGGCGATCTTGCGCATCGTGTTGGCGGTTTCAAAGCCGGTGCCAGCCAGCTTGTCATAAAAGCCGCCAAGGCCGCCAACGTCCGCACCGCCGAGCGCCGTTGCGAACTGGCCGGGGAGGCCACCAAGCGCAAACATGCCAATCTGGGTGCCGTAGAGCGATGTCACGGCAAAATAGAGGAACGCGAGCTGGACGCCGCGATAGACATACTCGCGGAATGGAGATTGCACCGCGCCGCGCATGATCGCGTAGCCCAGAAGCGAAATATAGATCACGATCCCGATGCGCAGCGCAGGAGATACGATCCCAATCACCGCCGCATATTTGCCGACGATGGCTGCCAGGGCGTTGCTCAGCGCCTCGAACATCGTGGTGAAGACGTGGCCGGTGAAATCCATAACTGGCTAACAATCCCTCATTTCGAACCCGCGTTTGGTGATTTGAGCACGGACTTGGCGAAGGCCGCCGCGCGGCAATTGGCCGCGATGACAGCGGGTTCTGACACCGCAGGCGCGTTCGATCCCGACCATTGCAGACAAATTTTCTGCATCAGTTCGATCTCCGCGGGATTAGCAGTGTAATATTTCCACGTCCGCGCCGGCATGCCCGCTTGGGGTGCGGACGAGCCGCACCCCGTCAGCAACAAGCCGATCGCCAAAGGTGTTGACCGGATCATTGTTGGCCGCGGTAATAACGGCTTGCCGTATCGAGCTTCTGCGCGAGCGCCGCCTGTCCCGCCGCCGCGCGTTCGCGTTCCTGCGCCTGTTGCTGCAAGGCAATGGCCTGCAAGCGGAGCTGGTCGTTCTGCATTGCGGCGGATTCGAGTTGCAGCCGCGCGGTCAGATCGCCGACTTCCTTGGCCGTGGCGGCGGTCGTCAACCGGTTGCGGAGCTGGTCAAGCCCTTGCGCCCGCGATGCGACGGCCGCGCCGATGTCATCGGCAAGCCCGGCAGTGATGCCGATGTTGCGCGCATTGAGATCGAAGTCAGCGCGCGACTGTTCAGACCCCGACAGGCCGAGCTTATCGATCAGACCGCGATAGACCGCATCGGCCCTGGCCCGGCCCGCGCCGACAACATTGAGATCGCCGCTGCCAAAGCCCTGCAGCGAGCCTGGGCGCGTGTCGAGCTGGCGCAGCGCGTCACTTTTGAGCTGCGCTGCCAGCTGTGGAATGTCAGTCAGCTTGTTCAAATCCTGATAGAGCTTCTGCGCTTCGGCAATTTGCTGCTTCCCTTGCGCAACCACCTGGACTGCCTGCCTGACCGCGTTGATTTGCTGGAGCAAATTGGCGCTGTCATGGACGGGCATCCCTTGCGCGAATGCGGGCAGGGGGGCCGCGAACAGCAGTGTTGCACTCAGCGCTTTGATCATTGTCTTCATCGTCTTACCTTTCTTTGCAGCTCAGCTCGGACGCCTTCGTTGATGGAAGAGGGGTAGCCAGAGCGCCGGGTCAGGCCCCACCTCGGCCATGATTTCGTCGGCAACAGCGGTGGTTTCGGCACGGCCCGACAGCACCGCCAGCGCGTCATCAAGCCCGCTGAGATCGAGTTCGACCACCACGCTGTCATGGCCTTGCTTCACCAGAAATTTATGGCTTTCCGGGGCCAGGTCTTCGCGCACCAGTTTGAATTCGGCTTCGGACAGCGCGAACCCTTCGACATAGTCGCGCCGCGCGCCGAATGGATTCGGCAGCATGATTTTGGTGGCCACCTGTTCCAGTATCGAATGGCTGATCTCGCTCTTGAGCGCGTCGGCAGGCGATTGCGTGGCGAAGACCAGCACCGCGTTGCGCTTGCGGTAGGTTTTGAGACCGTCCTGAGCGAAGCGCCGGAAGGCGTCATCGCCCAGCGCCTTCCAGAATTCGTCGATGCAGATAATCATCCGTTCACCGGTGAGAAGCCGGTCGATCCGGTGAAACAGATACAACATGACCGGCGTGCGAATGTCGGCATTGTCGAGAAAATCGGTCATGTCGAAGCCGATGAACCGGTCATCGAGGGTCATGCTGTCTTGGGGGTTGTCGAACACCCAGCCGAGCGACCCTTCCGACGTCCATTTCTCCAGGCGTGCGCCGACGCCGCTGGAATCCTTCATGCCTAGCATGGAACGGAGCGCGCTCAGCGAGCGGTCGGCGACAGAGAGTTTCATTACGGCATTGATGCCGTCTTCGATCAGCCGTTCCTATTGAACCGAGATTGGTTTGCCGTCCGCGCGAACGAGCTGACGGATGAAGAGCGACAGGAAAGTCTTGTCTTCGGGAGTGTCGGCAAGGGCTTTGAGCGGTGAGAAGCCGGTGGCGACGCCGTTATACAAGGCCAGATACGTCCCGCCGCTTGCCTGCACGAAGATCTGTGCGCCGTGATCCTTGTCGATGAAAATCTGACGAGCGCCGGTCTTTTCGGCCTGTGCCATCAGGAAGTTGAGCAGCACCGTTTTGCCGCCGCCGGACGGGCCGATAATCAGCGTATGCCCAAGATCGCCCTTGTGGAAATTGAAGAAATAGGGGCTGCGCGCATTGGTTTTGAGCAACGCCACCGCATCGCCCCAATGATTGCCGCTCGCCTGTCCCGCAGGGAAGGTATGGAAGGGCGAGAAAGCCGCGAAATTGAGCGAGGTGATCGGCGCGGGCCGGGCGCGCCATGCGAAATTGCCGACGAGCTGCGACCAATAGGCCGCTTCGAGCGCAGCGCCTTCGCGTGCCGCCACCATGCCGGTATCGGCAAGTGCTGCCCGCGCCACCGACATATGGTCGCGCAGGGCTTTCATCGAATTCGCATAGACAGCGAGCGTGAAATGATGGTCGCCTAGCACGAAGCGGTTCGACATAAGATCATCGCCCGCATCAATCAGCGCATCGGCCTGGCTGACCGCGCGGTCGCCCGCATTTTCCATCTGCGTCATGCGCAGCCGGAACTTCTCGGTTGCCGCAGCCCGCCCGAGAAAGGTGAAGGATTGCGTCAGCACGAACCCGAAATCGACCGACAGCAGTGCCTCGAACTGGCGCGGCGTGGTTTGTGCCGGATATTCGCGAATGCCGAAGATGCCGCCAAAGGCAGACGCTTCGGCATCGCGAACCTCGATGGTTTCCGCGCCAAAGATCGTGCGTGCGCGGTAAAGCGCGCCGCCGAGATGGCCGCGCACGACGGGGACGCGGGCATGGCGGCCTGTCATCACCATATCGGCGACTTCCATCGTTTCGGAAAACATCAATCCGCGATGCTCGTAGATCGCGCAGCGGCGCGGTTCGCAGCGTGCCATGAGTTTTTCAAAGTCGCGGGCTTTGTCGTCGAGAAGTTCGATCAAGGACTGGTCGATCAACGGCCCTTGCCTTGCCTGTCCCGATACCTTGCGCTTGAAAAGCTGGATGATCTTGTCGCCACCTGTGGCGCCAGGGCGGATCACAAGCGTCGCAAAGAAGCGGTTGATGAACATCCGTTCGCGGTTGATCCGGCCGAAATAGGCACGGTCGAGATCGGCTGCGAAACCCGATTTGAATGCCCCGCCGGGATATTGATCCACCCGCATCCGGATCAGATGTGTCCAGATCGACAGCCGTTCGTCGTGCAGGTTGCGGAGCATCCCGTTCAGCTTGGTGTGCCAGTCGTTCAAGTCGCGCACATCCGCCGTCTCGAAGGCTCGACCTTGCAGTTCGAAAGTCAGCATGATGTCGCCTGAATCGAGCGCCACCATCTCCTCATTCACATGGCGCGCATAGGGCAGGAATTTTTCTGGCGTCGCCTCGCGCTGCGCGACCTTAAGTGGCACGGCGTTAGTCGAGGCGAGCAGCCTAGA
>JBBRAL010000137.1:0-5276 GCA_038206805.1 Hyphomicrobiales bacterium | reverse complement strand
GACCAGCCGAGTGCCGCAAGTTTTGCTCCGCTCATCAGCTTTCGGGGCGTTCCGTCGGGCTTGGAGCGGTCACAAACGATCTCGCCGTTAAATCCGACAACTTCGGCGACGAGTTGTGCCAGATCTAGAATGGATAAATCTCCGCCTGAACCTACGTTGACATGCTCAGCTTCCGAATAAACCCGCATGATATGGACCAGCGCATCTGCACAGTCTTCGACATAGAGAAACTCGCGACGTGCAGAACCGCTTCCCCAGATCTCAAGCGTAGATTTCGCCTGAACCTTAGCCTCGTGCGCCTTACGAATTAATGCCGGCAGGACATGGCCGCTGGTTAAATCGAAATTATCGCCCGGACCGTAGAGGTTGGTCGGCATGGCGCATACAAAGTCCTTGCCGTACTGCCGACGATACGCCTGCGCCAGCTTGACGCCGGCGATCTTGGCTGTTGCGTACCACTGATTCGTCGGCTCAAGCGGGCCTGTGCAGAGCGCGTCCTCAAGAATTGGCTGCGGTGCGTGCTTAGGATAAATGCATGACGATCCGAGCAGCACGAGCTTTTCGACGCCGTTTTCCGCCGCTGCCCGAATAATATTGGCGGCAATCATCATGTTGTCGTAAAGAAACTCGACTGGATAGGTGTCGTTGGCAAGAATACCACCGACTTTCGCCGCGGCCAGGAAAATTGCCTGCGGCCGTGTCCGCGCCATCCAGCGATCGACCGCCTCTTGGCGCGTCAGATCAAGCCTGTCGCGCCCAACAGTAATAATTTGGCAACCCTCACCGGCGAGGCGTCTCACAAGCGCTGCACCCACCATGCCCCGATGACCCGCGACCCAGACAGTTTTTCCTTCCAGGTCATAAAGTTGCGCCGACGCTCGATCAAAATCTCTTCCCATCCCATCACTCACTACTTACTCGGCGACACGGCCATTGCGCCAAACCTCTCCATCAACATTCTTGAGATCGTGGTCAACCATCTCCGCGACAAGCTCATGAAATCGCGTTTTAGGGTTCCAGCCAAGCACGGCTCTCGCCTTCGAGGCGTCCCCGAGAAGCCGCTCGACCTCCGTCGGCCGGAAATACCGCTTATCGACTCTCACCAGCGCGCGGCCGCGCTTCGCGTCATAGCCGACCTCGTCGTCCCCCTTGCCTTTCCAACTGATTACTCGTCCAGTTTGGGCGAAAGCAAGCTCGACGAATTCACGCACGGAATGCATCTCGCCGGTCGCGAGAACGTAATCGCCCGGTTCCTCCTGCTGGAGCATCATCCACATGCCTTCGACGAAGTCGCGGGCGTGGCCCCAATCACGCTTGGCATCCAGATTGCCAAGATAAAGGGTATCCTGCAGGCCACGCTCGATGGCGGCAACGGCGCGGGTGATCTTGCGCGTCACAAAAGTTTCGCCGCGCATCGGCCCTTCGTGGTTGAAAAGAATGCCATTTGAAGCGTGCATTCCATAGGCTTCGCGATAGTTTATTGTAATCCAATAAGCGTAAAGCTTTGCGGCAGCGTAAGGGGAGCGCGGATAAAAAGGTGTGGTTTCGCGCTGCGGAACTTCCTGAACCTTTCCGTACAACTCCGACGTGGAGGCTTGATAGAAACGCACCTTGGTTTCGAGCCCCAGGATCCTGATTGCTTCGAGCAAACGCAGTGTCCCCAGAGCATCAGCATTTGCAGTATATTCAGGGGTTTCGAAACTGACCTGCACGTGACTCATTGCCGCGAGGTTGTAGAGCTCATCCGGCTTGTGCTCCTGGACGAGCCGAATAAGGCTCGTTGCATCGGTGAGATCTCCATAATGCATGAAAAATCGAGTTGGACGCTCATGTGGATCGACATAGAGTGCATCCACCCGGGCCGTATTGAACGAGGACGAGCGCCTCTTTATGCCATGTACGATATAGCCTTTGTCGAGCAGAAGACGGGCCAAATGCGCCCCATCCTGCCCTGTTACACCTGTAATTAAAGCAATTTTTTGACTCACCGCATCGCCCCTGGTCAAGGTTTCGCTTTACATAACAAAAGATTTGATTGAGCATTCATCAAGATTACAACCGATTTCAGCCTCCCCAAATTTTACCCTAACGGGTCTGTAGAGGATGTCCATGAACATGAGATGGCTGTTCTTCTCGTCTATCGCGACATCACGATAGCCAAAATCTCCAGCGGGCCGGTGGAGAAGGCTTTCCCGGGTTGCCAAGATTTATCTCCAGGAGCGGACTGAGACGCGATCGAACTGTCTGCCGCACTTTTCGGCCACAGAGCCAATTTCGCGGGTTCCGCGGAGCATCTGTGTTCGGCGTCAAGCATGAATCGGTTTCCAGAGGCGATCTTGCTTGATGAGGGTATTGGCGAGCACGGCAAGCTTTCTCGCGACGGCGACGATCATGCTGGTGCGCGGGTTGGAGATGGTGCAGTCGGTGGCGGTGTTGCATGCGCTGGCCCACAATCTTGCAACCGTATTGCGTCTGCGGGCCGAGCGCGCGGCTCTGGCAACCTCATAGGACGGTTGCGGTTCGACATGCACCATGGTGCGCTCGCGCCCCGGAGCGGGGATCCAGTATTAATCGGTGGTTCAATAGCTTACTGGGTCCCCGTTTTCACGGGGATTTCGAAAAGGCGTCTCCACCAAAGATGATTTCGCGCTAAAGCACGATCAGGAAAAGTGGACACCGGTTTTCCTAAAAATCGTGCGCAAGCAAATAGATAGAGATCAGGATCGTTTCCGTCAGAAATGATCCTGGTCTAGCCGTCGGCGTCGAAGGGCCGCCCCATCGCGATCACGAGTTCCAGGATGACGCGTTCGGTCAGCCGGCCCGCCGCCTTCAGCTGGTGGTCGCTTTCAAACTTGCGAATCGCCGCACGCGTCTCGGCGTCGAGCCGCCCGTCAGCCGGGCCGGATCGATAGCGCATCGCGGCCAGCGCTTGCTGGACTTGGGCGACCAGGCGCTGCTTGCGTTCGAAACGGTCCGCAGGACCGGGGCCGCCCTTGCCAGCCGCGCGCCCAAAGATCAGCGATTTCAGCACGGGAGCGCTCGGTTCACCGGTGAGGGGCATGTGCTCGTCGAATTCGTAGGCGACGATCGCCGCGCGGCTTTGCAGGTTCGGCACGCCGCTTTCGTCGCCGGCGGCGTAGCCACGATCCGACAATTCGCGCTGAATGGCCTTGACCAGCTTGGCGGAAGCGGATTTGGCGGGGCTGCGTGAGGCGGGCTGGTGCGCGGCGGCTTGACCGGCATCGGCCAGCGCATCCGTGCGGGCCCGGGGCGTTTTCGCCGGCAATGCCGCAGTGGCGGCGGTGGTCGTCACCGCTTCATGAGTACCGGGATTGAAATTTTGCACAGCTGCGCCGGCGATGCGGGGCGCATGCTGAAGATAGAGAGCATTGATCGAGATAGCTGACGCTACAGTCAAAAATACCACAACGCACAGCCGCATCCGAAATGGTGTCATGCCAATAAACGAAGGAGCGCATTCCTGTGTGAATGATTAATGGCAAACCGTAAAGGCATGCTTAACGCCGGCGCCGCAAGTTGCATTGGCACGAAACGCCAAAAGCTGCTTCCGCTCGCAATGTGGAATTTTAATGAAAGGTGGCGGTGGCTCTTAGACAATGCTTAGCGGCACTCTGCTAAACGGGGATGATCTGTTGTTGCAGGAGTATAGCGCAGTCATGTTTTTTGTAAGAACTGCCTTCTGGATCGTACTCATCATCATCCTGCTGCCAAGCAACGGGCAGGAGAGGTTTGAGATTTATTCCACCGCGGAACGCACGATTTCCGACATTGGCGGCTTTTGCCAGCGAAATCCCGATGTGTGCGAAAGAACGTCGGCCATGGTCGGCGGTGTCGTGCAAAAGTTGCGCACCAGTGCGGAGATGATCGAAGACGTACTGCGCGATGCGGGCATCGGCGCCCGCCGGGAACAGACCGGCGCGGGGCCCGATCCCCGCGAACGGCACGGACAGATCGAGGGCGACCCCCGGGTGACGGCGGCGTCCAGCACATCGCGCGATACGCTGACAAACCAGGACCTGCGCCCGTCCTGGCAAGGCCCCGGTGGCATCTAGACCCATTTGCCGGCTTCACCCGCTCTTGCCTCGGCGCTGATCCTCTATCGGCGCCGACGACGTCCTCCGGCAGAACTTTTTCTCCCCTGCCCCGTTATGTTCGCGGAGGGGGGCGCCATCGCGGCGCGGCAGCGCCTTTTCGTTTAGGTTGACTTAGGATCGAATGGCGTGACAGGCGCGACGGGGAGCATATCGGAATTCATGCTTAGGCTTGTCCTGATCCCGCTCGCGATCCTCATCATCCTCCTCGGCCTCATCGTCTTCTCCATGCCGCTGCCCTTCGGCGCGGTCCTCATTTTCGTCGGCTGCGCGCTTCTGGTTTCGGTGAGCGAGACGGCCTCGCTGTATCTGCTGCGGCTGCGCCTGCGCTATCGGCGCCTGAATGCGATCTTTGCAAGCCTGGAACGCCGCGCGCCCGCCGCACTGAGCCGCGCGCTGCGCCGGACGGCGCCCGACTCCACCGAAGAACGATCCTGAAGCCGCGCTTGGGCGCACCAACCAACCGGCGCGTCCTCACAGGAAATTGGGCGCTAGACCGGGATCATTTTAGACGGAAACTCCTAACCATCGTGGCCCGCTCTAGAATCTTTGCTTGGTCGCGCGATCGGACGGTAAACCGGATTCCCCTTTACCTGATCGCGCTCTAAGGGATGACGGCTTCGTAGATCGAGAGGAATTGCGAAACCGCCCCGCCAAGCACGAAGACGTGCCATAAGGCATTGTGAAACGGCATACGTTCCATCAGGTGAAAGACGATGCCGGCGGTGTAGATGCACCCGCCGGCGATCAGCAGGACAACGCTGCGCTGCGGCACGGACTCGACCAGCGGGCCGATGGCGAAGACAATCACCCAGCCTTGCGCCAGATAGAGCGCGATCGACACCCGTTCCAGGCTGCGCGGCAGCCAGAGCTTCGCCGCGATGCCGAGGCACGCAATACCCCAGACGACAGCAAGCAGCGCGAGGCCGGTGCCGCCGCCGATCTTGATCAGCGCGAAAGGCGTATAGCTGCCCGCGATCATGAGGAAAATCGCCGCGTGGTCGAGCCGGCGCAGCCGTTCCTTCAGGATCGGGTCCCGAGCCAGATTATAGATGGCGGAGGCAACGAACGTGCCGATGAGGCCGGCGCTGTAGATGGCCAGGCCGGCGATGTCCCGCGCCGGAGACGTGCCGATTGCGGCGGCCATGAGCGTGGCGGCTCCGG
>JBBRAL010000136.1:0-5412 GCA_038206805.1 Hyphomicrobiales bacterium | reverse complement strand
CATCGCCAAGAACCGCAAGGCGCATCTGACGTTGCTCAACGTCGAAGCGCCGGCGACCGCGCTCAACGAAGTCGAGCGCCAGGAGCGGCTGAGCGAAGACGTTCTGCGCTACCTGACCATTCGCGTCGAGGCGCACGAGGAAGGCCCCTCCGCCATGATGCGCAAGTCCGATCGCGACGATCGCGGTGATCGTGGCGATAGGGGTGATCGTGGCGATCGTGGTGGACGGCGCCCGCGCGGCGACGACGACGCAGTGACGGTGGAGGAATAGAGCCATGGCATTCGGATCATCCCAGGGTTCCAGTTTTAGCGGTGGTGGCGGCGGCGGTGGCGCCCGCAGGCCGTTTTTCCGTCGGCGCAAAACTTGTCCGTTCTCCGGCGCCAACGCGCCGAAGATCGACTACAAGGACGTCAAACTGTTGCAGCGCTACGTGTCTGAGCGCGGCAAGATTGTGCCGAGCCGCATCACCGCGGTGTCAGCCATAAAGCAGCGCGAATTGGCGCAGGCGATCAAACGCTCGCGCTTCCTCGGCCTGCTGCCTTATGTGATCCGGTAATTGTGTTTGTCGTTCCGGGGCGCCGCGCAGCGGCGAACTCGGAATGACGATTGAAAGCGAGGCTTGCGGGATCGTCCCGGGAGCCGATGGTTGGGGCGGACGCTCGTTCCGTCTCTAACCGCTCGAAACGGAGCGGGACAGCTCGTTATGATGCAGTTCGGATTGATCGGTATCGGCGCCGGCGCGGCAGGAGCTCTGCTGTTCGCCTCGGTGACGTCGGGATCGTGGCTGTCGATCCTTTTGTTCTATCTGGCGCCACTGCCGATCATGATCGCCGGCATCGGCTGGAGCCATTGGGCGGCGCTGATCGGGGCGCTGTCCGGCGCGCTCGCGCTCGGGCTGGTATTCGGCACCGTATTCTTCTTCGCCTTCCTGGCCGGCGCCGGCATTCCGGCCTGGTGGCTCGGCTATCTGACCATGCTGGCGCGCCCGGCGGGCAATGGCGGGGCCCATCGCCAAAACGGCGGGTCGCACGCTGCCGCGCTCGAATGGTATCCGCCTGGCCGGCTGATCGTGTGGGCGTCGCTGCTCGCCGCGCTGGTCGTGCTGGTCGCCATTCCCAATTTTGGCACCGATGAGGCGAGCTTCCGCGCCGCACTGCATAATGCCCTCGCCCACATGTTGCAGGTCGAGTCCGGCAGTTCCGCGGGAACGCCGCCCGCGGTCCCCGGCGTGACCAATGCCAACCGGCTGATCGGCTTCCTGGTTGCTGCCATTCCGCCTGCGGCGGCGGTACTTGCCACCATCACCAATATTTTCAATCTGTGGCTGGCCGCCCGCATCGTGAAATTTTCCGGCCTGCTGAAGCGGCCGTGGCCACAGCTTTCGGCCATGACCTTTCCGCGCCTGTGCGCGGCCGCGCTCGCGCTCACCATGGCCTTGAGCTTTCTCGACGGCATGGTCGGCATCGTGACCGGCGTGCTGTCGGCGAGCCTGCTGATGGCCTACGGCGTGCTCGGCTTGGCGGTGCTGCATGCCATCACGCAGGGCATCAGTAGCCGCGTCTTCCTGCTCGGCGGCGTCTATGTCGCAGTCATGGTCTTCGGCTGGCCGGTGCTGGCGCTCTGCCTGCTCGGCCTGGCCGAGACCGCCATCGATGTGCGCGGACGCGTCGCGCGCAAGCGCGGGCCGCCGGCCCCTACCTGAAACAGAGACCATCGCCAACAACTCAAAATTCAACCAAGCAATTCAAATCAAGGAGAAACGAAAATGGATGTGATCCTGCTCGAGCGTATCGGCAAACTCGGCCAAATGGGCGAGGTCGTGCGCGTGAAAGACGGCTACGCCCGCAATTTCCTGCTGCCGCGCGGCAAGGCGCTGCGCGCCACCGCCGACAACAAATCGAAATTCGAAGGCATGAAGGTCGAGCTGCAGAACCGCAGTCTCGAACTCAAGGGCGAAGCCGGCCAGCTCGCCGCCAAGGTCGATGGCAAGACCTACGTGGTGATCCGACAGGCCAGTGAAACCGGCCAGTTGTTCGGTTCGGTCAGCCCACGCGACATCGCCACCTTGATCAAGGCCGACGGCGCCGAGATCACCCGCTCGCATGTCGCGCTCAATGCGCCGATCAAGTCGATCGGCCAGTACAAGGTGCCGCTGGCGCTGCACCCGGACGTCGAAGTGTCGATCACCATCACCGTGGCGCGCAGCCAGGCGGAAGCAGAGCGCATCGCGCGCGGCGAGAACGTCACCGTGCGGCGCGAGGATGCCGAGGAGGAAGCCGCCGCCGCGCTTGCTAACGCCGAGGCCTTCTTCGAACCGGAGGCGGCCAAGGCGCTGCAAGAAGGTGAAGAAGGCGCGGAGGCCGATGCCACGGCAGAGCCGGCCGAGGCTGAACCGGCGCCCGCCAAGAAGGCCAAGAAGGCGAAGAAGAAAGACGACGACGAAGCTTGAGCGGCGGCTAAGCCGGAGCCCGCATTGCCGGAACCTGCCGAACTATTCCGGCTTGGCGCCCGGGGCGGGTTTCGGCTCGCTCGGCTTGGCGTCGGGCTTGGCGTCGGGCTTGGCGTCGCTCGGCTTAGGATCGGAAGCTTTGGTCTCGGAAGGCTTGGTCTCGGAAGGCTTGGTCTCAGAAGGCTTGGTTTCCGCCGGCTTGGTCTCGGCAGGTTTGGTCTCGGCAGGTTTGGTCTCGGACGGCTTGCCCTCACCGCCGGATTTGCCGGCAGCCGGTTTCTTCGCGCTCGCCTTGCCCTTCTCTTCTCCCTTGTCTCCCTTGGCATTGCGCTTTGCAGCGCGTCCGCGCTCAACCGGCGCCGGGCCCGCCTTTCGCAGATAGGCGGCAAGGACGGCCGCCGATTCGCGGCTGGCGGTGTAGTGTTCGCGTAGATAATTATCGAGGCCCAATTGCATGCCGGGCTTGGCCAGCCCCTGCGGCGATTTGTGGCAAATGGCGCAATCCGAGGCGAAAAGCTGGGCCGCCGTCTTGCCCGAATCCAGGTTCTCCTGGGCACTCACCGCGCCTGCCAAACACAGCGCCAAAAACCCCATCGTCAGCCAGATACCACGCCTGAACAGCATCATTGCCAGCAACCCTTTCGATAGCGCGCCGCCGCCCACATACACGTCCCACGTCTCATTGTCTTGATACCGCATTATCTCCGGATTGTGACCGTGGCCAAAATAGCCTGACCGGAGGCATTGCAGGATCGGCGGAAAATTGATTAAATCCCTAAGCTGAGCGTTTTTGCACACAGTGCGTTAGCGGGACGTGGGGAGAGCACAGCCAATAACGCGCGATCGATCTCGATAGTGTGATGGAGCCGGCCGATGGACCGGTTGCTTCGGTTTCTGCTCAAGACCTTCATCCGGCGAGGGACTTTCAGAGTTACCACCTCGCGCGGCACGGTCTTTACATTCGGTGACGGGACCGGCCAGCCGGTATCGGTACGCTTTGCCTCCCGCGCCGCCGAATGGGGAATTCTCCTCGA
The DNA here is from genome assembly GCA_038206805.1 of Hyphomicrobiales bacterium. Lineage (GTDB taxonomy): Bacteria > Pseudomonadota > Alphaproteobacteria > Rhizobiales > Xanthobacteraceae > Pseudolabrys. The sequence continues at coordinate 1,928 of JBBRAL010000136.1, read as the reverse complement.
TCCCGAACTCAAGTTCGGCGAATCCTACATGGACGGCAGCTTCGTGGTCGAGCAAGGCACGATCGCCGACGTGCTCGCCATATGTCTCGGCCAGAAGTCGGAAGTGCCGCACTGGGCGCGCCTGCTAGGGCTGTTGCGCTATCTGCGCCGCCGCCTGAGCCAGTTCAATCCGCGCAAGCGCGCGCGCCGCAACGTGGCACATCATTACGATCTCGACGGACGGCTCTACTCGCTGTTCCTCGACGCCGACCGGCAATATAGCTGCGCCTATTTCGAAAAGCCCGGCCAGTCGCTCGACGACGCGCAAATGGCCAAGAAGCGCCATCTGGCAGCAAAGCTGCTGGTCGAGCGCGGCACCCGCGTGCTCGACATCGGCTGCGGCTGGGGCGGGCTCGGGCTCTATATCGCGGAATTGACCGGCGCCGACGTGACCGGCGTGACGCTGTCGCAAGAACAGCACGCCATCGCCAATGAGCGCGCAGCCGAAAAGGGCTTGAGCGCGCGCGCGCGTTTCAATCTGCAGGACTATCGCGACGTGGCGGGACCGTTCGACCGCATCATGTCGGTCGGCATGTTCGAGCATGTCGGCGTCAATCACTACGGCACTTTCTTCCGCAAGAGCGCGCAACTGCTCGGCGACGGCGGCGTGATGGTGCTGCATTCGATCGGCCGCTCGGAGGGCCCGAGCAGGACCAGTCCATGGATTTCGAAATACATCTTCCCCGGCGGCTACATCCCGTCGCTGTCGGAGGTGTTGCCGGCGATCGAACGATCCGGCCTGCTGGTCACCGATATCGAGATCCTGCGCCTGCATTACGCCGAAACGCTGAAGGCCTGGCGCGAGCGCTTCCTGGCGCATCGCGAGGAAGTCGAGCGCATCTACGACGAGCGCTTCGAGCGGATGTGGGAATTCTATCTGGCGGCGTCGGAGATGTCGTTCCGCGAGCAGAACATGATGGTATTCCAGATCCAGCTCAGCAAGCGGCAGGGCGTGGTGCCGACGACGCGCGACTACATTGCGCTCGAGGAACAGCGCCTGCTCGCCGCCGAGGCCGAACGGCGTCCGCAACTGCGGCTGGCCGGCGAATAGTTCCGCCCATTCGTGCCTCCCGACCGGCGAAGGGCCAGCGCTGGGTCAAGAAAAAACCTCCCTTTCCCACTACTGTTTGATGCTGTGAATTGCGGGACAACTGGGCGCGCGGCCCGTGTCTTTACGCATGCCCGTGCTAAGCCACAATCCCCGGGCAAGCACAGAAATCCATGTCACCACTTGATTCGACTGCCAGAAAGCAGGTCGCAGAACCTGCCACGCTGTTTCGTTCCGCCCCGCACAATATCGAGGCGGAGCAAGGCCTGTTGGGCGCGATCCTGGTCAACAACGAGGCGTTCTATCGGGTCTCCGATTTCCTCAATCCGGAGCACTATTTCGAGCCGATTCATCAGAAAATCTATCAGATCGCGCGCGATCTGATCCGCGCCGGCAAGATCGCAACCCCGGTCACGCTGAAGACCTTCCTCGACGCCGATATCGACATCGGCGGCATGACGCTCGGCCAGTATCTGGCGCGGCTGGCGGCCGAAGCCACTACCATCATCAATGCCGAGGACTACGGCCACACCATCTACGACCTGTCGATCCGCCGCGCGCTCATCCTGGTCGGCGAGGATATGGTCAATGTCGCCTTCGACGCCCCGGTCGATTTCTCGCCGCGCAACCAGATCGAGGATGCCGAGCGCAAGCTTTATGAATTGGCGGAGACCGGCCGCTACGACGGCGGCTTCCAGCGTTTCGCGCAGGCGCTGACCACCGCGGTCGACATGGCCGCGCGCGCAGATCGAGGACGCCGAGCGCAGGCTGTACGAACTCGCCGAATCCGGCCGTTACGACGGCGGCTTCCAGGGTTTCGCGCAGGCGATGAAGGTCGCAC
>JBBRAL010000135.1:0-5465 GCA_038206805.1 Hyphomicrobiales bacterium | reverse complement strand
GTGCCCGGCTACGGCATGGCGGTGGCGCAGGCGCAACATGCGCTGCGGGAAATGGGCGACAAGCTCAAGAAGGAAGGCGTCGAGGTCAAATACGCCTTCCATCCGGTGGCGGGCCGCATGCCCGGCCACATGAACGTGCTGCTGGCCGAGGCCAACGTGCCCTACGACGAGGTGTTCGAGCTGGAAGACATCAATTCGGAATTCGCCCAGGCCGACGTCGCCTTCGTGATCGGCGCCAACGTCGTGACCAACCCGGCGGCCGAAGACGACAAGACCTCGCCGATCTACGGCATGCCGGTGCTGCAGGTCTGGAAAGCCGGCACCGTGATGTTCATCAAGCGCTCGCTGGCGTCGGGCTATGCCGGCATCGACAACCCGCTGTTCTACCGCGACAACACCATGATGCTTTTGGGTGATGCCAAGAAAATGACCGAGAGCATCGTCAAGGCGATGTGACGCCACGCGCTTTAGATATCCAACGCCGAATGCCCGGCGGCCAGCTTGAACGCCGTTTAGAAGCGCAGACTGGCTGGCATGAACGCTCGCGCGCTTCTTACTCGGCCACGAAGGATGTCGTGTCGCTGCTCCGGTCGTACTTCAAGGTAATCTTGTCGATGCTGCAAAGGTCGACGTTGCGCCACAACACGTCCGGATAGCCGGCATCGGCCCATGAGATACGGATATTCCACTTGCAGCCCTTGTCGGCATTATTGAACTTCACATAGGTGCTGGCGCCGTTGCCCATGACCCCGCTGATTTCATTGTCGGACCAGTCATTGTCGCCGGGATTATTGAATCCCAGAAACTTGATGCCGTACCCGGTGCCGTTGACTACGGTCACATCGCGATCGTCAGCCGCGAACGACGACGATCCGCTCAGTGTTGCGACAGCGATTACGAATCCGAGAAACAATGCTTTCATGACACCAGCCCCCTGATGAATTTCGCGGATAGTCAGCCGCGACAAAGTAGCGGTCAAGTCTAATATCGAAGCGGTCGAGCTTAATTATGCGGCACGGTCCGGTCGCTGCGATGCAATTGCATTTTGCTGCCGCTCGGGCGCACCAAGATAATGTCGGCAGAATAAATGTGACGTAAACGAGCGTTGTTGTTCCGCGGCAATCCGATGACGCTGAAAACGGTCTCAGGTCGCCGCTTCCAGCGGCAGCGGCACCGAGCAATGCATGCGCACGCCTTCGGCTAAGTAGTCGATGCTGGCCTTGGCCTGGATCTGCCCGGGCAGCACGAATTCCAAGAGCCGCGAGCCGAAGCCTTGCCGCGCCGGCTGCACGACCTCCGGTCCGCCGCTTTCCACCCAGTCGATATCAAGCGTGCGGCGTGTCGCCGCGATGGTCACGCTCCAGGCCACGTCGACCTTGCCGCTAACGGCCGACAGCGCGCCGTATTTCGCGGCATTGGTGGTGAGCTCGTGCACCGCCATGCCGAGCGATACGGCCAGTTGCGACGACAGAAAGACCTGCGGGCCGCTCAGCGTGATGCGTCCGTCGCTGCCGTCGTCGAAGGCGTCGAGCTCGTTATGCAGGACGTCGCCGAATGCCACGGTGCCGGCCTCATCGGTGAGCAGGCGATGGGTCTTGGCCAGCGCGGCGATGCGGCCAATCAGCGCGGTCTTGAATTCATCGACCGTCTCGGCGGTGCGGGCGGTCGAGCCCATGATCGCCTGCACGGTGGCCAGCGTGTTGCGCACGCGATGATGCAGCTCGCGCACCAGCAGCGCCTGCTGCTCCTCGGCGCGTTTGCGCTCGGTAATATCCACCAGCATGTTGATGGCGCCGACCAGTTTGCCGGCCTCGTCGTGCAGCGGCGTCGGATAGGGAATGAACGGCACGCGAGTTCCGTCCGGGCGCTCGCAGGCGGCTTCCTGGCCGCGCACCGGCCGGTTTTCCTTCAACGTCACCGCCATCGGGCACTCGTCGTGCGGCATTGGCGTGCCGTCCGGCCAGTACAGCTTCCACGAGCCGCACCATTCGCTCGAACCGAGCGCGGGCCGGTGGCCCCACAGTTCGGCGGCGGCATCGTTGTAATAGGTGATCCGGCCGGCGGCGTCGGTGGTGTAGATGGCGGCGGGCAGCACATTGAGCAGATCGCGGAACCGCTGTTCGCGTTCGCGCCGCGTGGTTTGCTGGCGCATCGCATCGACGATCGGGACGACGTTTTCATTGCCCGGCGGCTCGCCGGGCGCCGCTATGGCCCGCTCCAATTCGCTTCCAAGATAGCCCACCAGCTTGTCCATCCGGGTCCCCGAAATCAACGCAATACCATCATAGCCCTGGGTAAGCTGCGCGGAAAATATGCCACCCCGCGACCTGAACGCGCGACTCCGCATATGGTTGCGCCGAACCGCATATTTTTTTGTAGTTTGCCGGTTTTTCCTTAACGAACGCGATATGGCCGGCCCAAACAGGCCTGACCCGTTGGCATTCCGACCCCTGAGTTAAGCCCGAGGGCAGGCTCTCCCGCCTGCGGCGGCGGGGTAAAGAGCGTGCCGCCACCCATGTGTTATGAGAGGCCATGACCTTTCTGAAATGGCTCCTTATCGCCGTTGTGCTGGGCTACGGCGGCCTGCTGGCGCTGATGTATGTGTTTCAGCGTTCGCTGATGTATTTCCCCGACTCGGTCCGCCGGCCGCCCGCAACCGCCGGTCTGCCGCGGGCCGAGGAGGTGACGTTTCAAAGCGATGACGGCGAGCGGCTGCTTGCCTGGTACGTCGCCGCGCGGGACGGCAAGCCGCTGGTCATTTATTTCCAGGGCAATGCCGGCGGCCTCGACCTGCGCGCCGAGCGCTTCACCTGGCTGACCGCCGATGGCACCGGCCTGCTGGCGCTCGCCTATCGCGGCTTTAGCGGCTCGCCCGGCAAGCCGAGCGAGGACGGGCTGATGCGCGACGCGCGCGCCGCTTATGAATTCGCCGCCGCGCGCTATCCCGCCACGCGTATCGTGCTGTTCGGCGAGTCGCTCGGCACGGCGGTCGCGATTGCGCTCGCCGCCGAACGTACGGCCGCCGGCGTTATTCTCGATGCGCCGTTCACCTCGACGGTGGACGTGGGCGCCGCCGCCTATCCGTTCGTGCCGGTGCGCTGGCTGGCGAAGGACACATGGCATTCCGACCGGCGCATCGGCCGCGTGTCGGCGCCGCTCCTGGTGCTGCATGGCGAGCAGGATACGATCGTGCCGATCGTCTATGGCGAGCGGCTGTTCGCGCTGGCCAACGAGCCCAAGCGCATGGTGCGTTTTCCACAAGGTGGCCATGTCAATCTCGACGGCTACGGTGCGCCGGCGGCGATCAAGGAATTTCTGGCGACATTGCCGCGGCCGGATTGAGCCGCGTGCCGCCGCGACCTATGATCGGTGCTCCGGGGGGCATGGCCGATGCGAATTGTCCGAATACAAGCAGCGACTGCGATGTTGCTGCTGTTGCCTTTGTGCGCCTGGGCGGCCGAACCGGTGCGCCATATCGGCATTTACGTCGAGCCGTTCTACCGCTCGGCGCGAACGCTGGACGCGCAGCCGCAGGTGGCGGTCGGCAAGCAGTACAATGCGCTGCTCGCCTCAACCAAGCGCGAGGATATCCTGGCGGCGCGCGACCTGATCGTGGCGCAGCCGAAGTTAGTGACGCCGATGACGCTGATGGTCCTGGCCATCCGCTTCTACGATGTCGGCCTGCGCGACGAGGCGGTGTTCTGGTTCTACGCCGCCAAGGATCGCTATATCGTGATGTCGGAAGTGCTCGACGTGAAGACCGCGCAGCTCGCGCAGGCCGACGAGGCCGTGCGCAATTTCGCGACCTTGGCCGGCCCGATCGTCAACGGTTATGCCTTCTGCGATCTCGCCCAACAGAAAGCAGCGCATACCAAGGCGCTCGAATGGGTCGAGAATAACCCCTACGAAGTCATGTTCATGGCGCGGGCGCCCGCTCTGCCCGGCGACCGCGCCGCGAACCACAAGCGCGCCATCTCCAATGCCAAGGAGCGCGCGGCCAAGGAGCGCGCCTATTTCGACGATGCCAAGACGCGCGAGGCCTACTACGCCACGCGCCAGCGCAACGAAGCCGACGTCAAGTACTGCTGGAAGTAGCCGCCGGCCCTATCCCGCGGAAGGAGAACGAGAATGCTGTTTGGTCCCTGCGTCGAAGGCCCGGTCGCGCCGTTCCTGTCGTCGGCGGCGAGCTCGCTCTGCGCCGGCGGCGCCGGTTTCGTCTCGGCGGTGATTGCAACGCTCGCCGCTAGCGCCAGGACAGCGCCAGCGAAGACGCTTGGCAAAGCCGTGCCGCAGGTGGACAGGCTCGCGGTGCGCATGGTCACCGACAATATCGTCATCCAGTTCCTGCCGAACGAGAAGCGCGACGGCCTCACCATCGAGCGCAAGAGCGGCAATACCAGTCCCGACCGGCCGCCGGGCACCATCCTCAACGGCGAATGGGGCCTCGCCATGCACGCGCAATCGCATGCCGCGGGCGAAGAGCGCAATGTGATGATCGATTTCGGCTATACGTCGGAAGTGCTGCTCAACAATATGGAAATCCTCAAGATCGAGGCGTCGCAATATGACGCCATCGTGCTCAGCCATGGCCATTACGATCATTTCGGCGGCATGGTCGGCTTCCTCAAAGCCACCGAGGGCGCGCTCAAGGCGAAAATGCCGTTCTATGTCGGCGGCGAGGATTGCTTCTGCCTGCGGCGCAATCCGGGCGGCAATTTCGGCGCGCTCGACCGCAAGGCGATCCTGGACGCCGATCTTACGCTGATGCTGGCATCGGAGCCGGCGATCGTCGCCGACCATGCCTTCACGACGGGCCGCATCGGGCAGACCTCGTTCGAGACGCCGCTGCGGGCGACCGATGAGATCGTCGGTATTTTCGACGGCTTCGGCTGTTTCCCGGAAAAGATGCCGGCGGCGAAAAACACCGGCGCTTACATTCCCGACGATTTCGAGCACGAACTCGCCACCGTCTACATGGTCAAGGGTAAGGGCCTGGTGGTGCTCACCTCATGCAGCCATCGCGGCGTGATCAACACCGTACGCCAGGCCATGGCAGCCTCCGGCATCGACAAGGTGCACGCCGTGATCGGCGGTTTCCACGTGGTGCCGCCGCTCGGCGACGATTACATCGACAAGACCATTCAAGAGTTCAGGGAGCTCGATCCGGATTATCTGATCGTCGGCCATTGCACCGGCGACCGCTTCTACGATCGTGCGCGCCTAGCGCTCGGCGACAAGGTGATCCACTCGGCGGTCGGCATGCGCTTCGTGTTTGGGAGCTAGAGCCTGTTTGTTTGAGATTGAAACAGAACCCGCCGCAAACACGCTTCACCTCTCCCATAGGGAGAGGTCGGCGCACGAAGTGCGCCGGGTGAGGGGTTATGATTTATCGAGAGTCACTTGCCCCCTCACCCCAACCCTCTCCCCCAAGGGGAGAGGGAGTGCGCCGAGTCTGCAACGCTGCT
>JBBRAL010000134.1:0-6098 GCA_038206805.1 Hyphomicrobiales bacterium | reverse complement strand
CGGTGCGCTGGCGGTGGCAAAAAAGTACCACGATCAAATTCACGCGGCGCAACTGGCCAAGGATTTGGGCAAGCCGGTCGAGGCTCTTGAGCCGCACGTACGCGAAAAGCGCGCGCGGGATGATCTGAAAATGCTTGGCACGATTTTCCAGCGCGCCAACAAGATCGAAGACCTCGCATTCGTGCAACGCGCTTCGCTCAAGCCTTTCGACTACGATGATAAGGACACGGCATTGCGTGGCGAAATGCGTGCGCTACTGCGCACGATGAAACCAGACGAGCGGCGCAGGTTGCTTGACAGCAACGCCGCGTTTCAGCGAGCGGCATTGGAAGGCGCGCCCGAGTTGGCCGGCATCGATGCAATATCGCAGCGCGCATTGCGTGAGCGCGTTGTCGCCGAACGCTTCCCTGAGCAAGTAGCGGCTTCCAATGATGCAATCGAGGCAGTGGCGTTGACCAAGCGCGCGATTGATGCAGCGGAAACGGCGGCGCGGAATGAGATCATCGCGACCGGCGCAAAAATTGAAGAGACGCCGCCGCCGCCGCTGCTGCGTTGGGCATGATCTTGCTTTGCGACGGGCCGGGGCGCGTCCCACCCGGCAATGGCGCGAGCGGGCGGTGCGAGGCCGCCCAGGAACCGGGCGGAGGTGATCTCCGCCCGGTTTTCCTTTTGTCTAGCAGCATCGTCGGTGCGCTAGCCGTGCAGCACTAGGCCGTAACAACACCGCGAAAAAAGGAAGTAGCCTGGCGGGGGTAGATCTATTTCTGATTAATTTCTGTGAACTTCACGTAAGTGGGGGTTTGACACCATGCACCGCCGGCGGCGGTGACGTCACCGCCAGACCCAACCCATATCTCCGCTTTGCCACTTTTGAATACGTATACTCTCTGTTGAATGCCGCCGTAGCCACCCATTTGATTTTTTGCGTTGTATTTCACGCATGCATACTGAAACCACTTCGATTCTCCTCTGCTGTATCCTGTTGATAATGCTGAAATCGAGGCGTCGCGGATTGAATAGGGGTCGTAAAAGTTTTGCCGAACATTATCGGCTACAAGCCTTCGATAGTTCGGTAAGGGAGGAAACGAAGGTTGCGGCGGTGCTGACGCGATGACCGACTTCATCTCCTCATCAATGCGTCGCGTTATTTGATCCGCCGGCTCTCCTGATATGATGGCTTTTGCCAGCGACGCATCATCCAGCAACGACGCTTCGGATTGCGGCTGTGGTAGCGTCGTAGCACAACCACCAATCACGGCGGCGCTAACTGCGACAGCGGCTCGAGCTAGAAGCAATTTTATGCACACCACTAGGCGGCCCCCACGAGCGGATGCAATTAAGCTGCGCTCGGAGCACAATATACAATTTGATCTATCGCAATAACTGCTGTGGCCTGCTGTCGGTGCTAGGGCCAAGGTGCCCCGTCAAAGGCTACGACTTGGCCTAGCGCGGCCCGTGGCGCGTTCCGGGGCTGCCCTCCGGCCGTTGCGCGTTGTAGCCCTGGCTGTAGCCCTAAGCCTACTTTTAATAAAAAATGGCTAGACTTCTTTTGGCCTAACATCTTGATATTGTTTGGCTCCTCGGGCTGGGATCGAACCAGCGACATTTCGATTAACAGTCGAACGCTCTACCGCTGAGCTACCGAGGAATAGGCCAAAGGGTTGGCATCGGGCCTATAACAAAGCCCCAACGGCTTTGCAAAGCATGAACGGCGGCGTGGGTATTGTGCCGGTCTTGGCCAAATGTCCGCGCGATTGCCATCGAGCCGATGCCCGCCGTCGCTGTTTCGCAGCTATGGCGGGCAGCCTTCGTGCAAAAGGCTTGCCAGCCGAAGCTCCGAAGGAGCGAAGGCTGGAGGCCACGCCCGGAATCGAACCGGGGTGCAAGGATTTGCAGTCCTCTGCGTAACCACTCCGCCACGTGGCCATGAGAAGGCGCATCCGGCGCATAAAGCCGCACGCTCCCCCGCAAGGCTCCAGCCTATATAGGAGCCAATGCAAAACAACAACGCTGCCGCACGCTTGCCTTTTGCCTGGGGTTGCCGCACAAAAGCCGCGCTTTAATCAATTGCCAGCCGCTTCATCGAGGATCGCGATGACCGATTTTGCCGCCGCACGCCGCCATATGGTGGATGGGCAGATCCGGCCCAACGATGTGACCGATCTGCGCATTGTTTCGGCCATGCTGGAGGTTGCGCGCGAGCGCTTCGTGCCGCCGGCCGCAAGCGCGCTGGCCTATCTCGACCTCGACATGGCCTTGGGCGAGGGACCGCTCGCGGGCCGCCGCCTGCTCAAGCCGATGGTGCTCGCCAAACTGATGCAGGCCGCCGATCTCACCGCCACCGACCGGGTGCTGGATATTGGCTGCGCCGCTGGCTATGCGGCGGCCCTGCTGGCCCGCATCGTCGGGCAGGTGGTGGCGCTCGAGCAGGACGCCAACCTCGCCAAGGCCGCGCGGGCGGCGCTGGGATCGCTGCCGAATGTCACGGCCGTCAGCGGACCGCTGGTCGCGGGCTGGGCGCAAGCCGCGCCCTATGACGTCATTCTGCTGGAAGGGGCCACCGAAATTGAGCCGCAAGCGTTCCGCCGGCAACTCAAGGATGGCGGGCGGCTGGTCTGCGTTTTGGGTTCGGGGCCCGGCGCCTCGGCCATGCTATACCGCCGCAGCGGCGACGAAATGGGCGGCCGGCCGGTGTTCGACGCCTCGGCGGCGGTGCTGCCCGGCTTTGTGAAGCCGCTGGAATTCGCCTTCTGATACAGCCGGCCGGCGGAAACGTGGCGCGAAAGCCCCAGGTTACGGCCTTTCTTTGCGGCGGTAACCATCGGGGGGTTTTAACCCGCCGGCTATCCGCATATGGTTCGCGGTCGTCTCGATAGCGCTGGCTTGGTACTGTGCTGGTTGCGTTGTGGTTAGGTAGTGAAATGTTGCGTGTTGTCGGTAGCAGGTGTGCGGGTGGCGTTGCGGCCGGCGCTATGGCGTTGGCGGTTGTAGCGTTGCTCCCGTTCGGCTCGCCGGCGCGCGGCGAGACGCTCGAATCCGCGCTGGCGCAAGCCTATCGGAACAATCCGACGCTCAATTCGCAGCGCGCGTCGGTGCGCGCCACCGACGAGGGCGTGCCGCAGGCGCTGTCCGGTTACCGGCCGAAGGTTTCGGTCAATGCGTCCGGCGGCGAGCAATCGCTGTCCTCGAAAGTCGTGACCAATCCGGGCAGGTTGCCAGGCGCACCGCCGAACTATTTCACCCAGAGCGGCCACAATACGACCCAAAGCGCCGGCGTGACCGCCACGCAGACGCTGTTCAACGGCTTTCAGACCGCCAACAAAACCCGTCAGGCCGAGGCCCAGGTATTGGCGGCGCGCGCCACGTTGCGTCAGAGCGAGCAGACCGTGCTGCTCAATGCGGTCACCGCCTACATGAATCTGCTGCGCGACAGCGCGATCTTCGACCTGCAACGGCGTAACGTCGAAGTGCTGCAGGAGCAATTGCGGCAGACCCGCGACCGTTTCAATGTCGGCGAGGTGACGCGCACCGACGTGGCGCAGTCGGAATCGAGTCTCGCCGCCGGCCGTTCGCAGGTACTCACCGCGGAATCCAACTTCAAATCGTCGACGGCGACCTATCGCCAGGTGATTGGTATCAATCCGGGCAAACTCACGCGGGGCACGCCGGTCGACCGCTTCTCGCCGCCAAACCTTACCACGGCGATCGGCTATGCGAGCGCCACCCATCCGTCGGTGGTCACGGCGCAATTCAATGTCGACGTGGCGCAATTGGCGGTGAAAGTGGCCGAGGGCGCGCTCTATCCGACCCTGTCGCTGCAGGGCAATTACACCCGAAATATTAACCCGCTCGGCACCCTCAATACGCTCGAAAGCTACAGCGCCTCGGTGCTGGGCCAGCTCAGCGTACCGATCTACCAGGGCGGGGCGGAATATTCCGCCATCCGGCAGGCCAAAGAGACGCTCGGGCAGAAGCGGCTCGACTTCGACAGCGCACGCGACCAAGTGCGCCAGACCGTGGTGCAGTCCTGGGGCCAGCTAGAGGCGGCGAAAGCCAATATCGACGCGACGACCTCCCAGGTGCAGTCCTCGGAGATCGCGCTCAACGGCGTGCGCGAGGAAGCCCGCGTCGGCCAGCGCACCACACTCGACGTGCTCAATGCCCAACAGACACTGGTGAATGCGCGGGTGTCGCTGGTTACAGCGCAGCGCGACCGCGTGGTCGCTTCCTATACGCTGCTGTCGGCAGTCGGCCGGCTGGCGCCGGACGTGCTTGGGTTGCATGTGCCGGTCTATGACGCCCAGGTGCACTACCAGCAGGTGCGCGACAACTGGGCCGGCGTGCGCACGCCGGACGGCCGCTGATCGAAAAGCCAAGCCGACCGGCGCAGGTAGAGTCCGATGGACTCAGCCTGAATTGATGCGATTCCTAACATTTTGCTTGCGCAGGATCTTTTCCGACCTTCCTTCGCCCGCCGAAGCGGGCTTCGCGAAGGCGGGAAACCGGTTCCCATCCCCGATCTATTCGAGGACAAGCTTTCCGGGATCATGGGCTAGTGTCCACAGCTCATTGCATTTTCCCGCGATTCCACCTGCCACAGCTGCATCCCACTGGCGTATAAAAGATACTCCACGGCGATTCGCGCAGCTCGCATGCGAGTCGGCGTGTTGGTGCGCGGAGCGCGAGGACTGCGGTCGGGATTTAAGCAATGGCCCAATCGGCAAAGGCCCAAGAGCCCTCGATGGAGGAAATCCTGGCCTCCATCCGGCGTATCATTGCAGACGACGATGGCGGCAAGGGTGCCAAGGCGGCCGAACCGGCCGTGCCCAAGCCGGCGCCTGTGCCGCCGCCGGCGGCCGCGGCTGCAAGCCGTCCGGCTCCGGTTCCAGCGCCGCGCGCGCCCGCGCCACCCCCGCCGCCACCGGCCGCTAGCAATAATCAGGACGATATCGACGCCATGCTCGCCGACCTCGACGCCCGGCCAAAGGCTGCGCCGCCGGCGCCGCCACCAAAGCCGGCCGCGCCGCCAGTGCCGGATGTGCTCGATCTGACCGAGGCGATGGCGGCGCCGGCGCCCGTGCCCAGCTTCCGAACCATCGATGGCGCCTCCGACGTGGTGTTTGCCGACCGGCCGCCGGAACCGCCGGCCGAGCCGGCGGTGCGCGTGGTCGAGGAGGCGCGCCGGCAATTCGCGCAAAGTCACCCGTCCGACGCGGGGCTCATCTCGCACGCGACCATTGCGGCGGTCGACAGCGCGTTCAATTCGCTGGCCTACACGGTACTGGGCAATAATGCGCGCACGCTCGAGGACCTGGTGAAGGAAATGCTGCGTCCGATGCTCAAGTCCTGGCTGGACGATAACCTGCCGGGCCTGGTCGAGCGCATCGTGCGCGCCGAGATCGAGCGCGTCTCGCGCGGAAGGCCGTAAGTTCAGTCGAACAAGGGGCTAAATTGGTCCCCAAACTGCTACAAAAACTAACAGTGAGACTACTATAAGCGCCAGCAACGCTAGCGCTATTTTGAGTGCCGTCATAAGGGAAGGGCGATTCAATATGTAAGACTTCAGAGAAAATATCTTTGCCACGCCACTTTCTGGATAGACATATTGAATCTTGCGGGCCATTTGGATCAGAACAAAAACCACGAACAATGAGAGGCCGAACGCGGTCAAACGATTTATCGGATACGGCAAAACGAATAGGAATATGCTTATAGCGGCCGTAAAGATTGATAGTTGAACTTGGTACGTTTCGAGACTGCGTTTAGCTGTCAATCTCATTTCGGATTCGATTGAAAGTATTTTTGCGGTTTCTTTATGTGCAAGGACTCCCTTGCTGCCAATAGTGGAGAGCGACTTCACCATGTTGTCGCGTTGGCGTACTAATGTGTAAATCTGCTCTTCAACAGCGGGAATTGCATTCCTCAAAAACGTGGCTTTTGCTTCGAGTGGAAGTTTTTTCTTAAGGGCACCTCGAACAATGATGTTTTCCGCGCGGCGCGGACCGCTGATGCGGCGTGAGCGCCGTTTTCAAGCTTGATGTAGCGCTGAGCGATCTCAGTTTTGTCCGTCCTCATGCAGCGGCCATTCGCTCCAGGAT
>JBBRAL010000133.1:0-6554 GCA_038206805.1 Hyphomicrobiales bacterium | reverse complement strand
CGCAAGGGCTGTCTGATATGGTTCGCTCAAACCGTCGGAAATTGTCGGCCCGCGCCCCTCTGAACGCGCCACTTCGATTGCGTGGACCAACAACAGCAACGTCCACCTGAATTTATCGGGGTTCTCTTCGACTATCCGAACCAAGTGTGGAGGCGCTGCATACGAGGCTGAATAGACATCGCCCTGGTGACAAAGCGCCGACCACAGGCTGAAATATGGTTCCGCGTCGCGCTCGGTGTCTTCCGGCAACTTCTCGGCATCTGCCAGCAGTTTGGGAATGCCGGACGAAGCGCCGTAGGCATTAGGAAGTGTTGACCAACGCGCATCGTTGAGTGGAAGCATTTTCGTGTTCCCATTGTCGCTTCATTCTATACGCTCCTCACACGCGCCGGAAGTCCGCTTGGGCCAACTCGGGTCGCAGGGCGATAGGCAAACCTGCGGCAGCATTGAGGCGAAACTCTCCGGTGCTCTCGTCGATCATGTGCGACCGGAGTTGCAGCGATACCCGGCGTGCCAATTCTTCATCCGTCACGGAGAGGTCGCGGTATTTTTCACCGTGACGATCCAGGTACCTCGACGTAGAGGACGGGCCATAAGCAATAATTCGGTCGATTGGCTAAAAGCGCGTGCGCAAATCCATCAGGTTCCATCCTGATTGTACTGTCATTTAAATAAGGCGAGAACCTGATATAAAACCGTGTATCGTAAGGTCATGGCTTTATTTTTATCCTGTAAGAGCAGGTTGTGACCTTCATGAGAAATACGTTGCGCCAACGCGCAAGGCAACGTCTCGACGAACGCCTTGCCTTTATCAAACCGGCAAACAGGCTCGCTCCGCCTTCCAAGGGCTGGATACGCGCCATGCGGGATGCTCTCGGTATGACCGGGGCGCAGTTTGCCGCCCGACTGAAGATCACACCGCAAAGCGTGAGCGACATCGAGAAGTCGGAGGCAACCGGCTCGATCCAGCTCAAGACGCTGAGTCGAGCCGCCGAAGCGCTGGGCTGCACCCTTGTTTACGCGCTGGTCCCCAGGACCTCGCTCGAAGATGCCGTGCAGGTACGGGCCCGGCGGATCGCGCTGGCAGAGCTGCAGCGTGTCGCGCACACGATGAAGCTCGAAGACCAGGGCGTAGGCGACGCCGACCTCGAGGCCCGCATCGAGGCATACGTGCGCGATGTCATCAAAGAGCGCGACCTCTGGGGGAGCCGTGACTGATCTTTTCCAGGAACCGAACGATGCCACCCCGCTGGAACCGGAAGAGAAGCTCGGGCTCAAGCAGACCTGGATCACCTATCGCCGCGATCTCAACGAGGCCGAGCAGGAGAATATCGTCAAAGGCGCTGCCTGGGCCCGCAGTCGCCGGCAGCGCAACAAGGATGTGTTGAACGAGGACTTCGCGAAATTATTGCACAAGCGGATGTTCGGCGATGTCTGGGGCTGGGCCGGAACCTACCGCCTGACGGAAAGGAACATAGGCATCGCGCCGCATCGCATCGCCAACGACACCGGCATGGTGTTCGACGACGTCAAGTACTGGGTCGAACACACCACATTTCCTGCCGACGAAGCCGCTGTGCGGCTACACCACCGTCTTGTCGCCATCCATCCCTTTCCCAACGGCAACGGTCGCCACGCGCGCCTGATGGCCGATCTCCTGATCGAACGTCTCGGCGGACAGCCGTTTACGTGGGGCGGGGGCACGCTCGGTGGCGTAGGCGAACTCCGCGCACAATACATCGCCGGGCTGCAAGCCGCCGATAACCACGACATCACTCTTCTCGTGCAATTTGCTCGGTCGTAATTTGATCGCCACCGTGCCGCCGTCCCTGAAAAGAGGCGTGTTTGCCCATCAGCGCCTGGAAATTGTTTGCCGACTTGACATTTGCGGCCAAGGAACAAAAATCGAACGCCCGCGGGGAGCGCAGGGCCGCGACAGCCGCCTTTCTGCGTGAAGACGTCGGGGCGGCTCCAAAGCTGCTACCGTGCCTTCATGCGGTCTCAGTCTGTCTTGCCATCGACGCCTGGTTCGTTGCTTGGCGTCTGGCACGAGAGCGCCGCCTCAAAACCCGTAAGCATGCCAGGTTCGAATGACTCTGCCGATCCTACCGACATACTACTATCTCGATCACTTCACCGAGATGCTGTCATTTGTCGAGACGACCTATGCGACGATCCTCGACCCATCGGATCACGAATTCATCAGCGATTTCCGCGGTCTTCCGGCTGACGAACAATGTCTTTTCGTGCGCATGGTCAACCGGCGCGGCCATATCTTTGCGCCTGCTACCCTCAAATACGCCGAGATCGCCGATATCTCGGCGGCGGTGCAGGGCCTGTTTTCCCGTGGCTATCTGCGCGAATTGCGTGAGGACGATTATGCCGCCTGGCTATGCGTGCTGACGAAGGACCGGCTGCTCGAAATCGCCCGGGACACAGATTGCGAAGGCGTCAGGCGATCATGGCCGAAATCGCGCCTCATCGATCATCTGCTGACGCATGTGCCGTTCGCCGCCGCGATGTGCCATACGGCGGCTGCTTCGCACCTGGCGCTTGGCGGAACGCAGCCGCTTGAGTTTCTGCTGTACCTGTATTTTGGCAAGACCCGCGAGGACCTCAAAAGCTTTGCCCTGCGCGATCTCGGCATTGTGCAAGTCAATGACGGCGCGTCGTTCAAATCGCGCTTTTCGGACGCTGCCGAAGCAAGAGCCTGCTTTTTCTACAGCCAGTTGCTCGATACGCTCGCCGTCCCAGCTCTATCCACCTTTGAAGCAGCGGCCCGGAAGCTTGGAGAGGGGCCGCATGACGGCGGTGAACACGCCAAAACCCTGCGCGAGCGCTCGGCCTACGAGATCGGCCGGTTTTTTGAAAAGCGGACCGAAACCGAACGCGCAATGGATCTTTACCGCGCTGCACCGTCCCCGGACTGCAATGAGCGCCTCGTGCGGCTGGTCTACACGTCCGGCGCGAAGGATGACGCGAAAGTTCTGCTGGAGCGCATGATCGACGATCCCGGCAGCGACGACGAGCACGTCTTTGCGCAAGACTTCTACGCCCGCAAATTCGACGGACGCAGGACGGGCGCCTGCACCGAACTGCTGCGCGCGGGCCGTTCGGTCGTTGTCGATGAGATCTATCGCGGCAACCCCGAAACGGGTGTCGCGGGCGTGATGCGGCGCGACGGCTTCACGGTCTACCATGCGGAGAACCTGCTCTGGCACACTCTGTTTGGTCTGCTGTTCTGGGAGGAGCTGTTCGAATCGGGCCAGTTGCACAGCGGCTTCGACTGGATGCCGCAATGCCTGAAGAACCGCAGTTTCCACACGCTGTTCGCCAGCACCATCGCCGAAAAGCTCGCCGCCATCCGGGACGGCACGGCCCTGCTGCTGGTTCTCAAATCGATCGCCAGCTATTGGGAGAGGCAGAACGGCATTTTCAGTTGGTCATACGTCGATGCCGATGCGCTGCGTGATCTCCTGACCCATGGCAACGCCGATGCAATCGCGGACATTGTCGAGTTGATGACCCGTGACTTCCGCTCTCTGCGCGATGGGTTCCCGGACCTGATGCTGCAAAAGGACGGCGTGATCAGCTTCATCGAGATCAAGGCCGAGGGCGATGCGATCCGCCGCAACCAGTTGACCCGGCTGCGTCAGCTTCAGTCTGCCGGGTTCGACGCTGCTATCTGCCGTGCCGACTACCGGTTCGATTGCAACCAGGACTACATCGTCATCGATATCGAGACCACCGGAGGCCGGGCCGGGTCTGACCGCATAACGGAGATCGGCGCTGTCAAGCTGCGCAATCATGAAGTGATCGATCGCTGGCACAGCATGATCAATCCGCAACGCTCCATCTCCCCATTCATCACGAAGCTGACCGGCATCACCAATGAGATGGTGCGCGATGCGCCTCTGTTTGCCGACATCGCTGATAGTCTGATGGAGTTCATGGGCGACGGCATATTCGTGGCGCATAACGTCAATTTCGATTACGGCTTCATTTCGCAGGAATATCTGAGGCTGGAACGCCGCTTCCGCTTCCCGAAATTCTGCACCTGCGCCGGGATGCGCCGGCATCATCCTGGCCACGGCTCCTATAGCCTAGGCAGCCTGTGCGGCATTTATGAGATTTCCCTGGAACACCATCATCGCGCTTTATGCGACGCGGAAGCCGCCGCCAGGCTCCTCAACCTCATAAACAGGAAGCGTCAAAGCGACCCCCTGCGCCGCGCCGCTTGATGTCAGTGTTATCGAGCCGGTTCGAGGCGGGACCGCCAATCAGCGCATTTACCGACTACGGAGAAATACGAACACAATTCGACCGTGACGCGCCGCCGTTCACCACGGCCAAATTGCGGTGAAATCCGACATCACTGCAACGTTCACGCAGTGAAATTTGGGTAGCGGGTCAGTTTCGTCCACTGATCCTGAATCCATCCAGAACCCAGCCCAAGAATGCTAGCGCAACCGCGAACGCCACGGGTGGCAGGAGAAAGATCCACGCTAGTACCCGGAATCATTGATCCGCGAAACATGGCTTGAGGCGCTTCTGATGAACCTGGGACTTGGTCCACACGAATGGCTTGGCGTCGACATTATAGGCGGCGATGAAAGCGTTGATGTGGTCCATTAATTCCTTGCGGTTTCCGAACGAGACACCTGCGAGAGCCTTGGCCGCCAGGATCGAGAACCAGATTTCGATCTGATTGAGCCAGGATGCTTTGGTCGGCGTGAAATGAAAATGGACGTTCCGATGACGCTTCAGCCAACGGTCATTCTTGGGCTTGTGCGTGTTGAGATTGTCGAGAATGACGTGGAGTTCGCGCCCAGGATGCTCGGCGACAATGCGGTTCATGAAGTCGAGAAACTCGATACGGCGACGGCGATTGTACTGACGCCCGCTGACCTTTCCGGTTGCCACGTTCAGGGCCGCGAACAGCGTCGTCGTGCCGTGTCGCTTATAGTCGTGCGATTGTCCCGTCAATGCCCGGCCGTTTGGCATTTTCAGATACCCTTGGCGGCGCTCCAGCGCCTGGATCGACGGCTTTTCGTCGACGCTGATCACGACGGCGTTCTCGGGCGGCGCCATATAAAGGCCAACCACTTCGGCGGCTTTGGCGGCAAAGTCTGGATCATTGCTTTCGCACCAACTTTTACGCGCGGCAAGGTCGATCTTGTGTGCTCTGAGCACGCGCCAGACCTGCTGGACATCGACATCGCCGAGTGCTTTGGCGATCAACGGTCCCGTCCAGCGGCCGTAGCCGTCAGGCGGTCGCAGGTCGAGAACCCGCAAAACGCGCCGCGTCGCGTCGGTCGTATATTTGGGCGCGCTGCCGCGATTGCCCGTTTCGTCGAGGCCAGCAAGCCGCCGCTCAGCATAGCGCACCCGCCACTTCGAGGCCGTGCCCGTCGTGCAACCCACGTTGCGACCGATTGCTCGCGTGGCCGTGCCTTCGGCCGCCAAAAGAATAATCCGCGCACGCTGGCGCAAACGGTATTCAGTCTTTGTCGAGCGCGCAAAGCCTTCCAGCTCCGTCCGCTCCGCCTCCGTCAGAATGATCGGAGTCGCTTCATGGATGCGTTTCATCGCAACCTTGAATCATGACTCACGCATCAGCGATAGTGGGTACTAGCGACCACCAGTCGGCAGTTACGGCATCGGCTTGCGGCCTAATGATGAAGAGCTGATTTGCCCAATAAAGAACTGTCAGCACGATCCACGCCCGCACCAGGCCACGTATAATGTTCACTGATCACCCTCGGATTCTTCTAGCTAGAGTGAACCCCAAGGCCAGAGAGCGCGCAAATGTTTAATGTTCAAAATCCCGACGTCGGCAATGAGGCGAAACTCTCCGGCGTTCGGCTGGCCGACGACGGAGAGAGGACTTACAAGCCGCCCTGGCGGCCGCCGTAGCACCGCGTTCCCCTTCCCACGCTTCAGTTGGGCGTCAAAGCCACTTGGGTCAACATCAGGCCGCTTGACGGAGCGTACGAGAGAGACTGCTTTGGAGGACAGGCTCTGTCCGACGCCGCTGGTCAGCCTCCTTTATCGGTCCGTGTGATAGCGACCGCTCCTCGCCGTTTCCAATCGTCGTGGCGAACCGCACCTTACTGAGTTCAACTGCCGCCGCTCGCGCCCGAACCTCCATGGAACCCGGTCGCTCGATAGATCCGCAAGGGCATAAGCACGCGTCCAAAATAGGTCAGTGCGATCGGCGCCGCTTCTTCAATCGAATCGAACTCTGATCCGAGGACCGCTTTGACATGTTTGAGATCCCAAGACAGGTCCACGATGACGGCGTCCTGGCCCTTAAAGGCGGCTGGGTCGGCGATATATGCGAAGTGAACGTTCTGCGGCGCCAAGCACAAGACGTGGAATGAATTCTGGAGGACGTAGGCAGACTTGGCACATGACTCCCAGCGCATTCCCGCGACGAACGTCCGGTCCGGATCGATGTGGCGCTCTTGAAGCGCTTGCCGCAAATCCGTCCAGTTAAACAATTCGACCAGTATCGGATCTTTGTCTGTGAACAGCGAGGAGCCAACAAAGCC
>JBBRAL010000132.1:0-6856 GCA_038206805.1 Hyphomicrobiales bacterium | reverse complement strand
CAGGTTGATCGCGGTGCGATCCCAATTCTTCAAGTCGATCCGGTTGCTGCTCGCAATCGCCACCGGATAAATTGGCTTGCCGGAATGCTGCGCCAGCTTGACGATGCCCATGCCGGCGACGCGCGATACTTTCGGCACGTCGGCGGTAAGCGCCATATTGTAGCCTTCCGCCAGGGCATCGACCATCGCGGAGAAGGCCGCGGCGCCGCCCTTGCGGTGGAATTCGCCGTTATGCGCGCCGGAGCCGCGAATGGTGCCGATGCCCAGCTTCTCGGCGGCGCGGGCATTGATTTCGCCGTCGCGGTGGCGCGAGATCAGCACCTTGGCGCGATGTTTTTCGTCCTTGCGCTTGATGAACGGCGTGAGGAAATGCTGGCCGTGCCACATCGCGATGATCGCCGGCATCTGCACATTTTCATAGATATCCGACGGCTCCAAGGTCTTCCGGCTGGTCGACCAGACCAGCCGCAGATACCACGCCGCCGTCGTCCCCATGACGCTCTGGAAGACGGGAGCTGCGACGATCCGCTTGAATAATGGCATCGGCGACGGTGGCTGACCAATACGAGGGTGGACCCGAGCGATCCGGACTTTGCAGTCTACGCGAACTCAGGCAGGCGGTCGCGCACCAGATCGATAAGCGCGCAATGGCGGGCCGGACCGGCTGCGATCAGCGCGCCATGCGCGACATCGGATCGATTGTAGCTCAGCGGGGTGCCTGCAAAATCGGTCATCGCGCCGCCGGCTTCGTGCACCAAAAGGTCGGCTGCCGCAAGGTCCCAGTCATGGCTGCCGGGCGAGGCGAAGGCGGCATCGAGTTCGCCATGCGCCACGCGCGTCAGCCGCAGGGCGAGCGAATGCACCTTGGGCTGGGCCAGGATGCCGGGTCTGAGATCGCCGAGCCGGTCGAGATAGCGCTTGGGTCCGGCGAGCCTGGCGCCGGCCAGCGTGTCGCCGCGGCCGGCGGCGATGGGGACGCCGTTGAGCGTGGCGCCCTTGGCCCGCGCCGCCAGAAACATCTCCTCGGTCACCGGCGCGTAGAGCGCGGCCATGACCGGCCTTCCGTGCTCGACCAGCGCCACCGAAATCGACCAGTCGATGCGGCCGGAAATATAGGCGCGGGTGCCGTCGATCGGATCGACCACCCAGCAGAGCCCGGCATCGCGGCCGGTCAGGCTGTCTGCGGTCTCCTCCGACACCCAGCCGGCATCGGGCGCAAGATCGCCAAGCCGCGCGCGCAACAGATCGTTGACCGCGATATCGCCGTCGCTCACCGGTGATTTGTCCTCGCCCTTGGTCCAGCGTTTGAACGGCCCGCGCGCCGTGAGGCGCGCCAGTTCGCCCGCCTCGCGCATGACGGTTTCGAGATCGCTGAGGTTTGTCCTCTCACTGCCCGGCAACGGTGAGGCCCTCCAGGCGCAAGGTGGGGGCATTGGTGGCGAAACGGAATTCGAGGTCGTTGGCCGGCGTGAGCGAACGGAAGATGTCGAGCAAATGGCCGGCGATTGTGACCTCGCTCACCGCATAAGTGAGCTTGCCGTTCTCGATCCAGAAACCAGAGGCGCCGCGGCTGTAGTCGCCGGTCACCATGTTGATGCCCATGCCGATCAAGTCAGTGACGTAGAAGCCATCGGCGATGTCGGCGATCAGCGCCGCGGGACTTAACGTCCCTGCTTCCAGATGCAGATTGGAGGCGCCCGGCGAGGGCGACGACGACACGCCGCGCTGGGCATGGCCGGTGGTGACAAGGCCAAGCTCGCGCGCGGTGGCGCTGTCGAGCAGCCAGGAGCGCAAGACTCCATCGTCGATCAGCGCCAACTTGCTTCCTGCCACGCCTTCGCCATCGAACGGGTGCGAGCGCAGGCCGCGCTTGCGCAACGGATCGTCGATGATGCGGATGCCGCTGGCGAACAATTGCTGGCCCATCTTGTCGCGCAGGAAGCTGGTCTTGCGCGCCACCGAGGCGCCATTGGCGGCGCTCGCCAGATGCGAGACCAGCGAGCCCGCCACGCGCGGGTCGAACACCACCGGCACCTTGCGGGTGGAGACCTTGCGCGGATTGACGCGCGCGACCGCGCGCTCGCCGGCGTTGCGGCCGATTTTTTCCGGACTTTCCAGGTCGGCGGCGTGCCGCACGCTCGAATAATCGTAGTCGCGCTCCATGCCGGTGCCTTCGCCGGCGATCGCGGTCATCGAGACGCCATGGCTGGAGCCGAGATAGGCGCCGCTGAATCCGTGACTGGTGACCAGCACCATGCCGCCGATGCCGGCCGAGGCCGAGGCGCCGCCCGACTTGGAGACGCCCTTGACCGCAAGCCCCGCCGCTTCGGCGGCGCGCGCCATGGCCTCAAGCTGAGTTACCGTGGGCAACGCGCGATCGATCAGATCGAGATCGGGAAACCGATGCGCCAGCCGCGCCTCGTCGGCGAGCCCGGCATATTTATCCTCGGGCGCGGCGCGCGCCATCGCCACCGCCCGTTCGGCCAGCGCCGCGATGCCGTCGCTCGCCATGTCGTTGGTGGAGACCACGGCCTGGCGGCGGCCGACCAGCACGCGCAGGCCGAGATCGTCGCCTTCGGCGCTCTCGCTCTCCTCCACCGCGCCATCGCGAACCTCGATGCCGAGCGACATCGCGCGTAGCGCCACCGCGTCGGCGGCATCGGCGCCGCGGCCGAGCGCGGCCTTGACCAGCCGCTCGGCGCGGTCGGTGAGGGCGCTTTGGTCGAACAAGGATGCGGTGGGAGCAAGCATGCGGGGGGCTTTCGTTTACTTTTTCGTCATTCCGGGCTGGTGGGCCGACGCCCGCGCCCCGGAATGACGATTTACGTCACACATGGCGTCAAATGCGCTCCGGTGCAACCGCCGATCCGAACATTTTGCGCCAGCGCATCAACGCCTCGTCAATCATGGTTGGCAACGCCGCGTCAATCATGCAGCGCGAAGCAGGCCGCGTTACCGCCGGTTAACTGCGAACTTTAAGCCAATTCCGACGCCTTTCCGCCATGATCCATGCGCGACCGGGCACATAAGCCTGGCGCGGGAGAGTTTCGGGGCGTCAAATGCGAAGTGGCGGATTGCCCGCCGGGTCGGGCCGCGCGTTGCGGCTCGACCCGTTCAGCCTGCCCGTGCGATTCGCGGCGAGCGATGCCGCGGCCGACGAGCGGGTGCGGCATGTAGAGCTTTATCGTGAACGCGTGGTGGTGCGCCGCTCGCTCGCCGGCATGCGCATGGCGCTCAACATGCCGGTCTCGGCCTACACCGGCGTCGCGTTCCGCACGACACCGGGCGAGGGCGGCGAGCCCGCCAGCGTTTCGGTCGTTCTCGAACACAAAGATCCCGGATTGACGCTGCCGCTGATCGTCTCGACTGAGACCGACGACGCCATGGCCGATTGGCGCTCCTGGGCCAATGTGCTCGGCCTGCCGATGCTGGTCGAAGACGACGGCGCCTTGCGCGAGCCGTTCGCGCGCTTGGGCGGCGTGCGCATCGAACGCGTACGGCCGCGCCGCCGCCGCCGCAATGCCATCAAGCGCCGCCGGCCGACTATGCCGCTGCGCCGTCGTATGACCAGGCTGACCGAGACGACGCCGGTGCATCGCGGCGAACGCGAGATCATCGCCAGGAATTAGTTTTCTCTTCACCTCTCCCATGGGGAGAGGTCGACGCGCGAAGCGCGTCGGGTGAGGGGATGTTGACTAACGAGAGTCACTTGCCCCCTCACCCCAACCCTCTCCCCCAAGGGGAGAGGGAGTGCGACTGCATTTGTGGCGGAGGCTAAAGCCTACTTAGAGCTTTGTAGCTTCAGTGCACGGTTATGCTGCATCAAGCTGAATCTTGAACGCGCCGCCATTCGTCGCGCGCACCGTCACACCTTGCCATATCCCCCCGCCGTCGGCGTCTGAATGATCACCGCCTCGCCGGCGTCGATCGCGGTGTCGTCGCAGCCTTGCAGGCGCTCCATGCGGCCGTCCTTACGCCGCGCCCAGTTCTCGCCGACTTGCCCCGCTTCGCCGCCGGCGAGCCCGAACGGACGCACGCGGCGGTGGCCGGATAAAATCGTGCATTCCATCTTTTCCAGGAAACGGATGGTGCGGCGGATGCCGTCGCCGGCGTTCCATTTGCCCTTGCCGCCAGAGCCGGCGCGGATATGGAAATCCTCCAGCACCACCGGGTAGCGGAATTCCAAGACTTCCGGATCGGTCAGTCGCGTATTGGTCATGTGCGTGTGCACGGCGTCGGTGCCGGGAAAGCCGGGTCCTGCCGGCGAGCCCGAGCAGATGGTCTCATAATACTGGTACTTGGCGTTGCCGAAATTGAGATTGTTCATGGTGCCTTGCGCGCAGGCGAGCGCACCCAAGGCGCCGAACAAACAATTGGTCACCGCCTGCGATGTTTCGACATTGCCGGCCACCACGGCGGCGGGATATTCGGGCGTCAGCATCGACTTCGGCGGGACCACGATGTTGATCGGCCGCAGGCAGCCGGCGTTCATCGGAATGTCGTCGTCCACCATGACGCGGAACACATAGAGCACCGCGGCGCGCGTCACCGGCTCGGGCGCATTGAAGTTGGTCGGCTGCTGCGGCGAGGTGCCGGTGAAATCGACCGTCGCCTCGCGCTTTTTCTTGTCGACCGTGATCTTCACCTTGATGACCGTGCCCTGGTCCATCTCGTAGGAGAATTCTGCATCGTGCACGCGGTCGATTACGCGCCGCACGCTCTCGGCGGCGTTGTCCTGCACGTGCTGCATATAGGCCTGCACGACCAGCATGGTGAAATGCGTCACCATCTTGCGCAGTTCGGCGACGCCCTTCTCGTTGGCCGCGATCTGCGCCTTGATGTCGTTGATGTTCTGCACCGGATTGCGCGCCGGATATTTGGCGCCAGTGAGCGCGGCCATCAATTCCTGCTCGCGGAAGCGGCCGCGGTCGACCAGCTTGAAGTTGTCCATGTAGACGCCTTCCTGCTCGATGGTGGTCGCATTGGGCGACATCGAGCCGGGCGAAATGCCGCCGACATCGGCGTGATGGCCGCGCGAGGCCACCCAGAACAGGATCTTTTTCTTTTTGTCGTCGAACACCGGCGTGCACACCGTGATATCCGGCAAATGCGTGCCGCCGTTATAGGGTGCGTTGATGGCGTAGACGTCGCCGGGCGCGATTTTGCCCTTGTTGTCGCGAATGATGGTCTCGACCGAACGGTCCATGGAGCCGAGATGCACCGGCATGTGCGGCGCATTGGCCACCAGCGTGCCGTCATGGGCGAATACCGCGCAGGAGAAATCCAGCCGCTCCTTGATGTTGACCGAATAGGCGGTGTTCTGCAGCGACACGCCCATCTGCTCGGCGATCGACATGAACAGATTATTGAACACTTCCAGCATCACCGGATCGGCATGGGTGCCGATGGCATGCGTGCGCTTGAGCGCAACCACGCGCGTGAGCACCAGATGGTTTTTCGCCGTCAGCTCGGCCTGCCAGCCGGGCTCGACCACGATGGTCTGGTGCGGCTCGACGACGATGGCGGCGCCTTTGACTTTCGCGCCGGGCTTGAGCTGGTCGCGGGTATAGACATTGGCGCGATGCCATTGCCCGGCGGAGAAAAATTGCGTGCGGCGCGCCGGCGCCGGCAGTTTCCCGCGCGCGCGCTTGACGGCTTTCTCGTTGAACTTGGCGCCGCCGCCGACTGCTTCCACCGACACCGCTTCCACCACCATCTGCTTTGAGCGGTCGATGAAGCCGAAGCGGGCTTTGTGCGCCTTTTCGAAAGCGCGCTTCATCGCGGGCAGGGGGCCCGCCGGCACCACCAGCGCCGTATCGGTTCCGGCGTAGCGGATATGCGCGCGCACAAAGACCTTGATCTTGGCGACCGGCACGCCCTGGCCGGCGACTTCGTCTTTCACAGCTTTGCCGATGCGGGCGCCGATCTTTTTGATCGTAGCCAGCGATTTCGGTCCAAACGCCAGTTCGATCGCCTGCTCGCGGGTGGCGCGGATGTCGGCCAGCCCCATGCCATAGGCCGACAGCAGCGAGGAGAACGGATGGATCAGCACGCGCGTCATGCCGAGCGCGTCCGCCACCAGGCAGGCATGCTGCCCGCCGGCGCCGCCGAAGCAGTTGAGCGCGTAGCGCGTCACGTCATAGCCGCGCTGCACGGAAATTTTCTTGATCGCGTTCGCCATGTTCTCGACCGCGATCTTGATGAAGCCGTCGGCGACTTCCTCAGGCTTGCGCCCGCCGCCGACCTGCTGCGCCAGGTCGGTGAAGGCAAGCCGCACCGCATGCGCATCGAGCGGTAGATTCTGCCCGGGCCCGAATATTTTCGGGAAGAAATCCGCGATCAGCTTGCCGGCCATCACATTGGCGTCGGTGACCGCCAAGGGTCCGCCGCGCCGGTAGCATTTCGGCCCCGGATTGGCGCCGGCCGAGTCGGGGCCGACGCGGAAGCGCGCGCCGTCGAAATGCAGGATCGAGCCGCCGCCTGCCGCGACGGTATGAATGAGCATCATCGGCGCGCGCATGCGCACGCCGGCCACCTCGGTCTCGAAGGTGCGCTCGTATTCGCCGTCATAGTGGGAGACGTCGGTCGAGGTGCCGCCCATGTCGAATCCAATGAGCCGGTCGAAACCGGCCGAGCGCCCGGTCTCGGCCATGCCGACCACGCCGCCGGCCGGTCCGGACAGGATGGCGTCCTTGCCCTGGAACAGTTCGGCCGCGGTCAATCCGCCCGACGACATCATGAACATCAGACGGACGGTGTCGTCGGAGGCAATCGTCGACACGCCGCCCTGCATTTCGCCGGCAACACGGTCGACATAGCGTTTCAGGATCGGCGACAGATAGGCATCCACCACGGT
>JBBRAL010000131.1:0-7024 GCA_038206805.1 Hyphomicrobiales bacterium | reverse complement strand
TCCCCCTTTTGTGCCCGCCGATCCGCGATGGGCGCCATTGATCGCCCCCAATAAATGTACCGGATGACATCCAGCGAGCCTACGCCGGGAGGGGACATCTCCCCGTCTTAATCTACAATTTCAATTTTTTGACCAAACGGGGTGCCAGGTCCCGTCGCTTACGCGCCATTTCTGGTGTAGGAAGTGGATAGTCTGAACCCATGATTACTTCTCCTCTCATGCTTCACTAGCAATTGTCATTGCGTCATTATCGGTCCAGAACGCCGGTACGGCCCTCTCCAGTCGTCCGCCGAGACGCACCGGTGCAATCCTAACCGCAAGTCCGGTGGCGTCGTCAGTCTCCACCGCGACGCCGCTCATCGTCGCAACGCCAGTCGCTGGCTCAAATCGCGTCGAAGAGATCCCTGTGATGAAACGCCGTAGCGGCTCTTCTTTCTGCATTCCGATAATGGAACCATAGTCGCCGGTCATGCCGGCATCGGTCATAAAGGCAGTGCCGCCAGGTAAAATCTGGTGATCGGCTGTCGGGGTGTGAGTGTGGGTTCCGACGACGAGGCTGACGCGGCCATCGCAAAAATGCCCCGCGGCCTGTTTCTCCCCGGTCGCCTCGCAATGGAAATCAACGACGATAGCGTCTGCCGCCTCTCGCAATGGACAGGCTTTGATCTCGCGGTCAATCATGCCAAACGGATCTTGCGTCGGCTCCATGAACAGTCGCCCCAACGCATTGATGATCAGCGCGCGACGGCCGCTCTTGGTTTCGACCAACGCGGCGCCTCGTCCCGGCGCGCCAGGTAGAAAATTGATCGGCCGGACCAAGCGCGGCGCATGTTCGATGAACACCAACGCCTCTTTCCGATTCCAAGAATGATTGCCTAGCGTTACCGCATCGGCACCGGCGGCGAGTAGACCGTTATAGATTTCCTCCGTGATGCCAAAGCCACTGCCAGCCGAATTCTCGCCGTTGACGATAGCGAGGTCTACCTTCCACGCAGAAATTGCGTTCGGTAGATGCTCGGCAATCGCATCGAGGCCGGGTCGACCGACCACGTCGCCGATGAAAAGAATGCGCAACTTGTCAACTTCCTAATGAGGGATCGATGTATGCCAGATCGATAAAGAATCTGGTGGCGTAGCGTAAGCTGTCCTTTTCGACATCCGTCAGCGCACCGTCGCGATTCGACCTACCCTAACTTTTACTTCTGAGACGGCTGATAGGTTCCTGGCACCGACTGAAACGCTATAGCAAGGCGATTCCATCCATTGATAGCTATCACCGCCATGGTCAAATCTATGAGTTCCTTGTCACCAAAATATTGGTTAGTGCGTTGATAGAGAGCGTCGGAAACGTGGTTGCTGCTGATTTGCGTCACCGCTTCGGTCCATTCAAGCGCCGCCCGTTCGCGGTCTGTGAAAAATGGAGCCTCACGCCAAGCGGATACTGTATAGAGGCGCTGCTCGGTTTCACCAGCCGCACGCGCATCTTTCGTATGCATATCGAGGCAATATGCACAACCGTTGATCTGAGATGCTCGGGTCTTGACAAGCTCCAGCAACGGCTTTTCCAGGCCGGAATTTCTTGCGTAAGTTTCGACCTTTAACATGGCCGCATAGGCTTCGGGCGCAACGGTCTTGTAGTCTTGTCGCTGATTCATGACGACGCTCCCGCTCTTATATAGCGCTCGCTACTTCTTCGAATTATGACAAACGGTTCGTCAAAACAAATCAGAAACATTGCGACGGATCAAGCCCGATCATGGGGTCCTCGTCATGGAAATACCCCAGAACGTCACCGACGAACCCGCCTACATCTCGGGTGAACTCTGACATCCTCTTCACAGCAGCTCTGGTAATCACCCAGAAGCACGCAAAAAAGAGCGCGAGAAAGGCCAAGAAGCGCTGATGTCGCTCGTCCGAACGCCGGTCCACAGCAACTTCGGCGACTGCACCCCGCCATACGCGAAAAGAAGTTCGGACCGTCGTGGGTCTTGGCATGCGTCCAAGCGAGATTGCGGTCAAACAGATAATCGAGCCTCATAACCGTCCCTACCTCGTCAGTGGATAGCGGGACCTTTCGTAGCAGCCTCTTCAATTTGTCTGACGCCGACCGGTAGCAAATCGCGCGCCAGCAGCCACTCACGCAGCTGTGGCGAGCAGACCGTGCACTCCTCGGCTAAATCGCCGACAAAGTTCCGCCATTGGTCTAAATTACGGAACGGGACCCCGACAATAATCGGCACGCCCAACTCGACGGCTTTGGCCAACACGTCGCGCAGACCCGTCCCTTCTGCTTCGATTTTTCCAAACTTGTTCAAAACCAGAATGTCGGGATTTTCGCTCAATGCATCCAAAAGCAAGGCGGATGCCGCGGCCAGGATGCTTCGATCAAGCCGGCAGCCGCGGGCTTCCGGTCCGCGATCCTCAGATAGCTGCAGCACCGTTCCGGAAAAGAGCTCCTCGACCGCCATGTCGCATTTGCTAGGATTTCTCACGAAGGTGTTGAGTTGGACGAGACCGGCGACGGTCAGCCCGGCGGATCGAAGCGAATACCCCCAATCGGCAAGAAATTTGTCGGCGGCAAGGCCGTCCGAATAGACCACGGCCAAGATATTCGGCGACGGTTGGCATTTCATTTTAAGCTCCGCTGCGCAAGACGCGCCGCCTCCCAACCAACAATAGTCCGAACGACGCAGCAAAGCCAAAGAATGCGGTGCACCAGGCCAGCACCGTGAGGTACAACAGCGACTCGCTCCAGGCTGGGAATAACGAGGCACCGATCCGTGCCAACGCGGCCGTGACGACTGCCGCATAAATCGTCTGCGTCATCGCCGACGCGCTGAGCACATTGCCGGTATGGCCAAGGCTGGTGCGGGTCATCACCGCCAGCGTCATGGTTCCGGCGGCACCTACGGTCCAAGCATGGATACCGGCGCTGACCGCCACGACATTGAGCGCGGCGGCGCTAGACAGCAAAAAGCCAAGCGGCAAGAACGCATAGCCAACGTGAAGAACAAGAACCAGGCGGTCGCGCCAGGTGCGATCCCCAGCCCAGCGCGCCAGGCGCGCGATCTGCAACAGGCCGGCGATTCCGAGCGCAGTTGCGGTCAAACGTCCGGCTGGCAGCGCCACCCATAGCGCAAGCGTGGCGGCGCTCCACACAATAACCACTAGGTCAAAGTGTCCGACCCGCGCCGGCAGCCGGCCGGGATTCTCCCGCACCAGCCAATTACGTGTGAAGCTCGGCAGGATGCGGCCGCCTATCACCGAGATCAGCAGAACCATGGTCGCGATGCCGATGCGAATGCCGTACTCGGTGCCGCTATAGAAATGCGCATCGAGATGAAAGGAAACATTGCCGACGAAGAACAACGTCACCAGAGCGACGACACGTAAATTCCGCCAGTTCTTGCCGGCTACAATTTCACGCGTGATTGCCGCGATCAACAATGCCAGAAACCCGCAATCGATAAACGCCGTGGCCAGCCAGCCAATCTCGGTCGAAACGGTGACTGCAACGCGGCCCGCAAGCCACAACACGACCAAGACAAGCAGCGGCCGTCCCTGAATTGGTAAGCGTCCAGTCCAATTCGGGATCGCAGTGAGTAGAAACCCGGTCACCACGGCCGGCAGATAGCCGTACAGCATCTCGTGCACGTGCCAATCGATGGCGCCGAAGGATGTACCCAATTGCAACTCGCCGTGGAAGATCGGAAGCCAGGCTAGGACCGCGAGTCCCGCATAGACGGCGCCAAACAGAAAGAACGGCCGAAATCCATAAGACAGCAGTGCCGGACCGGCGTATGGCTTCAATCGGGGGATTGCGTTCATGGGAGGTCCGGGCTGTTTCCTTGCTCTATCCCGTCAATTGCGAGGGCGTGCTCGAACGCCCGCTTGAGGCATGTTGCGCCCGGATCCGGCGAGCGGTTGAGGAGCCCCATCAACGTGATCCATTCCTCATCGGAGGCCTCGGCCGCATAGCGCCGCACGGTGCCCGCGACATAAGCCGGCAGATCGAGGCCGTCGACCAGCGCTTGTTCGCGCATCGCCGCCAGCATCGGAAGGTCTTCGACGCTGAGAATAGCCTCGGTGGCGGACGTCTCATCGCTCAGCTTGGCCAGCACATCGCCCAACATCATAGACGTTATCCTTCAGTGCACCCGCAGCGCATCGGCGTCAGCCAGATCGATGCCTTCGATCTTGGCCGCCGAAATCAAACGCGCGACGTATTGCGCGTCGGCGCGCCGCCGCACGCTCTCGTTCAGATAATCGGCGATGCGGCCCGCCACCACTTCATAAGGTAACACCTGTCCTTCATGCTTGCGGTCGAGCCGGATGATGTGGAAGCCGTAGCGCGTCGCGACCGGTGCTTCGCATATTTGGCCCGGCTTAAGCGCCACCAGCGCCTGCTCGAATTCCGGCGTGGTCTGTCCGGTCGTGATCTGCCCCAGATTGCCGCCTTGCGCTGCGGACGAGCACCCGGAATAAGCCCCGGCCATCGTCGCAAAGGACTCAGGCCGCTCGATCAACGCCACCAACACGCCGTCAGCCTCCGCGCGCGCTGCCGCATAAGCAACCTTGTCGGCGGGCAAGGCTGCGAACAGAATATGCGCGGCCTCATAAATATCGGGCGAACTAAACCGCGCCTGGTGACGCTCATAATAACGCTGACAGGTTTCCTCGTCGGCCTGCGGCACCACCACCTCGTGATCGATTAGGCCGCGCATGACCGCTTCCTCGTCAGTCTCGCGGCGGCCATCCTCACGCAAAGGCTGCGGTGCGATGTCGAGGCGCCGGGCCTCCTGCATCAACAACTCGCGGATGACGAGCGCGCGCGCAGCCTGTTGCCAGGCGGCGATAGGCTTGCCGGCCGGATGGTGTTGCATCTCGCGCACGATCTCATCCCGGGCAATCGTTATGCCGTTGACGCTAACTTCAAGCGGCCGCCCAGTGGGTAGTTGCGTATGGACCGAACAACTCATCGTGGATACTCCGCCGGGGTTGTCCGGATTGTCTTCGAAGGCGCTTGCGAACGAAGCGCCGGCCTTCGCGTATTCCGGCTACGCACCACCTGATAACCGCGACGGCCGAGATACCAGACCGGTGCGCTCCAGATGTGGACCAGGCGCGTGAACGGAAAGACCAAGAAGATCGTCATGCCGAGGAACAGATGCGCCTTGAAGATTGGGTGCACATCGGCAATGAGCGCCCAGACGCCCGGTTGCAACGTCAGGATGCCCTGTGCCCAGGTCATAAACTTTACCATCTCATGGCCGTCGAGATGATGAAGCGAAACATAGATGGTGCCAAGTCCGAGGCAGAGCTGGGCATAAAGGATCAGCAGGATCGCAATGTCGCCGAACGACGAGTTCGTGCGAATGCGTGCGTCGAACAGCCGGCGATGCACCAGCAGCGTGATGCCGACAAAGCACATCACCCCGGCGACGCCGCCGACAATGATGGCGAGCCACTGCTTGAAGGTGTGCGAGATGCCGAGCGTGTCGAATATCCAGATCGGCGTCAGCAGGCCGACGAAGTGGCCCATGAAGATGACCAGAATGCCGACATGGAACAGGTTGGAGCCCCAGCTCAGCTGCCGACGGCGCAGGAGTTGGCTCGATCCGCTGCGCCAAGTGTACTGCTCGCGGTCAAAACGAATCCAACTGCCAAGTAGGAAGACGGTCAGGCAAACGTAAGGGTACCAGCCGAAAACGATATACGTGAGACTTTCGCGCATGATGATGTCCTCAATGGCGCGGCGGGATGGGGCGTGACTTCGGCATGCCGGGCGCGGGACGTAAAGCGCCACGGACGCTGGCCATCAGCCCGTCTTTGCAAGCGTCGCTGGCGCCGGGGCCGAAGGTCACCGCCTCCTCTTCCCAGGCGGCATCAAGTGCTGCGAAATCGAGCGGATCGAGATCCGGCAAAGCGAGCAGTGCCGAGACTTCCTCACCCTTCGGTTTGACCGATGACAGAGCGACCAGCGCCCGGAACACCGCCTCATAAGGTGACTCACGTTTGCGCAACCGTTCAGCGAGAGCGGCCAGAATATGCGCCGGCTGGCCGAGCATTTCACAAGCTTCCGCCTGCGGCAGCGTCGCCAGGAACTCAATAAACAGCGGCAGGAAGTCCGGCAGTTCGTTCTTAACCGTCGCGAGACCGCGTTCTTCATACATGGCCAGAAGGTCGACCATCGCCTGCCCGCGGTCACGGCTTTCGCCGTGCACGTGCTCGAACAGATGCAGCGAAAGCGAGCGCGTGCGGTCGAACAGCAGGACATAGCGCTCCTGCAGATCGTAAATATCGCCAGTCTCGATGTCGGCTAACAACGCATCAAGTTGACGGCGGACCGCCGCCGGCACCAGTGCTTCGGTCTCGATGACACTGCGCAGTTCGTTGGTGGCCTGCTGCAAGCCGATGCTTGGATAGCCCAGCAGCGCCGAGAGAGCCTTAAAGGTCTTGGCCATTTACACGACCTCCATCGGGTTCTTGACGCGTTTGGGCGTACCGAACAGATTGGGCGTTGTTTCCCCTCCCGAACAACCATTGCCGAACGAGAAGCCGCACGAGCCACGAATATTGAAGGCATCCTCATCGGTTTCGCGATGCGCGGTCGGGATGACAAAGCGATCTTCGTAATTGGCTATCGCCATGTACTTGTACATTTCCTCGATCGCCGCGCCGGTGAGCCCGACGCGCTCGGCGATCTTCTCGTCGATCAGACCATCGACGGTCTTGGCCCGCATATAGGCCCGCATCGCCAGCATGCGTTCCAGACCGAGCGCTACCGGCTCTTCCTTGCCGGCGGTCAGCAGATTGGCGAGATATTTCAGCGGAATGCGGAGCGAACGAACGTCCGGCATCTCGCCGTCATGGCCGATCTTGCCGGCGGCAGATGCCGACTGAATCGGCGACAATGGCGGCACGTACCAGACCATCGGCAGCGTGCGATATTCAGGATGCAGCGGGAACGCCACCTTCCACTCCATCGCCATCTTCCAGATCGGCGAGCGGCGGGCACCTTCCA
>JBBRAL010000130.1:0-7091 GCA_038206805.1 Hyphomicrobiales bacterium | reverse complement strand
TTCTTCGAACGCATGCGACAACTCGAAGAGAACGTAGTTCAGATTCTCGGCAACTTCACGCCGATCTCGTTCCTGCTGTTGTCCGACGAATATATCGGTCATCTACGCAACATGCTCTTGGAATCCGCCGGTGCGGCAAGCCCCGATCACCCCGATTTTTCCGAATACGTCGAGCGCGTCCTGAGCATCCTGAAAGAGCGGCGCGGCAGCGCACTCAGACGCCAACCGCCGGTCGTCAGCGTCGTCAATACCCAGACGGTCGAGCGGTTCCTGCGCTCGGGGCTAATCGGGCATTACGATTTAAAGGCCAGTGAGATGCGGGCGCGGCGCGCGCTCGCGCGACGCGAGGTCGAACGCCTGGTGGATATTTTCAAAAAACAACCGATCGGCACCCAGATCGGCATCGTTGAGAATTTTGCTCCAGAACAGACGTTTCAAGTGTTCGAAAAACACGACTCGACATTCGTTTCATTGAGCCCCTACCGACTCGGCGATCATCCAAATATTTCTGCTGGCATTGCGATGGTCACATCGGCGCCAGAAGCCGTCCGCATGTTCAAAGATATCTTCGTCAACCAATGGGATCGGGCGCATAAAGGTGAAAGTGGCGCAAAAGTATTGGAGATGGTGTTGGCGCGTACACCGTTATAAATATATGGATATCCCACTTCGCAGCCAATATCGTCACCGCTGCGGCTTGCTTGGATGTTTCAGCTAGAGCCTGCGAAGCGGACGATTGATTAATCGTTGTCCAAATGCAGCTTTTTGAACGAGAGCTATTGTTGCTTCGACACTTCCAGTGGAATGGACCCGCGCTCCATCAATCGCCCTGAAGTAGTTGTAACTTTTCGGAAGGTCATTAAGGAGGATAAACTGTCGCTTCGACTTCAGCGCTAACATTATTTCCAAGGCAGTTCTTGCTCCTCCAAACCCCTCGAAGAAAAACAAGGCGGACGTCGAAGCCAAGCAGGCTGCCAAGTCCGGATGAAGAATAGGTCCCAACAGCGCATTATTAGGCTGGCGCTCATAGGCCACTTCTGTTTTGAAGACGCAAATATACATTTCTCACGTCAGGAAGCCGTCGTCTTACCGGCGACCTAACGGTCGCAAATGTCATCGTGAATCAAATCGCGCAACCGCCGCCGCATTTTTAGATGGCCGCGATCATACAAGCCGCGCGGCCGCGGCAAATCGACTTTTGTAAAACCGCAGACCATAATGGCTGTAATGCGGGCGCTGGGCTTGATTGAGGCGGAACGATTGTTAGATTGGTCTTGCAAGGGACGGGCATACTGACCTAACCTTTGCGTGTCATACCTTTAAATCTGGAAATTTGGCCCGTCGTCACTGGCGGGCCATCGACATTTTGGTTTTGCAAATGACCCGTTCGAACCGAACCGATCATATTAGGCTCACCTCGCATCCAGATCCGGGAGCGAAACTGCGTTTTCCGATTCATTGGGGAGCAGCGACTGCGCGCGAGCGCGGGCCGGTTATCGGCACGGTATCGAGGCCGGGCGACCGCAATGTCATCGGCAGTCATGGCGGCTCTTATGCGCTGTACCGCGCGCTGGCGGTTTCCTCCGGCGCGCTAGATCCGATTCGCCGGCCTGATCTCACCAACACATATCCGGCGGCGACAATCGGTCCGTTCCCGCAATGGAACGACCCGCGCCGCATTGTTTCGCTCGACCCTTGGGGCCATCTTGCCGCCGACAGCTTCAAGACCGAAATCGCCGAAGGCATCGATATTCGTCCGAGTATCGCCGTCACCAAAGCGCGCCTCGATCTTCACGAGTTGCAGGACGCCATCGCCGCCGGGCGTTTGAAGGTCGATGGCGACGTCGTGCATGCCAATGGCAGCGTCGGCGTCGTCAAGATCGCTATCGATCCGGTGTGGTATTTGCCCGGCATCGCCGAACGCTTCGGCACGCCGGAATCGAATCTACGCCGCGCGCTGTTTGAACAGACGGCTGGCATGTTTCCGGAGTTGGTGACACGGCCGGATCTGCAGCTGTTCTTGCCGCCGATCGGCGGCACCACGGTTTATCTGTTTGGTGACGCCACCAAGCTTGCCGATCACAGCACCAAAATTACCTGCCGCGTGCACGACGAGTGCAACGGCTCGGACGTGTTCGGTTCCGATATCTGCACGTGCCGTCCCTATTTGATCCACGGCATCGAGGAATGCGCGCGCGCCGGCCAAGAAGGCGGCCTCGGCATCATCGTCTATAACCGCAAGGAAGGCCGCGCCCTCGGCGAGGTCACCAAGTTCCTGGTCTACAACGCGCGCAAACGCCAGGAAGGCGGCGACGCCGCCGCGGCCTATTTCGAGCGCACCGAATGTGTCGCCGGCGTGCAGGACGCCCGCTTCCAGCAGCTGATGCCGGACGTCATCAACTGGCTGGGGCTGCGCCGCATCGACCGCTTTGTCTCGATGAGCGACATGAAGTATGACGCGCTCGTCCAGCAAGGAGTCGAGATTGTCGAGCGCGTGCCGATCCCCGACGAGCTTGTGCCAGCCGATGCTCATGTCGAAATCGCAGCCAAGAAAGCTGCCGGCTATTACTCGCCCGAACCGCCCAAACCGGACGATCTGAGCGGTTCGGTTGGACGCGCGCTCGATAAATACTAATTCGGCGGCAGGTTGATTTCATGCAGTCCGACGCGACGGTCGCTATTTCTCTTTTGAGTGCGAAAGCGGTGCGCACCCGGGCCAATCGCATGCTTGAGCTTGGGCTCGACGGAAAGCTCGAAAACTTCAGCGTCAATCTTTCGGCGCTCGATGCAACTGCCGATCGCGTTATCGCCGTGACGCGCCAGGCGTATCCGTCGTTCGCAATTCCGTTTCACTCGCGCTGGCGTCATTTTGTCGTCGATCGGACCGATCGCTTCGAGGCGATTGCGCACGGCGCTCGCTGGCCAAACGCACAAGCGCGCGCACGCGCGGCATTCGATTTGGCAATCGTCAGTGTTTTCCTCGACGCCGGCGCGGGACCGCAGTGGCGCTACCTCGACGCCGCGACCGGCAAGCATATTGGCCGCTCGGAAGGCCTTGCGCTGGCGAGCCTCGCTATGTTCGCGCGCGGCGCGTTCTCGTCCGGTCCGGCCGATCCGCTGCGGGTCGATGCCAGCGTGCTTGCGCAGATAAGCGCCGCGCAATTGCGCGAAGGCTTTCAGGTCACCGACGACAATCCGCTGATCGGCCTCGAAGGCCGCGCTGCGCTGCTGCGCGCGCTCGGCACGCTGGTCGCTGAAAGCCCCGGTGTGTTTGCCCACGCCGACAAGCCACGGCCGGGCGGACTGTTCGATCACTTGGCTGGTTTGGCGGAAGACGGCGCCATCGCCGCGCCGGAAATCCTGTCGGAACTGTTGCACGAACTCGGGCCAATCTGGCCATCGCGCATTACGCTCGGCGGCGTTGCGCTCGGCGATTGCTGGCGCCACCCCATGATGACAACCGCCGATGCCACCAATGGTCTCGTTCCGATCCATAAGCTTTCGCAATGGCTCACTTATTCGCTGATCGAACCGCTACAGCATGCAGGCATTGAGGTCACCGATATCGATGGCCTCACTGGTCTTGCTGAATATCGCAATGGCGGACTTTTTGTCGATGCAGGTGTCCTTGCACTGCGTGACCAGGATCAAGGCACGCGCCAGCACGAGGTCGGTTCTACGTTGGTCGTCGAATGGCGCGCGCTGACCGTCGCCCTGCTCGGCCGGCTTGGCGAAACGATCCGGAAAAAATTGAACATGGATGTCGCCACGCTGCCGCTTGCGAAAATTCTCGAAGGCGGCACCTGGGCCACTGGGCGCGCCATCGCGCTGGAGCGCCGCGCCGATGGCTCACCACCGATCAAGGTCGCAAGTGACGGTACTGTATTTTAGGCGCTACATTGCGCCTGAGGAGAAGAAACATGGAAGGCGTCACCGTAGTCGATCACCCGCTGGTTCAGCATAAGCTCACGCTGATCCGCGACAAGTCTATTTCGACGAAAACGTTTCGCGAGCTGTTGAGCGAAATCGGCATGCTGCTTTGTTATGAAGTGACGCGCGATTTGCCTTTGATCGAAGTCGAAATCGAAACGCCGATCGCGCGTATGAAGTCGTCGAAAATCGCCGGCAAGAAGCTTGTCTTCGCACCAATCCTGCGCGCCGGGCTGACATTCGCCGACGGCATGCTGCAACTCGTGCCGACGGCGCGCGTGGCGCATATTGGGCTCTATCGCGAGCCGGAAACCTTCATAGCCATCGAATATTTCTTCAAGGCGCCATCGGACTTAGCCGAACGGCTCATTATTGTCGTCGTGCCGGTGCTGGCCACCGCCAATACCGCGGTCGCCGCGGTCGATCGCTTAAAGGAACGCGGCGGCAAAGACATTCGGCTGGTCACCTTGGTTTGCGCACCGCAAGGCCTCGAACGCATGCGCGGCATCCACCCCGACGTTCCGATCTGGACGGCGGCGATCGACGACGGACTTAATGAGCAAGCATTTATCGTTCCCGGTCTGGGCGATGCGGGCGATCGAGCCTACGGAACGAAGTAAATTACACGGCCGTGCGCTGTCGGTCTCGCCTAACCGAGCTTGCCCTTGACGGTGTCGCCACATTATTTGGTGGTAGGCTGCCAAAACTTTTTTCTTTTTGCGTGTCGCGCTGAAAAAAATCATTTTTTGTTGATATGTCGTGTAACCGTTGAACTACAAAGATCATATTTAAAAATCGAAAATTCTAACCTTGCGAGTTTGGACGAAGAGTCATCTGCCGGAAATTCATCCTGCCGTCACGGTGACAATGAAAGAGCTACGCTTGCCAATCGCTATCGGCTGGTTGCCAGTTTCGCGTCGGCTATTTAGACAAAAAAATTGATAGCTGCTGGCTAGCCCCGATCCGCTAACATTCGCGACCGTTCGTGATCATCCATTCATGTTTTACGACAAAGAGAACAATGATTTACACCCTCGGAATTACGGTGCCCAGGCGTTGGTCTAAATAGCGCTGCGCGGATCCACACATCCGCGGGTCTTAAGGAAAAAGAAGAGCGTGTGCTTGCGCTCGAACACAAGAGAATTAGTTCAGTTCCGAAGCGGCGATCTCGTTCAGCAGTTTGAGACGTTCGTCCGGGTTCATCGACTTGAATTGCAATGCCTTATCCATGAAGGCCATCAGGCGTTTATGTGCCTCGTCGGTGATATCCAGAGTAAGGGGTCGCTCGTCGTGGGCTTCGACGAATCGCCCCACCAATGCCGCCAGCAGATAGTAG
Organism: Hyphomicrobiales bacterium; assembly: GCA_038206805.1. Taxonomy (GTDB): domain Bacteria; phylum Pseudomonadota; class Alphaproteobacteria; order Rhizobiales; family Xanthobacteraceae; genus Pseudolabrys. Next base: position 1,825 of record JBBRAL010000130.1, on the reverse strand, counting down.
AGGACAAACTCGCCACGATGTGCCGCGCCGACGTCTAAGACTTTCTGCTGGAAGGTTTTGTAGGTCCGCAGACCCTTATGCTGTGACTTTAGCCATTGCCCCAATTCTTCCACGTCGGCTGTCCCCTTGCTCTCGTCAGATTGTCGTTAGAAAGAATAAACCACCAGTATATCTGCCAAAATCGGATAAAAAAAGAGAAAACGGCGTAGAATGGTCGCATAGGCCCAATAAAAGCCGCCAATTGCTTCTGTCTCAAAAAAGAGATAAAGTGCTTATTCATTGAGCTAAAATCGGAATTTGACGGAGTTTTTGGCATGCCGACAAACACTTGTGAGCTCGGCGCTAGGGAGGTCGGCACCGCATCCGGCGCCCGCCAGCAGGACATGCGAGCATTCGACGTCGCCGATACCATCGCCTTGGTTACTTCGAACGCGGCCGTAAACAAAGACTATCGCCACCTCGTTCTTGAGGCCGAGGGACTCGCGCTTTTGGCTAGAGCCGGACAATTCTTCAACATCGCCTGCCCGACGACGGTAACGGATATGCCGTACCTACGACGTCCCATGAGCGTCTATCGAGTCACGCGGACGGGTCGCCAAATCGAATTTCTCTACAAAGTGACCGGGGCTGGGACACGTGGCCTGGCTACACTGCGTGCCGGCGATAAGCTTGCGATTCTCGGTCCGTTAGGCAATGGCTTCTCACTCGATGCGAGATGGAAAAATATCATAGTGGCTGGCAGGGGCGTGGGTCTTGCGACCTTGGCGCCGCTTTCAGACGCCGCGGCTGAACTTGGCATTGGCGTTACGGCAATACTTAGTGCGCGTTCCCGATCATTCGTAATGTCGGTCGAGCGCTTTGAAAAGATAGGCGCACGGATCAAAGTTGTTACCGATGAGGACGGTTCGAGCGATGTTGACGAGGTGGAGCGCGAGTTGCTTTCTCACATTGAGGCGGGTCGAGCAGATGCCTTCTTCACTTGTGGATCAAATCGCCTGATGCTGCTCATGAAGCGGTTGGCCGGAGTGTTTAAAATCCCCGGACAGGTGGCCCTGGAGCAGCAAATGGCTTGCGGTCTGGGCATGTGTTTCTGTTGCGTGCGAAATTTCGAATCGAGCGAAGGGCAAGAGCAACGGCGGGTATGCGTTGAAGGACCGGTGTTCGAACTGGCGGAGGCCCTCTCATGGTAGACCTTCGGGTAAAGATTGGGAATCTGACTCTTAAGAATCCGATTATGCCGGCATCAGGGACCTTCTCGGAAGGTCTCGCCCGCATATTTTCTTTCGACCATTTGGGCGCGGTCGTCACAAAGACGATAACCGCGGAATTACGCGGCGGGAATCCGACGCCCCGTGTCGCCGAGGTTGGTCAAGGTATGCTGAATTCGATCGGGATTCCGAGTAAGGGTATTCCGTATTTTATCGAACATATATTGCCGGAGTATGCGAAATTTTCCGCGCCCCTCGTTGTTAGCGTCTCGGCCCCGACCGCGGAGCTTTTCGCCGACATTGTCCGTCGCCTGAACGTGCCGGGCGTGGCTGCCATCGAAGCTAATATTTCTTGCCCGAACATCGAAGAAGACGGAAAGGCCTTCGCCATGCGTGCGAAATCCACCGCTGCTGTTGTCGAACAGCTTCGGTCGGCCACAACCCTTCCGCTCTGGGTTAAGCTGACGCCCAACACTGGCGATGTGGGATCCGTCGCGCGTGCAGCCGAAGAGAGCGGCGCTGACGCCCTTGTGGTCGCCAACACTATCCTGGCGATGTCGATCGATGTCGATTCATTCCAGCCGCGCCTCGGCGGCATCATGGGCGGTTATTCCGGA
>JBBRAL010000129.1:0-7317 GCA_038206805.1 Hyphomicrobiales bacterium | reverse complement strand
CGCCCACATTCAAGCCTTGACGGCACGACACCCAATCAAGCCTACTTCACCGCGCTGCCCCTCCGCATGGCAGCCTAAACCCGGCAGACGCTCCACTTATCGACGCGGGAAATCTGTTCAGACAACCGGGACCACCTCAGTGTAAGCTATTGTAATTATTGAGGTTCGATAGTGATGGCTGCCGTTCTTGAACACTTATCGAACCATGTGTCTCGCGCCGCAGCCAGAGTTCCGGCGTGTGCTTGAGGAAACCCGGGAGATGCGGCTCGCCGCCTGAGGCCGCTGACCAGTGTTTAGCGGATGATTGACAGTTGGTGCGAATCGAATGTAGAGTGAAACCTAAACAGAGGACGAGAGTGAGGGAGCAATGGCCAGCGGGAGGCAGAAGTTCGGGGCGTTCATCCGCCGCGAGCGAGAGAGCAGGGAAATCGGTTTGCGCGAGATGGCGAAGATGATCGGTGTGAGTCCGACCTACCTATCCAAGATCGAGCGGGACGAGTTCCAACCGCCGGCCGAGGACAAGGTGAGAAAGATTGCGGGGATCATCGGGCGTGATCCCGACGAACTGTTAGCGTTGGCGGGTCGCGTCGCGTCCGAACTCACGGACATTATCCGTGAGCAGCCTCGGGAAATGGCCGATTTCCTGCGGGCTGCGAAAGGGTTGACCGCCGAGGACATGGCCCGTCTCGCACGGCAGGCGCAAAAGGCGAGTGAGAAATAGCCCGCCGGCATCCGGCATGCCGACGTATCGAACGATGCAGATAAGGATCGAGCGAGATGACGCTTCGAGTGCCCTATATCGCCGATGAAGCCATCGAACGGGACGCCGAGGCTCTGCTTGCGCAATACGCTCACGCCAAGGGCATCAAGATAAAGCCACCGATCCCGATTGAGGACATCGTCGAAAAGCACCTCAAGCTTCGCGTTGAGTTCGACGACCTCCACCGATTGCTCGACATCCCGCGCAGCGGAATTGGACTGCACCCGGACATCTTCGGCGCGATCTGGCTGGAAAGCGGCAAGATCGTCATCGACGAAAGCCTTGACCCCGAGGAGCGGCCCGAACTGGAGGGGCGCTACAGGTACACGCTCGCGCATGAAGGCGGTGGGCATTGGCGGCTGCACAGGCCGCTCGTCCGCCCCACCCGAGACCACCAACGTTCGCTCTTGATCGAGGCCGCGCGGCCAACCGTTGTCTGCCGCTCAAGCCAAGCCAAGGAGCGGGTGGAGTGGCAGGCGAATTTCTATGCCTCCTGCCTTCTGATGCCGCGCAAGCTGGTCTTCGCCGCCTGGGACGAGGCCTTCCCCGACCGCAAGCAGCGCGTTCTGCAACCGGCAACGCTGATTGACCATCCCTTTGTCGCGATTGCGCGGATCGAATGCCGCATCCCCGGCGCCGAGTTCACCGAAAGCGACGATCAGGCCCTCGACGTCTTCGCCAAGCCCTTCGCCAAAAAGTTTCTTGTATCGCCGATCGCCATGCGCAGGGCGCGTAAAGCCCAATTTGCCGCCTGCCATTTCTTGATGCTCGACGACCTGGGCAGCAAGGTTCCGCTGGAACGTCTGGGTGGTCTTGAGTTGTCTTGGCTGATCGAGACGAGTCCCGGTAATCATCAAGGCGGGATCATCCTTGCTGAGCCGCTCACCGATGGCGCGGTGGCAGTGCGCTTGCTCAATGCGGTGATCGACTCAGGCTTGTGCGATGCGGGGGCCACAGGGCCATTGAGCCGCTGGGCAAGGCTGCCGGTGGCGATCAACGGCAAACCCAAATATGCGGGCGATACGCCGTTTCAGTGTCGCCTGATCGAATGGCGACCCAACAACCGCTACACGCCGCAGGAAATTGTGGATCGGCTGCAATTGGAACTCGCCCCGGCTGGGAGGCCGAAGAAAACACCTAAGCCATCTGCCCGGTCTGACAGGACCTCGAATAGCATAGGCAATGATGCTGACGATGTTCTGACCCCCAAAGCGGCGAAGAACCCGGTCGTTGCGGTACTCAAGCCTGTCTACGTGGTCCGTGCGCCCGATCCGAACGCACGCGGACGGTGGGTCACGCTCGGCTATCCCCACAATGCTGCGACGCCTATCGCTCGTCACTAATTCACAGCTTTGTGAAGCTGCACAAAAAGGCAAGAGACTATAGCGAGACTAAGAAAATGCGGGTTTGAAGAAGTGCCTGATTTTATTGGCTGGGGGACTAGGATTCGAACCTAGATAGCCAGAGTCAGAGTCTGGAGTCCTACCGTTGGACGATCCCCCACCGAAGCATCTGATTTTGCTAGGATATTATCGGCGGAATGGCAAATATCGCGGGTGAGCTTTGCGATAGGGCGCAAGGCGCAGGCTGATATAGATGGCGAAGCGCGCAGGGTCCAGCCCTGACTTGCAGCCAGCCTTGAGCCTGCCTTGAGCCTGCCTTGAGCTTGTCATTGGCCTTTCTTGGACCGGCGCTGCCGGCGGCACGGTGCGGTCCGGCCGGCATCGCTCAACGCGGCCGATCAAAGCTCTATCTTGCTGTAGATCGTGACGTTCAGCCCGACCTTTTCGCTCGAAAGCGTGACCGCGGCGGTGCAGGTTTCGTCGCCGCGTATTTTCCCGCTGGCGATGGCGCTGCGAACGACCTTTTCGATTTCGCGTTGTGCGGTGACGTTGACGTTCTTGAGGAACTGACGGACCGCTGACTTCAATGCCTCGTCATTCATGCCGGGATTCTTGAACCTTCGCGCACCGCCGATAAAGAGCCTGCCATCGCGAACGTTCGAAAGTGGTTAACGCCGCCAAGCCGTAAGCGAATAGGCCGGCCGGAGCGAAATTTCGCCCGCACGAGCGTTAAAGCGCGGCCTGCGCAAAGTTCCAATCGGCGTTATCGATGTTTCGTAATTTTAAGTGCCCGGCGCAATGTTTCAACTATGATTGGGCTGTTGGCGACAGCCGGGACTTCGATTGTTCCACCGGCGCCAAACCGTTCAAGTCCGGCACGAGAGGAGAATGAAATTGAGCGTTTTTTCCAAAACAAAGGGCGACGACAATAAGAAGAGCCTCAACGGAAATGGCGGCGAGGTCAGGCCCAGCGCGGCGGCGGCATCCGCCAATTCACTGCCGGACATGGTTTCCACGCTTGGTCATGGCATGCTGGTCACCGGAAATATCGTCTGCGACGGCTCCTTGCAAATTTTCGGGCACGTCCATGGCGATATCCACGCGTCGCACCTCGTCATTTGCGAGGGCGCGCAGGTCGAAGGCAATGTCATCGCGCAGGACACGGTCATTCACGGCGGCTTCAAGGGCACCATCCACGGCAACAACGTGAAACTGCAGGGCATGGCGGTGGTGGACGGCGAGGTCTACAGCAAGTCGCTGACCATCGAACAGAACGTGCAGTTCGAAGGCGTGTCGCGGCGGCTGGACAATCCGGTCGACTTGCCGGTGATCGCCGAAGCCAAGGGCGATATGCCGTTGTCGCTTTCGATGGCCGACGCCGTGCCGGCTTCCAGAGTGACCGACTTACGCGCCGATTGACCTGACGCGTTCAGGCCGGCCGGCGCGGCCGTGTCGCCACTGTGACGATGGCCAGCAGGCTGAAACCCGCTACGCCCAGGAAAACCAGGCGCGGCGAGCCATGGTCCATGATGGCGCCGAATATCAGCGGCGAAACGATGCCGCCGATATTAAAGCCGGTGGTGACGAATCCGAACACCTTGCCGAACGAGCCTGGCGGGGTGATCTCGCGCACGATCATGTCGCGCGAGGGCATGATCACCCCGTAAAAGAAGCCGCTGGCCGTCATGGCCGCGATCAGCATCAGCGTGCCCAGATCGACCGTGCCGATCAGTACGGTGAACAGCGCGATGGCCGCAAGACCCAGCGCCGCCACCAGCCCATGGCGCGCGGTGCGCACGGCCACCAGGCCGCCCGCCAGCACGCCGATCGAGGCCAGCAACAGATGTCCGGACAAAGCGGCATTGGCGGCGGTTACCGGCGTGCCATAGAGCACGCCGAGCGCCACCACCGAATAATTGTACATGCCGCCGCTCATCAGGGCGAGCAGCGCGAAGAACAGCAGATTGAGCAGGATCGGCGCCGACAACAGCAGCCGCCAGCCGTCCGCCGGCTTTTCCGTCGTATGGGGCGGCGGCGCGGGGACATGCACCGGAGCGTCGTTGCGCACCGCCAGCATGACCGCCGCCACCGCGAAACCGAGCATGCCGGCGCCGATGAAGGCGCCGCGCCAGCCCCACAGGCTCTGCATCATCAGCAGGCTGACCGGCGCCACCGCCGAGCCGAGCATGCCGGCGAAAGTGTGCACCGAGAAGCTCTGGCCGATGCGCTCGGCTGGAACATGGTTTGACAGCAGCGCGTAGTCGGCCGGGTGATAGACCGTGTTGCCGACGCCGGCGAGCGCAAACATCGCCACCATCACCCAGAACGAATCGATAAGGCCCGCGATCGTGAACGCGCCGGCGCCAATTGCCAGGCCGAGGATCAGCAGGACGCGCGCGCCCAGCCAGTCGACCAGGAAGCCGACCGGCGTCTGCAATACGGTCGACACGACATTGAACGCGGCCAGCGCCAGGCCGATCTCGGTATAGCTGACGCCGTATTCCGCGCGCACGAACGGCAGCAGTGGCGCCAGCAGCAGAATGTAATAATGCGAGACGAAATGCGCCGCGCTGACCACGCCGACCAGGCGGATATAGGACCCGGAGCCTTGCGACGCGGAAGCGTGTGACGCGGATTTGGGCGGTACGCGGTTGGCGCCCAGCAGATCGGTCGCCTCGCTCATGGTCGTTTGGGTCCCGGCATGGCGCGGACTATGGCCCGGCGGCCGGCGCCAATCCAGTGCGTCCGCCGGGGGTTGGGCATGTGCGGGGGGTAGGGCGGGGGGTGGCCAAGCAGCAATAACGGCCCGGTAGCAATAACGGCCAAGTAGCAATAACGGCCAAGTACGAGCATCGGCGCGAACTGTTTAAATCTTGAGACAATTGCTGGAACGCGCTGCAAGAAAATAAAATTGAATCCCGGGCAAAATTCGGAACATCTTGCTTCCCCGGGAGAACCCATGAGCCGCTTTCAACTGGTCAATGCCGCGCTCGAGCGCCGCAATACGTTTCGCTACGATGTGCGGGTCGATGCCGTCATTTCGGCAGCCGATAATGCCCCCACGCTTGGCTGCACGATCCGCGATATCTCGCAAACCGGCGCGCTGATCGAAACCGACTCCGAACCGCTGCCGGACCACTTCACGCTGGTGTTTTCCCGGCAATGCCGCGTTATCCGGCGCGGCAAAGACGGCAAGAAAGTCGGCGTCGAATTCCTGCTGCCGTGGTCGGTCGAGCGCTAGATAAAATGTGCTGCCGGATATCGCGGAGCCTGTCATCGGGCGGCGCACGCAAGTCGGCTATAGCCGATTTGCGCATAAAAAAATGTCGGTCCGTTGGCTAGTCCGCCCTACGGCCCTTCTTCTCCTCAATCGCCCCCCAAATCCTCGCCGCCGTCATCGGCATCTCCAGATGCCTGATGCCGTACTCCGACAGCGCGTCGATTACCGCATTGGCGACCGCCGGCAGTCCGCCGGATGTGCCGGCCTCGCCGCAGCCCTTGGCGCCGAGCGGGTTGGTCTTGGTCGGCACCGGGCGGTTCGCCACCTCGATCATCGGCGCATCGTGCGCGCGCGGCATGGCGTAATCCATGAACGAGCCGGTGACGAGCTGGCCGTCGCTGTCGTACACCGCGCCCTCCAACAGCACCTGGCCTAATCCCTGCATGGCGCCGCCCTGGATCTGGCCTTCCACCAGCATCGGATTGACCACGGTTCCGAAATCGTTGACCGCGCAATATTTCACCACGCGGGTCAGACCGGTATCCGGCTCGATTTCCACCTCGACGACGTGAACGCCATTCGGGTAGGTGCCGGCAACCGGCTCCGTCACATGCGTCACATCGAGCGAAGCGGGCAGGCCCTCCGGCAGCGTCATGCCGGAGCGGATGCGTTGGGCCAGCTCCATGATGCCGATCGAACGGTCGGTGCCGGCGATGACGAAACGCCCGCTTTTGAATTCGATGTCGCCGGCGGAGGCTTCCAGCACATGCGCCGCGATTTGCTTGCCGGCCTCGATCACTTTGTCGGAGGCTTGCGCGATTGCCGTTCCGCTCAGCATGGCGGAGCGCGAGCCGCCGGTGCCGCCGCCGGTCACCAGTTGATCGCTGTCGCCTTGCAGCAGCTTGATACGATCGAACGGCACGCCGAGTTTATCGACGAGCACCTGCGCGAAAGCCGAAGCGTGGCCTTGCCCGTAATCGAGCGTGCCGGTGACGATCGTTACCGTCCCGTCGGCATTGAAACGAATGCCGCCCATTTCGGTCGTCATCGCCGCGGTGGTCTCGACGTAGCAGGCGACGCCGAGCCCGCGCAGCTTGCCGGCGCGCTTGCTTTCGCGCTTGCGCCGCTTGAAGCCTTTGACATCGGCGCGCGCCAGCGCGTCCTTGAACAGGCCGGGAAAATCGCCGCAGTCGTAGGTCATGCCCGAGGCCGTCTTGAACGGCATTTCCTTCGCCTTGATGAAATTGCGCCGACGCAGCTCGAACCGGTCGATGCCGAGCTGGGCGGCGGCGTAATCCATCGTGCGTTCCATGCTGAAGGCGCCTTCCGGCCGCCCGGCGCCGCGATAGGCCGATACCAGCGTGGTGTTGGTGAAGACGCACTGCGTCGCCACTTCGAGCAGAGGCGTGCGATACATGCTCACGATGTTCTTCGTTACATTGACGGTCGGCAGCAGCGGGCCGAAGGCCGCGCAGTAACCGCCCAGATTGCCGTAGCCGCTGAGCCGGACCGCCTGGATCAATCCGTCCTGGTCGAAGGCGACTTCGACCGTCATGTCGTAATCGCGGCCATGATGGTCGGATACGAAACTGCCGGAACGCTCATCGGTCCATTTCACCGGCCGGCCAAGCATGCGGGCGCCGTGCAGGATGCAGACATATTCCGGATAAACCGCGGCCTTCATGCCGAACGAGCCGCCGACATTGCCGGTCAGCACACGCACCTTGTCGGCGGGCGCGCCGAGAATGTCGCGCAGCATGGTCTTGAGGCCGAACACGCCCTGGCTGCACGAATGCAGCGTCCATTTTTCGTTGTTTGCGTCGAATTCGCCGATGGCGGCTCGCGGCTCGATCGTATTCACCACCAGACGCTGATTGACCAGCGGCAGTTTCACCACATGCGCCGCCTTGGCGAAGGCCTCGGCGACCTTGTCCTTGTCGCCATGGTGATAGTCGAGCGCGATATTGCCAGGCACGTCGTCCCAGAGCAGTGGT
>JBBRAL010000128.1:0-7568 GCA_038206805.1 Hyphomicrobiales bacterium | reverse complement strand
CCACCTTCGCTTTGAAGCCCGGTGTGTGGTTCCGGCGCGGTCGTCTTGGCATGGTCTCTCCTGATTCGCAGGGCACAGCGTGCCCGCCGTCAGGCAGAAACTCCACTTATCGTCCTGTGCAGATTTGCGGGACCGGCTCTGGGGTCGTCGGGTCTGAAACCGGGTTTGGCCGGGTTGCGAATTTGCCATCGATAATTATAGGGGGTGTTTGCATACTGAGTGGGGTTATTCTGTTTGCAGCCGATTCATTATATGCCGCCAATTCAAAATTAGAGGACCCAACACCGCGCACGGAACAGCCGCGGATCGCGTACGGTAGTAGCGAGTCGAATATCGAATATGATAGGAGCAAGTGGGGCGCGCTGGTTAAATACGACGACGAAATTGCACTGATTGCGGAAAAACTCAAACCGTTAGGGCAGAAATGGGTGGACGAGTTTGCATCGTCATACCTAGCGTTGAATGATAAAAAGTATTTGCCGAATCTGATTCACAAAATCATTGCCAATGCAAAGAAGGAGGCTGACGCACCTCCGTTGCTTCCATTGGAGGGGCAACAAAACTTGCCCTTCGTGTTAACGCAGAAATCCATAAATATATTGCATGAGGCAAAAGTAAACGGATACGAAGTTGAGTTTTCTGTAAAAGAAAAATGCGTTGTCGCGCGATTGAAGGGACTTAAAGGGAGTTGGTATCTCGGTTCAAATAATGAAATTGAGAGCTTTGGTAGGGAAACAGTATCCCTTTTTAAATTAGGCAGTTGATATCCGATCAGGCAGCGAGAGCCGCAGCTTTCTTGTTCTGCGCCAACCAAATAGACCTAACGCGCCGAGGCCGGCGGCCGGTAGTCGGCTGCCACCGCCACGGTGCCAGCATCGGGTGACATTGCCGAGGGCGGCTAGCTCATGGCGACTCGATTGCCCGACGAGTTTTGAGAAATGCTGCAATTCGAGCGACACAACGAACGCGAGGCGGCGAAAGCTTTCGCGCGTGCTTGTGTGGGCGACTCGGCAGGCGCTATATCAGGCCGCCGATTTATTGAACTGCACTGTAGACGGATTGCGTTTGGCAATGCCAAGGGACGGACAGTCACTCCCACCACGCCGGAGTGCCCGCGACGACAACGCGGCGTAGGCGCGTCTCGACGACCGTCCGATCACCCGCCGAGTAGACGCGGCGAATTGGGTCTTTCGAGACAATGCTTCCAAGATAACGCCCGTCCTCGCTGAACCAGCGCAGACGCTTGGTTTCAAGCAGCCCGAACCCGGTCTGCGCAACAATCAAATCCCCGCCGTCGAACGTATCGATCAGGGCGTGCAGCGCGTCGTCGCGCAGAACATAGAGCCTAGTGTCCGTTAGCAGGTAGAGATAGTCCCCTGTATCGACGATCCTGCGCGGCACGCTGCCGATGTCGTAGGCCCGTACGGCTTCGCCGTTCCTGTCCACGAGAATAATTCGGCCCGAGTAGCCAGCGAGATAGACGGATTCCGATTTTGCAGCAAAGCACGCCGCATAGATCCAGTCGGCTGCATGCAGCTCACTGACCTGCATGCTGATGGCTAGGGTGAATGTCATCCCGCCAGCCTTAACCTCCGCTCGCTGCTTCTCCTGCACGAACGCGGCGCCGGCGTAGCGCGGAATAGCCGCGCCTTCCACGCCGGTTAGCAGTTCTGCCGCCGCCGTGAGCGACCCCATTTTTTGATTGGCCTGGGGGTCTCGCGGATTCAGGTCGGGATGCCATTGCTTCGCCAGTTCGCGATAGCGGCGCTTTAGCTCCTCAGGCGTGAGCGGAAGCGAAAGGCTCATTAATGCGAGCGCTCGATCCACCTCGGCGCTCGTGCCGAAGCCGCTGCTTGGGCTCGCGACCCGCGTCCAGCCTTCCTTGAACGGTAGCTTGACGCCCCAAAGACCGTTGCCGCTTTTATCGACGCACCAAGCCTCATCGACGGCGGTGAAGAGATAACGCGAAGCTGTCTCGGATAAAGCTACACACCGAATATGATTCTTGAGTTGCTTGTCCGCGATCTCAAAACGCTTTCTCAAGACGGCGATTTCCGGGGCCTCTGCAAGAGTTGTTTCCAGGATCAGGTCGAGACGCTCGTCGTATACGTGGAGGATACACTCCCGCGACATTGCGATCAGGTCGCGCCCGAACGGATGGACGCCGACACGATAAATTCCGTGGTGCAGCCCCTTCTTGGCCGCCACTTTGCCCTCCCGATCGTACCGTAGAACGGCTGCTTCGATCGGGCCGAGACCCTCGGCCTTTCCGAGGTCGTCGATCATGACGAGGCCGGAGTCCGTCGGATACATCTGGCGAAACGCTGTGTCCGGGCGTTCCGTCGCCGGTATCTTTTCGACCGCCACAATCTTCCAGTCTGCATCGCGGATTTCGAAGGGTTCCAATGGCTCCGGCACCGCAGCCCGTTCACGCGCAACCTGCGCCTCTTCCCAATGGAGCGGCGCGCGCGGCAGCGGCACGTAGTCGAGCGAGGCAATATCGATCTCGCGAACTAGCGGCGGCTTCCGGTCGGCGCGATGGGACGCGACAATTCGCTTCGGCGGTGGCTCTGGAACGTCGGCCGATCCGGGAGGCAGAAGCCGGTAGCTGCGTCCTGCCTTGATGCGCACCAGCTTTCCGGCTTTCTCCAAGTAGAAAATGAGCGTCGCTATCCGGTGGCCGTCGGCATAGCCAACAAGATTTTTTATATCGGTTTGCAGGCAACCCGGATTTTCGGAAATGCAGGCCAGGATCGACTGGAACATAATCCGGTCGGTCTGATGACGCTCGACTTCCGCCAGCCATGGCTCTAGGCCCGGCGTCGAAACCACAACCTCCCGCATCCGGGCGAGACCTTCGTCATCGCCGACCAAGGCGAGCACCGCTCCGCCCTGTTGCAGCGCCGGAATTTTGGAGATATCGAAAGCGCCGTATTCGCTGCGCGTCTCTTGCACCCAACCGGGAATATCGCGGAAGCTATCGCGAACGAATCTCGCCGCCTCATCAAAGGCCTGCCGCGAGATGGCACCTTGTATATTTACCATGTTGTCGAAGTAAGCGTCGCTGGCACGCCGACCGCCTCGGCGGGATGGGCGCTCGACAATCTCGGACGCGCCGCTCGCAGCGATGGCGGCTGTTTCTTGTTCGACCTTCCGAATACTATCCTCGACCGCTGCCAAGGAAGTTAGTTGCAAGAAAGGATATTTCGCCGAGAGTTCCTTAAGGCGCTGTATATTCGCCCTCGCCACGTTTACTCTTGATGCGCGTGTGGCGAGGTTGCGTGATGTGTTTGCAATCCTAAGGGACTCATTCGCCACACGAACCATGCTCTCTGCAGAGAGGCAGACTGCCTGAATGTAGCGTTCGGTGAAGTCCGCCATCGTTAGAGTCCTCTGGACTCAATATATTTGCTACTCATCCTCGTATAGACCTAAGGCAAGGGGTGCAGTTGCTTCTGCAATCGCCGAAAGCTTGAGTGACGCCGTCAGCGTTGGGCTAAGCAGCTTACATCCGTAAGTTCCGCAGCGGCCAAGTGCCCCGTCAAAGGCCACGACTTGGCCCATAGGCCCGCGCTGGCGCGTTTCCCGCCGATGGCCGCTAGTCGGGCGCACCACCTTCTCAGTGCAAATTATTCATGCCCGTCCACCCGCGTATATTGGACATGTATTGGACACGAGAACCGGCTTGTAGGCTAAGCCATTGAAATCATTGGCGCGCCCTAGGGGATTCGAACCCCTGTTACCGCCGTGAAAGGGCGGTGTCCTAGGCCTCTAGACGAAGGGCGCAAAGCTTTAGTTTGTGCGGTGGCCGCAATTCGGCGACGTATAAAGAGCTTCGCCGCCAGCGGCAAGGGAAGCCCGGTGGGGAATTACCACTTGCCGGTATTGGGCATCGACTTCCACGGCTCCTGTGGGCTTAACGCTGCACCCTTCTGTAAGAGTTCGATGGAATGCTTGTCGGGTGAGCGCACAAAAGCCATGACGCCGTCGCGCGGCGGACGATTGATGGTCACGCCCGCCTTCATGAGCCGGTCGCAGGTGGCATAGATGTCGTCGACCTCATAGGCGAGGTGACCGAAATAGCGCGCCTCGCCATAGTCCTCGCTGTCCCAGTTATAGGTGAGTTCCAGTTCCGGCCCTGGCCGGCCCTTCGTCTTGCTCTGCTCGACCAGTTTCTCGTCATCCGAGCCCGCCAGGAAAACCAGCGTGTAGCGGTTCTTTTCGTCGACCCGGCGGCGGGTCTCCTTGAGACCGAGCTTGTTGACGTAGAAATCGAGTGCGGCATCGAGATTGCGCACGCGTAGCATGGTGTGCAGATATCGCATGGTGAGACCCTCATGAAGGATGGGCGGCCGTCCGAGCTTGAGCCATTATATATGATCGCTTCCGATCTTGAGACCGCGATTTTTCGCCTGCGCGAGCTGATCGCGGGCGCGCGCAACATCGTGCCATTTACCGGCGCCGGTATATCCACCGAATGCGGCATCCCGGACTTTCGCTCGCCCGCGGGTTTATGGAGCAAGAACCAGCCGATCCCGTTCGAAGCCTTCATGGCGAGCCTCGCCATGCGCAACGAATCCTGGCGACGGCGCTTCGTCATGCAAGAGAGCTTCACCAAGGCAAGACCCGGCCGCGGACATCGGGCGCTCGCCAGTCTGTATCACGCCGGCAAGGTCTCGGCGCTGGTGACCCAGAATATCGACAATCTGCATCAGGATTCCGGCATCCCGGCGCAAGACGTTGTCGAGCTGCACGGCAATACGACTTACGCGCTCTGTCTCGAATGCGCCGAACGTTACGAATTGTCCTGGGTGCAAGAAAAATTCGAGGCCAACGGCCAACAGGCGCCCGATTGCAGTTGTGGCGGCTTCATCAAGACCGCGACCGTGTCGTTCGGCCAGGGTATGCCGGCCGACGCCATGCGGCGGGCCGAGCAATTGACCAAGGCCTGCGACCTGTTTCTGGCCGTCGGATCATCCTTGGTGGTATGGCCGGCGGCGGGATTTCCCCTGATGGCCAAGCGCAATGGCGCGGCCCTGGTTATCGTCAATCGCGAGCCGACCGAGTTCGACGAACTGGCGGATCTGGTGGTGCGCAACGACATCGGCGACGTGTTCGCCCCCTTCATCGGCAACTGATTCGCGAAGCTTTCTGCTGTGCACAGACCTGTGTGCAAGCACATTTTGCACTTTGCGGTTAAATTGCCGGTGTTATCTTCAACTTACAGATTCGGGGAAGCGCCCTTGAAGAGGCGCCGGAATATCGGCGTCGTGTGGCAACTAGGCGTCGGACGGGATTGTACCCAAAATGGCTGGAACCAATCTCCGATCGGACACGGTCAGAGAACTCATAGACGAAACCGGCACTCTCATCGAGATGGCTGGAGTCATCAAATGGTTCGATGTCGCCAAAGGGTTCGGCTTCATCATTCCCGATAACGGCTCGGCAGACGTGCTGCTGCACGTGACCTGCTTGCGCCGCGATGGCTACCAGACCGCCTATGAAGGCGCACGGGTGGTGTGCGAAGTGCTGCAGCGCCCCAAAGGCTTGCAGGCGTTCCGGATTCTGTCGATGGACGAGTCTACCGCAGTGCACCCGGCGCAGATGGCGCCGGCGCGAACCCACGTCACCGTGACAGCAACAAGCGGGCTCGAGCGGGCCCAGGTGAAATGGTTCAACCGCTTGCGCGGCTTCGGCTTCCTGACCCGGGGCGAGGGCACGCCGGATATCTTCGTGCATATGGAAACGCTGCGCCGCTACGGGCTGGCCGAGTTGCGGCCTGGCCAAATCGTGCTGGTGCGTTTCGGGCCGGGGCCCAAGGGCATGATGGCGGCAGAGATTCACCCAGAAGGCGGACCGCTCGGCTTGGCGTCGCACTGACCCGCAGCCGGCTTCGGCCGGCTAACAATTTGCCGGCGCATAATCTTTTCCGAAAACCGCTTCCCGCTTTTCGGGATCATTCGTTCGTCTAAATTCCCATTGCCGCCGGCTTGGCGTCCGCGTAAATGCGGGCCTATGCGCGCCTTACGGTGGACCGCCTTCATCCTTTTCGGCTTGCTCGTCGTCGCCGGTCCGGTCGGCCCGGCAAACCCGCAGATTAGCCCGCAGACTCGCCTGCAGACGCTCGAAATCGCCAGCAAGACCGGCGTGCATGCGTTTGCGGTCGAAATCGTCGAAAACGATGCCGATCGAGCGAAAGGCTTGATGTTCCGCAAGGAATTGCCGGAAGGGCGCGGGATGCTGTTCGATTTCCACCGCGAGCAGGAGGTCGGTTTCTGGATGGAAAACACCTATATCCCGCTCGATATGATCTTTATTCGTGGGGATGGGCGGATCCTGCGCATCGCCGAAAACACCGAGCCGCTGTCGACGCGGATAATTTCGTCCGGGGGCGCGGTACGCGCGGTGCTGGAAGTGATCGGCGGTACCGCCCGCAAACTGGGCATAGCCCCCGGCGACCGGGTCGCCCATCCGATCTTCAACGTCCGTTAACATTCTGCTTGCGCATGATCTTTTCCGAAAGCCGGTACCCACTTTTCGGGATCATGCGCTGAGCCTTGCTTGCTGGGCTAGGTGCAAGCGTGTATCGACGCTGGTTCAAACGATCCGTCGGGGCGTAGCGCAGCCCGGTAGCGCATCTGCTTTGGGAGCAGAGGGTCGCAGGTTCGAATCCTGCCGCCCCGACCAATCAAATCAAGGGCTTAGGTTATCGCCGGTTCATCGAGGCCCACGATACGCGGGCGCTTGAAGTCCTTTATGGGTGTGCGAGCACCCAATTATACGCTTGCCTAACAATCTTTTTCCGTTGCGCCACCGTCAGCCCGCCGAACATATGGCCGCCGTTGTGGATGATATAAAGATTAGGCACACCAAAACTATTGAGCCGACTGACCAACATATCGGCTTGCGCGGGCACAACCACGGCATCGGCGTGGCCATGAATTACAACGGTCGGCACCATGCCGGGCGTGACCCATGAGGGCGGCGACCACCAAGCCAGACGAACCGCTGGCGTGCTCCCTAACCCGACTATCATCGGCATGATCGTGGCCGCCGCCGCAGCCAATGATGTCGTCGCAATGAACCCGGGGATATCGGTCGGCCCGGATAGGTCAATCACGCAATCCGGCTGCGATGAGACACCAGGATAAAGCGCGGCCTGCCCAAGCGGATCAAGCCTAGCGTCAAGTGCGAGCGTGCGCGGCAACGCGCCCGCCATCAGAGCGAGATGCCCGCCGGCTGAGAACCCGAAAACGCAGACCGGCAGCCCCGGCCATTGCGTGCGGGCGTAGCGAACCGCGAGCTGCACGTCGCTGATGTCACGCGGCGCGAGGCTGGTGGGGTCTGTGCGCCGAAACAACGTGTAGCCAATCGACATGCCAATGGAGCCATTCTCGGCCATATACGAGCAAGGCTTGTCGCCGTCTGCATCGTACTCGACTCGCTATCGAAAAGCCAAAGACAGCAAGGGTTTGACGGGGAGTTTTGGGGATAGGAGTTGGACGAGGAAGGCGATTATTTGAGCGGGACTTGCTGCGACGAAGATTTTGCGCAGCGTGTGGAGGCCG
>JBBRAL010000127.1:0-7945 GCA_038206805.1 Hyphomicrobiales bacterium | reverse complement strand
ATGTTGGCTTTAAGTACTTAATATTACGCCCATTTCTGCTCTCGCGGCGTCCCGCGAGAATGGCCGCCGCAGGCGGTCTTTGCGCCCCGTATATAGCGGGGCGTCACCATGCCGTCACCCGTCTTGTCCACGGTTTTTGCCGGGCGTGCCCTGGCGGCCACGGCTTGCGATGTCGGCCACCAGATGGGTCAGATTGGCCACGGTGCTGGCCCTGAGGGCGGGATCGCCGGCCTCGGATTTTGCGGCCTCCGGGACGATGGCGCGGGTAAAGCCGAGCTTGGCGGCCTCCTTGAGCCGGGCGGCCGCCTGCGCCACCGGCCGGATGGCGCCCGACAGCGACACTTCGCCGAAATAGACCGCATCCGCCGGCAGGGCTGAATTCGCAAGCGAGGACACCAGCGCGGCGGCGGCGGCGAGATCGGCCGCCGGCTCCTGGATGCGCATGCCGCCGGCGACATTGAGGTAGACGTCGTGGCCGCCGAGCTTGACGCCGCAATGCGCTTCCAGCACCGCCAGCACCATCGCAAGCCTGCTCGTGTCCCAGCCGACCACGGCGCGCCGGGGCGTGCCGAGCGAAGTCGGCGCCACCAGCGCCTGGATTTCGACCAGCAGCGGCCTTGTGCCCTCCATGCCGGCAAACACGGCGGTGCCGGGCGAGCCCAGATCGCGCGCCGACAGGAACAGTTCGGATGGATTGGCGACCTCGCGCAGTCCAGCGCCGGTCATCTCGAACACGCCGATCTCGTCGGTCGGGCCGAAGCGGTTTTTCACCGCGCGTAAAATTCGGAACTGGTGCGAGCCGTCGCCCTCGAACGAGAGCACGGCGTCCACCATGTGCTCGACCACGCGCGGACCGGCGATCTGGCCGTCCTTGGTGACGTGGCCGACCAGGATGATCGCCGCCCCTGAGCGCTTGGCAAAGCGGATCAGCGCCTGCGCCGAGCCGCGCACCTGCGTCACCGTGCCGGGCGCCGATTCGACCAGCTCGGTCCACATGGTCTGAATGGAATCGATGACGATCAGCCGCGGGATCTTGCCCTCCGACAGCGTGGCGATGATGTCTTCGACCGAGGTCTCCGCGGCGAGTTCGACGGCGGCGTCGCTCAAGGACAGCCGCTCGGCGCGCAGCCGCACCTGTGCCACCGCCTCCTCGCCGGAGATATAGACCGCGCGCTGGCCGGCGCGCGCCATGGCGGCGCAGGCCTGCAGCAGCAAAGTCGATTTGCCGATGCCGGGATCGCCCGCCATCAGCAGCACCGAGCCGCGAACAAAACCGCCGCCGGTGACACGGTCGAGTTCGGCGACGCCGCAGGGCAGGCGCGGGGCGTCACGCGCCTCGCCGGTGAGCGGTTCGAGCGCGAACAGGCGGCCCTTGGCCGGCCTGCGGCCGGGTCCGGCCGGGCGCTCGGCGCCTTCCTCGGCAAGCGTGTTCCACTCGCCGCAGGCTTCGCATTTGCCCTGCCAGCGGGACGCCCCGACGCCGCAGTTCTGGCAGATGAAGCTGAGGCTGCGCTTGGACATGGGAATCGCTCTCGAAATGCCGCTCTGGACGCTAAAACGGCTATGAGAACATTACAAGAACATTGTTTAAGAAATCTCTGATTTTCTGCGATTTCCCGCTCGTCCCCGCGAAAGCGGGGACCCAGGGGCGGCAAATGTGGCTTTTAAGGAAGCGCTGGATTGCCGCTGGAGCCTGTCCCCGCGCATGCGGGGACGGGAATGACCGGAGCGCGGCCGATGTCTGCGGATAGCCTCAGCCCCGATACACCCGGTGATACCGCCGCCCCAGCCCGGTGAGCACCTCGTAGCCTATGATGCCGGCGGCCTTCGCCACCTCGTCGACATTGATCTCGTCGCCGATCAGGGTGGCAAGTTCGCCGCGACGGCCTGCGCCCTCGGGCAGTCCGGTGATGTCGATTGCCAACAGGTCCATGGAGACGCGGCCGGCAAACGGGCAGCGCTTGCCGGCAACAATGGCGCTGCCGCCCGGCGCTTCGTCGGAGGCGCTGGCCGCGCGCGGATAGCCATCGGCATAGCCGACCGCGACCACCGCCAGCTTGATCGCGCGCCTGGCGGTCCAGGCGGCGTCGTAGCCGACGGTCTCGCCGCGCGCCACATTGCGCTGCTGCACGATGCGCGCCTGCAACTCGATCACCGGCCGCATCGGATTGCCGTGGCCTGGGATTGGATTGACGCCGTACAGCGCAACGCCCGGCCGCACCACGTCGCAATGCGCGCTGTTGCCGAGAAAAATTCCCGAGGAGTTGGCGAGCGAGGAGGGAATGCCGCGATAGAGCATGCGCACTTCGCGGAACAGCGCGATCTGGCGGTCGTTGAGCGGATGCTCCGGTGCTTCCGCGCATGCCAGATGGCTCATCAGCAACATGATGCCGTGGTTCTCAGCTCGGATGCGCGGCGCCAGCGCCGCCGCCTCGTTGGCCGAGATGCCGAGCCGGTTCATGCCGGTGTCGACATGCAACGCGGCGCCGCCACGCCACTGGCTGGCGGTGACGAAGGCGTCCCATTCCGCCAGTTCGAGCATGCTGCCGATCACCGGCCGCGCGTTCAGGTCGGCAAAGCCGGGCGCGGTGCCGGGCAACAGCCCGTTGAGCACATAGATCGTTGGCTCGGGCGTCACGGCGCGCACGCGCCGCGCTTCGGAAAGATCGGCGACGAAAAAAGTCTTGCAGCCGGCACGGGCGAGCCGGACCGCGACTTGTTCGATGCCGCAGCCATAGCCGTCGGCCTTGATCACCGCGGAACATTCCGACGGCATGGCGCGGCGGCCGAGCGCACGCCAATTGGCCTCGATGGCCGCCAGGTCCACGGTCAGGACGCCGCCCGCCTCGATCGCCGGCGGGCCGGAGGTGACGGTCTTTTCCGCCGGGGCGTCGCTCACCGGTGGCTGGTCCGCGACGGCTATGGGCTCGAGTTTGGCCATGATACTTACGGTTTAACGGCGAAAGCGCAGGGCGTCCATTGGGCCAGATATCCCACAGTTCATCCGTAATCAGGCCGCGGTCGGTGGCCGATCGATAAAGACGACCCGCCAATCGGACACTTCGTCCACCATGACCTCGGCAATCTTGCCCGCAAGCGGCAGCGCCTCGGAAAGCGTCAGGCCGCTTTGCGATCGAGTGGACCCCTGCCGAAGTTCGGCGATCTGCACCGAAAATTGCTGAAAACTATCCGCCATCGCGCCCGCGCGTTTGGCGACGCGTGCGAATTCTCCTTGATTATTGATGCCCGCCAATGCGGCGCCCAGCGCCGGAAAAGTCGCCGAGATCAGCACCAGCCACGGATCGATGCGGCCATGCATTCCTAAAAGCTCAAACCCAAGATGAACCAAGATGCCTGCGATCGTGAGCCCGAACAGCACCGTCGCCGTCTTGTGCAGCCGGTGGGCGATGTTGTGAGAATATTTTTCGGTATTGATGTGAAATTTAAGCTGCCCGCCGGAAATTCCAGCGACGATTTTGGCGACATAGTCCAGACAATCGTGAACGTATTGCGGCGTGACCTTCGCTTCGGGAATGCCAGTGTGCCGCGCGATCGCGCGCATATGCCAATACATCCAGGTCTGCGTCAGGCTGCCGTAACTTACGCGATGGGCCGAAACCCGCGTGAACGGCCGGCCGCCGCCAAGCGGAATCAGAATCCGCAACTGGCGGATTAGTTCGGCGAGAAGCCGGTATTCCATCCAGCGTTCGTGCCAGTGGCGGCGCCATCCGAATAATAGCAGTAAAAGGATGCCGATCAGGATCACGCATTCCGCCGCCACGCAGGCGATTTGTAAGCCGCCCTCCCAGCCCGCCGCCATCGGGAGAAGCGCCAAGAATACCGCCGTCGCCGACAGCAGATAGGTCAGAAGATAGGCGCTGCGATAGGCATCGGCATAGAGTTCGCCAAGCTTGTCGGCCCAGGCGTAATGCGGCCGCAGCGGCCGGTTGACCCAATCTTCCAATTCCGATGGCCGACGCTGGCCATTGCCGGACGCTACATCGGTGGCGGCCAAGTTCGGCCCATCGTCATTCGTATCGAGCGTCGGCCATTCGTCACGCACTTGATCTTCGAACGGCCGAACATAAAGCCGCGGTAATTGAAAGCGTGCGGCGCCGACGGCGTCACGAAACAGCTTCCACATGAATGCGAATTTGAGCCAAGGCTTGCGCTCCTGGAAATAGTTTGCCGCCTGGGTCTGCGTCGCCGGCGCGCGATTTTTTTTGCGTGGGGCGTCCTGCGGCAGGGCGATTTCCTCATGGACGACGCGCCTTACGGTTGCCGACAGGGGGCTTGCCGCATCGCCATGCGCCGTGAAGTCGGGACGGCGCGGCCGATAGCGCTCGTCGGCTTCAAGACCCTTCAGGTCATCGGCGGTATTTAATAATTGCCAGTCGTTCGGGGCCAATGCGTCGATCCATAATACCGGCAGGTTGAATAGCAGCGCCTGTTGGATGGTATCGACGGTGCCGCCAATGCCGGCAGCCTTGCCGCCATCCCAGACGGCGATCAGCAGATCCGATTGGTTCAATACCACGCGGCCGGCCGCGCCATAGGCCTCGCTGAAGGCTGCGCGTTTGCCGTCAAGCTCGAACTTGGTCAGCCCGGCGCCTTCCTTGGCCCGCTTGAGCAGGCCTTGAAAATGCTGGCGTGAATTGGCTTCCAGCGCATGTGGAGGATCGAAGTCTTTCTCGAATTCGTCCTGGCTGAATGGCATCGGGCAGACAAGCTGGTAGCCAAGTTCGAGTGCCTCCTCGACGCAGATGCGGTCGGTCCCTTCGGCAAGCGGCGAGACGATCCGGACAACGGGCGGCCTGTCCGAATAAAGCGTCGCGGCAATTGGGGAGCCCGCATAATCGGACACTTCGGCCTTCACGTCCGCCAGGATCGATCGGAGAATAGCGCGAAGTACGCTCAGCGTTTCGGCCTCTTTTGGCAGACGGTCGGGCCGGTGACCGATGATGCCAACCCGAAAAGCCAGGCTCGCGCGCGGCGGTGACTGCAGGTTGGATGTTTGGGTGAAAATTGACATTTTATGGACGACCACACCGATGCCGAATTGTGCGACGGCCTTAGCTCGACCGCAATTTAGTGAGTAATCCAGCCCGTTCATGGTCGCTCGGAATACGAGAGACCAGACGTTGATAAAGATCTTCGCGGCTGGTCGCTTCGCGCATCTCGCTGATGAGGACATGTCTGGCGATCGGGCCGAGATAGACGGTCAGGATATTACACAATTTGTCGACCGATTCTGGAGGCAGTAAATTGGCGGCCGCTGGCGCGCTCGCGATATTCGGCGCGGGAGCAAGTCCCGATCCGGCATCGTCGGCTATCGCACATGACGTCGCAACGCCTTCATCGGCGTGCTTTCCCAAAATGAGGGTCACGCAGCGCTGTAACGCGTCCGGGTAGTTGGCTGTCGCATCGATGAACTGCATACGGGCGAGCCGCATCGGCAATGTGCATTTCTCATGCAGGATTGGAATGATGTGCTTGGCGCCATTGATCGCCACGGCTACTTCGTCGGCCACGTTCTCGGAGCTGACGGAATGGGACGACAGGATGACGATGAACCCGTCGCATTTACGAACGGCGGCTTCAACCTCTCGATCCCAATTCTGCCCGATGGCGATATTGAACTGGTCGACCCAGACATCGACGCCGCCCGCCTTTAGATCGTTCGCGAAGCGAATCGCAAATGCCTGGTCATGACGCGAATAACTCAAGAAATATTTCTTCATGGCAACTTCATTTTAGCGCGACATTGAGCAGCTTGATCGCTTCTTCCACGCTGCGCTTCAATCGATTGATCGACACCGAAAGCTCCGATACCTCATCCGACCCGCTTTTCACGTATTCCTCGACGTTTGGCTTGCCCATGCTGACGTCGCCGGCAATCCGTGACATGCGAATGATCGGACGGGTGATCAGAAGTTCGATCATCAGGTTGATGGCAATTATAAGAATGATGAATACCACGCCCAGCAGGAGCAGGGACAGTTTCAGGCTCTTGGCGGCATTGGCCAGGGGCACCGTCATCGGAACGGATACGATCTGCGCTCCGATGATCTCGTTCAGCTTCCATCCAAAGCCATTCTGCCGGCCATATTCGGCCAGCATGGGCTGGGGCGTGCGTTCCGGGCTTTCGTGGCAATTCAGGCAATTCTTCAAGACCACAATGGGCTGCGACAGGTACAGAAAACGCCCATTGTGCGTCTGGCGTTCGGTAATCATCTCCTTTTTTTTCGGATTGGCCCTGAAATCGTTAATGATGTCGACTTCCGATTCGGTGGCCCGGTTTTCAAGATTGGTCGGATTGAGCGCCGCTTCGCGGTAGCTGTATTCTGGAAACCGGGTGCGCAGCCCGGACAAATTCTTGGTCGCCGCGTAGGCCGAGACAGCCTGGACGTGAAATTTCGTGTCCGACCGCGTGTTGAGAAGCGGCGCGATCTCTTCCGATGTGTAATCGCGGATTTGCGCCGCGCTTTCCATCATGATGCGCGAGCGTGTCAGCACCTCTTCTCTCGCCAGGTCGTCGAGAAACGGGCCGGAAATCAGCGCAAACAGCGCAACTCCGAATACCGCCACTACCAGCAGCACGAGATTAAGCTTTAAGCGCAGCCCCATACGGGTTCCCTTGAACGCTGGGTAGCATACACCGATTTCCCGGTCCGTTTCACGAACCGGGGCCTCGATTCATAAACCGGCAGTTGGATGGGCTGCAATGTCCGCATTGCCGCAGGTTAGGCCTTGGCCATGGGGCCTACGATTAAGCGGCCTGACCCCGACCGGCGCCTGCGCTAGCCGATGCGGTCCGGCAGATGGTCGGTCTTGGCCAGCGACGAGAATTTCGTGATGGCGCCGTCGAATTGCAATTCGATCGTGCCGGTCGGCCCGTGGCGCTGCTTGCCGATGATGACTTCCGCCTTGCCGTGGTACTTGTCGCTGTCGGCCATCCAGTTGGCGAACTTCTCGCGGTCGGATTCCAGCGGCTTGCGCATCACGTGGTAATATTCTTCGCGATAGACGAACAAGACCACGTCGGCGTCCTGCTCGATCGATCCGGATTCACGCAAGTCCGACAATTGCGGGTGCTTGTCGTCGCGGCTTTCCACCTGCCGCGACAATTGCGACAGCGCCATGACCGGCACGTTGAGTTCTTTCGCCAGGGCTTTCAGCTTGGTGGTGATCTCGGTGATTTCCTGCACGCGGTTTTCTTGACTGCGGCGCGTGGAACCTTGCAGCAGTTGCAGGTAGTCGATGACCAGCAAATCGAGGCCGCGCTGGCGCTTGAGCCGGCGCGCGCGCGCGGCAAGCTGGGCCACCGACAGGCCGCCGGTCTCGTCTACGAACAGCGGCAGATTCTGCAATTCGATCGAATGATCCTTGATGCGCTCGAAATCGGCCTCGCCGATGGCGCCGCGCCTGATCTGGTTGGACGGAATGCCGGTCTGCTCGGCGATGATGCGGGTAGCGAGCTGCTCGGCCGACATTTCCAGCGAGAAGAAGCCGACAATGCCGCCATTCACCGTAACGGAGTGCCCGTCGGGCTTGACCTCGCCGCGCCAGGCGCGCGCGACATTGTAGGCGATATTGGTGGCGAGCGCGGTCTTGCCCATGCCGGGGCGGCCGGCGACGATGATCAAGTCGGACGGCTGCAAGCCGCCCATCATGCGGTCGAGATCGTCCAGCCCGGTGGCGATGCCCGAGAGCTTGCCGTCGCGCTGATAGGCGCGCGCCGCCATGTCGACCGCGGTGGTCAGCGCCTGGGCAAATAGTTGGAAGCCGCCGTCATAGCGCCCGGTCTCGGCCAGTTCGTAGAGCTTGCGCTCGGCATCCTCGATCTGATTGCGCGGCGAAAAATCGACCGGCGCATCGAACGCCACATTGACCATGTCCTCGCCGACCAGAATGAGCGCGCGGCGGATCGACAGGTCGTAGATGG
>JBBRAL010000126.1:0-7987 GCA_038206805.1 Hyphomicrobiales bacterium | reverse complement strand
GGCGCCCCACCAACCAAAAATACTCCCCAACCAGGCCGCATGTGTTCTTGGCTATTAATACGCCTTTGTTGGGTTGGCAATTTCTGGTCCCCCCCCCCTTGTGGGGGGTGGTCCGGGGGGGGGGCTCGTCGTTGAAAACGGCAGCCGCTACCCCCACCCCCGACCCCTCCCCACAAGGGGGCGGGGAGAAGACGCTGCGCGCGCGCGCGCTGCACGCGATCTCCGTCACCCGCTGGGTGCCGGCCGCGGGGCAGAACCGCATCACCGGCATGATCGAGAGCCGCCCCGACTGGGTGATCTCGCGCCAGCGCGCCTGGGGCGTGCCGATCGCGGTGTTCGTCAAGGAGAAGCCGGACGGCTCGGTCGATATACTGCAAGACCCCGAGGTCGAGGTCCGCATCGTCGAGGCTTTCGAGGCGGAAGGCGCCGACGCCTGGTACAAGCCGGGCGCACGCGAGCGCTTTCTCGGCAAGCTCGCCAATGACGGCTGGAAAAAAGTCGACGACATCTGCGACGTCTGGTTCGACTCCGGCTCGACCCATGCGTTTGTGCTGGAAGACCCGGTGCATTTCCCGCAACTCGCCGGCATCAAGCGCAAGGTCGATGGCGGCAAGGACACCGTGATGTATCTGGAGGGCAGCGACCAGCATCGCGGCTGGTTCCACTCTTCGCTGCTTGAATCATGCGGCACGCGCGGGCGCGCGCCCTTTGACGTGGTGCTCACCCATGGCTTCGTGCTCGACGAGCAGGGCCGCAAGATGTCGAAGTCGACCGGCAATGTCACCGCGCCGCAGGACGTGATCAAGCAGTCCGGCGCCGATATCCTGCGCATGTGGGTGTGCGCCTCCGACTACGCCGACGACCTGCGCATCGGTCCGGAAATTCTCAAGTCCACGGCCGATACCTATCGCAAGCTGCGCAACACCATCCGCTGGATGCTCGGCTCGCTGGCGCATTTCCACGAGGACGACCGCGTCAAGCTGGAGAAGATGCCGGAGCTGGAGCGGCTGATGCTGCACCGGCTGGCCGAACTCGATGCGCTGGTGCGGCAGGCTTATGCCGATTTCGACACCAAACGCATCTTTGCGGCGCTTAGCAGCTTCATGACGGCGGATTTGTCGGCGTTCTATTTCGATATCCGCAAGGACACGCTGTACTGCGATCCGATTTCGTCGGTGAACCGCAAGGCCTGCTTGACCGTGGTCGACGAACTGTTCCGCTGCACGGTGACCTGGCTGGCGCCGATGCTGTGCTTCACGGCGGAGGAATCCTGGGCCTCGCGCTATGGCGCGGATGCGGCGTCGGTCCACCTTGAGACGTTCCCCGTGGTGCCGGCGGCCTGGCGCGACGACGCCTTGGCGGAAAAATGGCGTAAGGTGCGCATGGTGCGCCGCGTCGTCACCGGCGCCTTGGAAATCGAACGCGCGCAAAAGCGCATCGGCTCCTCGCTGGAAGCGCATCCGATCGTGCACGTTTCGAATAAGGAATTGTTCGAGGCGGTGGTCGATGTCGATCTCGCCGAAGTCTGCATCACCTCGGCGGCGACGCTGGTGGAAGACGAAGGTCCCGCCGGCGCCTTCCGCTTGCCGGACGTTACCGGCGTCGCGGTCGTGCCTAATCTCGCCGAAGGCACCAAATGCGCGCGCTCGTGGAAAATCCTCACCAATATTGGCGCCGATCCCGAATACCCGGAAGTCTCGCCGCGCGACGCCAAGGCGCTGCGCGAATGGGAAACCATGCGCAAGGCGGCGGGGTGAAAATTATTTGGTCGTCCCCGCGAAAGCGGGGACCCATAACCACAGGGCATGAGGCGATCCCGTGCCATATCATGTCTACATTCTTTCGAGCAGACGATATGGAACCCTCTATATTGGAATCACGAATGATCTGCGGCGACGTATGGACGAACATCGGCTTGGATTGGGTTCGAGATTCGTCAAGCAATATCGGGTCACGCGCCTCGTGCATGTCGAGACATTTGACGATCCAGAATCGGCCATCACTCGCGAGAAGCAATTAAAGAAATGGAATCGCGATTGGAAAATTCGGCTCATCGAAGAGGACAACCTTGAATGGCGCGATTTGAGTCACCTTATCGTTTGAGCGACAGCGCTATAAAGATACGTCACGGCGTATGGGTCCCCGCCTTCGCGGAGACGACAATAATATGATGCGCTCCAATTACCTGTCCGGCCCGTTCACTCGCTTCGGCGTCATCGTCGCAGGGCTGGTCTGCCTCATCGACCAGGCCAGCAAGCTTTACCTGCTGTTCGTCTTCGATCTTACCGCCAACGGCCCGGTGCGCCTGGGCCCGTTCTTCGATTTCGTGGTCACCCGCAACACCGGCATCAGCTACGGCCTGTTCCAGACGCAAGGGGCGCTCGGCCAATGGCTGCTGCTGGCCCTGAAGGCGCTGGCCGTGGTGCTGCTATGGGTTTGGCTGGCACGCTCGCAGGGCCGCCTTGCCGCGCTTTCCCTCGGCCTCATCATTGGCGGGGCGGTGGGCAATGCCATCGACCGGCTGGCCTATGGCTGGGTCTTCGATTTCGTGTTTTTTCACGTATCCACAGCCAGTTGGCGGTTCGACTGGTATGTCTTTAACCTTGCCGATGTTGCCATCGTTGCCGGGGTTATCTGCCTGTTGTATGAATCGCTGGCCGGGGAGCACGCCGCAAAAGCGCCCTGATCCGCCGCAATAGTCCAGGTTGGGTCGTTGGATTCCTTGGGAATTCAGAGGGTTATAGCCCAAGATCGGATGAGTGCCATGCGCTCGACACGCCTGACGACGAAATTCACCGCAAGCGCCCTGGGTTTGGTGCTGGCTGCCGCCATGCTGGCAGCGCCGGTCCCGGCACGCGCGGCTGACGACGATGTCGCATTCGACAGCAAGATATTGCGCGGCATTCTTGAAGGCATCGGTCTGCGAAAGGACGGCGAGGGGGGGATCAACTACCAGGAGCGTGCGCCACTGGTGATACCGCCGAGCCGTGCCCTGCCGCCGCCGGAAAAAGGCGATGTCGCGCTATCCAATCCGGCCTGGCCGAAAGACCCGGACGTGATCAAGCGCAAGAAGGAAGTGGCGCGCGAGCGTCGCGGCACGACCAGCCAAGAGGTTGAAGCCGAGAGCAGGCCGCTGCGGCCGGAACAGCTCACGCCCGGCGGCGATCCCCGCACGCTGCCGCGAGGAAACGAGCCCAGAACCGATTCGGCGCGCATCGGCGACCGGCTCAGCCCGGCTGAACTTGGAGCCAAGGGCGGCATATTCGGAAAATTGATCGGCCAAAACGAAGAGGCCACGGTCAAGTTCACCGGCGAGCCGCCACGCGCCAGCTTGACCGCTCCGCCGCCGGGTTATCAGACGCCCTCGCCAAACCAGCCCTATGGTCCCGCACGGGAAGATCGCCGCACCAAGGCGTTCGATTACGAGCACGACCGCGCGACCGAAAAAAACTAATCGATCAGCATCCTTGTCCGGCGGGCGCCGCGCGGAATAGGGTTTCAGCCACATGCGACGCCCCGGCTAGCAAATCACCAATGGCGTCCAATCATTACAAGGTTTCGAAAGCGTTTTTCCGCCTGACAGCGGCACTCGCGCTAATCACGATTTCGAACGGCGCTTTCGCGCAGTCGAGCGGGCAGAAGGTCTCCGACTTTACGCTCGCGAACGGCCTTGAGCTCGTTGTCATTCCCGACCACCGCGCGCCGGTCGTCACCCACATGATCTGGTACAAGGTCGGCGCCGCCGACGAGACGCCGGGCAAATCGGGCCTGGCGCATTTCCTCGAACATCTGATGTTCAAGGGCACCGCGAAGAATCCGATCGGCAAGTTTTCGCAAACCGTTGCCCGCATCGGCGGACAGGAAAACGCCTTCACCTCCAGCGACTACACCGGTTATTACCAGCGGGTGCCGAGCGAAAAGCTCAAGACCGTGATGGAGTTCGAAGCCGACCGCATGACCGGCCTGCAGCTCACCGATGCGGTGGTGCTGCCCGAGCGCGACGTCATCCTTGAGGAGCAGAACCAGCGCGTCGGCAACAATCCGCGCGCGCGGCTCGGTGAGCAGATCGACGCCGCGCTGTTCCTCAACCATCCCTATGGCCGGCCGGTGATCGGCTGGCGCCACGAGATGGAGGAGCTTTCGCGCGACGACGCCATCGGCTTTTACCGCCGCTTCTACGGTCCCAACGGCGCGGTGGTGGTGATCGCCGGCGACATCGAGCCGGCCGAGGCGCGCAAGCTGGCGGAGGAAACTTACGGTACGATCAAGCGCCACAACTTGATCGTCCCGCGCCATCGTCCGCAGGAGCCGCCGCCAGTGGCGGTGCGCTCGCTCACGCTCGCCGACCCCCGTGTCGAACAGCCGATGTTGCAGCGCACCTATCTGGTGCCGTCCTTCGCCACCGCCAAAGCCAGTAAATCGCCTGGCGATTCGCAAGCGCTGGAAGTGCTCGCGCATATTCTCGGCTCCGGCTCCAACAGCCGGCTCTACCGCGCACTGGTGGTGGACAAACGCGTCGCCGTGTCGGCCGGCGCCTATTACGACAGCTACGCGCTCGACATGTCGAAATTCGGCGTCTACGGCGCGCCCGGCCAGGGCGTCACGCTGCCGCAGCTCGAGACGGAAATCGACGCGGTGATCGCCGATGTTATCGCCAAGGGCGTTTCGGCCGATGAACTGGAACGCACAAAATTTCGTCTGATCGCCGATGTGATTTATGCGCAGGATAACCAGGCCAGCATGGCGCGCTGGTACGGCACGGCGCTGATGACCGGCGCCAGCGTCGAAGACCTGCAACGCTGGCCGGAACGCATCCGCGCCGTCACCGCCGCCCAGGTGCAAGACGCCGCCCGCCAATGGCTCGACAAGCGCCGTTCGGTCACCGGCTTCCTGATCAAGGCTGTCAGCCCACCGGTGGAGAAGCGGTCATGATCCGTCTATTGGCTCCGATCGCGCTCGCCGCGCTCGCGCTGCTGACGGCCGCGCCCGCTGGCGCGGCGATGCAGATCGAGAAGATCGTCAGCCCGTCCGGCATCACCGCCTGGCTGGTGCGCGAACAGACCGTTCCGCTGGTCACGCTCAATTACGCCTTTCACGGCGGCTCCAGCCAGGACGAGGCCGACAAGGCGGGCACCGCCAATCTGGCCGCCGACCTGCTCGACGAGGGCGCCGGCGATCTTGACGGCAAGACATTCCACGAGCGCTTGGAAAATCGCGCCATCGATCTCAGCTTCAACGTCGGCCGTGACGAATTTCGCGGCTCGCTGCGCACGCTCAACGAGCACCGCGCGGAGGCGTTCGATCTGTTGCGGTTGGCGCTGACGGCGCCGCGCTTCGAAGCCGACGCGGTCGAGCGGGTGCGCAAGCAGATACTTTCATCGTTGCGGCGCGACACCACCAATCCCAACAATATCGCCAGCCGCCAGTGGTGGGCGACGGCGTTCCCCGGCCATCCATACGGCCGCGAGACCAAGGGCACGCTGGAGACGGTGCCGCGCATCAGCGCCCAGGATATGCGCGACTATGTGCGGCGCGCCTTTGCGCGCAACGAACTGACGGTCTCGATCGTCGGCGACGTCGATGCCAAGACCGCGGGCGAATTGATCGATCGCGCCTTCGGCGGCTTGCCGGCCAAGAACGATCTCAAGGCCGTCGCCGACGCCACCCCGCGCGGCCTCGGCCGCCGCATCGTCATCGATCTCGACGTGCCGCAGGCGGTGGTGACCTTCGGCGGCCAAGGGATTGCGCGCAACGACCCCGATTTCATGGCCGGCTATATCGTCAACCATATCCTGGGCGGCGGCAGCTTCTCCTCGCGCCTCTACCAGGAAGTGCGCGAGAAGCGCGGTCTCGCCTATGGCGTCTCCGATAGTCTGGTCTGGTTCAAGAGCGCCGCGGTCGTGCTCGGCGGCACCGCTACCCGCGCCGACCGTACCGGCGAGGCGCTGACGGTGATCGAGCACGAGATCAAGCGCATGGCCGATGCAGGCCCGACCGCCGACGAACTGGTGGCGGCCAAATCCTATCTCAAGGGCGCCTACGCGCTCATACTCGACTCATCGGGCAAGATCGCCGCCCAACTCACGCAGATACAGCTCGATAAGCTCGGCATCGACTATATCCAGCGCCGCGGCGCCATGATCGACGCGGTCAGCATTACCGACGCCAAGCGGGTGGCCAAACGCCTCTATAGCGGCGGCATGCTGGTCACCGTGGCCGGCCGGCCCAAGGGGCTGACGTCGAGCGGCGAATAGCTACGAATTCAATGCAGTCATCGGCAGGCTTGACATCCTATTGCTTGGTCTGAATTTCTGACATCGCCACGCGTTCGGCCGGACTCCCTCTCCCATGGGGGGAGAGGGTTGGGGTGAGGGGGCAAGTGCCTTTCGATAGGCCCTTTCCCCCTCACCCGCCCGCCTTCGCTAAAGCTTCGGCGGGCGACCTCTCCCCCCAGGGGAGAGGTGAAGTGGAGTTCGCGGCACGCGCGCGACGAAAAGTATTGAGCGAACATGGCCATCATTCACTCCATTGACAGCGCGCTGGAAAAAAACATCGGGCCGCACGGCGTCGCCGACGCCGCCCTGGCGGCGACGCTGGCGCGCAGCCGGACGGCGCTCGACTGGTTGCGCGCGCGCCATGCCGACGGAGCCTTGCCGCTGCTGCGGCTGCCGGAGCGGCAGGACGACCTCGCCGGCATTGGCGACGCCGCCCGCCGGCTGACGGACGGCGCCAGCGACATCGTCATTCTCGGCACCGGCGGCTCAAGTCTGGGCGGACAGACGCTGGCGCAGCTTGCCGGCTACGCGGTGCCGGGCGTTGGCGCCTTGCGTTCTCCGCCGCGCCTGCATTTCATCGACAATCTCGATCCGCTCAGCTTCGAGACCATGCTTGCGGCATTGCCGCTCGCCGCCACGCGGTTCGTTGCGATCTCGAAATCCGGCGGCACCGCCGAAACTTTGATGCAGACCATCGCCGCTGTGTCGGCGCTCAAGCAGGCCGGGCTCGAGGCGCGCACCGCGTTCCTCGGCATCAGCGAACCGGCCGCGCCCGGCAAGCGCAACGGCTTGCGCGATCTTTTGGTCAAGCATCGGGTGGCGATGCTCGATCACGATCCGAATATCGGCGGGCGTTTTTCGGCGCTCACCAATGTCGGCCTGCTGCCGGCGGCAGCGCTTGGCCTCGACATCGCCGCGATCCGCAAGGGCGCCGCGGCGGCGCTCGCCCCGGTACTGGCGAACAAACCACCCGCGCAGGTTCCGGCGGCGCTCGGCGCCGCGCTCTCGGTCGCGCTGGCCGAAAGCAAAGGCAAAAGCATCAGCGTGCTGATGGCCTATGCCGATCGGCTGCAACGCTTCACCCACTGGTATGTGCAGCTCTGGGCCGAGAGCCTCGGCAAGAACGGCAAGGGCTCAACGCCGGTCGCGGCCGTTGGACCGGTCGATCAGCACAGCCAACTGCAGCTCTATCTCGGCGGCCCGCGCGACAAGCTGTTCACGGTGGTCACCGTTGACGCCGCGGGGCTTGGGCCGCGCATGGATGGCGAACTCGCCAAGCTCGCCGGCGAGCCCAGCTTGGGTGGCAAGACCATCGGCGATCTGGTGGCGGCGGAAGCGCGCGCCACCGCCGAAACTTTGGCTAAGAACGGCTGCCCGGTGCGCATTATTCACTTGGGCCGGCTCGACGAGGAGAGTCTCGGCGAACTGCTGATGCATTTCATGCTGGAAACCATCGTGGCCGCGCATCTCTTGGGCGTCGACGCCTTCGACCAGCCGGCGGTGGAAGAGGGCAAAGTTCTGGCGAAGAAGTATTTGACTTTCTAACCGCTCGTCCCCGCGAAAGCGGGGACCTAGTGGATCGAATCTAACACTTGGTGCCCGCGTCTGACGGCTTGGATAATTTTATCGGGATCAGCAGTCCATGTGAAGGGTTTCGGTTCGGTGTTGTGTTCGACGACGAAGCGATTGATGGCGGCTTGCAAGTCGACGAC
>JBBRAL010000125.1:0-8074 GCA_038206805.1 Hyphomicrobiales bacterium | reverse complement strand
TGGCTCCTTACTGTTCTGGCGCCCATAGGCCTTGGGCGGCGCGACCGCGAGCTGGCCGAAGAACGGCGCCATCGGCACTTTCAGACCTGATGGCATGGTCGCAAGTTTGCTCGCCTTGTCGAGCGCGACGTGAATCATGCGTCCGTAGGGGAAGTCCTCCGGGATAGTACCCATATAGGCGCGGAAAAGGTTGAAGCCCCAATCTTGCCGCAGCTCGACATCGACGATGCGAACTTCGAGCACGTCACCGACCTTGGCGTCTTTCACGTAAATTGGACCGGTAAGAATGTGGTTGCCGGTGCCGCGCTTGGCCTTTTCGTGAATCAATTTCAGGTCCGGAAGAACCTTGAAACCCGACGATTCCGGGGGCATCCATTCGGGATTACCGGACACGCATTCAATGGTGACGCGGTCTCCAGAATTGATGGTGAGCACCGGGGGAAGCCCACCATCGAAATAACCCCAATGCACTGTGTCAGGCGTCGACTGCAGCAGATGGGCCTTCGCCAGAACACTTGCCATGAGACTCTCCTACTTCCGCCTGCTTACAATGGAAAGGTGGGTGTGTCTGTATGTGGCGGTTAGCTTCCCAGAATGGTGCCGGCCGGAAGCTTGAAGCAGTAATCGGCAATCTCCCCCGCGCGAGTGAACCACACCCGATCCTTTTGCTTATGCTCGACGCAGTGTTTGAGCGCCTTGCGCACAGGACGCAGCCGGAACGGCTGGCCGACAATAAAGCCATGCAGCGACGCGCAGAATACCAGGGGCTGCGCTTCCGATTGCTCAAGCATCTCTTCGAACTGGTCAACCAGCATATCGGCAAACTCGCGGCCGGAATGATCGCGCGCGATTAACGCCCCGGCGTCGTTGAGTTCAAGAGGGTACGGCACCGTTAAAATCGGTTTGGTGCGTGTGCGCATCCAGAACGGCTGATCATCGACCGGCCAATCCAAAAGGTGGGTATAGCCTGCTTCTTTGAGCAGATCGGGAGTTACCTTGGACTCGACCGCACCAGCTCCCATCCAGCCAGTCGGACGGACGCCCACATATTTCTCGATCGTTTCAGTGCAGTCGGCGATCATACGGGCTTCGTCGACTTCCCACTGGGGCATGCCGAGCGTTTCAGCGTTCGTTCGACCGTGGCCCAACACGTCGTCGCCCCGCGCTTTGATCTTCGCAACAATGTCCGGATAAAGGCGCGCGACCTCGCTGTTCAGCAGAATCGATGCGGGCAACTTCAACTCGTCAAGCATACGAAAGAGCCGCCAAATGCCGATCCGGTTGCCGTAATCTCGCCAAGCGAAGTTGCGTGTCGTCGGAGGGCCGCCGCGATTCGTCGGGTCCATGCCTCGACCCGAGAGGAATGCAAAGTGTTCGACGTTTAGCGCTACATAAAATGCGAGCCGCTTTCCGCCGGGCCAAGAATAATCTTTACGACTTTCGATCGATGAGTAATCGTATCTGGTATGGCCCGGCAGCATGACGCGATCCCTTTTCAATTGACCTTAAACTTGGGCTAATCCGTTGATAGCCCCTCACTGTCGGCTCTCATTCTTACCGTCCTTGATGCGCTGTCAACTGGTTAGATTGAAAGTCGATTTTCTTAACTCTGAGTTTTGGCGCGATGGCTTTGGAAAAAACCGCTCGCGGCAGCGAGCGGCTCCTTCAGTTCAGTGTGCGGCGCTGTCCTTGCGCGGCGGCGTCTCTAGGAACGAGAAGAGCGTGTTGTAAAATCGATCCTTGTTAAGACCCAGGTGCGTGATGTGCCCTGCGCCCGCCATGACGGTGAATTGCTTGTCGTCGTTCGGCAACTTCATGAAGAACTTCAACAAATCGTCCATGGTTGCGATGCCATCGTGTGCGCCGCGCATGATCAGCACCGGGAACGGGAGCTTCAGCGGATCAACTACTGGAAGTACCGAACACATATCGACAAAGGTCCCCGATGGAACGGAATCGCCATATAAGAGTTGCGCGTCGGCGACGGCTTCCGCCACAGCATTTTCAGATGTCCCTGGCATATCGCGGTGAAAGATGGCCACGAGATTTTTGCGCTCAAGCTTGCGAGTATTAGAAGCACGGAATTCCGCCAGCCCCTCCCGCCGCTTCGCAAGCGTAGGAGAGCCATCTCCGGTCCAGACAAACGCGTCAAGGATAAGGCGACCAACATGGTCGGGGCGAGCCTGGGCGAAAGACGCCGCACGAAGAGCACCGGAGGATTGACCGTAAAAATGGTATTTAGTCTGCCCCGTCTCCTTTTTCAAAATCGGCACCATGGCGCCGATGTCGTCGATTGCCATCGCGATGTTCGAGTTGCTCGATGTGCGTGACGACTTTCCGTAGCCCTCATGGTCGATCGTCCATACGTCGTATCCCCGCTCAGCGCAGATATCCATCATCGAGTATTCCGATTCTCGGCCCGGCACGCGTAAGTCGTAACTGGGCAACGCGCACAGAGACGATCCATGGATGAGAATTAGAACCGGTTTGTTCTTGGGCGTTTCCTTAAATTTTCGAAAAATGAAGAGCTTGACATCGCCATTCAGCGCCCAGTGTTCTTGCTGTGTTATATTGGAAGCCACGGTCGTTCTCCTTGGTTATGTTCTGGATTGCACGCGAGAGCCGACGATCGACTCGACCGTTTGGGATATTGCGAGCAACCTGGCGTCAGCGCCTGGGTTGCAAAGGATCTGTAGCCCCACGGGAAGCCCACCTTCCACTTGCAAGGGTATCGACGTTCCGCATTGACCAAAGAAATTTCCGGGACGCGTGAGCCTTCCCGCCCGCAGATTCCAGGTCAGCGCGGCATCCAGCGTTTGGACCTCGTCAACCGGACATGCCACGAATGGGGCCGTCGGATAGACCAGGGCATCGACGCCCCCCATCATTTCCTGCGAACGGGCCACGGCGCTTCGCTGCGCGCGCTGCGCGGCTGCGAGTGCTTCGGCATCAATGCCAAAGCCTGCCTGAATCCGCGCCCATGGCACCGGGTCGATGGTCGACTGCGCCGCCTGCAGACGGCTTTTTCCCATGGCAGCGACAAATTCCGCGAAAAGCATTTTTCCGAACACTGCCATTGCAGCATCGACATCGGGAATCTCCACATCGACGATCTCGACGCCTTCGCCATACAGCTTTCCGAGCGCCGCCGTGACCGCGCGGCTTACGGCATCGTCGAGTTGATCGAAGGCGTATGCCTTCGGCTTTCCAAGGCGAAGCGCCCGGGCGCGCGGCACTTCTGCGACGACCCCATTCCCGAGGGCCGAGAAGACGAGCGCCGCGTCTTCGGCAGAACGCGTGAACACGCCTACGCTATCGAGCGTGGGTGACAAGCTGAACACGCCATCCGTCGGCCAAACTCCGGCCGTGCTCTTGAAGCCAAAGACGCCGCACAATGCGGCGGGAAGTCGGACCGACCCTCCAGTATCGGAGCCAACAGAAAACGCGCACAAGCCGGCACGGAGCGCGGCGGCGGAACCGTGGCTTGATCCGCCGCAAACGCGTTTGATTTTCTCGTCCGCCGGATTCCACGGCATCGGTTTGGTGACGTTGATCGTCGCTGCGGCGAACTCCGTGGTCCGGGTCGTTCCCAGGATGACGCAGCCGGCCCGCTTCAACTTTTGAATAAAGGGACCTTGCGGTGGCGTTATCCCTCTCAAATCGAGGTCCGTGCCAGCACCGTAGGGCAGTCCATCAATCGAAAAAATCTCCTTGATGGCAACCGGCACGCCCATTAGCGGACCGAGATCAGTCCCTGCCCGCAACAATGCGTCGACCCCGCGAGCAGCATCAATTGCTTCCCGTGCTACGACCGTTGCAAATGCGCCGATTTTCGGATCACGCAATCGAATACGTTCGAGATAAGTGCTCGTGAGAGCCTCGGAGCTCAGCTCCCCGCGGCGCAAGCGCACCCCGAATCCCAGCAATCCGAAGCCATCCAGCGGATCGGCTGGTAGCCGTTCGCTAGGCGGCAGGTCAGCGTCTTCGTTGAGCATCAAGTTGCCAATCATCTGCCGAATATGATGCCAAGGTTCATCGCACGAAAACTGCTAATGACTCTAAGTTCAGTATCGCCGGCGCCGGATGTGACTGGGGGGCTATAGCAACGCCAATTGCCGTCGTCACGATCGGTCCTGCTTCCGTTGACAAGAATAATCCCACACCGTCGTAGCGGAGGCAAACAATGACGCGAAACCCTTCACTTGGACCGCAGACTCCGACAACAACATTGCTGTTGTCAGGCGAGGGCACCAAGTGTTAAATTTGATCCACTAGAGTGCGCTTAGGTAGCCTTTGAATACGATGGTGGCCACGGCCGGCGCCGGGACACACAATAACGCTCCATTGCTGAGTTTGCGTTCCATGAACGAACCAGATCATTCTAAAACCAACCTTGTGCCTAGCCGCACCCTTGTCAGGGGTGCCGATCTTGACGTCGGCACCCGGCCATTGTCCAGCAGGCTTAGCCCGGCGGCGGCGGAGCGTGACATTTGGAGCGCGGAGTATTGGGCCAAGAAAGGCGATGTGAAGCTTAATCTGTGGCGCAAACGCTTGGGTGAGCCCCGTCCAAGCGAGGCGGTGCTACCGATCGTGTTCCTGGTGCATGGATCGTCGAATTCGGCGCGCACGTCTTACGACCTCAGCGTGCCCGGCAAGGGCGAATACTCGTTGATGAATGTGCTGGCAGGCTATGGCTACGACGTGTGGACCATGGATCACGACGGCTACGGCTACTCGGGGTCATCCGGCAACAATTCGGACATTGCCAGCGGCGTCGAAGACCTCAAAGCCGCGATGCCGGTCGTAATGAAGGAAACCGGGCAGCAAAAGGCGCATTTTTACGGCACCTCCTCCGGCGGCATTCGCGCCGCTGCTTACGCGCAGGTGCAGCCCGAGCGCGTCGGCCGGCTGATTTTGTGCGCCTTCACCTACAAGGGCGATGGCGCAGCGGAGATCGAACGGCGGCGGAAGCGAATTGACGAGCTGCGCGCCAACACCCGCCGCAAGCGGGACGCCGCGATGATCCGTTCGATCTTCACCCGCGACGGCCACGCATCCGGCTACGATCCAGCGGTGGCCGAGGCAATCATTGCCCAGGAAATGATTTTCGGCGATCAGGTTCCAACCGGCACCTATCTCGACATGGCAGCGAACCTTCCAATTGTCGATCCCAAGAAGGTGCTGTCGCCAGTGCTTATGCTGCGCGGTGAGTTCGACGGCAACTCGACCAACGACGATCTGCTCGATTTTTATCGTCAACTACCGAACGGCGACCGCCAGTTCGTCGTTCTGCCGCAGATCGCGCACAGCCCCGGTAGCGACAATAATCGTCAACTGCTCTATTACGCGATGCGCAACTTCCTGGCAGCGCCCACGCCTGCGGCTTAGAGCATTTTGCGGTGAAGTGGGAACGGCTCCGCCGTAAAAGTTGCGACCAAACCAGTAGCCGGCCCTAATTTATTGAGCGGCTAAGTATTCCTGGAGGGCGGCCGTCGTCTCCGCCGGAGCTTCCTCGGATAGATAATGGCCGCAAGGCAATGCCTTGGCATCCACGATATGGGACGCATAGCGCTGCTAGATTTCGTCGGCTCCAGGATCGCGATTGCGGCCGACACAGCCAGTCGCACCCCACAGCAGCAGCGGCGGGACATCAATCTTGCGGCGGGTCTCGAAATCCTTGGTATCCATGTCTAGGTCGCTCCTCAAGCCGGCCCAGCGGGGTGTAAAGGTCACGAGCCAGTCGCGACAGGTCGGGCGGGACATTTGAACGGCACGCCGCCGACCGGCCATCTCCCACGTTCAGCCTGCCGCGACCGTGATGGCCCCGTTCGGACCCCGCATCGCCCAGCCGGTCATGCGCCGCTCCACCGTGCTCGTGATCGCGTACATTATAATGCCCATGACGCTGGTGACCAGAAGCGCGGCAAAGGCCAAAGGCACCTCGAAGCGCGACGACGCGACCAGCATGAAGCTGCCGATGCCCTTATTGCCGCCGACCGTCTCGGCCACGATCGAGCCGATGAAGGC
Source organism: Hyphomicrobiales bacterium (assembly GCA_038206805.1). Lineage (GTDB taxonomy): Bacteria > Pseudomonadota > Alphaproteobacteria > Rhizobiales > Xanthobacteraceae > Pseudolabrys. The sequence goes on along the minus strand of JBBRAL010000125.1, from coordinate 2,047 downwards.
CACCGTGATCGCGACCTTCAGCGAAGCAAAGAAATACGGCATCGATCGCGGCAGGCCGACCTTCTTGATGACCTGCCAACGGCTGGCGCCGAGCGCGCGCAGCACATCCTGCAGCTCCGGCTCTACCGTCGCTATTCCCGTCGCCACGTTAACGAGGATCGGAAAAAACGACAGCATGAAGGCTGTGATCACGGCGGGTATCGATCCGACGCCGAACCAGATGATCAGAATCGGAACCACTGCCACTTTTGGTATGGTATTGAAGCCGATCAGCACCGGATAGAACCCGTCATAGACGATCGGCGATGAGCCGATCGCGACGCCGGAAGCCATACCTACCACAATCGCGAAGAAGAACCCGATCGCGGTAGTCAGGAATGTCTGCCATGCGCTAATCAGAATCGGCCCGCGAAATTCCCAAGCGCTGGCGAAGATCGCGCTCGGCGCCGGTAGCACGAATTCCTCGATCTGGAATCCTTCCACACACAACTGCCATACTAAGAATAATGCGACCACCACCAGCCACGGCAGCACGCGGCGAAACGCCTTGTTGCGCGACAGCGGACGCCGGTTCGGGCGTCGCGTTATTACGACCGGCTTTTCCACTAGCATCTCGCTCATGCGGTCTCCCGCGCGGTGCTTATGTGGTTCCGCAGTTCTTGAACAAGATTGACCACGTAAGGTTCGTAGGTCGATTCCAAACGTCGCGGACGTTCCAACTCGACGGTCCGCTCGGCAATAATGCGGCCAGGCCGCGCGCTCATCACCAGGATGCGATCCGCGAGGAAAACCGCCTCGCGCAAGTCGTGGGTCACCAAGACCACGGTCGGTCGACGCGCCATCCAGAGGTCTTGCAGCGACAGCCACAATTCCTCGCGCGTGAACATGTCGAGCGCGCCAAACGGCTCGTCGAGCATCAGCAGCGCCGGGTCATGAATCAGCGCCCGGCAAAGCGAGGCGCGCTGCTGCATGCCACCCGACAACTCCCAGGGGAATCTCGTCTCAAAGCCCTGAAGTCCGACCAACGCCAGTAAATCGAGCGCCTTCTTCTCATAGGCCGCGCGCTCGCGATTGAGCAGGGAGGCATGCGGCTCCGCGATCTCAAGCGGCAGCATGACGTTGGCTAGGGTCGTCCGCCACGGTAACAACGTCGGATTCTGGAAGGCCATGCCAGTGATCCTCAGAGGCCGATCGACGTCCTTGCCGTCGACGATGACGCCACCCTTGGTCGCCGGCCATAAACCGGTCACCACTTTCATGAGCGTCGATTTGCCACAACCTGACGGGCCGACGACCGCGACAAATTCGCCGCTGTCGACCCGCATCGATAAGTCTTCTAGCGCAAGCGTGCCATCGCCGTCTTCGCCGTACCGCAAGGACACGTGGTCCAATTCCACGAAGTTTTTCATTACTATTCTATTCGTTCTTTTTCACTACCGCTCACACTCTAGGGAATGATCGCTCATACCGGTTTCTGCACGATCGACTTAAGGATCATCGCATGCACACCTTTGACATTGTTGACTGTCTGCGTGATATGCAAATCTGCGGCGAAGCTGCACAATGCATAGGCTTCATCCTTATGCACTCCGGTCAATGAGACGATCCAGTCGATCATCTGCTTCAAAGCCTGGCGTGCGGCGTCGTCGAGATCGGTATCGAGCCCGAACGCGATTAGATGCTTCGGTGTCTCCGCTCGCGGGAGTTTCCAGCCCAGATCCTTGCGCACGTGAAACTCGAACGTGCCTTTGAGACAGGTTTCAATAGCGGTGCCGTTTACCTCGCCGTGCCCTTGAGCTGCATGGCCATCGCCGGTGGAGAACAGCGCGCCGTCGTTCCAGACAGGCAAATAGATTGTTGTGCCGGCGACCAGATCCTTACAGTCAAGATTGCCACCAAACTCGCGTGGCTCCTTACTGTTCTGGCGCCCATAGGCCTTGGGCGGCGCGACCGCGAGCTGGCCGAAGAACGGCGCCATCGGCACTTTCAGACCTGATGGCATGGTCGCAAGTTTGCTCGCCTTGTCGAGCGCGACGTGAATCATGCG
>JBBRAL010000124.1:0-8482 GCA_038206805.1 Hyphomicrobiales bacterium | reverse complement strand
CTGCGCCCTCGGCCAAAAGGCCTGCAGGGAAGACCTGTCCGTCCTCTATCAGCGGGCGCCGCGTCTGTTCGCCGCCCTCACGCTCGCCCGCGGTGACGGACGATACGCCAAGCTGCTGCGCTCGCTCTCACGCGTCGATCTGCTGGTGCTCGACGATTGGGGACCGGAGCCGCTGAACGCCGAGCAGCGCCGCGACCTCTTGGAGATTATCGAGGATCGATATGACGCCCGTTCCATAATGATCACCAGCCAGGTGCCAGTCGACCGTTGGTACGAGATCATCGGCGATCCAACGCTGGCCGATGCCATCCTCGATCGCGTCGTTCACAACGCCCATCGCATCGAGCTCAGCGGCGAAAGCCTTCGAAAGAAACGAACTCCTGAATCCGCCGCTTGACCTTGCCGCTCAAGCAAATGATCATACCAACAGACCCGCACGGGCGACGCACCAGGTGGCCGGCTTCGCGTCGGAATACCTGGCCGGCATCAGTTCGGAACAGCGGCCGGCTTCAGATTGGAATGCATGGCCGACTTCGTCGGAATCCGCACCGTGGCCGGCCAGCCGCCGAAAAGGGCCGAAAAACGTGCGAAATGCGTACGTTTGGGAGCCTTCAGCGTCACCGCGCCTGCTTTGCTTCGCGCTTGAGCTTCTCCTGGTACCAGAATGCGTGCAGCACCCGGCCGTTCTCCAGGAAGCTATTGAGGCTCGATAGCGTGAGCGGCCAGCCGCGGCTGGTGTTTTCGAACACTTTACTGCCCGGCTCAAATTCATCGTGTGTCAGGCTGAGCTTTATTTGGTCCTTCTGCTTCTCAATCTCGAAACTCACGCGCGAAGGGCAAGCCTACGTTTCAGTCGAATTCGACCCGGCTACCTTGCCAGTAGCGCTCCGACCTCTTGCCGTCGGTGAGTGCCTGCCACAGCTTTTCAGGCGTGGCGGCGATGTAGGTGACGTAACCTTTTTCGGTTTGAATTAGGCGGTGTCGATCATGACGCTGCCATTTCCGTCTCTCGCTTGGCCTGCTCTTCGTACCAGGGCGCATGAAGCGGCGTCGTCCCGGTTTCGAGCAAGCTCTTGAGATTCGAGAGAACCAACGGCCAGCCATTGCTAATGCTGGCGAACACCTTGCTGCCTTCGACGAAATCGTCATGGGTGACAGTGAGCTTGACCTGATCCTTCTGCCGCTCAAGGTCGAACATTACGCGCGAGGATTCAGCGCCATTGTGCGGCTCGTGCTGAGGCGTGAAAGTGTAGGACAGACGCCGCGGCGGATCGTTTTCCAACACCTGCCCGCTTAGAGTCAGTTTGCCCTCGCGGTGAAATGAAACCGGCGAGCCGACTTTCCAGTCGGACGTCACGGCGTGGCCAAACCAGTATTTCGCGGTGGCGTCGGTGTCGGTCAACGCCTTGAAGACTTTCTCCGGCGTCGAAGCGATATAGGTCACGTAGACGAAGACAGGCTTACTCATCGCATCGCTCCTTACTTTGTTTCCAATGCTTTTTTCATGTCGCTCAGTGCCTGCAGCCGATGGCTTTCGAATTTCCCGACCCAGCGTTCGGCGATCTCGTGGATCGGCACCGGATTGAGGTAGTGCAGTTTCTCGCGGCCGCGTTTGACGGTGGCGACCAGATTGGCCTCCTCAAGAAGGCCGAGGTGCTTGCTGACCGCCTGCCGCGTCATGTCGAGGCGGGCGCAGAGTTCGCTCAACGTCTGGCCGTTATCGGCGCGCAGGCGATCGAGCAGTTCCCTGCGGCTGACATCGGCCAGAGCCTTGAAAACGGTATCCATGCCCGCCAATTCCATAGTGACAATATGCAACCTTTTGGTTGCCTGTCAAGCCCTACGTAAGGGTTCCCACTGCGGAACTCAGGCAGTGGCCGCACGTTGAAATGCATGAAAATCCATAAGGAAGGGGTGCAATGACGAGCGCCCGCGGCAAGCTCGCCAAACTGCGCCGGCCGGGTAAAGGAGCCGGCACGCTTAAGGGCATCAGCAAGCGCGAGGTCGAAGACGTGGTGGAGATGTCCTCGCCGCGTACGCCGGTAATCTACGAGGTGGTGCGCCGTCTCGGCGACGACGAAATGCGACGGCCCGTCACTTCGCTGTGGTGGTCGGGGGTAGCGGCCGGCCTGTCGATCAGCTTTTCGTTGCTGGCGCAGGGGATCCTGCAATCGTATTTGCCCGACACAGCCTGGCGGCCGCTGATCGCCAGCTTCGGCTATTGCGTCGGCTTCCTGATGGTAGTGCTGGGCAACCAGCAGCTATTCACCGAGAGCACGATCACTGTGGTGCTGCCGGTGTTCAAGGATCTCACTTGGGACAACATCTGGCGAATGGCGCGGCTTTGGCTCATCGTGCTGTTCGCCAATTTCGTCGGCACGTTGGTCGCCGCGACTTTCTGCACGTTCACGCCGGTGCTGCCGGGCGATTTGCTGAGCGAGATGCTGAATATCAGCAGGGTCCTGCTCGGCACTGGATGGTGGGACATGGCTTTCCGCGGCGTGACCTCGGGTTTCCTGATCGCCGCGATGGTGTGGATGATCCCGAGCGCAGAGAGTGCTAAATTTTTCGTCATCACCATGATGACCTATCTGATCGCGGTTGGCGGCTTCACCCATATCGTCGCCGGCAGTATGGAAGCCAACATGCTGATGGTCGCCGGGGAGTGGGAATGGTGGCGTATGCTTTTGCAGTTTTTCGTGCCCGTGCTGCTCGGCAATATGGTCGGCGGCACGGCTTTGTTCGCGCTGATTTCCTATGCGCAGGTGATGGAGGAGATTTGATCCCTCCCCCATGAAGCGCCGAAAAACTACTGATTAATGCAGCTTCCCATATACGTGTTGCGATCGCCGGCGGCCTGGCCGTAGACGCCGGCCTGGTGGGCGCAACGCGCGGCGCGATCCTGGTAGGTCTCGGCGCCGCGCGATCCTGACCCCGATATCACCGGCAGGTTCGGTAGTACCTGCCCGGTCTGCGGAACGTAGAGCGGCGGCGGCACGGCGACATAGGGCTGCGGCACAGACTGAGGCCGCGGCGTCACGACATGCTGGCGGGTGCCGCGCGGCGACTTGTATTTCGGCGGCAGCCAGGGCTGCGGCAGTTCCTGCGGCTTGCCCAGTTCCGGCTTCATGATGTCGTAATTTCCGCCATCGGATTGCGCGCACGCGGGCGCGACCGCCGCAACCGCTGTCAGCGCAAGCAAGGGAAAGAGGAGAAGTCGGCGCAGCATGTTCACTAGATAAGAACTCCGCGCGTTGCCGGCTACTCCTCCGGAGCCTTATTCGCGTTGTTCCAGTACTTCAAGGCGCTTGCGGTGCTCGGTTACTAATTGTTCTAGCATGTCGTTCGAGCGCTTCAACTCACGTCCATATCCATCGACGACGGAGGCTAAAGAATGTCCGTCCGGCGTTTCCAAGACCCGCGCGATCCGAACTGCGACCCAGATAACAGAGACGATCCAAGCTATGAAAGGCAACCAGGCGATGATGAGGCTTACATACCAAGGGGTTTCTTCCATCGGGTCCTCCTTTGTTCAATCTTCCTCCGGCGCATCGACGATCGGGTCGTAGCGGGCGGCGTCGAAGCCAAGCAGGTTCCAGGACTGCTGCATGTGCGGCGGCAAGGGCGCGCTCACGTCAATGGTACCGCCGCGCGGATGCGGCACCGCGATGCGCCGCGCCAAGAGATGCAATTTTTTCTGGATGCCGCCAGGCAGCTCCCAGTTCTCGATGTTGAAATATTTCGGATCGCCGATGATCGGATTGCCGACATGGGCCATGTGCGCGCGCAATTGATGGGTGCGGCCAGTCACGGGTTTCAGCGAAATCCAGGCGAGCTTCTGCGCGGCCGTTTCCACCACCGCGTAATAAGTCACGGCGTGCACCGCGTCCTTATCCCCATGATTGGCGATGCGCATGTAGGAATCTTCTTCCTCTTCCTGCTTGGCCAGATAAGTCGAGACGCGGCCCTGCTTGGGCTTCGGCACGCCCACCACCAGCGCCCAGTAGATCTTGCGCGCCGAGCGGGTGCGGAAGGTCTTGGCCAGCGCCGCCGCGGCAAAGCGGGTCTTGGCCACCAGCAGGCAGCCGGCGGTATCCTTGTCGAGCCGGTGCACCAGGCGCGGGCGCTGGGCGTCGGCATAATTGCCGCGCAGCGCTTCGAGCATGGCGTCAATGTTCTGCGAAATGCCGGATCCGCCCTGCACGGCAAGCCCGGCCGGCTTGTTGAGCACCAGCACGTCGTCGTCTTCCGACAACGTGATCGAGCGCAGGAATTCGCGGTCGCGCTGCGCCTGCGGCGCGTCGTCGCGCAGCTTCGGCGGCTCAAGCTTGAGCGGCGGAATGCGCACCGACTGCCCTGCCTCCAACCGGCTCTTGGGTTCGGTGCGCTTGCCATCCAGGCGCACCTCGCCTTTGCGGATAATGCGCTGGATGTGGCTGAACGACAGGCCGGGAAAGCGGCCTTCGAAGAAGCGGTCGACGCGCATGCCGTTCTCGTCCGGCGTCACGATGACGGTCTGCACCGCGGCGGAAAAGAAGCCGGGCTTGGTCGGGGGCTTGGCATTCGAAAGCTTAGACCCGTCATCCTGAGGTGGCGGCCGCAGGCCGCCCTCGAAGGATGGCCGGCCCGGGCTGTCGCCCTTCGAGGCTCGCTGCGCTCGCACCTCAGGGTGGCGGGCGGAGGTGTGACGCTTGCCATTCGGCGAAAACTTGCCGCGCAGGTCGGACTGGCGCGGGTTGGCGCGCTCGCGGGAACGCTCTTTATTGCGCTCGTCGCGATCGCGGCCGGTGCCGCGGCCCTGACCGCGTCCGCGGGGCGCGTCGGCCTTCTTCTTGCCGCCGCCATAGCCGCCCTTGCGCATTCTCATTTCAATTCATCCATCTAGGCCGAAATGGCCGTTCAAAAGGCGGCAATTGAACCGTTCACGGACAGCGCCGCAAGTCGCCGCGTGCACCGCGGTCCCAGGTGACCGCGAGCCGGTTACCATGCGAGCGCAACGACACCGGAATCGTGCGCTTGCCGGTTTTGCCCCAGCATATCGCCTCGATGTGGACCGTGTCGCCGGTCCGGTAGCTGCGCCCGATGCGGCAGGAATCGCCGAACCAGCGCACCGCTTGGCTGGTGACAACCAATGGCGACTGCGCCTGAGTGTCACCTGCGCTAGCGCAGAACGATAGGTCGGCTGCCCAGCGGCCGATGGCCGGATCCTCCGCAGCCAACGCCGTCGTACCCAACGTCGCAACGGCGGCGAGTAACGCCGCGCCCGGCAAGAATGTCATTCCCCGCCCCGTTCCTTGCGCAGCTTGGCCCAATAGTCGAGGCGCTTCTTGATCTCGCGCTCGAAGCCACGCTCGGGCGGGTTGTAGAACTGCTGGCGCGCCAAGGCGTCGGGAAAATAATTCTGCCCGGAGAAGGCCTCGTCCGTATCGTGGTCGTAGGCGTAGCCGGGGCCATAGCCTTCCGCCTGCATCAATTTTGTCGGCGCGTTGAGTATATGCTTGGGCGGCAGCAGGGAGCCGGCTTCCTTGGCCGTACGCATGGCGGCGCCAAAAGCCGCGTAAGCCGCGTTCGATTTGGGCGCGGTCGCGACATAGATCAGCGCCTGCGCAATCGCCAGCTCGCCTTCCGGGCTCCCCAGGAAGTCATAGGCATCCTTGGCGGCATTGGCGATCACCAGCGCCTGCGGGTCGGCCAACCCGATATCCTCGATCGCCATGCGCACCACGCGGCGCGCGATATAGAGCGGCGGCTCGCCGGCATCCAGCATGCGGCAGAGATAATACAATGCGGCATCGGGATCGGAGCCGCGCACCGACTTGTGCAGCGCGGAGATGAGATTGTAGTGGCCGTCCTGCGCCTTGTCGTAGATCGGCGCGCGCCGCTGCACGATGTCCTGCAGCTTGGCCGAGTCGAAGACTTCGTCCTTCCGCGCCGCCCGCCAGATTTCCTCCGCCAGCGTGAGCGCGGCGCGGCCGTCGCCGTCGGCCATGCGGGTGAGCGCGGAACGCGCCTCGTTGTCGAGCGGCAGCGGCTTGTGCTCGATCGCCTCGGCGCGGGCGAGCAACTTCTCGATCGCCGCCTGGTCGAGCGGCTTGAACACCAGCACGCGGGCGCGCGACAGCAGCGGCGCATTGAGCTCGAACGACGGATTTTCGGTGGTGGCGCCGACCAGCACGATGGTGCCGTCCTCCATCACCGGCAGGAACGAGTCCTGTTGCGCCCGGTTGAAGCGATGAATCTCGTCGACGAACAGCAGCGTGCCCTGCCCGGTGTCGCGGCGCGCGCGCGCGGCCTCGAACACCTTTTTCAGATCGGCGACGCCGGTGAAGATCGCGGAAATCTGCTCGAAATGCAGGTCGGTTTCCTGCGCCAGCAGGCGCGCCACCGTGGTCTTGCCGGTGCCGGGCGGGCCCCAGAACACCAGGCAGCCGAGCGAGCGGGTCGACAGCATGCGGCTGAGCGCGCCGTCCGCGCCCAGTAGATGATCCTGCCCCACCACCTCATCGAGCCTGGTCGGCCGCAAGCGATCGGCCAGCGGGCGCGGCGCGTCCTTGTCGAGGCCGGCGGCCGCGAACAAGGTCGGCCCAGCGGCTTTGGTGCCTGGGCTCATGCGGCGCTCTTCTCCCTCTCCCCGCTTGCGGGGTGAGGGCCGGGGTGAGGGGCTCTTTCGACCCGCGCAGAATCGCGGATAAGCCCCCTCACCCGGCTTCCGCGCTGCGCGCGAAAGCCGACCTCTCCCCGCGCGCGAGGAGAGGTAAAAAAGAGTGCGGCACGCGGGCTCATCCGTTGATCGTCGCGGAAATTTTCTGGCCGCCGCGCATGATGACGATGCGCCAACTGCGGCTCGGCGTCTTGCTCACCCGCTCAAGATCGCCGGTCTTGGCAATGTGCTCGCCATTGACCTCCTCGATCACATCGCCGCGCTGGAAATTGAGATTACTGGCATAGGAGCCGTTGTCGACGTCGAGGATGACGACGCCGGTATCGACGTTCTGAAGCTGCAATTCGTCGGCCAGCGCCGGCGACAGATTGGCCACCTTGGCGCCGGAAAACGGCGAGCGCGAGCGGATGGTGATCTCCTCGCGCGGCGTATCGGGCGCGGTTCGCAAGGCGACCGCGGCTTTCAGTTCATGGCCGGCACGCAAGACGCCGAGCTGCGCAGTGCCGCCGAGTGGCTTGGTGGCGAAGCGGTAGTCGAAGGCTTTTGGGTCGTCGACCGCCTGGGCGTCGACCGACACGATCAGGTCGCCGGTCTTGAGGCCGGCAGCAGCCGCCGGACTTCCCACCAGCACATTTGCGATCAGCGCGCCGGCCGGGCGCTTGAGCCCCATGCTGTCGGCGATCTCCGGCGTCACCGCCTGCAGCTTGGCGCCGAGCCAAGGCCGCTTCACGGCGCTACCGCCGCTCTTGGCGGAGGCCACCACCACCCGCACCATATTGGCGGGGATGGCAAAGCCGACGCCTTGCGATCCGCCCGAGCGCGAGAAGATCGCGGTGTTGATGCCGACCAGCCGCCCGGTGAGATCGACCAGCGCGCCGCCGGAATTGCCTGGATTGATGGCGGCGTCGGTCTGGATGAAGAACTGATAGTCGGAAATGCCGATCTGGGTGCGCGCCAGCGCCGAGACGATGCCATGGGTGACGGTCTGCCCGACCCCGAATGGATTGCCGATGGCGAGCACCACGTCGCCGACTTCCAGCGCGTCGGAATTGGCGAATTCCAGCACCGGGAAGCGCTCATGCGCATCCTTGAGGCGGAGCACGGCGAGATCGCTGCGCGGGTCTTTGAGCACCAGTGTCGCCTCGAACTCGCGTTTGTCGGCGAGCGAGACCTTGATGTCGTCGGCGCCCTCGATCACGTGCACATTGGTAACGACCAGACCGGAGGCATCGACGATCACGCCGGAGCCGAGCGAGCGCTGCAGTTGGCTGCCGCCGCCCGGCACGCCGAAGAAGCGGCGGAAGATCGGGTCGTCGAACAGCGGATTACGGGTCTGCACGGTCTTGGCGGCATAGACATTGACCACCGCCGGCGCCACCCGCTGCACCACCGGCGAATAAGACAGCCGCAGCTCGGCTGCGTTCGGCACGCGCCGCTCCTGGGCGGACGCGGCGGCAATGCCGGCCAAGCTGATGGCGGCCAAGCTGATGGCGGCCAAGCCGATGGCGGCCAGCAAAATTGCAGTCAGACAAGGCTTGAGGCGCATAATGTCGGTTCCCGGCAACAGGCCGAGATATAGGCCCCCTGCCAGGCTAAATGAAGGCCGCTGTCGCCCTCTCCCCGCGTGCGGGGAGAGGGTCGGGGTGAGGGGGCATATAGGCCACGCGCAGACTGCGAGGCCCCCACACCCCCCCCCCGCCGCAAACGCGTTTTCGGGCGACCACTCCCCCCAAGCGGGGAGAGGTGAAATATCAACAACATCGCCCCCACCCAGCGCAGAAAAAAGACCACCGCGTCGAGGTCCCCACACGTCAGCCGGGA
>JBBRAL010000123.1:0-8636 GCA_038206805.1 Hyphomicrobiales bacterium | reverse complement strand
CGGCCGGCAATATCGGGCGCCGATCCGTGGGTGGCCTGCGCCATGGCCTGGCGCTCGCCGACACAGAGGCCGGGCGCCAAGCCGAGCCCGCCGACCAGTCCGGCGCCGATGTCGGTGAGAATATCGCCGAACTGATTGCTGGTGACGACGACGTCGTATTGCTGCGGCGCCATCACCAATTTCATCGAGATGGTATCGATCATGGCCTCTTCGAACGTCACGTCGGGATAATCGCGCGCCACCTTGCGGCATTCCTCGGCGAACATGCCGCAAGCGAGACGATAGACCGGCTCCTTGTGCGCGGCGGTGACTTTCCTTCGCTTGCGTGTACGCGCGATCTCGAACGCTTCGCGCGCGACCCGGTTCGACCCCTTGCGGGTAATCACGCGCATGGCGACGGTGATGTCATCGTTCGGCCGAAACTCCGGCGCGCCGGCCACAACCGTTTCCGAATAGAGCATCCCCTCGGAGATCTCGCGCACAAAGACGATATCCACGTCCTTGTGGATCGATGGCACATTGGCGTAGGAGCGCGACGGGCGGATGGCGGCGAACAGTTCGAATTTCTTGCGCACCGGCGGCATGACCCAGGTGGCATCGTTGCGCGGATAGGCGGCATGCCCGATCGGCCCCATGACCCAGCCGTCAAGCTTCCACAGCGCCGCTTCGGTGGTCGGCGGAAGCGTATTGCCGTGTTCATCATGACCATGCTTGCCGATCGGCAAAGGCTGCCAATCGATGGCGAGGCCGCTCCGCGAAGCCGCCGTTTTCATCACCTTGACGCATTCGGGCACGACTTCATGCCCGATATCGTCGCCTAGCAGAATCCCGATTTTCAAGCGGCGTCTCCTGGACGGCAGGTTTGGGCAGAAATTGGTGAAAAGCAGCCTCGACCGGTGCGCGCCGCCCACTTTTTGCGCAGCATCAGGCTAGCGCCACGACGGTCCCGGACGCAACGGCCGCCCGGCCGCGGGCGCGCGGCCCGCGATAACTTGCCACGTCCTGATACATAAATTGCCACTGGCGGTCCATTTGCGGTTAAATGGGCGACCGGCTGACCCGCCGCCGCACTGCACCACATGCGCATCGGGTGAACCGGACAATAATAAGGTTCGACACCGGCTCCGGCCGGCAAGTCGAACTCAGGGGATAACGTCATTGGGAGGACAACATGGGTTCATGCCACGCGGCACGGGCGTTTTCTACGACCGCACTACTTGCAGCACCGTTCATCGCCGCGGCGATCTTGGCCGCTACCGCGCCGGTCTATGCGGCGGATCTGACACCGCAGGAAGCCAAGCTGGTCGATGCCGCCAAGCAGGAAGGCGCGGTGACTATTCTTAACCCGCAGTTCAGCGACCACACCGGCCGGCTGCTCGGCGAAGGGTTCATCAAGCGCTACAATCTGGGGCCGAATTTCAAGTTCAACAATCTCCGCAAAGGCACCGGCGCGACCGTGGCGCAGACGCGCCAGGAGATCCAGGCCGGCAAGCACACAGCCGATATGCTGATCGTCAATGCACCGGGATTTTTCGACGAGGCCGCCAATCGCGGCGCGTTCGAAGCGCTCGACAGCGGCTACTGGAAAAACCACGAAGATCTCGCCAAAAAGGCCGGGCAGTATTTCAAATACCCTTACGTCGTCGTGCCGTTCGCCTATACATTCCAGCCGGTGTGGAACAGCTCCTGCCCCGGCATGGAGAATTTCACCGCCAATTCCTATGCCGACGTGGTCAAGCCCGAGCTCAAGGGCAAGACCATCGCATCCGACCTCACCAAGAGCTTCACCTACGTCAACACCGCCTTGGCGTTGCAGGAAGCCGGCATGAATCTCGACGATCTGTGGACCAAGCTCAAGGCGACCGATCCGTTGATCGAATTCCGCACCGAGCCGAAGATGCAGATGGTCGTCTCATGCCAGCGCCCGCTCGACATGTGGAACCTGACCGGACGCGCCTTCCAAGACATTCTGAAGAAGCCCGACCTGATCAAGGTGCTGAAGTTCGGCGTCTACAAGGAAGGCCAGGTCCTTCTCGGCAACCAGGCCGCGGTGATCAAGGGCGCGCCGCACCCGAACGCCGCCAAACTGTTCATGGAATACATGCTGACCAAGGAAGGCGCCGACATCATGGTGGTGGGCGAAATGATGTTCACCTTCCTGAAAGACTACAAGCCGCCGGCGGAAGCCGCGCATTACGTGTTCGACCTGAACAGCGTCAAGCTGCTCGGCATGAAGGACTGGGTTGCCGCAGGGACGAAGTTCAAGGCGACGCGTGAGGCCTGGCAGGCGAAATTCCAGTAGCAACCGGATACGTGGAGCTCCGCCGCCGTCGCGGCGGAGCCCGGCGCGAACCGTAATCGCGGCTAACAGTGCGCCGCATGGCACGGACGATTGCGATGAGCACGCAAACGCTGTCGGAAACCGCGCCGCCTGCGACGGCGACGAGCCGCTGGCGCAGCCTGGTCACGCAGGAATCGGTCGCCACCGTCGTGGTCAGCGTAATCGTCGCCGCGGCGGTGATCCTTCCGCTGCTCGTGCTGGTCGTCAGCAGCTTTCAGGTGCTCGATTCCAGCGGTTTCGACACCACCTGGGGGCTGGACAATTACAAGACGCTGTTCACCGATCGCATCATCCCGAAGGCCTTCGTCAATACTCTGCTGGTCAGTTCCGGGTCGACATTGATTGCGACGTTTTTTGGCGTGACGCTCGCCTGGATCAATGCCCGCACCAATTGCCCGGGCCGCGACAAGCTCGAGCCGTACAATCTAATCCCATTTTTCCTCAGTCCGTTCGTAGGCGCGATCGCCTGGCATAATCTTGGCGGCGGCGAAACGGGGCTGATCAATTCCTGGGGCCGCGACTATCTGGGCGTGCACGGCAATCTGATCAATGTCGACAATCTCTACGGCGTGGTCTGGGTGACCGGGCTGTTCTTCGCGCCGCTGGTCTATCTTTTTGTCGTCGGCTCATTGCGGCGCATGGACCCCTCGCTCGAGGACTCGGCGCGCACCACCGGCGCCGGACTGGTACGCACCGCTCTGACAGTGACGCTGCCGCTGGTGGCGCCCGGCATCCTGTCCGGCGCGATCATCGTGTTCGTCACCAGCGCGGGCGAGTTCGGCGTACCGTTCAAGCTAAGCGCGCCCTATGGCTGGCAAACGCTCACCACCCAGATTTTTTCCAAGGCGGTGGGCGACGACGCCAATCTCTATCTCGGCGCGGCCATGAGTATGGCGCTCGGTATCATCACCGTGCTGCTGATCTGGCTTCAGCAGGCCTATATCGCGCCGCGCTCCTTCACCACCGTGACCGGGAAGGGGTTTCGCCCCAACGTCATCGACCTCGGCCGCTGGAAATGGGCCGCGCTGGCCTTCAACCTCGCCTTCATCCTGGTCGCCGTGGTGCTGCCGATCCTGTGCCTGTTCATTGTGAGCCTGCACCCGGTATGGCAGTCGCGGATTATTCTCGACGATCTCACGCTGCATAATTATGTGCGCACGCTGTTTTTCTGGGCGCCGGACCACATCGCCGCCGCCACCAACGGCATCTACAACAGCTTCATCCTGGCGTTCGTGGGCGCCACCATCGCCATGATGCTGTCGCTGGTGGTGAGTTACATGATCCACCGCACCAAGGGCTTCGGCGCGCGGTTGCTCGATTTCCTCTGCGTCGTGCCGGTCGGATTCCCCGGCATCGTGCTGGCGATGGGCGTGCTGGTGACCTACATCAAGACACCGATCTACGCGACACTGTGGATCATCCTGCTCGGCTACATCACGCGTTTTTTCCCGTATGGGCAGCGCAATATTTCCTCCGTCATGCTGGCGATCTCGGAAGAACTCGACCAGAGCTCGCGCATGGCGGGCGCCTCGTGGTTCACGACGCTGCGGCGAATCACGATTCCGTTGTTGAAGCCCGGCATCTTTGCCGGCTGGGTGCTGCTGTTCATCATATTTCTGCGTGAACTGTCGATTTCCATCATCCTCTATACTTCGGGCACCGAAACGCTGTCGGTCGGCGTCTATTATCTGGCCAATTACGAAAACGAAACGCTTACCTCCGCGCTGTCGATGACGCAGACTGTGGTGCTGCTGATCTGCATCTATATCTTCCGGCGCGTCGCCGGCCGTGAAGCGTTAACGGCTTGATCGCGGGGAGCACGATCGACGCTATGAACAATAACAACGCGTCCGGCCACTACGTCGAAGTGCAAGGCCTGGTGAAACTGTTCGGCAACGACCGTGCCGTGGACGACGTATCGTTCAGCGTCCCGAAGGGCACATTCCTGACGCTGCTCGGGCCGTCCGGCTGCGGCAAGACCACCACGCTGATGAGCATAGCCGGCTTGCACACGATCGACGCCGGCAAAATTTGCGTCGGCGGGGTGGTCTACACGGCACCGGCCGAGGGCCTTTTTCTGCCGCCGGAAAAACGCGACATCGGCATGGTGTTCCAGAGCTACGCGATCTGGCCGCATATGACGGTGGCCCAGAACGTGGCTTATCCATTGGAAATCCGTAACGTCGAACGCGCCGAAATCGAGTCGCGCGTCGCCGACGTGCTGCGGCTGGTGGGGCTCGGCCAGATGGCGGGCAAGCTGGCGACCCAGCTATCCGGCGGCCAGCAGCAACGCGCGGCGCTAGCGCGAGCGATCGTGTCGCGGCCGCGCCTGCTGCTGTTCGATGAGCCGCTGTCCAATCTCGATCTCAAGTTGCGCGAACAGATGCGGCTTGAGCTCAAGCGCATCCAGCACGAAGTGGGCATCACATCGATCTACGTGACGCACGACCAGGCCGAAGCGCTGGTCATGAGCGACGAGATCATCGTGATGAGCAAGGGACGCATCCAGCAGAAAGGCCGCCCGCGCGAAATCTACAGCCGGCCGGTCAACGCCTATGTCAGCAACTTCATCGGCATCGCCAATCTGCTGAAAGGACTTGTGATCGCCGTCACCGCGCCGGGCCGCGGCGATGTCGAACTTACCGCCGGCAGCCGCAAGGCCGTGTTGTCTTGCATGCTCGGCGCCGGGATCGCGGCAGGCGCCGAGGTGGTGATCTCGGTGCGCCCGGAAAACGTCGCGGCCACCCGCCTGAACGGCGGCAGCCCCAGTCTGGAAGGCGAAGTGATCCAGGCGATATTCCTGGGCAATTGCATCGACTGCCGGGTGCGCTGGGGCGAGTTCGAATGGAAAGTCCTGGCGCATCCGCGCACTGGGCTGAAAGCCGGCGAGAAGGTTTATCTGCGGCTCGACCCCGAGCACACGCTGGCGGTGCAGCCATGAGCAGGAATGTCATGGTCAAGCTCGATCGCCTGCGCAAGAATTTCGGCGCCGAGCTGGCGGTCAATGACGTCAGCCTCGCAGTCGAACAAGGCGAATTCGTCACCTTGCTGGGCCCGTCGGGCTGCGGCAAGACCACGACGCTGCGCTGCATTGCCGGGCTGGAGCGTCCCGACGGCGGGGAAATTCGCATTGGCGGCGACGTGGTGGCGGCGCCTGAGCGCGGCATCTATCTCAATCCCGAAGACCGCAATATCGGGATGGTGTTCCAGAGCTACGCGGTCTGGCCGCACATGACCGTATTCGACAATGTCGCCTATGGCTTGCGCGTGCGGCGCGCTTCGGCCGCCGTCATCAAGGAACGCACCACCAAGGCGCTCGAACTGGTCGGCCTGCCCCATCTTGCCGGCCGCTATGCCACCAAGCTTTCCGGCGGCCCGCGCCAGCGCGTGGCCTTGGCGCGCGCCATTGTCTATGAGCCTCGCGTCGTGCTGTTCGACGAACCGCTCTCCAATCTCGACGCCAAGCTGCGCGAACAAATGCGGGTCGAACTGGTGCGGCTGCAGCACGAGGTCGGCATCACCTCGATCTATGTCACGCACGACCAGACCGAGGCGCTGGTGATGAGCGACCGCGTGGTGGTGATGAACAACGGCGTGATCCAGCAGATCGGCGATCCGCGGACAATCTATGCACGGCCGGCCAACGCCTTCGTGGCCAATTTCATCGGCGTCGCCAATCTGATGCAGGGCGTCCTGCTCGGCCGCAGCGGCGAATTATGCGATCTCGAAATATCCCTCGGCGACGGCCGCGCGCCCTTGCGCCTACAAGCCGCCGGCGGCGAAAGCGCCGTCGCCGGACAAAAGGTCACCCTGAGCCTGCGGCCGGAAGATATCGCGCTCCACTTCGAACAACCGGGCGGCACGGCCAACGGCAATCTGTTCGAGGGCGAGGTGGTCGAAACGATCTATCTCGGCAGCCAGTTGGAATGCCGGGTCAAGGTCGGGCGCTACGAGGTCGGCATCCAGATCGACCATTACGAGCAGATCGCCCCGCAGCAGAAGGTGTTCCTATCGTTTCGCCCCGACCATGGCCTGTGCCTGACCGAGTAGGATCAGGTCGCGGTCAATCCACCGTCGAGCGCCAGCGTCTGGCCGGTGATCGAGGCAGCGCCCGGACTGGCGAGGAAAACGACGGCGGCGGCGACCTCCTCCGGCGTGATGAAGCGGCCGCTCGGAATGCGGGCGAGCATGCGCTCGCGCGCGGCGGCGTCGTGCATCTTCTGGCGCGAGGCCGTGAGCGCGGTGGCCGGCGCAATCGCATTGACCCGGATGTTTTGACTGGCCCATTCGATCGCCAGCATCCTTGTCATCTGGATCAGCCCGCCCTTGGAAATCCCGTACACCGTGCGGCCGGCTAAGCCGGTCAAACCATGGGTCGAGGCGATGCTCACAATACTGCCGGCCCGGCCGTGGCCGATGCAATGCGCGGCGAATGTCCGCGACAGGAAATAGCTGCCCTTGAGATTGGTATCGACGACGTCGTCCCATTCTGCCCAGGTCACCTCGACCGCAGGCTTGAGCAGCGGGCGGCCGGCATTGTTGACCAGCACGTCAATGTCGCCGAAGGCATCGACCGCGGCGGCGAAGGCCTGCGCGATATCGGCCTCGATGCGCAGATCGAGCCGCAGCGGAACCACCTTGCGGCCCGCAACGGCCGGATCGCGCCGCAGCGCGTCGAGCCGCCCGATGTCGCGGCTGGTGACCGCGAGATCGTAGCCGGCGCGCGCCAAACCGCAGGCAATAGCGTAACCGAGGCCGGTCGAGGCGCCGGTGACCAAGGCAGTGGGGCTATCAGGCGATGTCATTGTGCCGATTTCCTTGACCAGCAAGGCCACCTTTCTATCATACCGGACCACCGCCACCGCCAAAATCGACGGCGCGGCAGACAGGTGAAAAACCGTGCCCCGTCACATCGTTTGCCTCAGCTTCGACTTCGACACCCAGGCCGGTTTCATTGCCCGCGGCATGACCACGCCGACGCCGCTGTCGCGCGGCGAGTTCGGCGCCATGGCCGCGCGCCGGATTCTCGACTTCCTCAAGACCCGCGCCATCAAGGCGACCTGGTTCATCCCCGGTTTCACCATCGAAAGCTGGCCGGGCGAAAGCGAGGCGGTGGTTGCGGGCGGGCACGAGGTCGCGCACCACAGCTGGGCGCATATTCCGCCGGCGACGCAGGGCCGCGACGAGGAGGAAGCCGACCTGGTATGCGCCAATGACGCGATTCTGCGCTTGTGCGGGCGCAAGGCGCGCGGCTACCGCTCGCCATCGTGGGACTTGAGCGAGCACACCATCGACCTGCTGCTCAAGCACGGCTTCCGTTACGATTCGAGCCTGATGGGTTCGGATTACCTGCCCTATCGAGCGCGGCGCGGCGACATCGCCAAGCTCGGCGAGCCGTTCCACTTCGGCGAGGACACAGCATTGATAGAAATGCCGATTAGCTGGTCGCTCGACGATTTCCCACATTTCGAATTCCTGCGCACGGCGCAGACTATCATGCCCGGCCTGCAAAATGCGCGCGCGGTAATGCAAAACTGGCTGGACGAATTTCTCTATATGAAGAAGACCGTCGACTGGGGCGTGCTGACCTACACCATGCATCCGTTCGTGATCGGGCGCGGCTATCGCATGCTGGCATTCGAGGATCTGGTCGAGCGGCTCGGCAATGAGGGCGCAGTCTTCATGACGATGGAGGAGGCAGCAGCCGAAGCGGCGGCGAAGCTGACCGGCTAACGTCCGTATTAAACGGCAAGATTCGCATCGCCTGCTTCTCCTTGCACCGGAACCGGCCGCGTGCTCCTTTTCGCACGGGCCGCAACGACGGTTGTCGGTTCTGGGGGGAGCGCATGAGCGATCTGACGCGTAAGGCACTCAACATCGAGGATCTGCGTCGTATGGCGCGTCGACGCCTGACCAAGGCGCTGTTCGAGTTCTGCGACCGCGGCAGCGAGGACGAGATCGCGATGCGCGACAACCGCGCCGCGCTCGACCGCATAAAACTGCTACCGCGGGTGCTCACCGACGTCTCCGGTCGCGACCCGGGCATCACCCTTTTCGGCAAAAAGCACGCGCTGCCGTTGCTGATCGGCCCGACCGGAATTGCCGGCTGGGTCTGGTACCGCGCCGAGATCGCGCTGGCGCGCGCCGCGGCGGATGCCGGCATCCCCTTTACCCTGGCGAGCACGTCGAGCACCGCGATGGAGACCGTGCTGGCCGAGGGCGGCGGCACCCAGTGGTACCAGCTGTACGTCTGGCGCGACGCCGAGGCCGCGCTGGTTACCGCAGCGCGGGCGCG
>JBBRAL010000122.1:0-8650 GCA_038206805.1 Hyphomicrobiales bacterium | reverse complement strand
AGCTCCATTGCCACTTCCAAGAGCGGATCGTCCTTGATGCCGAGCTCGGTCAGGACTTCATGGCAGGTCTTCTGCATGATCTTGGCGCGCGGATCGTAGTTCTTGTAGACGCGGTGGCCGAA
This sequence comes from Hyphomicrobiales bacterium, assembly GCA_038206805.1. Lineage (GTDB taxonomy): Bacteria > Pseudomonadota > Alphaproteobacteria > Rhizobiales > Xanthobacteraceae > Pseudolabrys. The sequence goes on along the minus strand of JBBRAL010000122.1, from coordinate 8,528 downwards.
GCCCATCAGCCGGTAGCTGTCGTTCTTGTCTTTGGCACGCTTGACGAATTCCGGGATGCGGTCGACCGAGCCGATCTCGGCCAGCATGTTGAGCGCGGCCTCGTTGGCGCCGCCATGCGCGGGCCCCCACAGACAGGCGCAGCCGGCAGCGATACAGGCAAACGGATTGGCGCCGGACGAGCCGGCCAAGCGCACCGTTGAGGTGGATGCGTTCTGCTCGTGGTCGGCGTGCAGGATGAAGATGCGGTCCATGGCGCGCGCCAGCACCGGATTGGCGGTGTATTCTTCGGCCGGCACCGCGAAACACATGCGCAGGAAATTCGAGGCGTAGTCGAGCTGGTTCTTCGGATAGATGAACGGCTGGCCGACGGAATATTTATAGGCCATGGCGGCCAGCGTCGGAATTTTCGCGATCATGCGCAGCGAAGCGATCATGCGCTGATGCGGATCCGAGATGTCGGTGGAGTCGTGGTAGAACGCCGACAGCGCGCCGACGCAGCCGGTCATCACCGCCATCGGATGGGCGTCGCGCCGGAAGCCCTGGAAGAAGCGGCTCATCTGCTCATGAACCATGGTGTGGCGGGTGACGCGGTAGTCGAAGTCGGCTTTCTGCGCCGGCGTCGGCAATTCGCCGTACAGCAGCAGGTAGCAGGTCTCCAGGAAGTCGCCGTGCTCGGCCAGTTGCTCGATCGGGTAGCCGCGGTAGAGCAGGACGCCCAGGTCGCCATCGATATAGGTGATCTTGGATTCGCAGCTCGCGGTGGAGGTGAAGCCCGGGTCGTAGGTGAACATGCCGCTCTCGCCGTAGAGCTTGGCGATGTCGAGCACGTCCGGGCCGATCGAGCCGCTGTAGACGGGGAAGTCCCAGTTCTTGTTGCCGACGGTGATGGAACCGGATTTTTTGTCGGTTTTGGCGTCCATGAGCGAGCCCTCAGATTGGCAGCGAGCGGCTTGGAAAATCGTGCGGCCGGGAAGGTGTCACGCCGGGTCGGCGTTGCGAGGTTCTGGCCGTGGTTTTGGGTAGCCCATTCAAGTGTGCGCTGCAAGATCGCGCAAACGGCGAGCCTGCCTGTCATATAGGCATGGCTGCCAGGGGTGGCTGCCGTCATTGATCTGGAACAAATGTCTAGGGCGTGCCGCCGCTGGCCGAATGACTGGCTGAGTTATTGGCCGAGTTACTGGCCGAGTCACCGGCCAAAATACCGCCGATGTCGCGCAGGCGTCCTAGACTTTCGTCGCGGCCGAGCACGTCGAGCACATCGAAAATCGGCGGCGAGGTGGTCCGCCCGGTCAGCGCCGCCCGCAACGGCTGCGCCACGGCGCCCAGTTTCTGCCCGGCACGCTCGGCAAAGGCACGCACCACCGCCTCGACGGCCGCGGCGTTCCAGCCGGCGACGGCCGTAAGCTCCGGCAGCAGGGTGGCGATCAGGGCCTTGGCCTCGGGTGTAAGCACGGCCTTGGCCGCCTCGTTGACCTCGATCGGCCGCGTTGCCCACAGGAAGCGCGAGGCCTCGAACAGCTCGATCAGCGTCTTGGCGCGCTCCTTCAAGCCCGGCATGGCGGCGGTGAGCTTGGCGCGCAGCGCCGGCGTCATCGCGTGGCTAAGGACCTCACCGCCGGCGATATGCGGCAGCAGGTCTTCGAGCATGGCGACCAGGTCGGCGTCGGCGGTGGCGCGGATGTAATGCCCGTTGAGGTTTTCCAGCTTGGCGAAATCGAAGCGCGCCGGCGAGCGGCCGATGGCGGCCAAGTCGAAGGCGGCGATCATCTCCGCGGTCGAGAAAGTCTCCTGGTCGCCATGCGCCCAGCCGAGCCGGACCAGATAGTTGCGCATGGCCGCCGGCAGGTAGCCCATGGCCCGGTAGGCATCGACGCCGAGCGCGCCGTGGCGCTTCGATAGTTTCGAGCCGTCCGGCCCGTGGATCAGCGGGATATGCGCCATGATCGGCACGTGCCAGCCGAGCGCCTCGTAGATGTGCCTCTGCCGGGCGCCATTGGTCAGGTGGTCGTCGCCACGGATGATGTGGGTGACGTTCATGTCATGATCGTCCACCACTACCGCCAGCATGTAGGTGGGATTACCGTCGGAGCGCAGCAGCACCAGGTCGTCCAAATCTGAATTCTGCCAGACCACGCGGCCCTGTACCTGGTCCTCGATCACCGTTTCGCCGGTCTGCGGGGCTTTCAGGCGGATCACCGGCTTGACCCCCGGCGGCGCCTCGGACGGGTCGCGGTCGCGCCAGCGGCCGTCATAGAGCTTGGCGCGGCCCTCGCGGCGGGCGGCCTCGCGCATGGCGGTGAGTTCCTCCGGCGAGGCATAGCAGTGGTAGGCCTTGCCTTGGCTGAGCAATTGCTCGGCGATCTGGCGGTGGCGCGCCGCGCGCGCGAACTGGAAGACGATCTCGCCATCCCAGGTCAGCCCCAGCCAGGTCAAACCCTCGATGATGGCGGCGATGGCGGCTGAGGTCGAACGCTCGCGGTCGGTATCCTCGATGCGCAGCAGCATCTTGCCGCCGAACCGGCGCGCATAGAGCCAATTGAACAGCGCGGTGCGTCCGCCGCCGATATGGAGGAAGCCGGTGGGGGAAGGCGCAAAACGGGTGACGACGGGATCGCTCATTGCGCGCCCTGTACCACAGTTGCGGGTAAAAATGTCAGCGCAATTGACATGGAGCCAAGCGGCACGTCATGGGATAGGCCAAGCAGGGAGCGGCTGAGGGGCCTTTTAAAGGTTTTGACTGGAGCGTGACGAAGCATGGCGACCGACGATAAGGCAAGTGAAATTCCGGCGCCCGAGGAAGCCGCGCGCGACTTCATCCGCGACATCGTCAAGGCCGATCTCGACGCCGGGCGCGTCAAGCAAGTTGTCACCCGTTTCCCGCCCGAGCCGAACGGCTATCTCCATATCGGCCACGCCAAGTCGATCTGCCTGAATTTCGGCATCGCCGAGGAGTTCGGCGGCGACTGTCATCTGAGGTTCGACGATACCAACCCGACCCGGGAAGAACAGGAATATATCGACGCCATCGAGCGCGACGTGCGCTGGCTCGGCTTCGATTGGGGCAAGCATCTCTATCACGCCTCGGATTATTTCGAACGCCTGTATGGCTGGGCCGAAGACCTGATCCGCGCCGGCCTCGCCTATGTCGACGACCAGACGCAGGACGATATGCGCGCCAGCCGCGGCACGCTGACCGAGGGCGGCAGGAACAGCCCGTTCCGCGAGCGCGCGGTCGAGGAAAACCTCGACTTGTTCCGCCGTATGAAGGCGGGCGAATTCGGGAACGGCGCGCGTGTGCTGCGCGCCAAGATCGACATGAGCTCGGGCAACATAAATTTACGCGATCCGGTGCTCTACCGCATCCTGAACGCGCCGCATCCGCGCACTGGCACCGCCTGGAAGATCTACCCGAGCTACGACTTCGCGCACGGCCAGTCCGACGCCATCGAAGGCATCACCCATTCGGTATGCACGCTGGAATTCGAGGACCACCGGCCGCTCTACGACTGGTTCATCGCCAATCTCAATGTGCCGTCGAAGCCGCACCAGTATGAATTCGCGCGGCTGAACCTGACCTATACCGTGCTGTCCAAGCGCGTGCTGACCAAGCTCGTGCAGGACGGTCATGTCGACGGTTGGGACGATCCGCGCATGCCGACGATTGCGGGCCTGCGCCGGCGCGGCGTGCCGGCCTCGGCGATCCGGGATTTCATCAAGCGCATCGGCGTCGCCAAGGCCAACAGCGTGGTCGATGCCGGCCAGTTCGATTTCTCCGTGCGCGAGGCGCTCAACAGAAGCGCGCTGCGGCGTATGGCGGTGCTGCGGCCTCTCAAGGTGACGATCGAGAATTACCCGGAAGGGCAGGTGGAGGAACTCGACGCCGTCAATCATCCCGACGATCCGGCGGCGGGATCGCGCAGAATCAAATTCGCCCGCGAACTCTTCATCGAGCGGGAAGACTTCATGGAAATTCCGGAAAAGAAATTCTTCCGGATGTCGCCTGGACGAGAAGTGCGGCTGCGCTACGCTTACTTCATCACTTGCCGCGAGGTGGTGAAAAATGCCGCCGGCGAAGTCATCGAGCTGCGCTGCAGCTACGATCCGGCCACCAAGGGCGGCAATGCGCCGGACGGGCGCAAGGTGAAGGCGACCATTCATTGGGTCGCCGCGGCGTATTCGGTTGCAGCCGAGGTGCGGCTTTACAATCCGCTGTTCTCGAAACCCGATCCGAGCGGCGAAGAGGGCTTCGCCGCCGATCTCAATCCGAATTCGCTCGAAGTTCTTGCGCAGGCCCGGCTGGAGCAGGCCGTACTCGAGGCCAAGATCGAGCAGCCGGTGCAGTTCGAACGCCAGGGCTATTTCTGCCGCGACAAGGAGTCGACGCCGGAACGGCCGGTGTTCATCCGTACTATCGGCCTGCGCGATACTTATGCGAAGGATGTCGCCAAGGAGAAGGCGGCGGGGTAATCGCGTTTTTGCCGGGCACTCGCGCCAATATTCAGTGTCATGGCCGGGGCAAGCCCGGCCATGACGGTGGGAGCGTTCACATCCGTTCCCCTATTCACAACCTGAGGCTGAGATAACCTAGGGTCAGGTTGCGTGAGCGTAATGGGGGCGCCGCGCCATGGCCCAAAATACTGGTCAAGACGACAAATCGCGCGCACGCGCCACGGCCTGGGATCTTGACGCCGCGCGGCGGCGTGCCGGGCTCATGTGGCCGTCCGGGCTTGGCGATAGGGCCGGCTGGCTCCGCGGTCTGATTTCGCAATGGGCGCTGGCCGAGGTCGCGCCCGGGCGGCTGGTGCCTTGGCTCCCCGTTGCTTTCGGTTTCGGCATCGTCGGCTATTTCACCGCCGACCGCGAACCGGCTTGGTGGGCGGCATCCGCTTTGGCCATCGCCGGCATCGTCATTGCCTTCATGGCGCGCCACCGCGCCGTCGGTTTGCCACTCGCGCTCGGCTTTGCCGCCATCGCCGCCGGCTTTGCCACCGCCACACTCAAGACGGCCTATATCGCGCACCCGGTCTTGCAGATGTCAGCGTCGAGCGTGACGCTTGCCGGCTTTGTCGAGATCCGCGACGAGCGCGAACGCAGCGACCGCGTCGTCATTCGCGTGCATCGCTTGGAAGGACGCCGTCTGGCGGAAGCGCCTGATCGCGTTCGCCTCGCGGTGCGCAAGGGCACGGCGCCCGCGGTCGGCAGCTTTGTCGAACTCAAAGCGCATCTGTCGCCGCCACTGGCGCCATTGCGGCCCGGCGGCTACGACTTCGCGCGCGACATGTATTTCCAGCGCATTGGCGCATCCGGCTATGCGCTCGGCAAGATCAAGGCCGTGCCGCCGCCGGTCGAGCGCGGTGTCTGGCTGCATTACGCCGCGGCCATCGATGCCATGCGCGACTCGATCGACAAGCGCATCCGCGCCGTGATCCCCGGCGACCAAGGGTCGATCGCGTCGGCCCTGCTCACCGGCAAGCGCGATCCGATCTCGGCGCCGGTGAGCGATGCGTTTTATGTGTCGAGCCTTGCCCATGTGCTGGCAATCTCCGGCTATCACATGGCGGTGGTGGCCGGCATCGTGTTCTTTTTCATTCGCGCCGGTCTGGCGATGATCCCCTCGCTCGCCAGTCGGCGTCCGATCAAGAAATGGGCGGCCGCCGGTGCGCTCGCGGCAGCCGCGTTCTATTTGGTGCTGTCGGGCGCCGGTGTCGCCACGCAGCGCTCCTTCGTCATGATCGCCATTGTGTTGACCGGCGTCATGGCCGACCGGCGCGCGCTGACGTTTCGCACCTTGAGCATAGCCGCCTTCGTCGTGCTGTTGTTTGCCCCGCAATCGGTGTTGCATCCGAGCTTCCAGATGTCGTTTGCGGCGACCGTAGCCTTGATCGCCGGGTACAATTACAGCTTTCCCTGGAAGGCCGACGCCGATACCTCGCTCGGCGCCCGCTTCGCTTTGTGGGGCGGGCGCGAGATCCTGGCGATTACGCTCGCGTCATTGGTCGCCGGTCTCGCCACCACGCCCTATGCCGCCTACCACTTCCATCGCCTGGCGCCCTATGGCGTGCTGGCAAATCTCTTGGCCATGCCGGTGGTCTCCGTCTGGGTGATGCCCATGGGCATTCTCGGCATTCTGGCGATGCCGTTCGGTTTCGACGGCATATTATGGCGGCTGATGGGCGAGGGCATCGATTGGATGATCGCCGTCGTGCTGTGGGTAACGAGTCTGCCTGGCGCGGTTGGCCGCATCCAGGCCTTCGGCACCGGGCCGCTGTTGCTCTGCACCGCCGGCTTGCTGTTGTTATGCCTGTTGCGTACGCCGCTGCGCTGGAGCGGGGCGGTATTGGCGGTCGCCGCCAGCCTGTGGGCGGCGATGACGCCGCGCCCCGATGTTTTGGTGGCGGGCGATGGCCAGGTGGCGGCATTGCGCGGCCCGGGTGGGCGATTATCGGTGCTGCACAGCGGACGCGACACCTTCGCGGTCAAGGAATGGCTGGCCGCCGATGGCGACGGCCGTACCGTCAAGGATACCAGCTTGCAAGAGGGCGTGCGTTGCGACATCGCCGGCTGCATCGGCCGTCTGGCTGACGGGCGGCTGGTCGCGATGGCGCTGTCGGCGGAAGCCTTTGCCGAGGATTGCGCGCGCGCCGCGGTGGTGGCGAGCTCGCGCCAGGCGCCGGGTGACTGCAATGCATTGCTGATCGACCGCAACATATGGCGCGACAATGGCGCCATGGCGTTGCGCTGGAGCGGCGATCGCTTCGAGCAAAGCACCGCGCGGCCTCAGGGTTACGAACGACCTTGGGCGCGGGCGCCGCGTGAGTCTGCTGCCGCTGCAACGAAGCCGCGGCCGGCTGCGCGCGATGCAACGCCGAAGGCGGAGGATTTGGAAATAGGGGACTAGCCAGTTCTGCGCTCATTCCCGCGAAAGCGGCAATCCAGTCTGCTTGGCTCTGGGTCCCCGCTTTCCGCCTTCGCGCTCCGCGCTTCGGCGGACTTCAAACGCGCCGAAGCTCGCAAAGCGAGCGTAGGCGGGTCGCGGGGACGAACGGGCAGCGAACTCAATACCTCCTAAACAGCCCCACCAGCTTGCCCTGGATGCGCACGCGGTTGGGCGGCAGGATGCGCACCTCGTAGGCCGTATTGGCCGGCTCGAGCGCGATGGAAGCCCCGCGGCGGCGGAAGCGCTTGAGGGTGGCTTCCTCGTCGTCGATCAGCGCCACCACGATGTCCCCGGTCTCGGCCGCTTCCGATTTGCGGATCAGCGCCAGATCGCCGTCGAGAATGCCGGCCTCGATCATGCTGTCGCCGCGAACTTCGAGCGCGAAGTGCTCGCCGGCCGACAGCAGGTCGGATGGCATGTTGATGACATGGCTGCGGGTCTGGATCGCCTCGATTGGCGTGCCGGCGGCGATGCGGCCCATGACCGGCACGGCGATCGGACGGCCGCTATTGTCCTCGTCGGGATTGCCGGAGGCTGCCCGCACCCGTCCGAGGTCGCCCTCGATCACGCTGGGGGTGAAGCCGCGCGAGCGGCCGCCGCTGATGCCGTGGGCTACCGAGTCGGGCAGCTTGATGACCTCGATGGCGCGCGCCCGGTTGGGTAGGCGACGGATGAAGCCGCGCTCTTCCAGCGCGGTAATCAGCCGGTGGATGCCGGATTTGGACCTCAGATCGAGGGCGTCCTTCATCTCGTCGAAGGACGGCGGAACTCCTGACTCGGTCAGGCGCTCATGGATGAAGCGCAGAAGTTCGAACTGCTTGCGGGTCAGCATCGGTCTCTCCCGGTCTCGTCGTCTGGCAAATCCCGGCTTGGACCGGCCCGTATTGGCCGAGCTCAGAACGGCAACAGCCAGAAACAAATCATGAACGAACACTATCTGTTCGATATGTGTTCTGCAACCATTTAATTTGGGGTGAACAAGTCGAAAGGCCGTTACAGGGCTAGCTTAAGGATGACGCAGGGTGAACCGGCCGGCGCAAAAGCCGCATTGGGTTCCCGAATCAGCAGGCAGTCGGCGGCGGCTAGCGGCGCCATCAGGGAACTGTCCTGGGCCGGCAGCGGGGTCGTGACCGGGCCGTTGGGGCCGTGCCGGAGCGTGGCGCGCAGGTAGTCGGCCCGCTCGTCGTTGGCCGGCATGTCGCAGCCGAGAAGCGCCGGCAGTGGCGTCCGCTCGACATCGTCGCGCCCGGCCAGCCGCCGGATCAATGGCACCAGGAACAGGAACGCGCAGACATAAGACGACACCGGATTGCCCGGCAGGCCGAGCACCTGCATGGCGGCGACCTTGCCGTGCATCATCGGACGCCCGGGGCGCAGCGCCACCCGCCAGAACGATAGATCGAGGCCTTCGGCGGCCAGCGCCCGCTGCACCAGGTCGTGCTCCCCGACTGAAGCGCCGCCGGTGGTCACCAGGATATCGGCGCCGCTGGCGCGGGCGCGACGCACCGCCGCGGCGATATCCTCGATACGGTCGCGCGCAATGCCCAGGTCGATGACCGCGCCGCCTTCGTTGCGGATCAGCGCCGTCAG
>JBBRAL010000121.1:0-8846 GCA_038206805.1 Hyphomicrobiales bacterium | reverse complement strand
TACATCTTCCGCAAGGAAGGCAAGAAGAAGTAGAGGGCCTGAGAGCCATGTCGAGATTAAGTGACCGGACCGCACGGCGGACGGCGACAGTGCGACGCAAGGTCAAGCTTGCGGCGCGTGGACGGATGCGGCTGTCGGTGTTCCGCTCGTCCAAGCATATCCACGCCCAACTTATCGATGACGACAAGGGCGTGACGCTGGCGGCTGCCTCATCGCTTGAGAAGACGCTGCGTGAAGGCGCCAAAACCGGCGCCAATATCAATGCCGCCAAGGCGGTCGGCAAGCTGATCGCCGAACGCGCCAAGGAAAAGGGCATCAAGGACGTGGTGTTCGACCGCGGCGGCTATCTCTATCACGGACGCATCAAGGCGCTGGCCAATGCCGCGCGCGAAGGCGGGCTTAATTTCTAGGCGCATGTGCGCAAGCAGAGTACGAAACGGACTGGCTCGAACGGATTGAATACTTATGGCAAATGAACCTCGACGAGAACCCCGGCGCGACCGCGAACGCGGCGGCCGCGAAGAGCGCGACAGCGAGTTCACCGACAAGCTGGTCCACATCAATCGTGTGGCCAAGGTGGTGAAGGGCGGGCGGCGTTTCGCCTTCGCCGCGCTGGTGATCGTCGGCGACCAGAAGGGCCGCGCCGGGTTCGGCCACGGCAAGGCGCGCGAAGTGCCGGAGGCGATCCGCAAGGCCACCGACGCCGCCAAGCGCAGCCTGACGCGCGTTCCGCTGCGCGAGGGCCGCACTTTGCATCACGACGTGCTCGGCCGTCACGGCGCCGGCAAGGTTTTCCTGCGCGCGGCGCCTCCCGGCACCGGCATCATCGCCGGTGGCCCAATGCGCGCGGTGTTCGAAACCCTCGGTATCCAGGACGTGGTGGCGAAATCGCTCGGCTCGTCCAATCCCTACAATGTGGTGCGCGCCACTTTCGACGCGCTCAAGCACCAGGATTCGCCGCGCTCGGTCGCGGCCCGCCGCAACCTCAAGGTCTCCACACTGCAGTCGCGCCGCCGCGAAGGCGCCGACGAAGTCGCGGCCGATTAAGGGTCAAGATCATGGCTACCGCAAAAAAGACGATCAAGATTGAGCAATACGCCAGTGCATCACGGCGCCATCACGATCAGCGCGAGACGCTGGTCGGGCTGGGCTTGAACAAGATCGGCCGCATCAAGGACGTGCCGGATACGCTGGCAACCCGCGGCATGATCGACAAGCTGCGCCATCTGGTGCGCGTGGTCGGCGACGCGAAATAAGCAGTTTAGAGGACGACGGCAATGAAACTGAACCAGATCGCCGACAATGCGGGCGCCCGCAAGAATCGGCTGCGCATCGGCCGCGGTATCGGCTCCGGCATGGGCAAGACCGGCGGCCGCGGCGGCAAGGGTCAGACCGCGCGCTCGGGCGTGCGCATCAAGGGTTTCGAAGGCGGCCAGATGCCGCTGCACCGGCGTCTGCCCAAGCGCGGCTTCCGCAACACCCCGTTCGCGGTCAAGCTCAACCAGATCAATATCGGCAAGGTGCAGGCGGCGATCGATGCCGGCCTGATCGACAACAAGGCTGCGATCGACGTCGAGACCATGGTCAAGGCCGGCCTGATGCGGCGCAAGAAGGGTGGCGTCAAGCTGCTCGGCGGCGGCGAACTCAAGGGCAAGGCCGATTTTGCGGTCTACCGGGCCTCGAAGTCGGCCATCGAGGCGGTCGAGAAGGCGGGCGGTACGGTGAAGATCCTTGCCGCCGCGAAGGAAGTCGACGCCGAGCCGAGAGGCAAGAACAAGCGCATGGCGCTGGAAGCCGCCAAAGGCGGGGATAAGGGCGGAAATAAGCCAAAGGGCGGCAAGCCCAAGGCTGAGCCAAAGCCGGAAGCGGCCGAAGGCGAGCAGAAGGCCGAATAAGCCGCCGGGGCGTCATCGCCCGCGCAAGCGGGCAATTCAGTAGCCCCCGACTACAAATTTTGAAGATCGCGCTTATTTAAAGGATCGCGTTTACTGGCTGCCCCGCTTTGGCGGGGCATGACCGAGGGTGGGGTTGGGCGCAAGGAGCGAGCGATGGTTTCGGCAGCGGAACAACTGGCAGCCAATCTCAACTTCGGAGCCCTCGCCAAGGCCGAAGAGCTCAAGAAGCGCATCTGGTTTACGGTCGGCGCGCTGCTGGTCTATCGCCTGGGCACCTATATCCCGCTGCCCGGCATCGATCCGGCCGCCTGGGAGCAGATTTTCAATACCCAGGCCGGCGGCATTCTCGGCATGTTCAATATGTTCTCCGGCGGCGGCATCCACCGGATGGCGATCTTTGCGCTCAATATCATGCCCTACATCTCGGCCTCGATCATCATCCAGTTGATGACGACGGTCTCGCCGACGCTCGAAGCGCTCAAGAAGGAAGGCGAGTCGGGCCGCAAGATCATGAACCAGTACACCCGGTACCTCACCGTGGTGCTGGCGGCGTTCCAATCCTATGGCATCGCCGTCGGGCTGGAAGGCACTGGCAGCGTGGTCAGCGAACCCGGCATCTTCTTCCTGTTGTCCACCACCATCACGCTCACCGGCGGCACCATGTTCCTGATGTGGCTGGGCGAGCAGATCACCTCGCGCGGTATCGGCAACGGCATCTCGCTCATCATCCTGTCCGGCATCGTGGCGCAATTGCCGTCGGCTATCGCCGGCACGCTCGAACTCGGCCGTCAGGGCGCGCTGTCCACCGGGCTCATTCTGGCGGTGATCGTGATGGCGGTAGCGGTGATCGCCTTCATCGTGTTCGTCGAGCGCGCGCAGCGCCGGCTGCTGATCCAATATCCCAAGCGGCAGGTGGGCAACCGCATGTTCGAGGGCCAGTCCTCGCATCTTCCGCTCAAGCTCAACACATCCGGCGTGATCCCGCCGATCTTTGCGTCATCGCTGCTGCTGCTGCCGACCACCGTCGCCAATTTCAACGCCGGCTCGGGTCCGGGCTGGCTCACCACCGTCACGACGCTGCTCGGTCATGGCCGGCCGCTGTTCTTGTTTCTGTACATAGCGCTGATCGTATTCTTCGCCTTCTTCTACACCGCGGTCGTGTTCAACCCGACCGAGACCGCGGATAACCTGAAGAAGCACGGCGGTTTCGTTCCGGGCATAAGGCCGGGCGAGCGCACGGCCGAATACATCGACTATGTGCTCTCGCGCATCACCGTCTTGGGCGCGATCTATCTCGCCATTGTCTGCTTGATCCCTGAAATCCTGATCTCCTACGCCGCGGTGCCGTTCTATTTCGGCGGCACCTCGCTGCTGATCGTGGTCAGCGTGACCATGGATACGGTGGCGCAAATCCAGGGCTATCTGCTGGCGCATCAATATGAAGGCCTCATCAAGCGTTCGAAATTGCGGGGGCGCAATCGATGAGATTGATCCTGCTCGGACCGCCGGGGGCGGGGAAGGGCACGCAAGCGCAGCGCCTGGTCGCCAAACACGGAATCGTTCAGCTCTCGACCGGCGACATGCTGCGCGCCGCGGTCGCCGCCGGCACCCCGGTCGGCCTGCGCGCGAAAAGCATCATGGAGGCCGGTCAACTGGTGCCCGACGAGGTTGTTGTGGCAATTGTCGCCGAGCGCATCGACCAGTCCGACGCCAAGCGCGGCTTTGTGCTCGATGGCTTCCCGCGCACGGTGCCGCAGGCCGAGGCGCTCGAACGGTTGCTGGCCGAACGCGGGTTAAGGCTTGACGGCATCATCGAGCTCAAGGTCGACGAGGGCATCCTGCTTAAGCGCATCGAGAATCGGGTCGCGGAAATGACCGCCCGCGGCGAGAAGCTGCGCGCCGACGACAATCCCGAGGTGCTCAAGGGCAGGCTGGCGGCTTACCGTGCGCAGACCGCGCCGCTTACCGACCATTACCGGCGCAAGGCCATGCTCAAGACGGTGGACGGCATGGCGCCGATCGGCGCGGTGTCGGTTGCCATCGACCTTCATTTGAGCCCCATTGGGGCCGCCAAAGCCAAGCCAAAAACCGCCAAACGGGCCGCCAAGCGGCGTAGCGCCAAGCGGCCGGCCAAAAAGCCGGTTGCCAAGGCCGCCGCCCGCCGGGCGCCATCGGCCGGTCCAAAGGGCGGAAAAACCGGCCGAAAGGCCAAACCGGGCGGCCGCGCCAAAAACAATCCTGGAAAGGGCCAATCCCCTACCAGGCGGAGGTTGACGAAGGCGAGATGAATCCCTTAATACACTGCGTATTCAGAAGTTTGGCGCGATGCCGGGCCCCCGACAGGCGGGGACAGGTGTCGTGTTACGCTTTGCGCCAACCCCTTCAAGAGACACAATAATTCGGCGTGTCAAGCGCGGCCGGTCAAATCAAGACCCGGTTCATAACAGGAGAGACCATTCGTGGCTCGTATCGCGGGCGTCAATCTGCCCACCAACAAGCGCGTCGTGATCGCGCTGCAGTATATCCATGGCATCGGCCAACAAAAGGCCAAGGAAATCATGGAGAAGGTTAACTTGCCGGCCGAGCGGCGGGTGTCGCAACTGACCGACGCCGAGGTGCTGCAGATTCGCGAAATGATCGATCGCGATTACATGGTCGAGGGCGATCTGCGGCGCGAATTGTCGTTGAACATCAAGCGGCTGATGGATCTCGGCTGCTACCGCGGCCTGCGTCATCGCAAAGGCCTGCCGGTGCGCGGTCAGCGCACCCACACCAATGCGCGTACCCGCAAGGGGCCGGCCAAGACGATCGCCGGCAAGAAGAAGACAACGGTTTAACGCTCGGGAATTGCCCGCGCCTGGCAAGGCTCGCGGGCTTCGAAAGGGATCGAGAGAATGGGTAAGGAAGCCACCCGCGTCCGTCGGCGCGAACGCAAGAACATCGCGTCCGGCGTGGCGCATGTGAATGCGTCGTTCAACAATACCATGATCACCATCACCGACGCGCAGGGCAACACCATCGCCTGGTCGTCGTCGGGCACCATGGGTTTCAAGGGCTCGCGCAAATCGACGCCTTACGCCGCGCAGGTCGCCGCCGAAGACGCCGCCAAGAAGGCGCAAGAGCACGGCATGAAGACACTCGAGGTCGAAGTGTCGGGTCCCGGCTCCGGCCGCGAGTCGGCGCTGCGTGCCTTGCAGGCCACGGGCTTTACCATCACGTCGATCCGCGATGTGACGACGATCCCGCATAACGGTTGCCGGCCGCGTAAGCGTCGTCGCGTATGAACATTCCATCGAGCGGATCGCAATCCGCATCCGCTACCGCTGAACTTTCCCCCACAACGGCGGGTGGGGTCGCGCGGGGTACAAGCCCGCGCCGGTCAATAGGTGAAGACGTGATCCAAAAGAATTGGCAGGAATTGATCAGGCCGAACAAGCTGCACGTGACCGCCGGTTCCGATCCCGCGCGCCTGGCCACGGTGGTGGCCGAGCCGCTCGAGCGCGGATTCGGCGTGACGCTGGGCAATGCGCTGCGCCGTATTCTGCTGTCCTCGCTGCAAGGCGCGGCGGTGCAGTCGGTGCACATCGACGGCGTGCTGCACGAATTCTCCTCGATCGCCGGCGTGCGCGAGGACGTCACCGACATGGTGCTCAACATCAAGGACATCGCCATCAAGATGCAGGGCGAAGGCCCCAAGCGCATGGTGGTCAAGAAACAGGGGCCGGGCACGGTCACCGCCGGCGACATTCAGACCGTCGGCGATGTGGTGGTGCTCAACCCGGACCTGGTGCTCTGCACCCTCGACGAGGGCGCCGAAATTCGCATGGAGTTCACCGTCAATACCGGCAAAGGCTACGTGCCGGCCGAGCGCAACCGCCCCGAGGACGCCCCGATCGGACTGATCCCGGTCGACAGTCTGTATTCGCCGGTGCGCAAGGTCTCCTACAAAGTCGAGAATACCCGCGAGGGCCAGATCCTCGACTACGACAAGCTGACCATGACGATCGAGACCAACGGCGCGGTGTCGCCGGACGACTCGCTCGCTTACGCCGCGCGCATTCTGCAAGACCAGCTCAACGTGTTCGTGAATTTCGAGGAGCCGCGCAAGGAACAGGCCCAGGAAACCATCCCGGACCTCGCCTTCAACCCGGCCTTCCTCAAGAAGGTCGACGAGCTCGAACTGTCGGTGCGTTCGGCCAACTGCCTGAAGAACGACAACATCGTCTATATCGGCGATCTCGTGCAGAAGACCGAAGCCGAAATGCTGCGCACGCCGAATTTCGGGCGCAAGTCGCTCAACGAGATCAAGGAAGTGCTGGCGCAGATGGGCCTGCATCTCGGCATGGAAGTGCCGGGCTGGCCGCCGGAAAACATCGAGGAACTGGCCAGGCGCTTCGAGGATCATTACTAGTCTCTGTCATTCCGGGGCGCGCGCGATGCGCGCGAACCCGGAATCCAGAGGGATGCACCGAATTTGTTTCTGGATTCCGTATGGCCGCTGCGCGGCGTCCGGAATGACGGGGAAGAGAGAAGGACTGAGGCGATGCGTCACGGAAAAGTTCACCGCAAGCTGGGCAGGCACTCGGCGCACCGCACCGCCATGTTCGCCAATATGTGCGCGTCGCTGATCAAGCACGAGCAGATCGTCACCACGCTGCCGAAGGCCAAGGAATTGCGCCCGATCGTGGAAAAGCTGGTCACGCTCGCAAAGAAAGGCGGCCTGCATGCCCGCCGCCAGGCAATCTCGGAAATGCGCGACATCCCGATGGTGAAGAAATTGTTCGAGGTGATCGGCCCGCGCTACAAGGAGCGCGCCGGCGGCTATACCCGCGTGCTCAAGGCAGGCTTTCGCCATGGCGACAACGCCGCGGTGGCGGTGATCGAGTTCGTCGATCGCGACGTCGAGGCCAAGGGCAAGGATTCAGGGCCGGTGCAGGCCAAGAAGGTCGATGAAGAGGCTGCCGTTCCGGCCTGATTTTGACGGCCTGACGACAATTCACAAGGGCGGCCTCGGGCCGCCCTTTTTTGTTGGTGTGCGGCATAGTTGAAACATGTATGATTTCCGGTGTTATTGGGGGGAACAAATGTTTCGCATCATCATTTTAATTGCGACGCTCGCTATGGGAGCGTTGGCCAGCACATCGCAGTCCGTTCGCGCGGCGGACTCCGTTCGGGGGCTGACAATGCCGATTCCGCTCCAGGTCGCGATGACCGAGGGAATCGCCGACCTTGGCAACACCAAGCTTTGGTACTGGGACACGGGCGGCTCCGGCGAAGTCATCGTTATGTTGCACCCGGGCTCCGGCAGCGCCGAGTTTTATCCGTATCAGCAACCTGTGTTCGCCAAGGCCGGCTATCGGGTGATCTCGTATTCGCGCCGGGGTCAATACAAATCGGACGTTGGCACCGATGCGGACACATATTTTGCCGCCGACGATCTGCTGAATTTGATGAAGTATCTCAAGGTCGAAAAATTCCACGCTGTCGGCAGCGCGCTTGGCGGCTACATTGCTTTGGACATTGCGATGTCTAATCCCGAACGTGTGCACAGTCTGGTGCTGTCGGGCAGCATGATGGGAATCTCGGAACCGGCGTTCAAGGCGACTTTGGATTCGCTGCGGCCCAAACCGTTCGCGGAATTGCCGATGGCGGTAAAAGAGTTGGGCCCATCCTATCGCGCCGCCAATCCGTCAGGCGCCGCCGAATGGAAAATGCGGCAGGACCGGTCCGGAAAGCGAACGCCTGTGCGACTGCACAACAAATTTACTTGGGAAACGCTCGCTGCCCTGAAAATACGAACGCTGCTCGTCACCGGCGATGCCGATCTCTGGATTCCACCCGTCATGCTGCGGCGGGTCGGTGACAAGATACCGAACAGCAAAGTGCTCATCATGCGTGAAGCCGGCCACAGCCCGCATTGGGAGCAGCCCGAAGCCTTCAATGCTGCGATGCTCGATTTCATAGGCAATAACTCCGCGCGTTAGCGTAGCCTGTGGACCGCCTTTTTATGCCGCGGGCGGCTCTGCTATAATTGGTAGGCAATCGGGAGGCTCCCATGGTTCGTCTGGTTATCGTGTGTCTTTCGCTTTCGCTTCTGTCATTCGGCAGCGCCAACGCGCAATCCGACCTGGTCAAGCGCGGCGATTATCTGGTCAACGGCATCCTTACGTGTGGCAACTGCCATTCGCCGAAAGGGCCAACCGGTGACATCCCCGGCAAGCTGTTCTCCGGCGGGCTGTCCTGGGACGAGCCGCCGTTCAAGGTGACGGCGCCCAACATCACGCAGGACAAGGAAACCGGTATCGGCAAGTGGAGCGACGCCGACATCAAGAAGGTTCTGCGCACCGGGATCCGCCCGAACGGTGTGCACGTGGCTATGATTATGCCGACCGGTTTTTACCACATCATGACCGATCGCGACGTGGACGCGGTCGTCGCCTATTTGCGCACCATCAAGCCGATCAGCAACAAGGTCGCCGATCCGATCTACAAGATGCCGCAAGTCGAGCATGTCCTGCCCGGCGGCGAGAAGCCTTACACCGAGGCCATGATGGGCGATAAGGTGAAGAAGGGCTTCTATCTCGCCACCATCGCGCATTGCATGGAATGCCACACGCCGATGGTGAAGGGCATGCGTCAGTGGGACACGCGTCTGGGCGCCGGCGGCTTCGACTTCCCGGGCCCCTGGGGCGTTTCGACCTCGCGCAACATCACCTCGAGCAAGGCCAAGGGCATCGGCACTTGGACCGACGCCGAAATCAAGCGCGCCATCACGACCGGCGTCAGGAAGGACGGCAGCCATCTCAAGCCGCCGATGGGCTTCCATTATTATTCCACGCTGACGCCTGGGGACCTCGACGCCGTGGTCGCTTATCTGCGCACGGTGCCGGCGAAGGAGTAGCTCTTTCACCTCTCCCCGCATGCGGGGAGAGGTCGCCCGCCAAAGCGTTA
>JBBRAL010000120.1:0-8883 GCA_038206805.1 Hyphomicrobiales bacterium | reverse complement strand
AGTGGCGGCGCCTGACCTCGTGGTGGTTTCGGGCGATATCACGCAACGCGCCCGTGTCGTGGAATTCAAGGCGGCGGCACATTTCCTCGAGACGTTGCCGGCCCCGCTGCTGGCCGTACCCGGCAACCACGATGTGCCACTTTACAACGTCTTGCTGCGCTGGCTCTCGCCGCTTGACCGGTATCGGCGGTTTATCACGCGCGATCTCGCGCCCTTTTATGAGGACGCGGAGATCGCGGCGCTCGGCGTCAACACGACGCGCGCACTGACGTTCAAGGAAGGCCGCATCAATCGGCGCCAGATGGAGGCCGCCATGCGGCGTTTCGCGCATTGCAGGAATGATGTGACACGGATTGTCGTAACGCACCACACGTTCGACACGCCAGACCCAGTTCCGGGGGCTATAGCCGCGCACAAAGTGGTTGGCCGAGCCGATATGGCGATGGCCGGGTTCTTGCTGGCTGACGTCGACATGATCCTATCCGGACACCTGCATATGAGCGGCATCGGCGCGACGACGAAGCGTTACCCGCTGCCCGGTCGGGCGGCACTGCTGATCCGGGCGGGGACAGCGACCTCGACGCGGCGGCGAGGCGAGGTGAATGCGTTCAATGTCGTACGCGTCGCCCGGCCCGAAGTTGCGATCGATTGCATGGTTTGGCAGCCAGATGAGGGTCGGTTCGTGGCCGCGAGCACCGAACGGTTCAAGCGGACGGAGGTTGGATGGTCGCGTATGGCGTCGCCATGAGAGGACCTGCGTACTTTCTGGTGCTTGCCGCAATCGCCGCCGCGCTGTTTTGCGGGCTTGCCGTAGCTGTGGAGACAAACCGCCTGGCTGGCTTCGACGAAGCCATCCGCATGGAACTGCACAGTCTCGCGTCGCCACTTTTGACTCTCCTTGCGGAGAAGTTGACCTGGCTCGGATCCCTCGGCGTCCTCGCTCTGTTCGGCGTCGTCGCCGTTGCGGTTCTGGTGTACGCTGGGCGTCGCGACGGGGCCGTGCTCTTGACGGTGACGATGGTGGGCGCGCTGGTTCTGGAGAATGGATTGAAATTTTCATTTCAGCGCGTGCGGCCGCCGCCATTCTTTGGATCTGAGCCGCTGACATTTAGCTTCCCCAGCGGGCATGCGTTGTTCTCGCTCTGCTTCTACGGCGGACTCGCGATCGCAGCAGCACGCTCCATGCAGTCAGGTGCGATCAAAACAGGAATTTGGCTCGCGACGGTTTTTCTCGTGTTGGCGATCGGGGGAACGCGCATCTACCTTGGCGTGCATTATCCGAGCGACGTTTTGGGCGGTTATCTTGTCGCGATCGCCTGGATCGCCATTGTGCTGTCCGCAGAGCAGCGCATGAGTTCCTAGCGCTACCAATCCAATGCGAAATGACCGCTGTAGGTCATTCACGTCATAGCCGTTGCAGGCCAAAATCGCCCTTTTTCCGTTGTTGTCCAATCGCGTCCTAAATGGTGCGGTACCACGAACGCAGTCATGTGCCGTCCACGGCATCAAAAGCGGTCATATACCATTTATTCTCTTAAAGATGCGGGAGTTGCAGGAACCTTTGGTTGTCCTGCGGATTGGAGAGCACAGTGGGGTGTAAGCTCGGAGGATTTCTATGAAGAAAATTTTGCTTGGCAGTGTGATGAGTTCTGCGTTGCTTTTCTCGACAGGAGTGGTTCTGGCTCAAGTTATACTAGAGATGTCGCCCCAGCAGGAGCGCACGGTCTACACCAATATATACGGACAGCGCGTGGTCACCGAGACGTCACCGGAGTTTGACGTCACGGTGGGCGCTGTGCTTCCGGGGCAAGTCCAACTTTATGAAGTTCCTGCCAGCGTCGAATACGCGCCGGCACGGCAGTATCGCTATGTGACGGTCGGTCCTCGCGTTGTTTTGGTAGAGCCGGCGACGCGGAGGGTGGTTAGGGTGATAGCGGCTCCAAGTGAATTGGCACGTGATAAAGCAATGAAGCAGTGAAGCTTTGAAGCCGCCGCATTCGGTAGCTTCTTTTTGTTGAAACACATCGTGGCAATGTGAGCATGTCCGCTGTGGGTCGATGGTGTTGATAGAGTCTGCTACTGAAGGTTTGCGGGTCTTTATTTGACCTTTGGACAGGGCCATCCCGGCTTATTTATTGGCCTTTCATCGTCCAGGGTTCGCCATTGACGTTAGAGCTTTTTCTTTTTTGATTTCTTGCTGGCCTTCTTGGCCGCCCTCTTAACTTTTTTCGATTTTGACTTCTTAGAGGTCGATTTCTTTGAGTCGCTCGCTTCAATCTCCTGCGCCCACCGCTGATTTTTCACTGGCCGATAACCGCCACCCTCTGGAAGGTCCGAAGAGGCTATGATGGCCGCCTGCGCAACATCAGCGACTACTGTACCGCCCACCTTTATTGAATCGCTCATTTGCAGGAACACCGATTTCCGCTTTGCCATAACGACCTCCAAGAATGAACCCGGAAGTTAGTACGATTCAACGAAAAGAAAAGGCCCAAGAGGGCACGCATGTCGCTCGTGGGTCAAAGACTGCCTATTTGATCAAAGCCGAAACCGTTGTCTGTCCGCTCATAGTCCAACTGCGAGCATTCAAGGCATCGGTCCGGTAGGCCGCGAAGTGCCATTAGCGGAAAATAAGCATCATTCCTCTCGGCGAGGGGAAGGTCTGCACTGTGCCAAAAAGCCGTTGCTTCGACATCCTCATTTTTGACTTGATTTGTCTCGACGGAAATGCCGCGCTCAATTTCGAAACTGCCGTACATCTACGAGATACTTCTGCACATCCTTCGCCAGCATATCGGCAACGATCCGGCCGATCCGCGTCAGTGGCTTGCGGCCGTCGATGGCGATGCTGACAGTCTGCGGTTCGGCGCCCTTGTCGCGCACGGGCAGGAACACGAGCGAGCCGGCGAGGAGTTCGGGCGCGGCATCGAGTTCAGACGTGAAAGCAACATAGTGGCCGCTTTTCGCGAGAATTTTGAGCAGCTGCAGAGAGTTCGTCTCGACGGTTTTCTGACCCTCGGTGAACAGCCAGCCGTGGCGTGTCTCGATATATTGACGGATCATCAGCGTTTTGCTTTGGAGCGCGATTGGATGGGCGAGCACCTCCTGCATGCTGATCGACGCGCGTCCCGCCAGCGGATGGCTCGGCGCAGCGACGCAGCCAAGCGGAAGATCTGCGGACCAGAGCACGTGCAGGTCGCGCCGCGGGGTGAGGTTGAAAGCCACCGCTATATCGGCGCTGCCGTTCATCAGCGAGGCAGCGGCCGCATCCGTGCTCACGATTTCGATCTCGAGGCCGATCCGCGGATGCTGGAGCGCCAATTGTTCGACAAGCAACGGCAGTAAACTGTTGACGTGACTGTCCATGGCGGCGAGCCGAACGTGGCCCCGGTTCACGCCTTGCAGCTGCTGAAGGTCCGCTGCCGCTCGGCGCTCGTCCGAACGCCAGCGGCGCGCCAGGGTGACGATCGCGTCGCCTGCGGGCGTCAAACGCATTCCTTTGGCAACCCGCTCGAACAGCGGAACACCGAGAATTTCTTCCAAATGCAGGATTTGCCGATGGATCGCGGACGCCGCGATGTTCAGCTCCTTTGCTGCCCGTTGGATCGAACCGGACCGGGCAACTTGATCCGCGTAGCGCAGTGAGGCGGGCACGAGCGATGACGGCAAGGGGCCAATCCATACTAATTTTGCGAACGTATGATTGCCGAATATGCGCTGGACGGCAATGCCATAAGAGACGATCATGTCGAGGTCGGGATACTCAGTTATTGCGGGCGACCCCACCGGGGACGACCGTCGATATTGCCGCGGCCGTTTGTCGTGAGCGCCTGTAACCATCGGCGCAACTGCTATGGTCATCGCGTGAGGCCTGAAGCATCGTGACACAATTCGCCGGCCATTCATTGGTCCTAAAGAAAGTCACACATCGCTTCGGCGACGTCGTCGCCGCCAATGACGTCGATCTCGGTATCCAACCGGGCGAACTGATCTCGCTACTCGGGCCGAGCGGCTGCGGAAAAACTACACTTTTGAAGATCATTGCCGGCTTCCTGCGCCAGACCTCTGGGGACGTGTTGGTGGACGGAGCTTCGATCACGCCTCTGCCTGCCAATCGGCGGCGGATCGGCATTGTGTTCCAGAACTACGCGCTGTTCCCGCACATGACAGTCGAGGAGAACGTCGCATACGGGCTGGCCGCCGCCAGCCGGCCGAAGGCAGAGATCGCGGGCGTCGTGCAAGAGATGCTCGACTTGGTGCAGATGGGCGGCCTACGCAACCGCCTGCCGCGCGAACTGTCAGGCGGGCAGCAGCAGCGCGTCGCGCTGGCACGTTGCCTCGCCATCCGTCCACGCATCCTGCTGCTCGACGAACCGTTCAGCGCGCTCGACAAGCACTTGCGCCTAGACATGCAGATCGAGATCAAGCGCCTTCAACGGCGCTCCGGCATTACCACAGTTCTGGTGACGCACGACCAGGAAGAGGCGCTGAGCATATCAGACCGGATCGCTGTTTTGTCGCGCGGCAATCTCGAACAATTTGCGACCCCCGCCGACATCTATGACCGGCCGGCCTCACTGTTTGTGAA
Organism: Hyphomicrobiales bacterium; assembly: GCA_038206805.1. Lineage (GTDB taxonomy): Bacteria > Pseudomonadota > Alphaproteobacteria > Rhizobiales > Xanthobacteraceae > Pseudolabrys. Next base: position 4,295 of record JBBRAL010000120.1, on the reverse strand, counting down.
CACCTTCGTCGGCACCGCGAACTTGATCAAGGGTGCCGTCGCCGCGAAATCGGCCGCAGGCACGGCCGTTCGCCTTAATGGCGGCATGGTCGTTGAAACGACGCTGACCACGCCAATGCCGGAAGGCGCCGCCGTCCTGCTTTCGATCCGCCCCGAGGGCTTGGGCATCTCTCGCGAGTCCGGTTCGTTGCCGGCTCACGTGACCGCAGTTATTCCGATCGGGCCATCCCTGATTTACGAGGTCGCACTCGCCGACGGCACGTCGGTCAAGGTCGTGCAGGACCGCGCGGACACCACGGCCAAGCCATTCGAGGGCGAAGTATTCCTCGTCATCAAGCCGAGCCGCATAAGCGGCCTCTTCTCAAACCCGTCACCTTAATCAGCAACAGGAGATCGTCATGTCACTGTTTATCACGCGACGCAGACTTCTAACGGCCGGCAGTGCAGTTGCCGGACTGGCACTAGCGCCAAAGCTAGGGCTTGCCGCCGACGAACTGGTTGCCGCAACTTTCGGCGGCACGTGGGCGAACGTACAGAAACAGGTGCTCGCGCCCTATTTCAGCAAGCGCACCGGAGCGACCGTGGTGCAGTCGCCCATGCTCGCCACCGCGCAGATCGCCAAACTAACCGCCGCCAAAGGCGGTCAGGCGCCGTTCGACGTCGCCATGCTCGACGAGGGCCCGGCGCTGGAGGCAATCGATGCCGGCCTAATCGCGAAATACGACCCAACGAAATCGTCGAACTTTGCCGGCCTCTATCCGCAGTTCCGCGGCGAGTATGGCCCCGCCATCACCATGCAAGCCATCGGTATTGCCTACAATCCGAAAACCGTGAAGACCCCGCCGACGTCTTGGGCCGACCTCTGGAAGCCGGAATACAAGGGCCGCGTCGGCATTACCTCACTTGCAAGCACGCTCGGGCTCGCGTTCCTCCTCGACATCAATCGGCTGGAAGGCGGCACCGAGGCGAGTATGGACCCTGCCTTCAAGAAGCTGAAGACACTGCTGCCGAACCTCGCCGCTGTGTCGGCCAATTTCGGAGCGCACGGCGCTTTGTTCCAGCAAGGCGAAGTGGACATCGGTGTTCAAAACTTCAACTTTGCCGAAGAGCTCAAGGCAAAGGGCGTGTCGATCGAGTTCGTTCGAGTTTCTACAGGAACACCGGCTTGGAAGACCACGATGCATGTAGTCAAGGGCGCGCTCAAGCCAGACCTCGCTTACGCCTATATCGACAGTCAGCTCGCACCGGAGGTGCAGACCGAAATGGAAAAGTCGCCGTGGAACGTCATTCCAACCAGCAGCAAGGTTCCGTACGCCGGGCTTGTCGCAGAAAAGATCGCCAAAACGCCAGCCGATCTGGAGAAGATGGTATTTTTCGACTGGGCCAAGGTCAATAAAGGACGCGCGACCTGGACGAACCAATTCAATCGCGAAATCCGGGTCTGACCGTGGCGGGCGCGCAAGCAAGCCGATCAAACGAGTGGCGCCTTGCCTTGCCGCTTACGCTGTTTTTCGCGCTGTTCTTCGTCGCGCCACTCATTCTCCTGATCTGGATTAGCTTCCAGGCCAGCCGGCAAATGACCGGTGGCCTGGGATTGAACCAGTACGCCGCGTTCTTCGGCGACAAGCTGAACCTCTCGGTGCTTGCCGACACCTTGCTGCTTGGCGTGAAAGCGACCGTCCTGTGCCTAATTGCAGGTTATCCGCTCGCTTGGCTCTGCACGCGCGTCTCGGCGCGCTTACAGGCCTTGCTGATTTTCGTCGTTGTGCTGCCGATCGTCACCAGCGTGGTCGTTCGCACCTTCGCTTGGATCGTGATCCTCGGCCGTCACGGCATGGTCAACGAGACGATCATCGCGCTTGGATTGTCGTCGGTGCCGCTGCACCTACTATTCAGCGAGACGGGAGTCGTCATTGTATTGACCCAGGTGCAGATGCCGCTGATGGTGCTGCCGCTCATTACGACACTGCAGCGCATCGACCCCAATCTCGCTAGCGCCTCCGCCGCCCTCGGCGCAGGAGCCTGGCGGACCTTCTTCAAGATCACGCTACCGCTTAGCCTGCCTGGGATTATCGCCGGAACGATCCTCACTTACACCGCGTGCATCACAGCGTTCGTGACGCAGTCATTGATCGGCGGATCGCGCCTGCTCTATATGCCGACCCTCATCTTCCAGCAGGCGATGGATCTGCAAAATTGGCCGTTTGCCTCCGCCGTTTCGGTGCTGTTCATGATCTCGGTGCTGCTGATCGTCGGCACTTTGGTCGCTCTCTCGCGCAGCCGCGCTGCGCAGATCTACGGCTAGGAACAGATCATGGACCGGCACATCGATTGGGATGCGCGGTCGTTCGGAGCTGTGTTCGGGTTGGTTTCCCTGATCACGATTTTCATTTTGATCGCACCGACCGCGATCATTCTCATTCTATCGTTCACGGGCGAAGAGGCCCTGCGCTTCCCGCCGGCGAGCTATTCCCTTCGGTGGTACACTGCGCTGCTCAGCGCCAACGAATTACAGGATGCCGCGATTCTGAGCATTAAGGTTGCGACCATCACGGTGCTGTCCTCAGTCGTGCTCGGGGTAGCGGCCTCTCTTTCCATTGCGCGCAGTAAGTGCGCATGGGGGCGCGCGCTTGAGACGCTGTTCATGTCGCCGCTGATCCTTCCGGCACTCGCTTTCGGCTTTGCCGTGTTGATGATGTTTTCGATGCTTGGTTTCCGACCGTCAATCGGGACATTGGCGATCGGCCACATTGTCGTGTGTGCGCCCTTTGTGCTGCGCACGACCCTGGCGAGCCTGTCGCAGCTCGATCCAGCGTTACTGGATTGTTCGACCAGCCTAGGCGCATCGGACTTCTACACGTTCCGCAGGGTAACTTTGCCGTTGATCAGCCGGGGTGTGGCCTCCGGTGCCTTCATCGCCTTCATGGCGTCGTTCGACAACGTGCCTGTGTCATTGTTTCTGCAGGACGCCCGCACCCAGGTTCTTCCGATCTACCTGTGGGACATCATCGAGAACGAACTCGACAGCCGCGCGGCTTCGGCCTGCGGTGTCATTATCATTGCGACGATTGTTCTGATGCTGGTGATGGAGCGCGTCGCCGAATTTTCGCGCTTTATGAAGTGAAATCGGCGAGCATGGAGGCACCGCACGTGACGTCCGATCTGACCAGCCTGGATGAGCTCAACAACCTATCTGCCGAGGATTTCAAGGCGGCGTTGGCTCCCGCGTTCGAGAATGCACCCTGGGTCGCAGGCGCAGTGGTCGACGGCCGCCCCTTTAACAGCCTGACCACGCTGCATAAGACTATGATCGCGCATCTTGCAGGCTTGCCGGACGAGGCGCTGGCCGATTTTCTCCGCGGCCACCCGCGGCTGTCGCCTCAGACCCTGCGCCGGGGAACGACATTGGAGTCCACCGCCGAGCAGACATCTGCCGGGCTGGACGTTCTCGATGCAGCAACTGGCGCGCGGCTAGACGCTCTCAACGCAGCCTACGAAGCGAGGTTCGGCTTTCCCTTCATCCTCGCGATCAGGCATACCTCGCTTGCTACTCTGCTAGCGACATTCGAACGGCGGCTCGCGGCATCGCCGGAGGCGGAGCATGCTGAAACCATGGTCGAGATTGCCGCCATCAGCTGGATGCGCCTGCTCGACCGAGTGCGGCCCGCACCGACCGGCAGCGTCTCAACGCATGTTCTCGACACCACCCGCGCTGCGCCCGCGGCCGGTCTCGGTGTCGAGTTGTGGCGGCGCGATTACGGCGGTGGCATGACGCGCCTGGAATCGTTCTCGACAAATATGGACGGCAGCAGCGATAACGATCTGCTCGCCGGTGGGCGGCTGCGGGCTGGAACTTATGAATGGCGCTATGACACGCCGACCTATTTCGCCGGACGCGGCTACGCGACGCCGGCGCGCAATTTTTTCGGCAAGATCAGCGTTTCGTTTTCGGTCTGGAACCCAGAAGAACACTTCCATGTGCCGCTGTTGCTCACGCCCGGTTCCTACACCGCCTATCGAGGCAGTTAGATGCGCAGATGTCCACTACGGGTCATAAGCGATCGAGCCCTTTAACGCCAGTTCCGGCCGATGTCTGCTGTGCCTCCAATAGCGGTCATTCGAAGCATGGGTCCGAATTGATTCTAAGCATCAACGCACTAAATCGCTGCGCGATAGCCCGTTGAGGCGGGCGGCCTATCTTTGACCCCGGCAATCGGGGTGGAGATCGTGGGTAGCGGGCGGCGTGTCCTGTCTTGAGGATCGAGGTGTCGTCAACCTCATCCAAGACAGGAGTT
>JBBRAL010000119.1:0-9092 GCA_038206805.1 Hyphomicrobiales bacterium | reverse complement strand
TCACCCCGTTGCCAGCGATCCCATAACTCCGTCTTCTCAGCAGCAGTAAAACCACGACGAAATCTCTGATCCACCGTCACACTCCATCTTTTGCACTAAGATAAAGTGTTGCATCGACCGGTTGAGATCACCATCCAATAGCCGACAAATTCCGGCGCGGTTTGTTTGGCCGCTAAGTGTCAAACACGTCCTTCGTTACGACGCAAAAAAGCAGCCGGCTTTTTCGCCGCTTCCGACGAACCACCCTAAGGCATTCGACGCCGGGAGCGGGCGCCGTCCGCCCCATCAATCGCGACTTCGGCCCTTGGGAAATTCCACCACATCGAAGTGCGTCGTCGTAGCCGGTGTCATCGCGATCGGCGTCTCAGCCACCGTTCGCGCAACGTTGCGGAGGTATACGAAGAAACAACCAGCAAGATGCACCCGGCTGCCATCGAGCATCTGCCTCGCAACAAAGTCCCATTATAAACATCAATCGGCATGGAACCGATTAGGCCACTGCGCGTTGCCGCATGTTATTTCATATCCAATATTCGAATAGGGGCTCCCAATGCATAAGTCATCCTTGCGCGCTGTGGCCGCCTTGGCGGTTGCCGCCGTCGTGGCCATTCCTGCTTTGTCCATGGCGCAGTCCGCCGAAGAGACAGAAGCGGGTTTAGCAATTCTCGCTCAGAAGCCGGTAAATCTTGGATTAGCCGGTAATTTTGTGATCCTCTCAAAAGCAGGAATCTCCACCACTGGAGTCACCCATATTCGTGGGAATATTGGGGCAAGTCCAATCGCTAACACTGCCATAACGGGATTTGGGTTGATTCTGGATAGCTCGGGAACGTTTTCGAGATCAACTCTTGTGACTGGAAAAGTCTATTCCGCCAATTATACGGCTCCAACGCCTGCCATGCTCACCGCGGCTATAAGCAATATGCAAACCGCGTACAATGACGCCGCTGGACGAACCAATCCCCGTGTCACTGAATTGGGCGCCGGCAATATTGGCGGGAAGACAATTAGACCTGGACTCTACAAATGGAGTTCCAATGTAACCATACCGACGAATGTCACCCTGTCGGGCGGCTTAAATTCCGTGTGGATATTCCAGATAGCGGGCACTCTGAATATCAGCTCCGGTAAAATGGTAATTCTCAGTGGCGCATTGAGCCAACCGCAGGCCAAAAACATCTTCTGGCAGGTTGCCGGAAAGACGACGATTGGAACGGGCGCCGTGTTCAATGGAAATATATTAGATAAAAAAGCGATTGTGTTAATGACCGGCGCAAGATTGCACGGTCGAGCACTCGCACAGACGGCTGTTACGTTAGATGCCAATGCTGTCAGGAGCCAATCGAGTATCTCAATTAAATCGCTTGGTACCGGCCCTGTCCCGGAGCCTGTTGGGCAGTGACAGACAAGCCATTCCGAAATCAAAATGCAATTGTTTGGCTAGGCCGCCTTGGGGTCCGGCGTATGACGCACGGCGCGGTCATGGCTCACGGTACACGACTGCTCACGGCCGCACTTCGTGCAGACGAATATCTGCCGGTCCAAATCAAGGGCACGATTGGCTAACTCAATCAGCTTCAGTCGCAATTCGGCGCCACAGCGGTCGCAGCGCGACGAGGGCGGCGGCTCAACGAGGCTGCGCATACAAATTCCTTTCGCCCGATATCCCTCGGAACGATGGAATGGGACGCTCAAAAGGGTCCCGGTTGAAAGGCTGGATTGAAAGCTCGAACGCTTTGCGTTGGCGTCTCGATCAATATTACGCTGCGCCTTTGCAAAGACAGAGTCGAGAAAAATCGCGGATACTTCGAAGAGCGGCGCAATGTCCATTCCGGGTCATTTGCGTCATAGCCATCGCCAGCCAAAATCAAGATTTTCTGCTGCTAGTCCAATAGCGGCCAAAATTGGTGCGCCGCAACTAACGCGACGGTGTGCCATCGACGCTGGGCATTCCGGTTCGTCGATCGCTGGCGGTGGAGGCCGCCGCCGCCGAGCTGCGCCGGGAAGTCGAAGGCTTCCTCGCCCGGGTAGCGGCGTAATTCCCTCGCCCCGCACGCGGGGAGAGGTGAAAAGCAACCTCAACCAACCAGCCCGCTCAGCCAATAAAACAGCGCCGCGAGCAATCCAGACGCCGGGATCGTGACGATCCAGGCGGTGACGATTTCCTTGGCGACCGTCCAGCGCACCGCCGACATCTTTTTCGCGGCGCCGACGCCGATGATCGACCCGGTGATGGTGTGGGTGGTCGACACCGGAATGCCGAGGCTGGTTGCCGCAAACAGCATGACGGAGCCGGCGGTTTCCGCGCAAGCGCCCTGCATCGGCGTCAGCCGGGTGATCTTGGATCCCATGGTTTTGACGATGCGCCAGCCACCGGCCATTGTCCCGGCGGCCATCGCGATCTGACAGGCGATCACCACCCAAAACGGAATGTAGAATTTGGCGCCAAGGGCCCCTTGCGAATACAGCAGGACCGCGATGATCCCCATGGTCTTCTGCGCATCGTTGCCGCCATGCCCGAGCGCATAAAGCGACGCCGACACGAATTGCACACGGCGGAAAATATTGTCGACGCCATAGGGCGTCAGGCGAACGAAAATCCACGACACCAACAGGATGAGCATCAAAGCGAGCAACATGCCCAGTCCCGGCGACAGAAAAATGGCGGCAACAGTCTTGCCGACACCGGACCAGACCACGGCGTTGATTCCTGCCTTGGCGAGACCGGCCCCGACCAGACCGCCGATCAGCGCATGGGAGCTCGACGAGGGAATGCCGAGCCGCTGCGTGACGATTTGCCAGACAATCGCGCCCGCCAGCGCGCCGAAGATAACGTGCTCATTGACGACATCCGCCTCGACAATGCCGCGGCCTACCGTTTCGGCGACGTGCAGCCCAAAGAACAGGAAGGCGATGAAATTGAAAAATGCCGCCCACACAACGGCATATTGCGGCCGCAGCACGCGCGTGGAAACGATGGTCGCAATCGCATTGGCCGCATCGTTCATGCCGTTGAGAAAGTCGAACGCCAGCGCGACCGCGATCAACGCGAACAGAAGTGGCAGAGCGAGCGTGGCGGCGTCCATTGTCGTTCGGCCTCGGAGCGTTTAGCTAAACATGCTCGATGACGATGCCGTGCATGATATTGGCCACGTCATCGAAGCGATCCACGACCTTTTCCAGATGATCGTAGACCTCGTTGCCGACGAAGAAGGCCATCGGATTTGAATTGACGTGCGCCTTATAGAGCGTCGTGAGGCCGATATCGTGCAACTCGTCGGCCTGGCCTTCGAGCGCCGAGATTTGCGCGGTCATGTCGCTGATATGCACGGCTTCCGAACTGATCGAGCGCAGCAGCGGCACGGCTTCCTTAACCAGTTGCGCGCATTTCACGATGGCGTCCGCCATCTCCTTCATCTGCGGCGTGAACTCGGTCACCTCGAACAGCTTGATGCCCTTTGCGGTCTTCTGCATCTGGTCGATGGAATTATCCATCGAGGTTATCAGGTCGCGGATATTGCCGCGGTCGAACGGGGTGATGAAGGTGCGGCGCACCGCGATCAGCACCTCGCGGGTCACATCGTCGGCGTCCTGCTCGCGGTCCATGACGACCTGGTAGTTGCGCTTGATCGCCTCGCCGCCTTCCAGCATGGCGCGCAGCGCCTCGGCGCCGGCCAAAACGGCCTGCGAATGGCGCGCAAACAGGTCGAAAAAGCGCTCCTCCTTCGGCATCAAGGCGTGAAACCAGCGCATCATGGGATGACTCCGACCGAATCGAATGGACCTTGCGGCAGACCCTAGTCTTTTGCCGGGCGGGTCCAAAACAGGGTGACGGCAGGCTGTGGGGAAAATGGGTACAACTTCCAGTCCGCCTGACCGGATCGGAGATTTGCGCTTGACCGGGCCGTTGTCGCGGATTTTCGGTCGGTTAAAATTGATTCCGGTCAAGGAATCAATCCGGCCGCGAAGAATTGCTGCATCGGCGCGCCTACTCGGATAGTTTAACCCCAGCGAAAAAAGCGAAGCGGAGACGTTAAATGCGGTTGGGCTACTTCACCATGCCGGTTCACCCGATGGGCCGGGACTGGTCGCAGACGTTGCGCGAGGACCGCGAGGCGATCATCCTCGCCGACCGGCTCGGCTTTCATGACGCCTTCATGGGCGAGCACCTGACCGACGCCTGCGAGAACATCACCAACAGCATGCTGTTCCTGGCGACGCTGATCCACGACACCAAGCAGATCAAGCTCGCCACCGGCACTACCAACCTGGCGCAGATGCATCCGGTGGTGATCGCCGTCAATGCGGCGATGTTCGATCATCTGGCGCAAGGCCGCTTCATCATGGGCGTCAGCGCCGGCGCGCTGACCTCCGATTGCGAAGCGATCGGCATTCTCGATCTCGATCGCAACAAGATCTTCGCCGAGGCGATCGACGTGATCCTGGCAATATGGGAGCGCGACCCGCCCTACGACATCGATTTTCCCGACAACCGCTTCAAGGTCACTTTCGCGCGTACCGCCGCGATCGAGCTTGGCGTCGGCATCCTGGCGAAGCCGTTTCAGAAGCCGCGGCCGGAGATCGTCGGCACCGTGGTGGCGCCGTTCTCGCCCGGCGTGGTGCTGATGGGCAAGCGCGATTTTCATCCGCTGTCGGCGAACTTCCTCTTGGCCAAGCATCTCAAGTCGCACTGGGTGAATTACGCCAAGGGCAAGGCCGAGGCCGGCGCCAAGGCCGACGTGGCCGACTGGCGCGTGGCGCGCACCATCTTTGTTGCCGACGATGAGGCGACCGCGCGGCGTTACGGCCGCGAGGATGCAAAGAGCCCGTATCGCCACTACTTCGGCAACATGCGCGCCAAGATGAAACGCGGCAACCGGCTCTATGTGTTCAAGAGCCACAAGGAACAGCCGGACGACGAGATCACCGACGATTACGTCATGGATAATTGTGTGACTTTCGGCACGGTCAACAAGGTGGTCGACGCGATCCTGGCCATGCGCGAGGAGACCGGCGATTTCGGCGAACTGGTCTATGCCGGCATGGACTGGGTCGATCCGGCGCTCGCCAAACGCTCGATGCAGCTTTTGGCCGAGCAGGTGATGCCGCGGGTAAACGCGGCCATCGGCAAGCCGGCGAAGACTGCGGCGGAGTGATGAATTGTCATTCCGGGATGGCCCGAAGGGCCGGACCCGGAATCCAGGGCTACGCATTGCGTGCATCCCTGGATTCCGGGTTCGCGTGCTGTGCACGCGCCCCGGAATGACGACTTAGGCACCATGCGTCATGCGCCAGACGATGCCGGCCAGCGCGCCGAGCAGCAGCGCGCCCGACGCGAAGCCTTGAATGCCGAAACCGCGGTGGCGCTTGTCGGCGGCCTGGCTGTAGCCCTGAATGTAGAGAACGCGCCCGGCAATCCAGACCAGCCCGAGCACGGCGGCGCCCCAGTCGCTGACATAAAGCGCGAACAGCCAGAGCAGCGGCAGAAAGATCGGCATCCATTCCAGCGTATTCTGCTGCACGCGGAACACCCGCTCAAAATCGGGATTGCCGGTGGTCGCCGGCGCTTTAACACCGAATTTTCCGCGCGCCTTGGCGACCAGCAGGCCGGTGTAGAAATACAGCGCTACCGCCAGCAGCGTAACCAGCGCGGTGTAATGCGGCATGGTTGAATCCTTCTCTAAACGGAAAGCGGATCAGTGCCGAGCGCGGCATACAGCCCGTGCTTGGCGCCTTGCGTGAACGAGGTGTCCTTGTCGAGCTCGATCGCCACCGAGCGAACGCGCTGCGCGGCCGGCTCGGTCGCCGGCACCGGCGCGCCCTCGGCCGCGGCTTTGGCCGCGCGCAACAGCAGCTTGCGCGTCATGACGATGCCGGAATCGGTCGCGCACAGATGCTCGCGGGTGCGGTCCTGGATCGGACCCATGCTTTCCTGGATCGAGGCGTCCTGCATGGCGATGCCGTCGACCCCGGTGGAGGAGTGGCCGTGCGCCTGCGCATTGCGGTCCATCAAATAGTTGTTCGACTTGTTGGCGAGCGGAATGAAGGTGCCGGGCACGTATTTGACGTGGATGCCTTCGCCGTCCTGCATGGCGGCGACTTCCGAATTCGAAAGCGCGCGCTTGGGATGATAATTGATGCTCCAGGCCCAGCAGGTCTCGTCGTCAATCGGCACCCAGGCGTGCGCGCCCAGAGGATGCCCGGCGCGCGGCGGGATGATCGAATACCACGGCATGATCCAGGGCGTGATGCGCCAGTAGTATTTCCCGGCCTCGGCATTGCGGCGGGCGCCGATCAGCAACCCGCCGGGAAATTCCTCCACCTCGAAGCGCGGCATGCGGTCTTTTTCGTTGTACTCATTGCCCTTGCTGCCCTTGAACAACGGATCGTTGTTGAGCTCGCTGCCGTGCAGCCAGGAGACGTGGCTGGAATCGATGCCGCCTTCCATGGCCTGCAGGTAATTGCATTCCTGCAAACGTTTCGAAACGAAGCGCTGCTCGGGCGCAACTTCAGTCCATTCCAGCGCCGGCGGCGGCGGCTGCAATTCCGGCGGACCCATATAGGCCCAGACGATCCCGGCCTTTTCGATGCAAGGGTAGGACTTGAGCTTGATATTCTTGGCGAAGCTGCTGTCCGGCTCCGACGGCAGATCGACGCACTGTCCGGTCACGTCGTATTTCCAGCCGTGATAGGGGCAGCGCAGCCCGCATTCCTCGTTCTGGCCGAACCACAGCGAAACGCCGCGATGGGCGCAGAACTCGTCGACCAGGCCGATCCGGCCCTTGCTGTCGCGGAAACAGACCAAGGGCTCGCCCATCAACTTCACCCGCACCGGCGGGCAATCCGGCTGGGGAATTTCCGAGGCGAGCAGAAACGGCGCCCAGTAGCGCCGCAGCAGTTTGCCCATCGGCGTACCGGGCCCGATGCGGCTGAGCTGGTCGTTCTGTTCACGCGACATCATGGCGGACGTTTCCCCGGGCGCTTGTTATGATGCTCGTTGGCGCCGCGGACATTATAGTCGGGCGCGCTTGTTGCGAAAGATGGTCCACAGAGTGCCCATGCCCTTGCCATGCATCGCCATTGCCACCGGGGACCCGGCCGGAATCGGCCCCGAGATCGCGCTCAAGGCCGCGCTCGATGCGCGTGTCACGGCGCTGTGCCGACCCTTGCTGGTAGGCGATCCAACCTCGGTGGAGCTGCATGCGCGGACCGCGGGCCTGACGCAGCGCCTGCACGTGATCGGGAAAGCCGCCGATGCCGACTGGTCGGATGGCGCGCTCAACCTGCTCGACGCCGGCGATGGCGCCCATGCGCCGGTGAAATTCGGCACGGTTGACGCGGCCTATGGCCGGGCATCGCTCGCCAGCGCGCGGCGCGCGATCCAGGCGGCCCTCGCAGGCGATGTCGATGCGGTGGTGGCGGCGCCGCAGACCGAACGCTCGATTGCGGCCGCCGGCATCGCTTTCGACGGCTACCCCTCGTTCGTGGCGCGCGAAACGGCAACACCGGTCAACGATGTCTACCTGATGATCTGCTTCGACGACAACGGCGTCGAAAAGCGCATCGCCCACGCCACGCTGCATGTCAGCGTGCGCGAGGCCCTGGCGCTGATCACGCCGGAGCGGGTCGAGCGCGTCATCCGCGTTACCGATACCGCGCTCAAGCGCCTGGGCATTGCGCGCCCCAAACTTTTCGTCGGCGGCCTCAATCCGCATGCCGGCGAGGAGGGAATGTTCGGCTCGGAAGAGATCGAGATCATCGCGCCGGCCATTGCCAAACTCGCGAATGATGGCATCGATGCCTCCGGCCCCTTCGGCGCCGACACCATGTTCAGGAAGAAGAGCTGCGACGCCTTCATCGTGATGCTGCACGACCAGGGCCACATCGCCGCCAAGCTGCAGGCCTTCAACCGAACCGCCGGCCTGTCGATCGGCTCGCCGATTTTGTTTTCGTCGGTCGCGCATGGCAGCGCGCACGACATCGCGGGCAAGGGCGTCGCCGACCCCGGCGCCATGATCGAGGCGATCACCAGGCTGGCGAAGGTGAGTGCGCGAGACCTTGCAATTTGAACGCAGCCTAGTCCTATCTGGTGTAGAACACGATTGCTCCGGCTATGATTGCAATCAGTGCAGCGATCCCTACGTGCGTCCAAGTCAGTTTTGACTCGTCTTGATTTTCTGACGTCACGGATGCCAACCTGCGTATTGATTGTTAAGTAATTTAACTTCAGTAATTTAACTTCACTCACATCGCGAATTACATAAAATCTATATAAAAAGACCGTCCCACGAAGGACCGGAAATGGCGTTAAATATCCACGCCGCAATCTTCTGAGAAATCGAGGGCGAAAGCTGGAGCCTAAAGCAGGCGTGTCGATTTGGCGCGTAGAGTCTGATCCAGTCGTATTGAACCAGATGCGTTCCTAACATTTTGTTTGCGCATGATCTTTTCCGACCTCCCTTCGCCCGCCGAAGCGGGCTTCGCGAAGGCGGGAAACCGGCTCCCACTTTTCGGGATCATGCGCTAGCAGACCAACCGACGGTATGCGCGTTTGTCCGCTCATGGAGTGGTGCGGACTTTGCAGCCCTGCCACGCACTATTTTATCGATTCACGTCCGGGGTTCTGCGGCATTCCGGGCGCTACGGCCGTGCGGGCTCAACGCACCGGCGGCAATGGCGAGCCGGAGACGGCGGCGCCGGTGCGCGTCGGTGGCGCCATCGGATTGGCCGGTTCCGGCGGTTGAGCGGAAGCCGCCCCCGTGTCCGGCGCCTTGCCCGGCAGAACCACCACGTGCGTACCGACCTGCACGCGGTTGTAGAGATCTTCGATGTCCGCGTTGAGCAGACGGATACAGCCGGACGATACGAACGAGCCGATGGTCGAGGGCTGGTTGGTGCCGTGGATGCGGTAGAGCGTGTTGCCGAGGTAGAGCGCGCGCGCACCGAGCGGATTGCCGTCCCCGCCCGCCATCATGCGCGGCAGATAGGGCTGACGCTCGATCATCTCAGCCGGCGGAAACCAGTCCGGCCATTCCTTCATCTTGGAGACGCGCTCGCCGCCCGCCCAGGTGAAACCCTCACGGCCGACGCCG
>JBBRAL010000118.1:0-9114 GCA_038206805.1 Hyphomicrobiales bacterium | reverse complement strand
AGTCGATCGTCGAGACGCCTGCCAAGCGCGCAGCCTATGTCGAGAAGCGCGGGCTCGGCGGCTTCGTCCGCACGACCTGGGACGAGGTCAACGAGATCATCGCCGCGGCCAACGCCTACACCGCAAGGACCTACGGCCCCGACCGCGTCTTCGGCTTCTCGCCGATCCCCGCCATGTCGATGGTGAGCTACGCAGCCGGCTCGCGCTATCTGTCGCTGCTCGGCGGCGTTTGCATGTCGTTCTACGACTGGTACTGCGACCTGCCGCCGGCCAGCCCGCAGACCTGGGGTGAGCAGACCGACGTCCCCGAAAGCGCCGATTGGTACAATTCGAGTTTCCTTATTCTGTGGGGCTCGAACGTGCCGCAGACGCGCACGCCCGATGCCCATTTCTATACCGAGGCCCGCTACAAGGGCGCCAAGAGCGTTGTGATCTGCCCCGACTATTCCGAAGCCTCGAAATTCGCCGATCTTTGGATATCGCCGAAGCAGGGCACCGACGCCGCACTCGGCATGGCGATGGGTCACGTCATTCTGCGCGAATTCCATATTGACCGGCAGGCCAAGTATTTCCAGGACTATGCCCGGCAATACACCGACATGCCTATGTTGGTGCGTCTGGTGAAGCAGGGGGCGCATTACGTGCCGGAGCGCTTTATTCGCGCTTCCGATGTCGTGAAATCCTGCGGCGAGGCCAACAATCCTGAGTGGAAAACGCTGGCCTATGACGAGACCACAGGCGCCATCGTGGTGCCGAAAGGCTCGGTCGGTTTCCGTTGGGGCGAAAAGGGTAAGTGGAACCTTGAGGAAAAAGCCTCGGACGGTAAAGAAACCAAGCTGCTTCTATCGCTGGCCGATATCAAAGACGATATCGCCGCGGTCGGCTTTCCCTATTTCGGCAATCGCGAGCACGATCATTTCCTCGGCACCGATCATCCGAGCGTGCTCATTCGCAATGTGCCGGTGAAGAAGCTGCAACTGGTCGAGGGCGAGACGCTGGTGGCCTCGGTGTTCGATCTGTTTGTCGCCAATTACGGCGTCGATCGTGGCTTCGGCGGCGAGCACCTGGCGAAGAGCTTCGACGATTTGCAGCCCTACACGCCAGCCTGGGCGGAAAAGATCACCGGTGTGCCGCGCGATCAGATCATCACGACGGCGCGAGAATTCGCGCTCAACGCGGAGAAGACCAAGGGCCGCTCGATGGTGATCGTCGGCGCGGGTCTCAATCACTGGTACCACATGGACATGAATTACCGCGGCATCATCAATATGCTGGTGATGTGCGGATGCGTCGGTCAGTCCGGGGGCGGCTGGTCGCATTATGTCGGGCAGGAAAAGTTACGCCCGCAATCCGGCTGGCTGCCGCTGGCCTTCGGCCTTGACTGGAGCCGTCCGCCGCGCCAGATCAACTCGACCTCGGCGTTCTACGCGCACACGGACCAGTGGCGCTACGAGACGCTCGATGTTTCCGAAATCCTCTCGCCGACCGCGCCGGCGGGTCCATGGGATGGCGCGTTGATCGACTACAATGTGCGCGCCGAGCGCATGGGCTGGCTGCCATCGGCGCCGCAACTGCAGGCAAATCCGCTCGAAGTTTCCAAACAGGCTGCCGCATCGGGCCTGGAGCCAAAGGATTACGTCGCAAGAGCCTTGAAATCGGGCGCGCTGAAGCTTGCCTGCGACGATCCCGACAATCCGAAAAACTGGCCGCGCAATCTCTTTATCTGGCGCTCCAACCTGCTGGGGGCATCCGGCAAAGGCCATGAATATTTCCTCAAGCACCTCCTTGGCACCAAGCACGGCGTGATGGGCAAGGACCTCGGCGAAGACGGCAAAAAAAAGCCGATGGAGGTCGTCTGGCATGATGAGGCGCCGGAAGGAAAGCTCGACCTGTTGGTCACGCTTGATTTCCGTATGTCCACGACCTGCATGTATTCTGACATCGTGTTGCCGACGGCAACTTGGTACGAGAAGAACGACCTCAACACCTCCGATATGCATCCCTTCATCCACCCGCTGACTTCGGCGGTGGATCCGGTTTGGCAGGCGCGCAACGACTGGGAGATTTACAAAGGCATCGCCAAAGCCTTTTCGGCGGTCGCGCCGGAAGTGCTCGGCGTCGAGAAAGACCTGGTGCTGACGCCGATCCTGCACGACACGGCGGGCGAGATCGCTCAGGCCTTCGACGTCAAGGACTGGAAGAAGGGCGAAATCGATCCGATCCCCGGCAAGACCATGCCACAAGTCGCCGTGGTCGAGCGCGATTATCCCAGTCTTTACAACAGGTTCACCTCGCTCGGACCGTTGATGGCCAAGCTCGGCAATGGCGGCAAGGGCATGGCCTGGAACACCGAGCACGAAGTCGACTTCCTCAAGAAGCTCAATGGCGCTGTCACCGAGGAAGGCGCCACCAAAGGCCTGGCGCGGATCGAAAGCGATATCGATGCCTGCGAAGTCATCCTCAGCCTGGCGCCTGAGACCAACGGCGAGGTTGCGGTCAAGGCCTGGAACTCGCTCGGCGGTTTCACCGGACGCGAACATACGCATCTGGCGGTTCCGAAAGAGGATGAGAAAATCCGCTTCCGCGATGTCGTCGCGCAGCCGCGCAAGATCATCTCCTCGCCGATCTGGTCGGGGCTCGAATCCGAAAAGGTCTGTTACAACGCCGGCTATACCAACGTGCACGAATTGATCCCGTGGCGCACGCTCACCGGCCGCCAGCAGCTATATCAAGACCATCTGTGGATGCGGGCATTCGGCGAAGGCTTCTGCGTCTATCGCCCGCCGATCGATACAAAATCGGTCAAACCGATCATTGATCGTAAGCCGAATGGCAATGAGGCGGTCGTACTCAACTTCATCACCCCGCACCAGAAGTGGGGCATCCATTCGACCTATACCGACAACCTACTAATGCTGACGCTGTCGCGCGGTGGACCGTGCGTATGGATTAGCGAGATCGACGCCAGGAAGGCCGGCATCGTCGATAACGATTGGATTGAGGCGTTCAATACCAACGGTGCGCTGGTCGCGCGCGCGGTGGTGTCACAGCGCGTCAAGCAGGGCATGTGCATGATGTATCATGCGCAGGAAAAGATCGTGAATGTGCCGGGCTCGGAAATGACCGGCCAGCGCGGCGGCATCCACAACTCGGTGACACGCACGGTGCTTAAGCCGACCCATATGATCGGCGGCTACGCCCAGCAATCCTACGGCTTCAATTATTACGGCACGGTCGGATCCAACCGTGACGAATTCGTTGTCGTCCGCAAAATGTCCAAGGTCGACTGGCTCGACAAGCCGACCGCCAATCAACCCGATCCGCTGCCCATCGCGCACAAATTGGAGGCCGCAGAATGAAAGTCCGCGCTCAAATCGCGATGGTGCTCAATCTCGACAAATGCATCGGGTGCCATACCTGTTCGGTGACCTGCAAGAACGTTTGGACCAACCGAGAAGGCATGGAATACGCATGGTTCAACAACGTCGAGACCAAGCCCGGCATCGGCTATCCGAAGGATTGGGAGAACCAGAAGCGCTGGAACGGCGGCTGGCATCGCAAGAAGAACGGCAAGATCGAGCCCAAGATCGGTTCGAAATGGCGGGTACTGGCGAACATCTTTGCCAATCCGGATCTGCCGGAGATCGACGACTACTACGAGCCGTTCACCTTCGATTATGAACACCTCCAGAAGGCCCCGGAAATGGCGGCGATGCCGACCGCGCGTCCGCGTTCGCTGATCTCCGGTGAACGCATGGAGAAGATCGAATGGGGCCCCAATTGGGAGGAAATCCTGGGCGGCGAGTTCGCCAAGCGCTCGAAAGACTACAATTTCGAAGGCGTGCAAAAGGAAATTTATGGCGAGTTCGAAAACACCTTCATGATGTATCTGCCGCGATTGTGCGAGCATTGTCTCAATCCGGCCTGCGTCGCGGTTTGCCCTTCCGGTGCGATCTACAAGCGCGAGGAAGACGGCATTGTTCTTATCGATCAGGACAAGTGCCGCGGCTGGCGCATGTGCGTGTCGGGCTGCCCGTACAAGAAGATCTACTACAACTGGTCGAGTGGCAAATCCGAAAAGTGCATCTTCTGCTATCCGCGTATCGAAGCGGGTCAGCCGACCGTGTGCTCGGAGACCTGTGTCGGCCGCATTCGCTATCTCGGCGTGGTGCTTTACGACGCCGACCGCATCGAGGAAGCGGCGAGCGTTCCGGACGAACAGGATCTCTACGCGGCTCAGCTCTCAGTCTTCCTCGATCCGAACGACCCGAAGGTAATCGAGCAGGCGCGGGCCGACGGCATCGCCGAGAACTGGCTCGAAGGTGCGCGGCGCTCGCCGATCTGGAAAATGGCGATGGAATGGAAAGTGGCATTCCCGCTGCATCCGGAATATCGCACGCTGCCGATGGTCTGGTACGTGCCGCCGCTGTCGCCGATCCAATCGGCGGCGGCCGCCGGCAAGATCGGTCATGACGGTGAGATGCCGGACGTGCGCTCATTGCGCATTCCGTTGAAATATCTCGCTAACCTGCTCACCGCCGGCAAGGAAGAGCCGGTGGCGCTGGCGCTTGAGCGCATGCTGGCGATGCGCGCCTACATGCGGGCCAAGACCGTCGATGGCGTGATCGACGAGAATATCGCCAAACGCGTCGGGCTCACGGCGCTCGATATCGAATGCATGTACCAGACGATGGCGATTGCCAATTACGAAGATCGCTTCGTGATTCCGACCGCGCACCGTGAAGTCAACGAGGATGCTTTCGACCTGCGCGGCTCCTGCGGTTTCTCGTTTGGCAACGGCTGCTCGGGCGGGACCACCGAAGCCAATCTGTTCGGCAACCCCAAGCGCGCCAAGACGCCGATGGAGGTCATGTGATGCGCAAGACGTTCAAGGCGCTGTCCGCGTTGCTGATTTATCCGACCGCGGAATTGCAACAGGCATGCGGCGAAATCAGCGAGGCGATCGAAACGGAAACCGCGATACCGTTCGGCTTGCGCGATCAACTGCACCGCTTGCTGACCGAACTTGCCACCGGCGACATCTACGACTTGCAGGAGCGCTACGTGCTGCTGTTCGACCGCACGCGCACGCTGTCTCTGCACATGTTCGAGCACGTGCACGGCGAGAGCCGCGACCGCGGGCAGGCCATGATCGATCTCAAGGCCCAATACGAGAATCACAACCTGTTCATGGGGGCGGCTGAGTTACCGGATTTCGTACCGCTGTTCCTGGAATATCTTTCGATGCTGCCGGCTCAGGAAGCGTTCGATACGTTAGGCCAACCCGCGCACATCTTTGCGGCCATGGCTCAGCGGCTGCGCAAGCGTAATTCCTCGTATGAGGCGGTGTTCCGCGTCTTAGTCGCGCTCGCGGCGGCCAAGCCGACGGCCGACGAAGTCTCGGCTTTGCTTACACTGCCTGATCCGGATGCGAACGATCTGGCCGCACTTGATGCGGCCTGGGAGGCCGAGGCTGTCACATTCGGCCCCGGTGCCTCCGACGGTTGCAAGGACGGCTTGATCGCCCATGTTCGCGGCGGAATGCGTCCAGCGCCCGGTATGCCTACCTCAACCCGCACGCCGCCCCGCCAATAAGGAAAAGGTCATGCGCGAATTGATCAACTACATCGTATTCGGTTGGTACCCGTACTTATGCCTGACCGTGTTCCTGCTCGGTAGCGTGCTGCGCTTCGACCGCGAGCAGTACACCTGGCGTAGCGGATCGAGCCAGCTTCTGCGCCGCCGGCAATTGGCCTGGGGCTCCAACCTGTTCCATGTCGGTATCCTGATCATCTTTCTCGGCCATTTCGGCGGCTTGCTGACGCCGATCTGGGTGTTCGATACGCTAGGTATTTCGCACGGCTTCAAGCAGTGGATGGCGATCTCCGTCGGCGGCATCGCCGGCGTGTTCTGTTTCATCGGCATCACGCTCCTGGTGCATCGCCGGTTGTTCGATGCGCGCATCCGCACGACGTCTTCGTTCGGCGATATCGCGATCCTGCTGCTGCTCTATGCCCAGCTCACGCTGGGATTAGCCACCATTGCAATCTCGCTGCAGCATCTCGACGGTCACGTCATGGTGACGTTTATGACTTGGGCGCAGGGCATCCTGCTCCTGCAACCTGGTGTCTCCGTGTTGATTCTCGAGGTGCCTTTGATCTTCAAGCTGCATCTCGCGCTCGGCATGACAGTCTTTCTGGTGTTCCCGTTCACTCGCCTTGTGCACGTCTGGAGCGCACCGATTTGGTACCTCGGCCGGCGCGGCTATCAGGTGGTGCGCACACGGGAACAGCGCGGGCAGGTGCAGGCGGGGTGGCCGCGATGACAACCTGCTCAGCCCACACGCAAATCCCAGCCGGGAAGCCAGTCGCCGTCAGCGTGAACGGCGTTACGATTGCACGCGACGCCATCGTGCGCGAAATGCAGCATCACCCGGCGGCCAAGCCGATCGCGGCCTGGCAGCAGGCCGCGCGTGCTCTCGTTATCCGCGAACTATTGCTACAGCGGGCTCGCATCATCGAATTAACGCCCGAGCCGATCAGCGACGAGGCTGGACGGCGTGAGACGGACGAAGAGGCAATCATGCGGGGTGTCGTCGATCGCGAAGTGACCGTGCCAGAACCGGATGACGAGACTTGCCGACGATTTTACGACCGAAACGGCGCGCGGTTCCGCTCGTCCGATATATACGAGGCCGCCCACATCCTGTTCGCGGCATTACCCAAGGACACTGAGGCATATTCGCGAGCGCGAGCCGATGCTGCCGGTGTGCTGGCGGTACTGCGTGAGCACCCGGAGTCGTTTGCCACTATGGCGCAGGCCCATTCGCGCTGCTCATCGGCGGCGCAGGGCGGCAATCTAGGACAGATCACCGCCGGGCAGACGACGCCTGAATTCGAGCAAGCGCTCATGGCGCTATCGACTGGACAATTATGCGAGGCGCCGGTCGCGACGCGTTACGGCTTCCACATCATCCGGCTTGATCGCAAGCACGAGGGCCGGGTATTGCCCTATGAAATCGCCGCCGACCGTATCGCCGATTATCTGCGCGAAAGTGTGCGGCGTCGGGCCGATGCGCAATATATCGCGCGGCTGGTGACGGCCGCGAAAATCGAAGGCATCGATCTGGCTGGCGCGGAATCGCTACGCGTACATTAGCGCATGACCCCGAAAAGTGGGAACCGGTTTTCGGACAAGATCTTGCGCAAACAAATGAAAGAGCAAACATGGTGCTTGGGGATATTCTTGCCAGGTTGACCGACGAAACGACCGCGGTAGAAACGATTCTTGGTGCCGGCGATTTGACGTTGCTAGCGGCCGTCAAAGAACAGGCCGCGACCGACGGGCTTGATCTTGGCGCCTGTGTTGTTCAAGCCGTGCAGCGTTATACAAACGAAGCAAACGACGAGGAATGGGTGACATTGATTGGGTTGATGAACCGCACGGCTGATCCGGGGGCGATCTGCCTCAAGCGGGCGTTCGAGCACGCTCTGCGGGCAGAATTTTGAGGGCGAAAACTTGATATGAGCGAAATCCCTCGTCTACGGGACTATCGCGGCCCCGTTTTGTTATCTTATGGCTTTCGGCCGTTTTTTCTGTTCGGCGCCATCTATGCTGGGCTTGCCGTCCTCGCCTGGTTACCGATGTTCAGTGGCGAATTGAAATTGTTGACGACATTTTCGCCCGTCGACTGGCACGTCCACGAAATGCTCTACGGGTATCTTCCGGCGGTGGTGACCGGCTTCTTGCTCACCGCGATTCCCAACTGGACCGGGCGCCTGCCGATACAAGGCGTGCCGTTGCTCACGCTGGTCGTGGTGTGGTTGGCAGGCCGCGTGGCGGTCACCGTTTCCACCGAGATCGGTTGGCTATCGGCGGCGATCGTAGATGTTAGCTTTCTGATCTTGGTCGTGGCCGCGACGGTACGCGAAATTGTCGCTGGTAAGAACTGGCGCAATCTCCGGGTGATCGTTTTGGTCACCCTGCTGCTCGCCGGTAACATCGCGTTTCACTTCGAGGCGCATTTTAATGGCAGCGCCGAATACGGCGCCCGTATCGGCATCGCCGCCATAGTGCTGCTCATTATAGTGATCGGCGGCCGTATCATTCCAAGCTTTACCCGCAACTGGCTGGCGCGAGAGAACCCTGGCCGGATGCCGACGCCCTTCGCGTACTTCGATATCGCGGTGATCGGATTGAGTGCCGCGACCTTGGCGCTGTGGACTGCACAGCCCATTGGACAACTGACCGCTGCCGCCCTCGCCGCCACTGGCATACTGCATATCGTGCGATTGGCCCGATGGGCCGGCGACCGGACCTGGCGCGATCGGTTGGTGCTGATTCTCCACGTTGGCTACGCATTCGTGCCGCTCGGGTTTCTGCTTGCGAGCGCGGCGGCGCTCTGCCTCATAGTTACAAGTGCCGGGATTCATGCCTGGACGGTCGGGGCGGCAGGCACGATGACGCTCGCGGTGATGACCCGAGCCAGCCTGGGTCATACCGGTAACGCGCTCAATGCATCGGCCGTGACGCAAGTAACTTACGCAGCAATAGTCATCGCCGCGTTTGCACGAATCTGCTCCGCATTGGAACCGGCTTGGAGCGAGCTGTTGCTGCACGCCACAGCAATCGCTTGGTGTGCGGCATTTTTCGGGTTTGCCGCATCGTTTGGGCCAATGCTTTTAGGGAGGCAGAGAGCGACGGCATAGACCAGGTACATTGCGCCGTACAATTTTTTCAATAAGGGGTGCCGGGAATGGTTGGTTTGGTTTGCCCCTTTCCAGCCATTACCTCCCGGAGAGCCCCAGCCTAGTGCTGGGGCTCTTTCCGGCAAGCGGGCATAAAGCCCTGGTGTGTTAATGTCTGCTTGTAGCATTTTCGCTGACAATCAGGTCGTCCCCACGCTTGCCCACTATCCGCAGCGCCGAACTACTTCGAAAGAACCTTCCTGCAACGGTAGATTTCTATAAGGAAGCATCGTACTCGACTCGCTATCGAAAAGCCAAAGACAGCAAGGGTTTGACGGGGAGTTTTGGGGATAGGAGTTGGACGAGGAAGGCGATTATTTGAGCGGGACTTGCTGCGACGAAGATTTTGCGCAGCGTGTGGAGGCCG
>JBBRAL010000117.1:0-9278 GCA_038206805.1 Hyphomicrobiales bacterium | reverse complement strand
GATCGGCCTTCACCGCGCTAAGCTTGCTGTTGTTGATATTACGCGGCCGCGTTTCGTCCAACGTGATAATGCTTTTGATGCGCGCCGGCCGGTGCGTCATGACGATGATGCGGTCGGCGAGGAACACTGCTTCCTCGATGCTATGGGTGACAAACAAGATGGTCTTTCCCGTTTTTTGCCACACATTGAGCAATTCCTGCTGCATGACGAAGCGAGTCTGGGCATCGAGCGCGCCGAACGGTTCGTCCATCAGAAGGATGCGTGGATCCGGCGCCAGCGAACGGGCAATCGCGGCGCGCTGCTTCATGCCGCCGGACAGAAAGTTCGGGTAGGTCGATTCAAAGCCGGTCAGGCCGACTAGATCAATGCATTCCTGCGTGCGCCGCTCGGGATCAGGCACATCGCGTTTGATCTTGCTGTTGCACGTCAGGCCGAACATCACGTTCTCGCGCACCGTCATCCATTCGAACAGCGAGTGCTCTTGAAAAACAATGCCGCGGTCGGCGCCGGGACGCTCAACCGCCTTACCGGCGCAGAGAATATCGCCGTCCGTCGGCGCCTCGAAACCGGCAACCATGTTGAGCAGGGTGCTTTTGCCACAGCCTGACGGTCCGAGAATGCAGACGAACTCCCCCGCGGTAATCGACAGATCGATGGCATCGACCGTCGGCAGGTCCTTGTTGTCCGCGGTGCGAAAAATCTTCGAGACGCGGCGGATATCGATGAAATAGGTTGACATGGTCTGTGCGCTTTCTATGCCGCGGAGATACGGCGCCAACGCCCGATCGTTACGCGTTCGATACGATCGAATGCAAATCGCTCCACCAGGAAGCCAAGAATGCCGATCACCGCCATGCCGGCGATGACGCGATCGACGTCGAGCGTCGAACGTGAAAGCTGAATGAAGTGGCCAAGGCCTGCGGTAGCAAGAATGATCTCGGCGGCGACCAGAAGCCGCCAGGCCTCGCCATAACCGAGCCGCAGGCCATTCAGCAGAAACGGCAGGCTGCCCGGAACCAGGACCGAGCGCGCAATCGCCCTACGGTCGGCGCCGAGCGCGTCCGCAACCCAGAGATAGCGCGAACTGATCTGGCGCGTGCCCTGATAGGCCTGCATGTAAATCGGCCAAAATGCGGAAATAGCGACCATGAAGGTAATTGCCTGGCCACCAGGACCAAACCAGATCAGCACCAGCGGAATCCAGGCGAAGGTCGGGATCGGATAAACCACGCGCAGCAGCCGGTCGACGCCGAGAAGCGGACCCTGAATATAGCCGCAGGCAATACCGAGCGGCACGCCAAACAGCACGGCAAAACTGAAGCCGACGAGTTGACGCTGCAGGCTGACCAGAATATCCGACCACAGATGCGTGGTCGGGATGCCGCCGTCGAGCACGGCCACCAATGTGGTGAATACCTGCTCTGGCGGCGGCAGCAGATATGGCGCAATTCCGGAAAACCGGGAGACGCCCCACCATACCCCGAAGAACAACACAAAAGATGCGACCGTCGCAGCAAGCTTCGACAAGTTTACTTTGACGGGCATCCTCGCGTCCTGTTTAGCGCTTTATCAGACCGGTCTGATAAAGCTTGGTCAAATCATCCGCGCTCGGCGCGCGCTGGATCAGCCCAGCCTCGCGATAACGTCCGAGCAGGATATCGTGATACCCGCGGTCGATCTTAGTATCGAAGTTGGCGGTGTCGTACGACAGGCCGATCGCCGCGGCTGGTTCGCCGGAATATTTCGCCAACAGTTCGACAGCCTGCGCCTTGTTCTTCGCGGCCCACGTCACGGCTTCGTTAAGCGCGGTAAGCACGCCTTTTACCGCCTCGGGATTCTTCTCGAGAAAACCGGCGTTGACGATGACCACCGACGAAGAGACCAGCTTCGGCGGATCGAACGAAATGGTGCCGGCTGGCGCGACACGGCGCGCGCCGCTCTGCAGACAGGCCGCCGCGTAAGGCTCAAACGTGATGCCAACATCGGCCTGGTCCCGCTTCACAGTGTCGCAGACGTTCTGGGCGGGCACGCGCACGTAAGTGAAATCCGTACCCGAAGTGAGGCCCTGCTTCTTGGCCAGCGTATCCAGCGCCAAAGTCGCGTCACTCGGAACGCTCCAGACCGCGATCTTCTTGCCCTTCAAATCGCCAAGACCGTTAATCGCCGACGACATCGTCATCACCGGATAATCGGACGCCGGCGTGCCATCGAGAATACGCAACGGAACGCCGCGGAAGAAGGCGTTGACCGACGTGCCGACATTGGCGACCGCCATGTCAGCTTGGCCCGAGACAAAGGCTTCCATGACCGAATTGCTCGAATCGAGTGAGGTGTGCTTGAGATCGACCTTGTTCTTGGTGAACAAGCCGAGATCCTTGGCGTACCAGACGCTGATCGCCTGCCATCCGGGGCGCGCCGTGAGAAAGCGAACTTGCTCTTGCGACTGCGCGGCGCCGCTCATGGTCAACGTCGCGGCGGCCAACAAACCCATCATCAGTTTCGAGCGGATAAGCATTGGTATGATCCTCGTTTTGTGAAGCCGAAAAGTTTTTATATGAAGAGCCGCACGTTAGTGCGGTCCGCGGGGACCGCTGGAGAGACGCCCGAGGCGGCAGGCGCTCGCTTGACCGTTTTGCCCCAGCCCGCCGGGCCAACCAGTTCGCCGTCCAGCATGATTGTGCGACCGCGCACGATGGTGCGCACCGGCAGACCGGCTATGGCACGGCCATGCCACCCGGAGATGCGTTGCTTGGAATGAAGCCTGGCCTGATCGATGGTCATCTGCTTCCCCATGTCGACGATGACGATGTCTGCATCCGATCCGACCTGCAGAGCGCCTTTCGCCGGGAAAATGTCCCACACCTTGGCGGGATTTTCTGCATAGAGCGCGACAAGACGCTCTATCGACAGTCGGCCGCCATTTACTTCATTGAGCATAAGCGGCAACGCGGTCTCGACGCCAAGCAGGCCGCAGCTGTTGTCCCAGATATTCGGCTTGGTCTTGTTGTCGACCTTATGCGGCGCATGGTCGGTCGTCAGTGTATCGATCAGGCCACTATTGATGGCGCGCCATAGCGCAGCGTCGTGACCGGGCGCCCGGATCGGCGGATTGCAGCGCAGCACGCCGCCCTTTTCCGCAGTGTCGTCGTCGGTCAGCAGAAGATATTGCGGGCACGTCTCGACGGTGACGTCGAGCCCGCGGGTGCGCGCGGCAGCGATGATCGGCAGGGCATCGGCCGAACTCTCATGGGCAATGTGCAGACGCATTCCGGCGGCTTCCGCAAACATAATCGCGCGCGAGACTGCTTCGGCTGCCGCGATCGGCGGACGCGCTTCAGCATGAGCCCGCCCATCGACCCGGCCTGCCGCTTTGAGCTGCTGCTCGCGACGCGTAACGATGCCGAGATTTTCTGCATGAACGATGCAACGCTGGCCGAGCTTTGCGATGCGCTCAAAGGCATCGTACATCACGCCATCGTCCGGCGCCGGATGGCGGCCGGAGAGCGAACTGCTCATGAAGCATTTAAAGCCGACAACGCCGTTCGCGCTTAAAGACTCAAGTTCATCTATATTGCGCGCACCGAGCAACCCGTAGAGGCCGTAATCAACGTGCGAGTTTTCGCTGGCAAGCCGGTTCTTGAGCCGGAGGTTGTCGACATTATCGACTGGCGGATTGGTACTCGGCATGTCGAACACGGTCGTCACACCGCCGCAGGCCGCGGCCGCTGAGCCAGTTTCCCAGTCTTCGCTCTCGGTATCGCCGGGATCGCGGAAGTGGACATGAGCATCGACCATGCCCGGCAGAACCAGCATGCCGCGTGCGTCGATCGTTTTCTTCGCCTTCGGCAACAACCTATCGTCTTCGATCGCAACGATCTGTCCGTCGTGGACGACGAGCCCGGCGGCCATCTGGCCCCGCGGGCTGACCAAAGTGCCGCCACGAATAACAAGGTCGACCGCGTCTACGCTCATGCAGGGCTCATTCCTGGCTCATTCGACAGACGATTCGCGCCGACGCAGCAGGCGTTGTCCGGCTTGCAAATTAGGAATACCGTATACCTCCTACTGCGTCCAACGCCTAGACTGCCTATAGCGTCGTCAGTGCGGCCAAGCTTGGACGTTTTACGCGGCATGGCGCTCTTGTTGCGCCTCCATCTTGAGTTTCTCATGCAGCCGAGCGACTACGGGCCATTCCCCTTCGTGCCGATTACCGACCGGCCAAAGCTGACCTGGCCGGGCGGTGCCCAATTGGCCGTTTGGGTCATCCCCAACCTTGAGTTTTTCCCACTGACAAAGGGCCTCTCGGGGCACGCCTTTGAAGCGAAGGGCAAGGCGCCGACCGTGAGGCCTTGGGCGCAACGCGATTACGGCAACCGTGTCGGCATCTGGCGCATGATGAATGTCTTCGACAAATTAGGCATCCGCGCCACTGCGTCCATTAATACAGACATTTGCAGGCACCACCCGCAAATCGTGAAGGCCGGCGTCGAGCGCGGCTGGGAATTTATCGGGCACAACATCACCAATACTGAACGACTCACCGAGTTCGACGAAGCCGGCGAGCGGCGTACGATTGCCGAATGCGCGCGCATTATTTCCGATGCCACAGGGCGCAAGCCAACGGGGTGGTTAGGGGCGGGTCTTGCGGAAAATTGGCACACGCTCGAGCACCTGATCGACGAAGGCTTCGACTACGTGGCCGACTGGACTAACGATGACCAGCCCTACATGATGACGCTCGGCAAGCGACAGATCGCGTCGATCCCGTATTCCTACGAGGTCAATGATTCGCCGTTTATCTATTATCGCAACGGCACCATCGACGAGTTCGAGATGCTCATCCGTCGCCAATTCGAAGTGCTCTACGAAGAGGGCGCAGTTTCGGGACGCGTGATGGCGATTTGCCTGCATCCTTTCATCATTGGCGTTCCACACCGCATTCGCGGCCTGGAATCGGCATTGAAATTCATCGCATCGCATAGCAAGGTCTGGTTTGCGACCGGGGATGAGATTATCCGACACTACCGCGCTTCGGGCGCAACAATATAAGTCTTCGTCGACGAGCAACTTCACCCCGGTTGGAATTGTGAGCAATGCCGGAAGCTGTTGAACGGCGGGCTGAACTGCCGCAGAAAGCCGCCGCATCAAAGGTGAAGCGAGGCACGCCGCTTTACGAGCAAATATACGATGCTTTATGGAGCCGCATCTTCAGCGGCGATATCTCGCCCGGACAACGTCTGAGCGACCGGGAGTGGGCCCAGCAGCTTGATACAAGCCGGACGCCGGTGCGAGAAGCCATGCGGCAGATGGCGCGCGACGGCGTGCTGCTGGCCATGGAAAACGGCGGCTATCAGGTCCGGCCTGTCGATCCGCAGGGCCTCGCCAACCTCTACAGATGCCGCGCCCCCTTGGCCGCACTCGCGGTGCACGATACGACGCTGGCCGGCAATGACCGCTTGTTCAAGCAGATCAAGACCGTCGTCGAAAGTACCGGCAAAGCCATCAAGGATCGCGATGCCACCGCGTCGCTGAAACTGAACAGCCGCTTCCATAATCTCGTCGTGGAGAGCTGCGGCAATCCCTATTTGGTCATCATGATGGCCAATCTCGAGAAGCTCATTCTGTTTTACAGAATGGCGCTGCTAAAAACGGCGACCGGCGAACGGGAACACAGCGAGGACTATTTCGATCACCTTGCGCGCGGCAATGAGCGACAGCTCGAAATCGCTGAAACGATGCTGCGCCGCAATGCGAAGGATGCCGCGCGCCTTATGGAGCGACATCTTCTTTCCTCTGCGGAGGACTTGGCGCGCCTCCTGCAATCCTGACGTCTTACAGAATGGTCTTGGTCTGCCCGCCGTCGGTGCGAACGATGCTGCCGGTCATGTAGCTGGCCTGCTGGCTACAGACAAACGCCGCCACGGCGCCAAATTCGGCAAGCTCGCCGAAACGCCCGGCAGGGATGCCATCGAGACGTCGCTTGACCGCCTCGTCAACGCTGATCCCCCATAGCCGCGCATTCTTTTCCGTGCTGTCGTGTACCCGTTCAGTCACAAAGGTTCCCGGCAGGATCATGTTTACCGTGACGCCCTCGACGGCGACTTCGTTGGCGAGCGCTTTGGTGTAATTAACCAGCGCAGGGCGAAACACATTATCCATCGCCTTGTTCGGCAAGGCATGAACCATGCTGCCGCCACCAACCGACAGAATACGTCCCCAGCGCCGTTCGCGCATGCCCGGCAATACTTTAGCGATCAAACGCAGCGGACTGGCGACCATCAATCGGTAATGCGCATCAAGCACATCCGGATCGACCGATTGCGCCAGGCCAAGCGCCGGACCGGTGTGATTGATGACTAGAATATCGAGCGGTCCGATCAGGGCCGCCGCGCGATCGACCAAGACGTCCATGGCTTGCGGATCGAACATGTCGGCAGCAACGCCCTGACACGCAACGCAGGTGAGCTTGGCGATTTCGGCAGCGGCGCTATCACAACGCTCCTGATTGGAAGAGCTGATAACCACAGTTGCGCCTTCCAGTGCCAGTGCCTCGGCGACCGCACGCCCCAGCCCCTTGCTCGCCGCCATCACCAGAGCGCGTTTGCCTGACAGACCAAGATCCATATGTCACCGTAGGTTGTCGTGGCAGCTTACCGCTGCACGAAAGCCTTCTCGACCGCGAATTCGGCTTCCGAGCGGATCAAGAATTCAGCCGCATGAAACGCCGCGCTACGTCGATAACGCGATCAACGTCATCGGTCGAATTGTAAAGATGGCTCGAGAAGCGCAACGCACCGCGGCGGACCGAAAATTTGACCTGTTCGTCGGCAAGCGCCTTTTCAAGCCGAAGAGTAAATTCTGGTTGGCCGGCGCGCGGCGCGATTGTTACCATGTTTGTAAAATGATCGCCGAAGGGCGCACCGACAACGTTTATGCCAGAACCGACAAGACCCTCTATCATACGCTTGCTTAGCGCCCTGACGTGCCGTTCGATCGCCGGCGTACCGATGCGAAGCAGCATCTCAAGCGATTTGTTGACCGCGGTCGCACCTGTAAAATTATAATTGCCGAGATCGAAGCGGCGCGCGGCGGGCATCAGTTTGTATTCGGCCATTCCGCCGGCGGCTTCATGCGCCTCGCCAAGGTCGACACCAAAACGCGCCAGATATGCCGGCTCAAGCCGCTCGGCACGAGCTTTACGGCAATACAGGAAGCCGAAGCCATAGAGGCCGAGCAGCCCTTTCTGCGATGACACGACGAGGGCATCGAGCGGCGTTTTTGAAACGTCAAGATGCACCACACCAGCAGACTGCACGGCATCGACCAGGAGCAGAATGTCGCGCTCGGCGCAGGCAGCGGCCAAGGCATCGATATCTGTGCGAAGGCCAGGATGAAAACTGACTGATGAAACCGACACCACCCTGACCCGCGCTTCAAAAGCGGCAATCAAGTCCTCGGCATAGATTTGTCCATCGCGACTCATCACGACGACAACCTCAATGCCATAACGCTGTGCCAGATGGCGCCAGATGTAGATGTTGTTCGGGTGCTCACGGTCAGCGCAAATGATGACCTTATCGCCGGCCTGCCAGGGATAGGCGGTCGCGATGATGTTGATCCCTTCCGAGACATTCTTGGTGATTGCGATTTCGTCGGGGTCGGCGCCGATCAGCGTAGCGAAGCGGGCGCGCGCGGATTCGACGACACTGAACATTTCTGCCTTGTCGCCGCCTTTCTCCATTAACGTGTCGAGGTAGCCGTCGACGGCCTCACGAGTGTCCTTCGGCAGCAGGGCGCGGGCCGCCACGTCAAAGTAGACCAGCTTCGTAACGCTCGGAAACTGCTCCCGAATTGCCGAAAAATTGGCGTCCTTCAAGGTATCGGTCGAGATTGCCACGTCGTCTCCGTGAGGGCTGTGTGTACCGAAAACTCTGTCCGTATTGATGAGATAACAGAATCGCCTAAGCTAGCGCAATGATCGGGCTTCTGTGCTTATTCCTTGCTCTCTTGGTCTCGCCATTCAAGTCGAAGATCCGACTTGAGGCAGAGAACGCGGTTCTCCGACATCAGTTGAACGTTTTGCGCCGTAAGGTGCAGGGCCGGGTAAGGCTGACGAATAACGACCGCTGGTTCTTGATCCAGCTATATCGATGGTTTCCGTCGATTCTGCAGGTCCTCACGATCGTCCAACCTGAGACGCTCGTGCGGTGGCATCATGCCGGCTTTCGTTGCTACTGGCGCTGGAAGTCACGCCCCCGGGGAGGGCGGCCGCAGATTGAGACGAACCTTCGTGCACTGATCAGGCAGATGAGCATCGAGAATCCGCTTTGGGGTGCGCCGCGTATCCACGGCGAACTGCTCAAGCTCGGGTTTGATGTCGCGCAATCGAGCGTCGCCAAATACATGATCAAGCGACGGGGGCCTCCAAGTCAGGGATGGCGCACCTTTCTGCGCAACCACGCGCCGGACATCGCTGCCATGGATCTGTTTGTTGTCCCGACCATTGGGTTCAACTTACTTTATGCCTTCGTCATCGTCCGTCTGGGCCGCCGAGAGCTAATCAGAATCAACGTCACAGCAAACCCGACGGCTGAATGGATCGCTCGCCAACTAACCGAGGCATTTCCCTGGAATGAGGTGCCGCGCTACCTCATCCGCGATCGGGATCGCATCTATGGCACCCTCGTCACACGCCGATTGCACGCCATGGGCATCCGGGACAGGTCCACCGCGCCGGCCTCGCCTTGGCAGAATGGCTTTGCCGAACGGCTGATCGGATCGATCCGGCGCGAGTGTGTGGATCATTTTATCGTCTTCGGCGAGGCACATCTGCGCCGGATCCTGCGAGACTATGCTGGCTATTACAATGACATCAGGACGCACCGGTCTTTGGACAAAGACGCGCCGGTCTCTCGCGCCATTCAGCGGGCTGGAATCATAACTTCACGCCCGATCCTTGGCGGGCTTCATCACCACTATGTCCGGATTTAGTTTTCGGTACACACAAGGAAGTCAAACTTCTTGCGGATTCGCCATAACGGATGAGGATACTGGCAGCCCATGGAGGGAAAAATGCCACCGGCGCAAAGTTTATCTCCGCCATCACCACCTCAATCTGTCGAAGCAGCGTAATAATGTGCACCGCGCTGAATCTCTTTTTCGGCATGACCAGTTCCTTTCCCAAGCAATTCTCTCACAACGCTTGGTCCAAATAGACCCAGGTCAGGTTCTTAGTCGAAAAGTGCTTTCCGCCTTGGCTAGTTCCGCGACGCGTCCAA
>JBBRAL010000116.1:0-9666 GCA_038206805.1 Hyphomicrobiales bacterium | reverse complement strand
CGTGACGAATCCGTATGTTCCCTCGCCGGCAACCTTGACACGGCCTTTTCGGCGAAACTTTCGTAACAGAGAGGGGGTGAATGCGATCAGAAAATGCTTATTTGCCCGGGAGCGCCTTTTGCCGCATGTCGAACGCATCGAATTTGACGCATATCCGACGGATCGAATTGAGGCTTGCACGTGCCCGACATCATTACGCTGACGATTAATCCGGCGGTCGACATCTTCGTCAATGTCGGCAAAGTCGAGCCGACGCGCAAAATGCGCTGCTCGGCGCCCAAGCGCGACCCCGGCGGCGGCGGTATCAATGTAGCACGGGTGGCGCACCGGCTGGGCAGCGACGTGGCCGCGATCTACCCGATCGGCGGCGCAATCGGAAAATTGCTGCAACGTCTGGTGGAGCGCGAAGGCATCACCAGCATGGTCACGCCGTCGCATGTCGAGACGCGAGAAAATTTCACAGCCTATGAGGAAGCGACCGGCGCACAGTACCGTTTCGTGCTGCCGGGCTCGACGCTGCATCGCGCCGAATGGGAAGCCTGCCTCGACCGGCTGGCGTCGCTGCCCGCCAGCCCGAAATTCGTGGTTGTCAGCGGTAGCGTGCCGCCCGGCGTGCCGGAGGATTTTTTCGCGCGCGCGGTCAGACACGCCAAGCGCCTGGGCGCCAAGACCGTGATCGA
The DNA here is from genome assembly GCA_038206805.1 of Hyphomicrobiales bacterium. Taxonomy (GTDB): domain Bacteria; phylum Pseudomonadota; class Alphaproteobacteria; order Rhizobiales; family Xanthobacteraceae; genus Pseudolabrys. Next base: position 8,986 of record JBBRAL010000116.1, on the reverse strand, counting down.
TACTTCGGGCGCGGCGCTCGCAGCAGCGCTCGCGGAAGGCGTCACGCTGATCAAGCCTAACCTGGCGGAACTGACGGAATTTGTCGGCGGCGAGCTTGACAGCAACGCGGCGCGTATCGCCGCCTGCCGCAAGCTCGCGGCCGGTGGACACGCGCAAGCGGTCGCGCTCACGCTCGGCGAGCAGGGCGCACTGCTGGTGACGGCAAGCCAGGCGTGGCGTGCGCAACCGATGGCGATCGAAGTGGTCAGCACGGTCGGCGCTGGCGACAGTTTTCTCGGCGGCATGGTGGCGGCGCTGGCCGCCGGCCAATCGATGGAAGCGGCATTCCGGGTCGCGATGGCGGCAGCCTCCGCCGCAGTGCTCTCACCCGGCACCGGACTGTGCCACGAGGCGGACGTGAAGCGCCTGCTGCCGCAGGTGCGGATCAGCGAAGTCGCGGAGGCACTGGCGTAGCCGGACCGTTTGGCGGCTTGACCGGCGCGCTGCGCGACGGCAAGGCGCTGGGCAAGGTCGTGCGTCAGGCACGGCCGAAATGACGGCGCGCTAAATCGTCATCGACTTGGCCTTGGCCTCGATCGCCTTGCTGTCGAACTTGTTGACCTCATCGAGGATGTCGGTGGTGAAGACCTTGTTGAGGTCCTTTACCTGGCCGTCGAGGCCGGCGAAGTGGACCTGTGCTTGCCATTCCTCCAGGCTCTGCCCGCCGAACCGCTTGTCGGCCTGCCAGGCGCCCGGAAACCACTTGTCCTTGCGCGAGTCGAGCACCTTGCGAGCTTCCACCAGGGATTGCTGCTCGCTCTTCCCCTTGGGCTTGGATTCCGGATAAATCTCCCAGTGCAGCTTGATGGAGAGATCGACGTTGGCATAGGCGAACACCGTCGACTTCGCCATAGCGCGGAAAAAGCCGACATAGAGCGCGCGCCGCTTGGCGAGATCGGAACGGCGCACCGCGTAGCCGTTGCCGAATAGTTTCTGCATGCCCGGCGTGTTAGGCAGGTGGCGCAGCGGGAAACCGGCAATCTCGATGCGCGCGAAGCTGCCATCCCAGAACGCCATGGCGGCGACGCGGCCCTTATAGATCGCCTCGCCCGCCGGACCGCCATCGCCGATCGATACCCACTCGACGTCCTTGTCCGGGTCGATGCCGATTTCGCGGAACATCGCGCGCGCGCCGAAATAGCCGGTGTCGCCCTGGTTACGAATGCCGACGGTCTTGCCCTTGAGCTCGGCCAGCGACTTGATCGGCGAATCCGGCTTGACCGCCACCGACCAATGCGGCTGGCGCAGCCAGATATAGGGAAAGGTGATGTCGATATCCGGATTCTTCACATAGACCGGCAGGAACACGGTGGGCGAGATCGCCGAGGTCTCGACATTGGCGGTGGCTATCATCTGCAACGTCTGGCCGGAGCCGGACATGTTGACGATGTCCAGCTTGCAGCCTTCCTCCTCGTAATATTTGAGCCGCGGGTGCTGACCCATGGTGAGGAAGGTGAGCTGCGGGTCGATGATGCCGGCGGCATTGCCAAGGCGGACCACCGTCAGGGATTGGCTGCGTGCGATATGCGGCGCCGCCACCAGTCCGACGGCGGCCGAGCCCACGAGAGTGTTGAAACGACGACGGTTGATCATGTTGTTGCTCCTTGACTGCGCGTTCCCAACTTAACCTAGCACGTCCCGGCGGTCGCAAAAAAGCGCATCGGCGTCACGCCCCCGGCTTGAGTACGTCGGCGATCCAGTCCCACATGGTGTGGACGCCGATGGTGATGTTGTCGACCTGGCAATGGTGGAAGCCGCCCTCCTCGCGGCTGAACACCTTTAAGGTCTTCTGCTTTGAGCCGACCGCGGCGAAGCATTTTTCCGCCAGCGCCAGCGATATCTGCTCATCGCCGGCGCCATGCAGCAGCAGGAACGGGCACGTCATCTTCTGCACGATGCCGTCGAGGCGGAAACCTTCCAGCTTCTTCATGGCCGCGGCGCGGTTCGATACGCCGAGCACCCATTCGAGATGCTCCGGCGGCACCGACAGCGACAGGATTTTACCCGATTCCAGATCCTCGAAGCGCTTGCGCCAGATCTCGTGATAGTCCCACTGCGCCCCCCAGGCGACGCAGGCGGCAAAGCGCGGCTCGAGCGAGGCGGCGCGCGGCGCGTAATAACCGCCGAGGCTGAGTGCCATGACGCCGATGCGCTTGGGATCGAACTCACGCCGGCCGGCGAGATATTCGTAAACCGGCGTGGCATAGCGCTCGGTCTCCGCGATCAGCGGCAGATTGCGGAAGCGCACGCTTTCGCCATTGCCGGGCCCATCGACGATCAGGCAGCCGATGCCACGCGCGGCCAGATCGGGAATGCCGTAGCCGTATTGCAGCTCCTTGGTGACATCGAAGCCGTCGAAAAACACCATGGCCGGCGCCGGCCGCTTGCCGGCCACTTCTGGATCTGGATGCACCAGCAGGCCGGGCAGCGTGGTGTTCTCGTAAGGGATTTCCACCGGCTCGATGCGCGGATGGCGCAGCACCGCCGCCGCCGCTTTGAACAGCTTTACCGACTTGGCATAGATGTCCATGCTGGCCTGCGAGCGCGGCTGCACAAAGCGTTCGCCGGTCTGATAATAGCGCTGCGCGCGCATGTAGCAGGCGCCCGCGGTGAGCCGATGCCCGGCCGCATCCGCCGCGCGCCCGCGCGCCTCGATCCGCTCGCCCATGGCGCACCATTCGGCGAACCAGGCATCGTCATCGCCGACGCGGTCGGACAGTGCGCGGCCGACCCGATTGACCTCGTCGATCTCGACGCCGGTCCACGGCGCGCCGCTCAGGCAGATGAGCAATCCCATCGACCAGCGGTAATTCGTCGGAAAGTAGAGAAAAGCGGGATCGTCCTTGCGGCTGGTCATTCTTGTCCTCGTCGTTCTTGAATCTTTTCTGGCGCGGCACGCAGCCGTGCGTAGCGGACCTCGTCCCGATCACGTCCCCATCATGCGCTGCTCTTCGCCGGACCAGAACAGCACCCGGCGCTCGACCATACGCAAGCACTTGTGGATGGCGATGCCGACCAGCGCAAGAATGATGAATACGGAGAACGTGCCGGCGATATCCATCTGCGCGTTCATCGACAGAATCAGAGTGCCGAGGCCGCGCTGCGCGCCGACGAACTCGCCCACCACCGCGCCAACCACGGCAAACACGGCCGCCATGTCGAGGCCGGCGAAGATATAGGGCATGGCGCTCGGCAGGCGCACCTTCCAGAAAATCTGCCACGGATTGGCGCCGAGCGCGCGCATCAATTCTAGCCGCTCGGGATCGACCGCCTTAAACCCGGCCATGCTGTTGATCAGCAGCGGAAAGAAGGTGAGCAGGCAGATGATCACCACTTTCGAGGTCAGCCCAAAGCCGAACCACAGCACGATGATCGGCGCCAGCGCGATCTTGGGCAGGCTTTGGATCGCCACCAGATAGATGCGCAGCGTCGCCTCGACGATGCGGAACTGCGAGATGATGGTGCCGAGCAGCAGGCCGACGCCGCTGCCGATGAAGAAGCCGAGTAGCACCTCCCATACCGTGACCCCGGTGTGCAGCCAGTAGCCGCCGCGCGCCGTCAAGCCGGCGTCGAGCCCGCGCCAGAGCGCGACGCCGATGGCACTCGGCGTCGGCAGCACGTAGTTCGGCACGTCGAAATAGGGCACGCCCCATTCCCAGCCCACCAGAATGACCACCAACAACACAGGCGCGAGGATCAGTTCCGGCCGCGTGCGGATGAGAATGCGCAAATTGCTCGGCGGCGTCGCCGTTGTTTCCACCGGGACTGCCTCGTTGACGATATCGGTCATGTGATGCCTCCACCGCCCGCGCCGGTCTCGCCGTCGCGGTGGCCATAGAGAAGCCTACGGATTTCACTGGTAAGCTTGCCGAACAGCGGCTCACCCAGGACTTCGATCCCGCGCGGCCGCGGTATCGGCACTTCGACCACGCGGGCGATACGTCCGGGCCGCGGCGTCATGACGACCACGCGGTCGGCGAGGAACACCGCCTCGGGAATGCTGTGGGTGATGAGTACGACGGTCTTGCCGCTCTCGCGCCAGATGCGCTGCAGGTCGAGGTTCATCTGCTCGCGCGTCATGGCGTCGAGCGCGCCGAAGGGCTCGTCCATCAACAGAATGCTCGGATCGCTCACCAAAGCGCGGCTGATGGCGGCGCGCTGCTGCATGCCGCCGGACAGTTCCATCGGGTACTTGTTCTCGAAATCGGCCAGGCCGACCATTGCCAGCAAGCCGCGCGCGCGCGCGCGCGCCTGCTCGCGCGGAATGCCATGCACCTCGGCCGGCAGCAGCACATTTTCCATTACGGTGCGCCACGGCAACAGGATCGGATTCTGGAACACGACGCCAATATCGCGGCGTGGCGCCATCACCGGTGTGCCGGCGACGGTGACACTGCCGGCGCTCGAACGGTAGAGGCCGGCGAGGATCTTCAGCAGAGTCGTCTTGCCGCAGCCGCTCGGGCCTACAATGGTAACGAATTCTCGTTCTCCCACCGACAACGAAATATCGTTGAGCGCGTGAATGCGCTCCTGCCGCACGGTGGTGAAAATCTTCTCGACATGGGCAATCTCGATCATGGGCAAGGGCCGCGCTAATGCGGTTTGCGCGGTCGTCGAACGGCCAATGGCCTCGACATTCATCGCGGGTGTCCCCATGACGTTTTCGCGTTGGGCCGTCGGACGCAGACCGGCCCGGAGATGCGCCCGCAGTAAGCCGAAAAGCCGCGGCGCTTTCAAGCCAATCCGGCGGACGCCGGTTCAGTTTCCGTACCGCATCGTGGACGGCGGCTGGCCCGAATTTCGCCGGCGTCACGTCAGCCACGACGGCGGCGTCCCGCCGCCGGCGGCCAGCGAAAGCACCGCCCCGCGCTCACCGATTCCAGGGCCTTCGCGCTGAAAATTGGTGCAATAAGAAAACGACATGTTGCGGTCGCGGTCGCACCAGGCGAATGCACCGCCGGTGCCGGAGTGACCGTAGGCCGCCATGTTCTTGCCCATCGGCAGCGTGTTCGGCTCGTTGTGCATGAAGCCGAAGCCCATGCGCAGGAAGCGTTTGGTCATGATGCAGTCACGCTCCCAAACTAGCCAGCGCGTGCGTTCGACAGCACCGGCGCTCAGAATACGCGCGCCGTCGAGCGTACCGTCCGCCGCCAACATGGCATAGATGCGCGCCATCGACCGCGCATTGCCGTGTCCGCCGAATGACGGCACTTCGATCTCGCGGATTTCGCGGCTGTTCTGGAAATAACCCATCGCCGGCGCCGAGCGGAAGGCGCGGCCGAGCGGCGACGACGTATCGCCGGCGATCAGAAAGAAGGCGTTCTTGGGATTCTGGTGCATGTCGCTGACGCGGGCGATTTCGTCAGGGCGCAGCCCGATGTGATAATCGGCGCCGAGCTTCTCGGTGACTTCCTTGCGCAGAAAGCTGCCGACCGATTCGCCGGTGACACGCCGCAAAACTTCGCCAAGCAGATAGCCGATATTGATCGAATTATAGGCCCCGTAAGTGCCAGCAGCCCAGGCCGGCTCCTGCTGCTCCAGCGCCCGGATGTGTTCATCCCAACGGAACCAGGAGCCAGGCGTTGCGCGGTCGCAATAAATCACGCCATCGGTATGCGAGAGGATGTGGCGGATCAGGACGTCCTGCTTGCCGGCTTGCGCGAATTCCGGCCAATAGTCCGCCACCGGCGCATCGAAATCGACTTTGCCGCGGTCGATCAGGATGTGCATGCAGAGCGACGTCATGCTCTTGGCGAGCGAATTCATGATGACGATGGTGTCTTTGTCCCATGGTTCGGTTTTGGCGACATCCTTGAAGCCGCCCCACAGGTCGACGACCTTTTTGCCGTCCTTATAGACACAGACCGCCGCGCCGATTTCTCCTCGGCGGCTGAAATTGTCGGCGAATGCCTGCTGAACGGACGCAAATTCCGCATCGCAGGTGCCCCGGATAAGCGGGCCTGTGTCAATCATCGTGTCTGTCATGGCAAATTTCCAAACCGGGACAAGGGCCCGCATTATTACATAGAATGCGGCGAAGTGCTATGGCACCTCTGCGTGCATTGAGCCGTAAAAACAAGGAACGTCGTCCGTGCAAATTCAACAGCGCTTTGAAGCCGCCAATGTCGCTCCCGGGCGCGAGGAACTGCGCGACGGCATGCGCGTGCTTTGGGACGTCCCGATCGTCATGGACGACGGGCTGGTGCTGCGCGCCGACGTTTTCATGCCGGTCAAGGAGGGAAAATATCCCGCCATTATGAGTTATGGGCCTTACGGCAAGGGGCTGGCTTTTCAGGAAAAATATTCGACCGCCTGGGACATCATGGTGAAGGAGTTTCCCGACGTCGCGCGCAATTCGAGCAACAAATACCAGAACTGGGAAGTGGTCGATCCGGAAAAGTGGGTGCCGGACGGCTATGCCTGCGTGCGCGTGGATTCACGCGGCGCCGGCCGCTCGCCTGGCTTCATGGAGTTGCATTCGCCGCGCGAAATCAAAGACTTCTACGACTGCATCGAATGGGCCGCCGCGCAGCCGTGGAGCAGCGGCAAGGTCGGGCTTTGCGGCATCTCGTATTACGCCACCAATCAGTGGCGCGTGGCCGGGCTCAAGCCGCCGCATCTGGCCGCCATCTGCGTCTGGGAAGGCTATGCCGATCGCTACCGCGATTCGACCTATCACGGCGGAATTCTCTGCACCATGACCGGCAACGTCTTCAACATGCAGATGAAGACGGTGCAGCACGGCCTCGGCGAACGCGGGCCGAAAAGCCGCGTCACCGGCGAACTGGTCTCAGGTCCGGAGACGATGTCGGAGCAGCAACTTGCCGACAACCGATTCGACTTGATGCGCGATGTCAAATCGCATCCGCTCGATGACGCCTATCAGTTCGACCGCTCGGCGCAATGGGACAAAATCGAGGGGCCGCTTTTGTCTTGCGGCAATTGGGGCGGCCAGGGTCTGCATCTGCGTGGCAATGTCGAAGGCTTCGTGCGCGCGGCATCGAGCCAGAAATGGCTGGAGATGCACGGTTCTTCGCATTGGGCCTTGTTCTACACCGACTACGGCATCGATCTGCAGAAGCGCTTCTTCGGCCATTTTCTCAAAGGCGCGGACACCGGCTGGTCGCGCCAGCCGCCGGTCCAACTCAACATCCGCCATCCAGGCGAGAAATTCACCATCCGGCATGAAAACGAATGGCCGCTGGCGCGCACACAATGGACCAAGCTCGCGCTCAATCCGGCCAACCTTTCGCTGAGCGAGACGCCGGTGGCCGCACCGGCGACTGTCGAGTTCGACGCCATGGGCGACGGCGTCACATTCCTGACCGATCCGCTTGCGCAGGAGATGGAACTGACCGGCCCCTGCGCCGCAAAACTGTTTGTGTCGTCGTCGACCGAGGATGCCGACATCTTCCTGGTGCTCCGCATATTCGATCCTGCCGGCAAGGAGGTCACATTCCAGGGCGCGCTCGACCCGCATACGCCGGTCGGCCAGGGCTGGCTGCGCGCTTCGCATCGCAAGCTCGACCACAAGCTCTCGACGCCCTATCGGCCGTATCACAGCCACGACGAAGTGCAGCGTTTGACGCCGGGCGCGCCGGTCGAACTCGACATCGAGATCTGGCCGACCTGCATCGTGATCCCGGCCGGCTATTGCATCGGCCTGACCGTGCGCGGCAAGGACTACGAAGCGGACGGCGAACCGGGCTTCCTGTCCAATATCGGCAAGCCGATGCGGGGCTGCGGACCGTTTCTGCATGACGACCCGGATTCGCGCCCGCCCGCTTTGTTCGGCGGCAAGACCACATTGCATTTCGGCCCCGGCCGCGCGGCGTTCCTGCTGTTGCCGGTGATCCCAAGGAAATAAGGACGCCAATCCGGCAGCTAAATGAAAATTGTTGGAGCGGGCGAAGGGAATCGAACCCTCGTATGCAGCTTGGGAAGCTGCCGTTCTACCATTGAACTACGCCCGCAAATGCACGCTTTTCGTTTTTTGGCTCCGATTTGGCTCCGCTCTCAAACAAGCACGGACCCCGTGGCAGTTAGAGCAAACCACATCGCATTTTGCAATTTCTTCAGAGAACACTTTTGTCATGACTGCACTCTGACTTGCTGCCTGTTGGGTGGCACACTGAACGCCAGCCGCACCTGTCGTGATCCGCACCGAGGGCACTTCAGCCGGCTCTCCAACCGGGCAAGCGGAAAGTCCCGGCCCCGCGTCCACACCAGCGTCTGCAAATCCAGCTCCCCACCATAGACGCACTCCCGGACGCGCTTCATGCCGTCGCGCGGCCCGTGGGCGCAGCGAACGGTGAGGCGCCAGGAGAAGTCCATTGCCTCGCCGAGGGTCTCGATTGACATAAGAACAAAAAGAGAACAATCTAGTTGCGAAGTCAACCCGGAACCATATTCGCCATATACGCGAGCGGTTGCTATCGTACCCGTGAGCTTTAGGGGGACTTCATGGCTTTTGAAAATTTGGCAGTTCAGCGGCTCATTTTGCACGAGGTCTACCAGCGCCGTGACGACGGGAACCAAGTGGCGCCGCGATACGGCGGACAGCTGGTCAGCCTGCCGGCGAATGCAATGGACGTGTTTAAGGAACGCATTGTGGACGCCCTCGGCAGCAACTCCCAAAGCATGGAGATGGAGATCGCGAAATCCGACGTAGGCAGCGCTATTGAAATCGCCTCGTCACTCCTCGGGAGAACTGATGCGGCGTACATTACTCAGTCTCAAAAATTTGCTGACAAGCTGACGGATGTACAAGTTGCACGAAACCTCCCAGGAGGAATGCTTGTCGTCTTCAGCGGAACAGTTGGTGCCGCGTCCCATCCATTCGTCGCGGTAATTAAAGCCGAAACGCAGACCGGGTTTCGACGCCAAGTCAGCCAAGGCGGCGGCCTCGGCTTACAATATCTGCAAGACTTGTTTCTTACGCCAGCT
>JBBRAL010000115.1:0-9931 GCA_038206805.1 Hyphomicrobiales bacterium | reverse complement strand
CACCTTCGCTTTGAAGCCCGGTGTGTGGTTCCGGCGCGGTCGTCTTGGCATGGTCTCTCCTGATTCGCAGGGCACAGCGTGCCCGCCGTCAGGCAGAAACTCCACTTATCGTCCTGTGCAGATTTGCGGGACCGGCTCTGACTGACCATGTTACTCGCCGCCGCCGCAGTAGCGGTAATCGTGGAGGGGCTGTTTGGCCAGCAATTCAGAAGCAATCAATTTCGCATCCACCGACGAGTCGTTTGAAATCTCTCGCCCTGACGCCCGCTATTTTGAGAAGTTGTATTTAAATTGATGTGCGGTGACGACTGTTCCGCAGCCGCGACTACTCCACATCTCCGACTATCGCTCTAATGTCATCAACATTTTATCAATTATTTCGAACATTGCTCCATTACAATCCTGCTCGTCATCTTTAAGTGCGAGCAGTTTGCAGAGGTCGTTAATACTGAGGTTTAGTATAAGCTTTCCATGTTCTCGCAAAGCACCGTGAGCGGCAGCAACAGCATTTTTGTCAGCTCCGCTGCGTGATATTATTATAGCGGTTGTTCGCAGAGCTGGCGCAAACAAGTATTTCTCTGTCGTGTAAATCTCTCCCTGCTTAATTTTTTCCTTATAATTCTAAAATTCGAAAATGATGTATTGCGAATGGAAACGTTCAACTAACATCCTCCATATGTCGTGACTGGAAGTTATTCTTGCGATTAAGTCGTAGCGCGATAATCCCCCATGGGTGGTCTTCTGCGATGACCATGCCGAAAGGTCGGTTTCAAAGATATATTTCAATGCTTCTTCGACCCTTTTTTCAAACTCCCTTGCGCCCGGTCTCCCCTTTTTCACTGCAAGAATGTCTTGGCATAATATCGCGCCGGGGAGAGGATGCGCAGGCTCAAATGGAGGCGGCTCATAGTGCAGCACCTCAGTATCTAATAGCTCCGTTGAAGTGGGAAAAAGATCCACATTGTCCGGTATGTCTGTGAGGTCAACGGTTGTTACTAGTACTTCTCTAGCTAAGCTTTCCAGTTCAGCCGCAAGTCGTGGATATTTTCCTGCAATGAAAATGAGTGCGTTATAGTCATATACAACGAGTCGAGGATTACAGCCTGCTTTAAAGCAGCAGCACATGCTGCATCGTACCAACTTAGAACAACACATTGAAAGAGGTCGGAGATGTCGCTTGACGATTGAGACAGATCAAAAAGCAGCGTCGTGATTCGGGTTACTTTCCACATAGAGTGAAGGAATCCGAAGTCCATAGAGACTGCCGAGACGCGCAATAACTTTGGGGCGCTGATCGACGCCGGCGGCGTATTGGGCTCCACGAGGCCAAGTTTGCGGATTGCGCGATTTTACTTCCACTGCTGCGCGCGCTTCTTGATCTCGCTCGAATCAAATTTATTCATGTCAATCACTAACTCCCCAGTGATGATATCCAATACCGGGAACTCTTTTTGAATAGCTCCTTGGACATGAAAAGCGCTAATCAGTTTGGCGAGACCGTCCGGATCGATCACGCCCATGCGCTTATCGGTGCGGTGATCAAGCGTGAATGACTGCGAAACAAGCTTCATCTCTTTTAGTCCCTTGGCGAGCGCTTCCGCCTCGGTATCTCCAATTTTTGCGGTCGGCTTCGCATCCCAATAGATTCGGACAGCGGCTTCCGGATTTTCGAGCATAAAGGTCGTAGCTTTCGCGATCGCCCGACCAAAACCGATCAACGCCCGCCTCTTTTCCTTCAGTGTGTTATCAAGCACAAAATACCCGCCATTTCCAACCTGACCTAAGGTCGGATGAACGAGATAGCGGAAGGAGTGGCCTGCAGTCTCCATTGCCGCGTAAACTGAATCCCAGAGCGCGAGCGCAGAGACTTGATTATCGCGCAGCGCGGCGAGCGCGGCGCTACCCGCTCCCACCGGCAAGAATATGTCATCAGTCGCCGGCAGTCCCGCTTCGCGAAGCATCGATTTGACCACAACGACGGCACCGCTAGCGAGGCTGGCGACACCAATCTTTTTCCCCTTTAAATCCGCAACCGTTTGAATAGCGCTATCTTTAGGCACTGCAACAAAATAAATCAGGCGTGTATAGTTCTGGTAGAAAAGCTTTCCGCGAATTCCTTTCTCGTAACCCTGGATCACCGGCTCGAAAGTGATACTGGCGATATCGGCGCCGCCACTAGCAACGATCTGAAGCGCTTGCGAAGCGCCGGCGCTATGGCGGTACTCGATTTCAAGGTTTTCGTCTTTGAAGAAACCGGCGCGTGTTGCAATATAAATCGGTGACGTCTGCATAGTCGGCGCCGACGAGCCGCCTTGCACGACCAGCTTCGTGGTCTGAGCGCCGGCCGGCGCGAGCGCCGGAACCAACAGCGCCGCAGTGATCGCCGCGGTCCGTAGCCCAGCAGTAAGGTTACAAATTCGGAACATTTTTCGCTCCTTTGTTAAACTGACCCTCCACCAGGCCCTTTCGACCAAAACGCAAACCGGCGGGTGAATTGTCGCAGGCCGAGATTGAGGGAGATGCCCATCACCGCCAGATAAAAGAGAACGGAAAATACGCCGGCAACGTCGATGGACGCCTGCCGCTGGATGACTAGGCTGCCGAGCCCCCGCGCGGAGCCTAGGAACTCGCCGACGATCGCACCGATGATGGAGAAGATGACGGCGATTTCGAGTGCTGCGAATAGATGCGGAAGGATGCTAGGTAGCCGCATCTTCGCGAAAGTTTGCCATTTCGATGCTTTCAGCGACCGCATAAGCAGGACGCGGCGTGGATCGACGGTCTTCAGCCCGGCGACGACATTCACCAAGATCGGAAAAAATGCGATCAGCGCCGCGGTGATGATTTTGGAATGGATGCCAAAGCCCGCCCAGATGATGAGCAGCGGAGCGATCGCGACTTTCGGGATCGTTTCGAGCGCGACGATGTAGGGATAAAGGATCTTCTCGAGAAAGGGCGACAGGCCAATGGCGGCACCGATTGATATGCCGAAGATGCAAGCGAGTAGAAATCCGGCGATAACTTCAACCAGTGTGACATAGAGATGCGGAAAAATAAGCCCGCTGGTAAAGTCGCTAAGCACTTTCTTGCTGATCATGATCGGTCCAGGAAGAATGAATTGCGGTATCGCAAAACAATTGACCGCGGCTTCCCAAACGACCAGCAATCCTACCAACGTCATGAGGATCGGGATCCTGCCGATCGCGTCGCCAAGCGTTTTCTTTGTATGCAGACCACTCATGCGCCGACTTCCGAGTGATCGAGCGCATGCCGTAGGTGCTGAACCCAGGTACCAAACCGGTCCGAGGTGATCAGTTCGATGGGCCGTGGCCGCGGAATATCGATCGCAATGGTATCCTTGATTGTGCCCGGACGCCCGCTCATGACAATGACGCGATCGGACAGAAAGGCAGCCTCGGCAATCGAATGAGTCACAAAAATGATTGTCGACTTCGATTGCAGACTTATCTGTTGTAGTTCAAGATTGAGCTGTTCGCGCGTCATTGCATCCAACGCGCCGAAAGGCTCATCCATCAGCAGCAACGAAGGGCTGCGCATTAGCGCACGCGCAATCGCCACCCGCTGCTGCATGCCGCCGGAAAGTTCGTTCGGAAATTTTCGTTCGAAGCCGGCGAGTCCCACCAGTTGCAATAATTCCTGCGCGGCGCCTCGCCGTTGCGCGCGCGTTTCCCCGACGATCTCGCCGGGGAGTTCGACGTTCTGCAAGGCGGTGCGCCAAGGGAACAGGACGGCGTCCTGAAAGACAATTCCGATATCCGGCAAGGCGTCGCGCAGGTCCTTGTCTTGGACGATCACCCGCCCCTGGGATGGCTGGATCAATCCAGCAATGATCATGAGTAGCGTGCTTTTTCCGCAGCCCGAAGGCCCCAGAACAGAAACAAACTGGCCGGGCTCGACCCGGCAAGAGATATTCTCTAGGGCGATGACTTTCGTGCCGTCCTGCGACAGATAGAATTTCGAAACTTCAGTTAGCTCGCAAACTGGCGACTCGTTGCTTGTCAGCGCGGTGCTGATAGATTCTGATCGCATGGTCTGGCGAGGACCAGTCACGCTTTGTGTCCGATCTCTTTTCTCAAGGCTTGCGTTGCTTCGCGGTCAAGTCGGCCGCCCTCGCCAACGACGACGCCGTAGTCCTGCCGGGCCCTTTCGGGGGTAACAAAACCATACGCGACGTCACGCGCGACTAGTTCGGTACTGCGCTCGATTGGGTTTCCATAACCACCCCCGCCAGGAAGCTCTTCCCGAACGACCGTCTTTTGCAAGAGCGCCTCGCGATAAGGCACAAGAATGCTCTTTTTATCGCCGACATCAAACCGGCCCTTGGCGCCGGGTGCGCCGCCGAACAAACCGTTCGGCGCGAAACGAATGCGATGGCCAGTGACACTGAGTTGATACATACCCTCCGCAGGCGTGACCTCGAGCTCCACGACCTGGCCGAGTCCGCCGCGAAATTTGCCTGCGCCACCGGAATCGGCCCGCAACTCGCGGCGCCGGTACACGATCGGCGCCGACAACTCGGTCACTTCCATAGAGATGGCGCTGTTCCCCACTGGATATAGCATGGTCGAAATGCCATCAGCATGCGGCCGCGCGCCCATGCCACCCGAATGAAACAGCGGCGTCAGAAATGGGACACCATCGGCCTTGTAACCTTTCAAAGAAGTTGACCAGACGGCGCCGGAGCCGTCCGCAATGACTTGGCTTGGCAATGCCTGGGCAAGCGCCTGCAGTACAATTCCAGGTATCATCTGCCCCACCATATGCCGGCCGCTGACCGGTGCCGGAAAGCGACAATTGACGATCGAGCCTTCCTCAGCAGTGACGACGAACGGTTGGAGGCTTCCGTAGTTATTAGGAATGTCACGCCGTATCGCGCAGCGTAAGGCGAACGCGGTGAAGCCAGCCGTATAAGCCAGCACGACGTTGAGGCCCCGGCGGACCTGCGGCGATGATCCGGTATAATCCGCAACTATACGGTCGCCTTCAACCTTGAGGGTGAGGACAATCTTTATATCCTCGCCGTCACCATCAAGATTGACGTTGACGCGATAGGAACCGTTGGGGACGGCGCGGATTGCTTCGCGCGTAACTCGTTCGGAGCGTTCGAAAATCTCGTGCGCTGCCTCCTGGAAGTCGCCGAGACGGTATTCCTCGATGATTCCTGCAAAATTGCGGGCGGCGACTTCGTTGGCCGCGACCATTGCTCGGAGATCGCCAAGCACGACATCCGGCTCACGTACGTTCGAACGGATCATGGCGCTGAGCGTCGCATCGTATTTGCTGCCGTGACAAAGCTTCAGCGGGGGAATGAACAGTCCTTCCTCAAAGACATCGCTGCCGCGCGTTCCGTAACCCAATCCGCCGACATCCACCTGATGAGCCGTCGAGGCGATGTATCCGACGATCTTTTTATCAAGGAATATGGGTGTCGCGATTGTTGCATCAAACAGGTGGCTGCTACCCTTCCATGGGTCGTTGGTTATCAGCACATCGCCTTTTTTTAGAGTGTCCGGCGGAATCGCCTTGAAAAACTCCTTGAGTGTCAGCGCCATCGGCACGATATGGCCAGGCGTGCCAGTTTCGCCGTGCGCGATCATGCGGCCGTGGATATCGAACACCGCAGTCGCAACATCGCCCGACTCGCGTACCAGCGGGCTGAACGAGGTACGGATAATGCTGCGCGCCTGCTCGGTGACGATCGCCGTCACGCGGCTCCAGATAATCTCAAGCAAGACCGGATCAATCTTTTTCATCGCCCTTTTCGCGATCTTCCGCGCTCTTTTTCAATCACTAGGCTGGCGTATTTGTCTACCGTTGCTTTCCACCCCGGTGGAATGACAATCGAGGTATCGATCTCATCTACGATGGCAGGACCGGCCACTTTATGAAGCCGCCGCAGGCTTTCCCGATCAAATACTTCTGTCTTCCGGAAGCCAAGCGCGCCGAAGTAGGCCTTGCGTATTTCTTTTTTAGCCGGTGGTTTTTTCGAACCCGCCGCGATAGCCCGGGGCGCCAATTTTTGTGCCGCCAGCAAGACGCGTAGCCGCCAATTGACAGCTTCCATCGCAACATTGGCGGCAAGCCGGCCGTGTAATGCCTTGTAGCGCCGCTCGAAACGGGCCTTGATCGTCTTCGCCGAACCGTCGTTGAGCCAACCGCTTGGCAGTTCGATCGTCAGCGAATGTCCTTGTCCCCGATATTGAACGTCACAGGACGGGATTGCATGGCGCTTAGACGAGGTTAACCCAGCTGCGGCAAGAATTCTTTCGGCGTTCTGCATCATATCCGCGTAGGCAGCGGAAACGATTGCCCAATTGAGCTTGTCGAGTTCCTGCGGAACGGTGCGTACAAAATCGAACGCCACCGGTGCCATCAGCATGCCGAAAGCCGACAGAACACTGCCACGCATTGGGCTGATTACTCGCTCGATGCCGAGCTGATCGGCGAGATGGCACGCATGCGAGCCGGCCGCACCACCAAAAGCCACCATCGTGCTCTTCCGGATATCCTTGCCGTGCTCGGACGCATGCATCTTCACAGCACTCGCCATGGCATCGTTGATGACTTGGTACACACCCCAAGCGCCTTCTATCTCCGGGATTTTCAACGGCTGGCAAACCGAAACCCCGATCGCCTTCTTGGCCGCCTCCTCATTGAGCCGCATCTTGCCGCCCAAAAAGCCACTTTTAGATATGTAACCGAGCAGTAGATCGGCGTCGGTCACCGTCGCCGACTTGCCGTCACGTCCATAGCAGGCTGGTCCTGGCTCGGCGCCGGCGCTCTGGGGACCGACTTTCAGGCGCCCCAAATCATCAACTTGCGCGATACTGCCACCCCCCGCCCCGACCTCGATCAGATCGATCGACGTAACGTTGAGCGGAATTCCGCTTCCCGGCTTGAAGCGATAGGCGCGCGCAACTTCGACGTTGCGCGTCTGCACTGGATTGCCGCTTTCGATGAAGCTCGCCTTTGCGGTCGTTCCGCCCATGTCGAAGGCGAGGACATCTTGCTCTGCCGACAAGCGACTGAAGAACGCTGCCGCGATTGCACCCGCGGCGGGGCCGGATTCCACCGTGCGAATCGGAAATTCTGCCGCATCTTCGATCCCGGTGAGCGTCCCAGCCGATACGATAATGCTAGGCGCAGCTGGAATGCCGAGCGTTTTAAGCTTATCCGCCAGATCGTCGAGGTATGGCTTTACGATCGGCTGCACATAAGCATTGGCGACAGCGGTCGAAAAGCGCTCGTACTCGCGAAGCTCGCGCGACACGTCGGAGGAAATCGAGATACAAAGGTCGGGTCGGATGCGCCGGATAACCTCGGCGGCTTCCCGCTCGTTATCGGGCTTTAGATAACTATGAAGGAAACAAACGGCGACCGCGCGCACGTCGAGGGGAAGACATCTCGTCAGTTCTTCGAGTTGCGAAACGTCGAATTTTTGATCGGCCTTGCCGCTCGCGTAGCTGCGTTCCGCAATCTCGAACCGCAATGGCCGCTGCACCAGCACGGGCGGCGGCTCGAGAAATATGTCATACATATCATAGCGCCACTCACGGCCGATTTCGAGCACGTCCCTAAAACCTTCGGTGGTGATAACGGCGGACTTAGCACCATTGCGCTCGATCAGGGCGTTGGCCGCGCGTGTCGATCCATGGACGACAAGATCGATATTCGCCGCCTGCATGTTTGCATCAGCAAGGATTCCGCGCGCGCCCTCCATGATGGCGTCGAGCGGCGAGCGTGGTGTACTCAGAAGCTTTTTGGTCCAAATCCGCCCATGCCTATCGACCAGGACCAGGTCGGTAAATGTGCCCCCGATGTCAATCCCGAGCTTGGCCAATTAAATACCTCAGTTGACGTTTCAAGAAACGTTTAGATTACGGACGCGATCCACAGGAATGACGGCAGCCGCGCTCATTTCGATTAGCATGTCGGGCACAACTAGGGCGACAACCTGGACAAGCGTGCTTGCGGGATATGGCGGCTTGAAGAATTCAGATCTCACTTCGTGGATCGCATCCAAATAAGTCATACTGGTCGTGTAAACGATGACCGACACAATATCCGCCATGGTTCCTCCGGCATATTTCAATGTGGCTTGGATATTGTGCAGCATCTGCCGCGTCTGCGCGCGAATATCGCCAATACCAGTGACGCGGACTTCTGGCGTACTCGATGTCATCCCTGAGATGTGAAGGACGTGCCCTTCCGGCTGCCACGCGGCGTGCGCGAAAATCCCGAAAGGTTTACGCAAGGTAGGGACATTGAATGCTTGTGCCATGGAAATCGACCTCACTTCATGTGGTACTAATCAGCCGCGATGTGGCCCGTCCTCCCGAATCGCAATGCGCGATCCGACCATTCTCACCAGGCATTTCAGCACAAATTACAGGAATCCGACGCGTCTTGTCTTGCAGAAAATGGCGCGCCATTCCACTCAGTGGAATGGCGCGAAATTCTCTCCGCGCTGCAGCAAGCATCGAGCCTGCACAGCTTACATTCGCGCTTAGTGCTTCTGGCTGAGCAGTGTAGACACGCGCGCGGCGGAGGGCGTTAGCAAAGAGGCCATTTGCTGCTGCACTCGTCGGTCCCAATTGAAGCGCTGTTCGGTGACGGCAAGACTGCCCAACACCTCGCCGTTGATACCAAAAATCGGCACCGCAACAGCGACGTTAAATCGAGCAACTTCACCTTCGGAATATGCAAATCCTCGCGCCTTAATGTCAAATATAGCTCGTTTCAATACAGCGCGATCAAGCGGTTTCTGCCCGGTGGGGGAGTTTGGGATGAAGTGGATAACTGGAACGAGCGTCTGGCTAGGTGTCTTTGCGCGACCCCTGATCCGGCAGCGGGTACGAGCGCCAAACGGCAAAACAATGGAGCGCAGCGATCAGCCTTTTTCTTGCGTTCCCGAAGGGCGCGCGAAGCGCCTGGCGCCTGGTGCGCTGCAACATGGGGCAACAAATGATAGGTCGGCAGCGGCAGCGGTCGCGCGAAAAGGAGGCGAACCGCTAGGGTCATTGGGCAAGGCGCGGTAGCGCCGGCTCCGGCGCGGGCGGTGCCCCGGTTCTTGCTGAGAAGAACACGTCGGCAGGTTTGCCCACTGCGTCTGAGGAGAGGCGATTTTATTGCGGCGCCACTTTACCCCACCACGCAAGGGCTGTATCGTTCAACTTTACAACCTGAGTGAAATAAATTTTTGGAATGAATGCAGCTATGGCTGTCTTTGGCATAGACACGTCCCGCAACGCATCGAACGCCATGAACACAGAGGCGACCCCTCTAATCGGCGGCACACCGAAATTCTGGGGCCGCTATTTTAACGGAACTTCGAGCACCCTTTATCAGTACACCGCATCCGAAAACGCGACGCTGGCGCAGCTTGGAATACCGGTGCTGTGTTTTGCGCGGCAGATGGCGCATGTCTCCGAAGTCGCCAACGCAAAACTGCATGCGCAGAATAATATGAAAGGCGTGATCGCGGCCTTTGGCGCGTCTTACCTCAAGAGCATCAATGTCTCGCCGATCATATATCTCGACCTCGAACCGGAAGAGCATCAACCAGAGCATGTGATGCCGAAGAAGTATTACGAAGATTGGTCTGCCGAGATCTGCGCGGGCATAACCGTTAGCGGCATCAATATAAAATTCCGGCCAGCCGTGTATCTCAACCGCGGTGACAATCAGCAATCCTGGTTGAACCTCAACGCGGCTTGTGTCGGCGGCTCGATCTGCGTGGGCGCGTCTGTTGCACGATATGTCCATCAGGTGTAAGCATACGCTGAGTACCGCGAGCGGGCGGCTCGGATTACAATGGTTTAAGCGGCGGCCTGCTGCAGGTCCTGGTATTTCCAATTCCAGGGTAGAAGTTCTGGAAGCCGGTTCTGCGGAATATCGGCGATGCGGGCAA
>JBBRAL010000114.1:0-10076 GCA_038206805.1 Hyphomicrobiales bacterium | reverse complement strand
GGCGAGATCGACGCGGCGATTTCGGCGCGGGTGCCGGATGCCTTCCACGCCGGCGGCGGCAAAATCGTGCGGCTTTATCCCAATTTCCGCGCCGACGAGGCGGCCTATCACGCTTCAACCGGCATCTTTCCGATCATGCATGTCATCGCCATGCGACGCGCGGTGTTCGAGCGCTTTCCCTGGGTGGCGCGCAATTTGTTCACCGCCTTCGACGCGGCGAAGTCGCGCAGCCTTGATCGCATCCGCGATCTGACCGCCTCGCGCATTCCGGTGCCATGGTCGTCGGCGATTGCCGGGGAATGGGGCAAGGACTTCGGAGACGACCCGTTCCCCTACGGCCTTGAACTAAACCGCAAGACGCTCGACGCCTTCTGTCGCTTCGCCCACGACCAGGGCGTCACCGCCAATCGGCTTTCGCCCGACGATCTATTCCCGAAGGAAATGCGCGCGAGTGTGCGGGTATAGTTTTCTGCCGTCGTGCCCGACTGAAAATATCAATCCTTCGCGCGCTCGACGTAGGAGCCGTCGGTGGTCATCACCACAACGCGCGTGCCGGCGACGATGTGGGTCGGCACCATGGTGCGCAGGCCGTTCGACAAAATCGCCGGCTTGAACGAACCCGACGCGGTCTGGCCCTTCATGGCCGGTTCGGTTTCCGTGATTTCCAGCGTGATCTTTTGCGGCAACTCGATCGAGATCGCGATGCCCTCGTGAATGGCCAGTTGAACTTTCATGCCCTCCTGCAGATAGGCCGCTTGGTCGCCAACGATATCGGCCTGCAGGGCGACCTGGTCGTAGGTCTTGTCGTTCATGAAATGGAAGCCGTCGGCGTCCTGGTAGAGGTAGGAATATTCCACCTCTTCGACATGGGCGCGCTCGACCCCTTCGGTGGTCTTGTAGCGCATCTGGGTCTTCACGCCGTCGGAAATCCGGCGCATATCGATTTGCGTGGTGGGCGTGCCCTTGCCGGGATGAAAACTTTCCGCGTTGAGGACGACATAGAGCTTGCCGTCGAGATCGACGATATTGCCTTTGCGGAGCTGGCTAGCGATGACCTTCACGATAACAATCCTTGAGTTTAGGGCGGCGCGGAACCGCGGTTTCGGGCCGCACCATAGCGATCTTGGCGCGGGATGCCAGTCTTTCTCATGTCCGGTTTTGGCCCAGTTCCCTTGAGGTAAATGTGCGCGAAAGCCCGCCGTTTTGGCTGCCCGGCCGGCATGGCGCCCGCCGGCCATTTCTCGCGGCGCGCGCCGGCATCGCGCACGCCTTGCGGGCCTGGTTCGCGCGGGCCGGGTTCATCGAAGTCGAGACCGCCACTTTGCAGGTCTCGCCCGGCAATGAGACCCATCTGCATGCCTTCGCCACCGAGCTGATCGCGCCGGGCGGGGAGCGCCACCCGCTCTATTTGCGTACCTCGCCGGAATTCGCCGCCAAGAAACTGTTGGCGGCCGGCGAAGCCCGCATTTTCGATTTCGCCCGCGTGTTCCGCAACCGCGAGCGTGGGCCGCTGCACCACCCGGAATTCACGCTGTTGGAATGGTACCGGGCGAACGAGCCTTACGAGACGCTGATGGACGACTGCACGGCTTTGATGGCGGAGGCGGCGCGGGCGGCGGGCGTGCAAGAGTTCAGCTTTCGCGGCCGAACCATCGATCCGTTCGCCGCGCCCGAGCGCATGACGGTGGCGGAAGCCTTCGAGCGTTTTGCCGGCGTCGATCTGCTGGCCACCGTCAGCGGCTCCAGCGGCGATCGAGCGCGCCTTGCAGCGGCAGCCGGCAAAGCCGGCGTGACCATCGCGGCTGACGATACCTGGGGCGATATTTTCAGCCGCATTCTGGCCGAGCGTGTCGAGCCGCGGCTCGGCGCCGGAAGGGCAACATTATTATATGAGTACCCGCTGCCGCTGGCGGCGCTGGCGCGGGCCAAGCCCGGCAGCGACAAGGTGGCCGAGCGATTCGAGCTTTACGCCTGCGGCGTGGAACTCGGCAACGCCTTCGGCGAGTTGACCGACGTGGCCGAGCAACGCTCGCGGTTTGCCGCCGCGATGGCCGAGAAGCAGCGTATCCACGGCGAAAGCTATCCGGTGGACGAGGATTTTCTGGCCGCGCTTGCGACGATGCCGCCAGCCAGCGGCATCGCGCTTGGTTTCGACCGCCTGGTCATGCTGGCAACCGGTGCACAACGCATCGAGCAGGTGATATGGACGCCTGTGGTGGAATGCTGAGGCGTCATGGCCGGGCTTGTCCGGCCATCCACGCCTTGCATTAAGACGAAAGACGTGGATGCCCGGCACAAGGCCGGGCATGACGGTTGGATAGGGCAGTCATGACAGTGAAAACACAAACCCTCCGCAGCGCGGCGCAACTTCGCGAGCACGGACTGGTTCCGCCCGGAGGCGCCGTCGCGCTGGAGGCGGTTGCCGCGCGTTACGCGGTGGCGCTGCCGCCCACTTTGGCCGCGCTGATCGATCCCGCCGATCCATGCGATCCAATCGCGCGCCAATTCGTTCCTGACGCAGCGGAACTCGATGCGCGCCCGGACGAACTGAGCGATCCGATCGGCGACGATGCGCATAGCCCGGTCGAAGGCATCGTGCATCGCTATCCCGACCGCGTGCTGCTCAAGCTCACGCATGTCTGCGCGGTCTATTGCCGGTTCTGTTTCCGCCGCGAGATGGTCGGACCCGATAAGCCGAACGCGCTGTCGGCGGCGGCGCTGGCCGAAGCGCTTCGATACATCCGCGCGCACGGCCAAATCTGGGAGGTGATCCTCACCGGCGGCGATCCGCTGGTGCTGTCGGCGCGCCGCTTGCGCGCGGTGATGAAAGCCCTAGGCGAAATCGAGCATGTCCGGGTCGTACGCATCCATACCCGCATTCCGGTCGCCGATCCGGCGCGCATTACGCGCGAGCTGGTGCGCGCGATCAAGCTCAAGGGCAAGCCGACCTATGTGGCGGTGCATGTCAATCACGCGCGCGAGCTGTCGCCCAAGGCGCGCGCGGCCTGCGCCATGCTGGCCGATGCCGGCATTCCGCTGCTGGCGCAATCGGTGCTGCTCTCCGGCGTCAACGATACGCCGGAGGCCTTGGGCGAACTGATGCGCGCCTTGGTCGAATGCCGGATCAAGCCGTATTATTTGCACCACGGCGATCTGGCGCCCGGCACGTCGCATTTGCGCACCGACTTCGCGACCGGGCAGGGTCTGATGCATGCCTTGCGTGGGCGATTGTCGGGCTTATGCCAACCGAGCTACGTGCTCGATATTCCCGGCGGCCACGGCAAATCGCCGATCGGCCCGAACTATATCGAGCGCACGGGCTCAAACGGCGGCGAGCATTTCGTCGTCGCTGATTTCAAGGGCCAGCGGCATGCTTATCCGCCGCTTCCCGCGCCTGCACCAAACGCTAGCGAATGATCCCGAAAAGTGGGAACCGATTTTCGGATAAGATCATGCACCAAGTACTAATGCCGAATCGCTATCAGATCGAGCAACGCAGCCCCTAACGCCAGGCTGGCGAAGCCGATGAACACGACCGCTATGACGGCGTGCCAGACAAAGGACACGTCACGCCGCAACGCCGCTACCACGTTCTTGCTTTTCATCATGGCCTGACGCTCCTAAAGAGCTGACCGCAGGGCAATCCAAATGTACCCGCAAGCAATCATCCGGCCTATAATTTCTACGTTAAATATGGGGCGAAATGTGGCACGTCTGCGCATGGCTGCCATGAGCGCATGTCCGCGACACAATGGCGCGCCCTAGGGGATTCGAACCCATGTTACCGCCGTGAAAGGGCGGCTAAGGCGTCTTTAGGCGTCCATACGTTTTCAAAAAAGCTATAAAACACTGATAGAATGCCCACTCGCGGCCATGCTTGTCTATGGGCGTATTTACACGTATATTGGACATTCGTTGGACATGGTATTTTACCGCCGTGGCAGTTCGGCGCCGAATTGGAGATTTTAGACATGGCACGCAAGGTCCGGGATGCGTTGATCGATACCAAAGAAGCACGGGGCAAGCTCAAGCCGCGCGGTAAGCCCTATTGGCGCACGACTGGCGACCAAGGCCTGCACTTGGGCTACCGCAAGCTGAAGGGCCGCGCCGGGACATGGTGGGCGCGCCACTACCTTGGCAGTCAGGCCTATGCCATCGAGAGCATCGGGACGGCGGACGACCTAATCGACGCCGATGGTGAGAAGGTTTTCGACTACTGGCAGGCGCAGGCAAAAGCCCGCGAGCGGAAGGCCGCGCGCGCCGATACGACAGGCAACAAAACCGGGCCATACACGGTCAACCGCGCGCTGGATGATTATCTCGACTACTTGCGCAGCGAAGGGCGCTCGCCTGCGGCCATCAAAGATGCGAGCTACAGAATAGAGGCGTTCATCCGCCCGACGCTTGGCGCGTTTGAGTGTGCGTCATTGAAGCCAAAACAATTGCGCGACTGGCGCACCGCCATTGCCAACGCCGGCCCGCGTCTGCGGACCAAATCAAAAGATAAGCAAAAGCACCGTACAATGCCGGACGGCCGCGCCCGCAAGGCGTCGGCAAATCGCATTCTAACGACGCTCAAGGCCGCGTTAAATCATGCTTTCGACGAAGAAGAGGTATCATCGAATAAGGCATGGGGACGGCGCGTCAAGCCGTTCGAAGATGTTGACGCGGCGCGCGTTCGCTACTTGCAGATCGACGAAGCGAAACGATTAATCAACGGCTGCGATGCTCAATTCCGGCCGATGGTCGAGGGCGCTTTGCAGACCGGCGCGCGTTATTCGGAATTGACGCGGCTCAAGGTCGCTGATTTTGACCGCGATGCGGGGACGGTCTTTATCCAATTGAGCAAGGGCGGCAAGGCGCGCCATGTCGTGTTGTCTGACGAGGGCGTGAAATTCTTTCGACAAGCCTGTGCCGGGCGTGCCGACGACGAATTGATATTCAGAAAAAGCGACGGCAGCGCGTGGCTCAAGTCACACCAAGCGAGGCCTATGACTGATGCGTGCAAGCGGGCGAAGATCAAGCCCGCGATAGGCTTTCACGGCCTGCGGCACACATGGGCAAGTCTTTTGGTCAAGAGCGGCGCGCCTTTACACGTTGTCGCGTTAAATCTTGGGCACGTAACCAAGGACGGCCAGCCCGACGTGCGAATGGTCACGCGGCACTACGCGCATTTTGAGAAATCGCACGTCGCCAAGATGATCCGCGACCATGCGCCAAAATTCGGCTTCAAGCCCGATAAGAAAATTGTCTCGCTGGCGGGGAGGGCGTGACGTGGTTTTGCCCGATCCCGAAGGCTCGCCGCTGCCGTACACACATGAACAGCTTAAGAAGATTGCCGATCATCTTAGACGCCCCATAGACGATAATATCGTGCGCTTTGTTGTTGGCATTGCGAGACAATACAAGCAGGACGAAGCCCGCCCAGCCCATGCGCGCCGGAAAGCCGATCGAGAACAAAAGCGCGACGTGGCCGATGCAGCTAAGCAGGCGGCCAATCTGCTAAAGGAACTGAATCGTCTTTACCGCCGCCATAACGGCCTTAGGCAAACCGTGATTGGATTGTCAGACGGAGGCGTATCTGTGTTTCGTGCGTTATTTCGCGGCGGAGAGATTGAGCGCGCGGAACAGAGGCTACGGGATGCGGCTAAAAACGCGCCGAAAGGCAAGGCAGGCAATCCAAATAAAGAGCACGTCACCGTCGCACTGATGCAGCTTATCTGGGTGTGGAAGAACACGCGGGGGACTGGCCGCGTTTCCCGAACGTTTTTTGAGGATGCATTGAGGCCGCTCGGTTTCAAGGCGGGCGAGGAAGCGTTGAAGGTTAAAATTGCCGAGGCGAAGCGATATCTTCGGAAGGGGTAGTCAATTCCCAGCCTAGATTTTTGATTGAGCAACTTACGTCGGCGGATTAGTCGTTTATCTGTCCACACTAGACGCGCAAAAACGCGCGTGGTGATGGAGCGGAAAAATGGAACTCGAAGCCCTTTCAATCCCGCAGTTCTGCGCGATGCACGGATTTTCACGCGCGCTTTTCTACAAACTTATGAAGGCGGGCACGGCCCCGCGCGTGATGAAGGTTGGCACGCGCACTATGATTTCGCGCGAAGCCGCCCGCAAATGGCGCGAGAGCCGCGAAGCCGAAACAGCGCAGTCCGAATCGACGGTGGCGGCGTGAATGCGGCCACACAAAGCGTCGAGCCCGGCCACCGCGCTACACGGTGAACCGGGCTCTGGATTTGAGCAGCTTGGCAGCGAGCTCGAAATTCAAGCTATAGAAAATAAAACAGATCGGCAAGCCGGCACTTATGAAGCTAGCCCGATAAAGCCAAAGCGGAACCGGTCTACCAAGGCCGAAGTTGAGAGCCGCCGCGAACGGCTTCTTGACATCGTCACCGAGCAGCAACCGATGACGGTGCGCCAGGTATTCTATCAGGCGACCGTTCAAGGTCTCGTTGAAAAGGCAGAGTCCGGCTACTGCAAAATCCAGACCGACCTCACGCTGATGCGGCGTGACGGCTCATTGCCGTATACGTCGCTGGCCGATAGCACGCGCTGGCACCGCAAGCCGCAGACTTACGACAGCGTAGAAGCCGCCTTGCTGACCTGTGCAGAATATTATCGCAAATCGCTCTGGGCCGACGCCGATTGTTACGTCGAAATCTGGCTGGAGAAGGATGCGCTGAGTGGCGTCATCTACCCGGTCACGTCAATGTATGACGTGCCGCTGATGGTGGCGCGCGGCTATGCCTCTCTGTCCTTCCTGCACAGCGCGGCCACGTACATCGCCGACTTGGAGGTGCCGACGTATATCTACCACCTCGGCGACTTCGATCCGTCCGGTGTCAACGCTGCGGAAAAGATCGACGAGACTTTGCACGAATTGGCGCCGGACGCCGAAATCCATTTCGAGCGCATCGCGGTCACGCCGGCCCAGATCAAAAAATGGAAGTTGCCATCGCGGCCGACCAAGACCAAGGACACCCGCGCTAAGAATTTCGGCAACATCTCCGTCGAACTCGACGCCATCGAGCCGGACACATTGCGCGGCTTGGTACGGGACGCGATTGAGCAGCACATGCCCGCCAAACGGCTGGCGGTGTTGCAGGCTGCTGAGGAATCCGAACGCGAGTTGCTCACAAGGCTCGTCGATCGTGCGGTGGCGTCATGAACGCGCCTCCCGGCATCGAGCCCATCACTACCGATAAGGTCACGGCTATCGCGCCAATCACAATGGACGACACGTCGGCACGCTGGATTGCCGATGAACTGTACGTCGCGCTCACCACCGGCGACAACACCGAACTAGCGGAGGCGGTCGGCGAGGCGTTTCCCGCAAACCGCGATCCAATATTAATCGCACTCGGTTCATTCGCGGTCGGTGCCGTCGGTTGGTGCGAGGGTCGATCAAATGTCATCGGCCTGCTCGATAAGGTGCTGGCCGACATCGACGGCAATATTTCGATGACGCCGTCAAATTTGATTTTCGACGGCGCAATAGCCGAGGAGGCGTGGAGGTGGGCTGTCTGCCGCTCGACGCGGGAACAGGTCGCATTCGGTTTTGCATGTTTCAATGCGCTGCCGCCGGATGCAAAGGTCGAATTTCTGGCCGCGCTTAATTCCAAAAACAAAAACGCAGAGGCGCACTGAAATGGATATTAAAGCGATGTTTGACGATCAAAATTCGCTTAGTGCCGGTTGTATTGAGATTGTCCGCGATCCCGAATTGGAACGCGAAGCCGCAACGATGCGCAAGTTGGCCGCGCTGGAAATAAAAAAACCACGCCGCCAGCTTGAGACCATCAATGTCCGCAGGCTTCACGGCTTGCCAGTCCCGCCGCGCCGCTGGCATGTGCCCGGCTTGGTCCCCGCGCGCAACGTCACCCTTCTGGGTGGCGATGGCGGCACCGGAAAGAGTTTGCTGGCACTACAGCTCGGTGTCAGTACCGCATTGACCGCGCCTTGGCTCGGCGTTGCCGTGACTGGTGGCCGCGCGCTCTATCTCAGCGCCGAAGATGAATTGGACGAATTACATCGTCGGCTTGCTGACATCGCAACATTTCATCGGTGCGAGTTGTCTGACCTTGGCAAGCTCAAGCTCGCGCCGCTGGCCGGCGAGGATGCCATTCTTGCCGCCCCCGCTGGTCGAACCAATATCATCGAGGCGACGCCGCTTTGGCATGATCTGGTGACCATCACCGAAGATTTTCAGCCGTCGCTGGTGGTGCTCGACACCCTGGCCGATCTGTTTGCCGGTGAGGAAAATCAACGATCCCAGGCGCGCCAGTTCATCAGCCTATTGCGCGGCGTAGCGTTGAAACAAGACACGACTTTCGTTGTGCTTGCGCACCCAAGCCTAAGCGGCATGTCGTCCGGCTCCGGAACGAGCGGCAGCACCGGATGGAATAATTCGGTACGCTCGCGGCTTTATTTTCAGCGCGTCATGATCGACAGCGGCAAGGTCGAAGCTGACCCCGACTTGCGGCGCCTTGAAACAATGAAGGCAAATTACGGACGCAAGGGTGAATCCATTACCGTTCGCTGGCTCAACGGTGTGTTTGTGCGCGAGCAAGGAACATCGGCAGGCCCCCTGGGCGCGCTAGGCGCGATCTTAGAAGCCGAACAGATATTCCTCGAATTACTTGGACGCTATCAAATTCAGGGCCGCAACGTCGGCGCCACGCCGGGCACGAATTACGCCCCCACGATTTTTGCGAAGGACCCGTTGGCGAAAGGGCTGAGCCGGCAGGCCCTGGCTTTGGCGATGAACAACCTTTTCGCCAGCAAGAAAATTACCGTTGTCGAATTTGGGCCGCCTTCCAGGGGAGCAAAGCGGATCGAACTTGCCAGCGAGGCGACACAATGACCCCTGCGACCACCCCTACGACCGGAATTTATTCCCTGCGACCACCCCTACGACCACCCCTGCGATCACCCCTGCGACCGCCTGCGACCACCCCTGCACACGCTCCCCCCCATACCCCCCAAGGCCAGGTAGGCGCCTTGAGGGCGCCTGGCCTTGTCGAAGTGGCCCTTCGAGCCCTGCCAGCAAAGGCCGCCCGACGCATCGAGCCCGCTGCGACTTTTTTCTTGCCGCCGCATTGCCTGCATTCGCTTCGCGCCCATCCGCCCCGGATTATGCAGCTTGCCGCCTATACAAGGCGGCAACTACACACGCATGGACGGGAATATACAAGCAAATACAGCGACTTTTGAGGCCGGGTAGGCTATATGTCTAACGAATGTCCAATAAGTATGGAATTTTTGCCCATGAATGCCGCCGAACTAGCGCCCGAATGCGAGCCCGATGCGAAGCCTAAGCCCGGCGGAAAGGCGCGGCTGCTAACGCTGGACGATCTCGACAAACGCACCAAGGCGGCTCAGCGCGCGTTTGAACTACGCGACAACCTTGTGAGCGAGCGCGGCGGGGCCGAACACATGAGTTCGCTTCGCTATATCTTCACGTGCAGCACTGCCGTTCTGTCGGCGATGATTGAGGACCTAAACACCCGTTGGTTACGCGGTGAGCCGGTTGACCCGTCAAGTATTGCGACGCTGCTAAACGCGAGACGGCGGGAAGCGGAGGTCATTGGAATTGATCCTGCGCCCCGCGACGTGACGCCGACCTTGGCCGAATACCTAGCGCAGCGCGCCCAAGAAAAGGCGGAGGCCACGTGAGCGCGCTTCACGGCATTACTTACCCGGACGCCTGCGCCGACGCCAACTTGTTCGGCCCATGGTTTGACGGCCCGTCCTGGGCGACATGGCGCGTAC
The DNA here is from genome assembly GCA_038206805.1 of Hyphomicrobiales bacterium. GTDB lineage: Bacteria > Pseudomonadota > Alphaproteobacteria > Rhizobiales > Xanthobacteraceae > Pseudolabrys. Next base: position 302 of record JBBRAL010000114.1, on the reverse strand, counting down.
TCGACAAGGCGCTGTTCGGCCTGCCTCTCGACGATGCCGAGCTTGCAACATTCACTGCACTGACCGGCCGCGAGGAAGCGCCAACCGCGCCAGCGAGCGAAACATGGATTATCGCTGGCCGACGCGGCGGTAAAGATGTGAAGGCCGCCTCGCTCGGCGTCTATTGCGCGACCATCGGTGCGGAGCTTTACGGCTGGCGAGCGCGGCTGACACGCGGCGAACGCGGCGTGGTGCAGGTGCTTGCTGTTGATCGCGATCAAGCCCGCGTCTGTCTCGACTATGCGCAGGCCTTTTTTGAGCAA
>JBBRAL010000113.1:0-10332 GCA_038206805.1 Hyphomicrobiales bacterium | reverse complement strand
GGCCGTGATCGCGATCGTCACCGCGCGCACGATCGAGCGTTCGCGGCTCGGCTTTGGCTTTGCCACCATCCGCGACGACGAACTCGCGGCGGAAGCCGCCGGCGTGCCGACGCTGCGGCTCAAGCTGATCGCCACCACGATTTCCGGCGCCTTCATGGGCATGGCCGGCGCGCCGTTCCCCTATTACATCGGCTACCTACAGCCGTCCTCGGCCTTCGGCCTTGAATACGCGGTCAACTCGATCGCCATGCCGATGATCGGCGGCACCACGAGCTGGATCGGCCCGCTGGTCGGCGCGGTCCTGCTCGGCTCGGCGCAGCAATATGCCACCGTGACGATCTCCTCGGCGGTCAACCTGCTGATCGTCGGCCTGATGCTGGTCGCCTTCGTCATCATCGCGCCGAACGGCCTGGTAGGCCTGGTGCAGGGCTGGCGGCGCTCCTGGAGGAAGCCATGACCGCGCTTCTCCATGTCGACAATATCTCCAAGCGGTTCGGCGGCTTCGTCGCCCTCGACGGCATCGAATTGGTGGTCGAGCCCGGTGAAAGGCTCGGCCTCATCGGCCCGAACGGTTCCGGCAAGAGCACGCTGGTCAATTGTATCTGCGGCACCCTGCAGAACGACGGCGGCAACGTGCGCTTCGACGACGAGGTGATCGACGGCTTGGCGGCGCATCAGCGCACCCATCTCGGCATCGCCCGCAGTTTCCAGTTGCCGCGGCCGTTCCACAGCATGACTTTGGCCGACAACCTGCGCATTCCGTTGCTCTATACCGTGCGTGCGCGTGAGGGAATGCTGCACGCCCACAGCGATCTCGAAGGACGCTGCCACGAGTTGCTCGAGATGGTGGGGCTGCTGGCGAAAGCTGGGCAGATGCCGCGCGATCTCACCCAGGTCGAGATGCGCAAGCTCGAACTCGCCCGCGCCATGGCGGCTGAACCGAAACTTTTGATCGCCGACGAATCCATGGCCGGCCTGTCGCATTCCGAGATCGAGGACATCCTGACGCTGCTGGTGCGGCTGAACGAGCGCGGCATCACCGTAATTCTGATCGAGCACATCATGAGCGCGGTGATGAGCTTCTCGCAGCGGCTGGCGGTGCTGGTGTCCGGCAAGAAGATCGCGGACGGCAAGCCGGAAGACGTGGTGCGCGACCCCGAAGTGGTGAGGGCGTATCTTGGCCAGTAGCAGCCTCACCATCGAGAACGTGCACGCCGCCTATGCCGCGGTGCGTGTGATCGAGGATGTCTCGATCAACGTCAATGCCGGCGAAACGGTGGCCCTGCTCGGCACCAACGGCAACGGCAAAAGCACGCTGATGAAATGCATCATGGGCATCGTCAAGCCGGTCGCCGGCCGCATTATCGCGGAAATCGACGGCGTCAAACACGACCTGGTCGGCATGCCCACCGAACAAATCGTCGATCTCGGCATCGCGCTGGTGCCGGAAGGCCGCCGGCTGTTCCCGAAATTAACGGTGGAAGAAAACCTGCTGCTCGGCGCGTCCCGCGCCAAGGCGCGCGCGCAGATCAAGAGCAACCTCGCCTTTTGCTTCGAGGCCTTCCCGCGCTTGGCCGAGCGGCGCCGCCAGCTCGCCGGCTCCATGAGCGGCGGCGAACAGCAGATGCTGGCGCTGGCGCGCGCGCTGATGCTGGCGCCGCGCATCCTGCTGGTGGACGAGCCTTCGGTCGGCCTGGCGCCGATTTTGGTCGCGCGCACCATCGACGCCATCAAGCAGCTCAAGGAGCACTACCATCTCACGGTGCTGATGGCGGAGCAGAATTTCACCCAGGCCATCCGCATCGCCGACCGCGGCTACGTGATCGTGCACGGCAAGATCGCCTTCGAAGGCCGCTCGGCCGATGAACTCAACAACAACGACCTGATCCGCCAGTTTTATCTGGGGATGTGAGTTATCCGTCACCCTGAGGTGTTCGGCGCAAGGCGCCGAGCCTCGAAGGGCGACGGCCCGAGAGTCTGTGGTCGTCCATCCTTCGAGGCTCGCTGCGCTCGCACCTCAGGATGACGGACCCGCCAAAAAAAACGGCGCGGGATTTCTCCCGCGCCGTTTGCATTCAGTTGAGCGAAGAAAGTCTTACTTCGCCTTCTCGTAAGGATAGACCACCTTGCCGGTCGCCAGATCCTTCGGCGTCAGCACGGTCTGGTAGCTCATGCCGCGCCAGACATCGAGACCGGCGCCTTCCTTGATGCCGTGATACTGCACCTGCATCATGCCGGACTTGGTCCACTCGCCGCCCGGGCCATAGCTCCAGCTACCCATGATGGTCTTGTGGGTGCCCTTGCGCAGCGCGTCGGCGATCTTGCCGTCGTCGATGCTCTTGGCCGTGGTGATGGCGTCGCCCAGCATGCTGATATAGGCGTAGCCCCAGCCGCCGAGATAGTAGCCGAGCGGGTCGACGCCCGCGGCCTTGGCGCGGTCCTGGTACTTTTTGAAGAACGCCGCGGCCGGCGCCATCATTTTCTCGGACGGCACCCAGGTCTCGTAGTTCACGATGCCGTTGAGCTTGGGCCCGAGCTTGTTCTTGAACACGGTGGCTTGCAGGCCGACCATGGCGCCGCCAATGATCTTCGGCTTGTAATTGGCCTCGTTGACCGCCAGCGCCATGCCGACCGACGACAAGGGATAGGAACAGATAATCACGATGTCGGCGTTGGCGGCCTGCAGCGCGCGCACGATCGGCGAGAAATCGGTCGTGCCCGGCGGGAAGCTCTTGTCATAGACGACCTTGAGCTTGAACTCCTTCGCATTCTCGCGGGCGCCATCGCATGCGGCCTTGGAGAATTCCGCGTCCTCGCCGGACAGCGCGACCGTGGTCGGCTTCGGACTCTGCGCCATCGCGACCTGGAACAGACCTTCGGTGAACGACGGCCTGGTCTTCGGTCCGGTCGGCAGCACCGAGAAATAGTTCTTGTATTTGAACTGGTGGTTCACATCGAGCGCGAACAGGCTGATGAAGGTCTTCTTCTTCTGAATGACGATCGGCATGGCCGGCGCCACCATGTTGGTGGCATAGGGGCCGAGCACGAGGTCGACTTTGTCGACGTCGAGCAGCTTGGTGTAGATGCCGGGCACGGTCGTGGGGTTGGACTGGTCGTCATAGTAGACCAGCTTGACCGGGCGGCCGAGCAGTCCGCCCTTGGCGTTGGTTTCTTCTTCCCAGATCTGCATGCCGAGCAGCGCCTGCTTGCCGTTCGGGCCGAGCGGGCCGGTCTGCGCCATGCTGAAGCCGATCTTGATCGGGTCCTTGTTCTGGGCGGCGGCGGGCCAAGCAAACACCGCACAGGCCGCAAGAGCGGCGGTCGCCCCCGCGATCCAGACCGGTGTCCGCGATTTGAAGTTAGTCATCATACTGTCCTCCCTGATAGCCATTGTTTTTTTGGTGGTCTAATAATTCGGTATCCTAATAATGACAGGGGAAGACGCAATGGTCTACCCGCCAGAATGCCCGTAACCGCCGGCTTTGGCCGGCGATTTCGGACCGTCAGGCGCCCGTGGCTTGCCCACGCCCGTGGGCCACGCCGTGGGCGATTAGACCCCCTCGACCATGATGGTCTCGACCTCGCCGGCGCCGCTGCGCCGGAATGCCGCAGCGCGGTCGTATTCCGGCGAGGTGAAACAGGCGGCGCCCTGCTCAAGGGTGGGGAATTCGAGCACAATGAAGCGATGGAATTTGTCGGGACCTTCCATGATCTGGAAACGCCCGCCGCGCGCCAGCACCTTGCCGCCGAACTTGGCGATGATGGCGGGAACCAGGTCGGTATACTTCTTGTACTCGACCGGATCGTTGATCTTGGAACGTGCAACCCAATAGGCGGGCATGGTTTCTCTCCTGGACAGTGCCGCTGCGGTGATTGAGACTAAGGTAATTCTATCCCCCAAACATCGGTCATAGTGAAATGCCGCGCAAGATCGTCGACATCTCGATACCGCTGGAAAACGACGTGGCCGCCGATCCGCCCGGCTACGGCCCGGTCATCGAATATCTCGATCACCAGGCCACGGCTCCCGACATTCTCAAATTCTTTCCCGGCTTGAAAAAGGAAGATCTGCCGGACGGCGAGGGCTGGGGCTTCGAATGGGTCAAACTATCGACCCATTGCACAACCCATCTCGACGCGCCCTACCATTTTGCCTCCACCATGGATGGTGGCAAGCGCGCCATCACCATCGACGAGGTGCCGTTGGAGTGGTGTTTCCAGCCGGCGGTGAAGCTCGATTTCCGCCATTTCGCCGACGGCTATGTGGCGAGCGCGGCGGATGTCGAGGCCGAGCTCAAGCGCATCGGCCACACGCTTTCGCCACTCGAAATCGTGCTGGTGAACACCAGCGCAGGTAGCGCCTATGGCCGCCCCGATTATGTCGCCAAGGGCTGCGGCATGGGGCGCGAGGCCACGCTCTATCTCACCGAACGCGGCGTGCGCGTCACCGGCACCGACGGCTGGAGCTGGGACGCGCCATTCATCCACACCAAGCAGAAATACGCCGAGACCCATGACGCCAAGCTGATCTGGGAGGGTCATCGGGCCGGCCGCGAGATCGGCTATTGCCACATCGAAAAGCTGCACAATCTCGAAGTATTGCCCGCCAAAGGCTTCATGGTGAGCTGCTTTCCGGTGAAGGTGCGCGGCGGCTCGGCCGGCTGGACCCGGGCGGTGGCGATTATCGAGTGATTTGCATCGAGTGACTGGTGTCGAGTTACTTGCATTGATGCTTGATTGCGCACCGTTCCGGGCGATAGCATCCCTGGCACAATAATAAGGCCAGCCAAACGGCGGTCAAAAACGAACAATCCCGGGGGAGGATCATATGGACAGACGAAAATTCGTTGCAGGAACTGCCGCGACGGCGGCGGCCCTTACCGTGCGGCCCGCATTCGCCGCGGACGCTTACCCAACGCACGCCATCACCTTGATCAATCCGTTCCCGCCCGGCGGCGCCGCCGACGTGGTCGGCCGGCCGTTCGCCGCCGCGCTGGAACCGATCGTCAAGCAGCCGGTAGTGATCGAGACCAAGTCCGGCGCCGCCGGCGCGGTCGGCGCGCAAGTCGCGGCCACATCCAAACCCGACGGCTACACGCTGCTGCTGCACATCACCTCGATTTCGGGCTTTGCCGAAGTCGACAAGCTGTTCGGCCGCGCGGTCAAATTCACCCGCGCCGATTTCATCCCGATCGCGCGTTTCGTCGCCGATCCTTGCGTGCTGCTGGTCAACGAAAAGCAGCCCTACAAGACGCTGAAGGATTTGACCGACGACGCCAAGAAGCGGCCGGACGCCATCATCTTCTCGTCGTCCGGACTTTACGGCGCGCTGCATATTCCAACCGCGCTCTACATGAAGGCGGCCGGCGGATTGAAACTGCGCCATCTGCCGACCAATGGCGGCGGGCCGGCGCTCACTGCCTTCCTCGGCAATAATTCGCAGGTGCTGGTGTCGTCGATCTCGGCTTCGCTGCCGCAGATCAAGGCCGGCAAGGCGCGCCCGCTCGCCATGTTCGGCGCCACCCGCTCCAAGGCACTGCCCGACGTGCCGACTATGAAGGAACTCGGCTACAACATCGAATATTATCTCTGGGTCGGCCTGTTCGCGCCCAAGGGCACGCCCACCGATGTGGTGACCTATCTGCGCACCGCCGCGGGCAAAGCCGCCCATTCCGATCTGTTCAAGACCGCGATCGCCAATCTCGGCCAGGAGCTCGGCTACCAGGATCAGCCGGAATTCACCAAGTTCTGGGCTGACGACGCCGCGCGCATCGAAGGCGCGGTCAAGGAAATCGGCCGCGTGCAGGGATAGCGGAGCGCAAACTCCACACGTTGCGGACGCCGCGCGCGTCACCGTCCGGTGAGCGCGCGGCTTTCGTCTTAGATAAAATGGCGGGATAAATCCGTCGCAATAATCGGGAGGAACACATGGATCGCCGCAGTTTTGTCATCGGCTCGGCCACGTCGGCGACCGCGCTGGCGGCCGGACCGGCCTTCGCGCAAGAGCGCTTTCCCTCGCACGCGGTTACCATCATCGTTGCGTTTCCGCCCGGCGGCGCCAACGATATCGTGACGCGGCCGATCGCGGCGGCGCTGGAGCCGATCCTCAAGCAACCGGTAGTGGTCGAGACCAAGGCGGGCGCCGGCGGCCAGGTCGGCGCGCAGGTCGCGGCCAGCGCCAAGCCGGACGGCTACACGATTTTGTCGCACAACAACGGCATCTCCGGTTATGCCGAAGTCGACAAGTTGTTCGGCCGGCAGCCGAAGACGACGCGCGCCGATTTCATTCCGCTGGCCCGGCTCACCGCCGACCCGATTCTGCTGGTGGTCAACGACAAGCAACCCTACAAGACGCTGAAGGACTTCATCGACGACGCCAAGAAACGGCCGGAAGCGATCGTCTACAGTTCTGGCGGCCTGTATGGCGCGACCCATTTGCCGGTGGCCCTGCTCGAAAAAGCTACCGGCATCCCGAAGCTGCGCCACCTGCCGACCAATGGCGGCGGTCCCGCCATTACCGCGCTGCTCGGCAATAACGCGCAGGTCAGCGCGCAATCCGTGTCGGCCACGCTCCAGCATATCAAGAGCGGCAAGCTGCGCGCGCTGGCGTCGTTTGGCGCGAACCGCTCGAAAGTGCTGCCGGATGTGCCGACGCTGAAAGAGCTCGGTTATGACGTCGAATATTATTTGTGGGTCGGACTGTTCGCGCCCAAGGGAACGCCGGCTCCCGTGGTCGCCACGCTCAGTGGCGCGCTCGACAAGGCCGCCAACTCCGAGCAATTTAAATCGGTGCTCGGCAATCTTGGCCTGGAATACGCCTATCTCAATGCCAAGGACTTCGCCGCGTTCTGGGACGCCGACGCCAAGCGTGCCGACGCGGCGGTGCACCTCATCGGCAAGCAGGGATGACCGCTCCCCTCCCCTCCCCCGCGCAGCGTGGGGAGGGGTCGGGGGTGGGGGCGCTTTGATGCAATCAATTCGGCAGCCGAAGCGCCGCCAGCGCATAGCCAAAGCGCGCAACTTACGGCGCGATATGACCGAGCCGGAACGAAGGCTGTGGTGGAGTTTGAGAAATATGCGCTCCGGTGGTTCGCATTTCCGACGGCAGGCGCCAGTCGGGCCATATTTTTCGGACTTTGCCTGCCATCGGATACGGCTGGCGATCGAAATCGATGGCGAAACTCACGCCGGGACGGGCGCGGCAAAACGTGATGAAGTGCGTTCAAGCTACTTTCGATCACACGGATATCGTGTGCTTCGTTTTTGGAATAATGAAGTGATGAATGATATCGAAGGCGTCATGACTGTCATTCAACAAGCGGTTGGAGAGCAAGTGGCCAAGGATCCCCCACCCCTAACCCCTCCCCGCGCTTCGCGGGGGAGGGGAACGTCATGATCTTGCGCTCAGATCACGTGGCGGGGGCCGCGTTCGTCGCGTTCGGCGCGGCGATCATCGCGCTGAGCGGCGACCTGCCGGTCGGGCGATTATCCATGCCCGGCTCCGGCTTCCTGCCGATGATCGTTGCCGTGCTGACCATTATTTTCGGACTGGCGCTTATTTTTCGCGCCCGCGAAAGCGGGCCGTTCTCCGATCTGGATTGGGCGGATGGCAAGCATGCCGTCATGGTGACGGCGATCACCGCGGCCGGGACCGCACTTTATGAGTATCTCGGCTTCAATATCACCATGCTGTTGATGATGGCCGCCTTGCTGATTGTGGTCGAGCGGCGCAATCCGATTCGCGCCGGCGTCTACTGCGTGGTCATCGTCTCGCTCACCTACGTTTCCTTCGTATACGGCCTCAAGACTCCCCTTCCGGAATACAGCTTCTAGGGACCCCAACCGTGGAACCCACCCTGCTCAGCCTGGCGCATGGTTTTGCCATCGCCTTTCAGCCCGACAATCTCTGGTACGCCTTTCTCGGCTGCCTGGTCGGCACCTTGGTCGGCGTGCTGCCGGGCATCGGCCCGCTGTCGGGCATCTCGATCCTGCTGCCGGTCACCTTCGGGCTCAACGCCACGCAGGCGGTGATCATGCTGGCCGGCATCTATTACGGCTCGCAATATGGCGGCTCGACCACGTCGATCCTGATGCGCATTCCGGGCGAAGCCAGCTCGGTGATGACCTGTATCGACGGCAACGCCATGGCCAAGAAGGGCCGCGCTGGCGCCGCGCTCTGTATCGCCGCGGTCGGCTCCTGGGTGGCCGGGACATTCGGCGTGGTCGCGCTCACGGTCGTGGCGCCGCCGCTCGCTACCATCGCTTTGAAATTCGGACCGCCGGAATACACCGCGCTGCTGGTGCTCGGCCTGATCTTCCTCGCCTATATGTCGTCGTCGTCGCTGGTGCGCACACTGCTGATGGCCTGCATCGGACTGATGCTCGGCATGATCGGCATCGACAACATGACCGGCCATTTCCGCTACAGCTTCGACCTCGCCGAACTGGGCGACGGCATCGGCATCGTGCCGGTCGCCGTCGGCCTGTTCGGACTCGGTGAAATCCTGTCGACGCCTAGCCACAAGGTGGTCGGCGAGGTGATCGCACCGAAATTCCGCGAGCTCTGGCCGAACCGGAAGGAATGGCGTGAATCGGGCTGGCCGATCGCGCGCGGCACCCTGCTCGGCTTCATCATCGGCATCATCCCCGGCTCGGCGCACATCATCTCCAGCTTCTTGTCCTATGCGCTGGAGCGCCGCGTTTCCAAACACCCGGAAGAATTCGGCAAGGGCGCGGTGGCCGGCGTTGCCGGACCGGAATCCGCCAATAATTCGGCCTCCACCGGCGCTTTCGTGCCGATGCTGGCGCTCGGCATTCCGACCGGGCCGATCCCCGCGGTGCTGATGGGCGCGCTGATGGTGCACGGCGTATCGCCCGGCCCGCAACTGGTCACCGATCATCCGGACGTGTTCTGGGGCTTCGTCGCCTCGATGTATGTCGGCAATCTGATGCTGCTGGCGCTCAATCTGCCGCTGGTCGGCGTGTTCGTCACCGTGCTGCGCATTCCCTACGCCTATCTCTATCCGCTGATCATCATGTTCTGCATCATTGGCGTCTACGAGGTGAACCACTCCATCGTTGATGTCTGGATCATGCTGATCATGGGCGTGCTGGGCTATGCGCTGCGAAAATTCTCGTTCGATCCGGCGCCGCTGGTGCTCGGCCTGGTCATTGCGCCGATTTTCGAACAGAGCCTGCGCCAATCGCTGATCATGTCTAACGGCGACTATTTAATCTTCGCCAGCCGCCCGATCTCGGCCGGGCTGCTGCTCGTGTGCGTGATCCTGCTGGGGCTCTCGGCGCTCACCTTCGTGCTCAAGCAGAAGGACTGGCGCGCTAAGCTGGCCGAGGCGGAGGCGGGCGAGCCAGGCTCCTGAAGGCGTAACGCCAATGCGCAACCTCACAATCGATCCCGAGCGCCTGTGGGACGACCTGATGGAGACCGCCAGGATCGGCGGCACCGCCAAGGGCGGCATCTGCCGGCTGACGCTGACCGACCTCGACCGCCAGGTGCGCGACTGGTTCGCGGCGCAGACGCAAGCGCTCGGCTGCACGCTCACGGTCGACGACATGGGCGCCATGTTCGCCAGGCGGAGCGGCCAGCGCGACGATATTCCGCCCATCGCCATGGGCAGCCATCTCGACACCCAGCCGACCGGCGGCAAATTCGACGGCACGCTCGGCGTGTTCGCCGCGCTCGAAGCCCTGCGCGCGCTGCATCGCGCCGGCTACGAGACTTTCGCGCCGATTGAAGTCGTCAACTGGACCAATGAAGAAGGCTCGCGTTTTGCGCCGCCGATGGTCGCTTCGGGCGTCTTCGCCGGTGTCTTCCAGCGCGATTGGGCCTGCGCGCGCAAGGACCGTAGCGGCGAGACGTTCGGCGAGGCGCTGGACAAGATCGGCTATCGCGGCCCCGAGCCTTGCGGCGGACACAAGCTCTCGGCCTTTTTCGAAGTGCATATCGAGCAAGGGCCTTATTTGGAAGCCGAAGGCAAAGACATCGGCATCGTCATCGGCGTGCAGGCCATGCGCTGGTACGAGATGACCATTGTCGGCCAGGACAGCCACGCCGGCACCACGCCGATGAATCGCCGTCACGACGCGCTGCTCGGCGCCGCCCGCGTCGTCGAAGCCGTCAACGCCGCCGCGCGCGAGCATCCGAATGCGGTCGGCACGGTCGGTATTCTCGAAGTTAAGCCGGGCTCGCCAAACGTCATACCCGGCGAGGTCTTCCTCACCATGGACCTGCGCGATCCCGACGCCGCCGTGCTCGACCGCGTGGAAAAGAGCATCGCCGATGCCGCCGCCAAAATCGGCGGCGAACTGGGGCTC
>JBBRAL010000112.1:0-10774 GCA_038206805.1 Hyphomicrobiales bacterium | reverse complement strand
TTTTGATCATGCACAATCAGCCGAGGAGATGACGATGACGCTTCAAAGCCTCAACAAGACGGGGAGATGGATTTGGCGTCCGGCCGATCGCCGCAAGGAAGGCGTCGCGATCGGCTCCCGACAGAACCATACGCTGATGCTCGTCGAGTATCCGGCGTGCGCCTTCATAGGCAAGATCGCCGGCCGCAAGTCCGGTGACCGACATGGCCTGCTGAATCACCTTCTTTGCCGATGGCGCCAGGCGCAATTCGAGCCGTTGGGATTTGTATTCCCGCTTAGGTGGGGCTGGCTTCTTGCGTGCGGACGGCATGATAAGTCTCCTCAAAGCCTTGTACGGCAATTCACCGTGCTTTACAAGCGCAACCACGCACGACCGTCGCAACGGCAACACCTTTCGAATCTTTCGATGCAATGCGCTTCTACGAGCAACAGCCCACATCTATGAGACGCTATGTCCAGGGGCGGAATCGAACCACCGCCACATAGCTTCTCATGCATGTCCATAGCGGCACCCCGTTTACGCATTAGATGCGGGACACTGGCCAATATCTGGATTTGGCAATGGCTGCATTCGAACGTCGCGATGCCGTAAATCGCGGATCAGGCAGCTCGTTCCAGGCGACCCCCGAGAACCGCCCTTAGGTGCTTTTCCCACAAGAGCACAACCTCTCGCATTTCCTTGGCATACGAGAACCTATTGTAAATTGCTGCTACGCCGCTGAGCTGACCGCCCGTGTGGTTGAGCAGCTTTTCAATGATATGAATTGCCACCCCGAGAGACGCCAACTCGGTCGCGAATGTCCTGCGGAGGTCATGAAGCACGAAGTCTTTGACACCCGATAGGCGCTCCAGTTCACGAAACCCGGCACTCCACCCTCCGAAGGGGCGATCCGTATGGCCTCTCGCCGGGAAGAGCATAGACCCCCGCTGTGGTATGGAAGCAATAATCTGCGAAACGAATGGCCCAACAGGAAAATTGTGCCTTCGGCCGTTCTTCACGAATTCAGGCGGAAATGAAATCACCTCATTAGCAATCCACTCTCTTCGAATAGCGCCGGTTTCACCTCGCCGTTGACCCCAGAAAAGAAGCAGCACAATGGTGCCGTAGGGATATCCGATGCGCTCGGCCGCCCGCCATATTGCTCGCAACTCCTCGTGCGTGAGGACCCGGTCGCGAGAAACGAATGGATGGGGAGGCGCCGATCCCGCGAGTGGAGAAACCATCAAATAACGTCGCTTAACCGCCCAATTGAAAAACGTGCGAGCCTCGACATAAAGGTGATTAGCCGCCACATTCGTTTTGATGCGGTCAACCACAACGGCCACCTGCTGATACTGAATCTGAGTAAGCTTCTTAGACTGGAGCGAGGGCAACAGATGTTTTTTCAGAACCCGCTCGCTTTCATACGCTGTCCGATTGTTGGGAAGATGTGTGGAGACATATAGATCAAGCGCCTCGCGGAACGCAACGGTTTGCGGCGCATGATTACCAAGCGTAGCTTCTGCGAGCACTTTTTTTGCTGCGGCACGCGCGTCCTGCAGTGTAATCACGCCGCACCGGCCAATAGTAATGAGGCGACGATCCGCACCATGCATTAGCGCAAACGTCTTTGTACCCCCGGGAGACACACGCACGCCGAATCCGCGTACTGTTTCGTCCCGGACGAAGTACTGACGTGCACTGGATTTGAGCGCGCGAACGCTGACGTCAGTTAGTCTCGTCATAGTCTCACCATTCCTGGTTTGTGCCGTGCTCCGGTACGAGATTGCATGTTGATGCGATCGACGAAAAACGCAAATGCATCAATTAGCTATGCGCAACTATGATGCGCGGTGAGACTACAAAAAATTTTCTCTGGCACCAGGAAGCCAACGCGCCGACCACGGCGTAAGCTGTACCGGATAGCGGTCAACGCGCCGCAGCCGCAAGGCTTGCCAAAACCGGTTGGACACCCGACAATCTCGTCATTCGCGACGCGAAGCTTGCCTGTTCAAACGCGCAAGCGCGCGCGACCCTCGGGAGGAAACGATGCGATTTATGAAACTCGCGCTGGCCGGCGCATGCGCGCTCGGCTTATTCGGCACCGGTGCCGCCAATAGCGCGGAGCCGGTCAAAATCCGCATGTCATGGGTGGCGCCGGTCGCCAACTGGGCCTCGATCATTCTGGAGAAGAAGGATTTGGCCAAGCATATGGGCAAATCCTACACGGTCGAAGCGGCCCGCTATCAGGGCACGCCGCAAATGATCACAGCGATCGCCAATAACGAGCTGGAAGTGTCCAACCTCGCCTATTCCTCGCTCGCCATCGCCATCGAGAACGCCGGGCTCGACGATATCCGCGTCATCGCCGACGAATTCCAGGACGGCGTGGCCGGCCACTACAGCAGCCAGTACTACGTGCGCAAGGACTCGGGCATCAACAAAGTCGAGGACCTCAAGGGCAAGGTGATCGGCACCAATGGCGGCGGCAGCGCCATCGACGTTGCCATCCGCGCCATGCTGAAAAAGCACGGGCTGGAGGAAAAGCGCGATTACACCATGCTGGAAGGTCCGCTGCCGGCGATGCCGGCCATGCTGCTGGAGAAGAAAGCCGACCTCATCCCAGCGGTGCTGCCGTTCTCGTTCAATCCCAAGCTCAGGGAAGAGGGCAAGGTGCTGTTTGAGCAGCGCGAGGTGCTCGGCATCACGCAGATGATCGTGTGGACCGCGCGCAAATCGTTCATCGACAAGAACCGCGCCGCCATGGTCGATTTCATGGAGGACATGCTCATCATCACGCGCTGGTACCAGGACCCGAAGAACCACGCCGAAGTGGCCCAGATCGCGTCCAAGATCACCAAGGCGCCGCCCGAGCGGTTCGGCTGGCTGTTCACCAAGGCCGATACCTATCGCGACCCCAATTTGATCCCGAACCTGGACGCGCTGCAGCGCAATGTCGACGTCACTCAGGACCTCGGCTTCGTGAAAAAGAAGATCGACATCAAGAAATACTCCGATCTGAGCCTGGTGCAGGAAGCAGCCAAGCGGCTGAAGTAACCGCCCTCCCGACGATACGCTGTGCTGATTGGCCCCGGGCTCACCAAGCCCGGGGCCTATTTGCGAGCGGAGGCCTGGCGCGCGTTGCGCCCTCGCCGGCTCAGATCCGCTTGATCGGAATGGCGCCCAGGAAATCGCGCTTGCCGATATCCACGCCGCAGGCCCGCGCGCAGGCATAGGCGGAGGTGAGGTGGAAGTAGAAATTCGGCAGCACGAAGTGATTGAGATAATCGCCCCCCTTCATCTGGCCTTTGGCAGGCCCGAGCGGAAAGGTGATCTCGCGGTCGGCTGAGGCGTCGATTGCCTTGCCGTCGAGCGATTTGAGAAAGGCAACCGTCTTGGCCAGCCGCTCCTTGAGCTGGTCGATGGTCGTTTCGTTGTCCTCGAATTTGGGCGGCTCGACGCCGGCCAGCCGGGACGCGCCATTCTTGGCCTGGTCGCAGGCAACCTGCACCTGACGGGCGAGCCCGAACATATCCGGCGCCAGGCGCCAGCCCAGCAGCACCGCGGGGTCGATTTTCTTGGCCGCCGCGTGGGCCGCCGCCTTGTCCAGTACCGTGGACAGCGCGTTGAGGCCAATTTCGAACACCGGCAGGCCGGCTTGCGACATTGTAAACGGCATGGGGAATTTATCCTTGAACGGTTTAATGAGGGTCCGGCGATCCGCCGGAGCGGCGGACGTTGGCACGTAAGCGGCGCCCGGTTCAATCGGCGGCGGCGTAAAAAAAGCTCGCGGCGCGGCGGCCGGGCAATCCTCGGGGACATACTTGCTTCGGGAACATACTTGCCACGCGAGGCAACTGCGTCTGCAAAGTCCCTTTCCATCCCCCCACTCCCCATTGACCGCCGCAGTAACCATACGTAATGTTATAATATAACAATTTAGCTCTTCGCGTTCGAGAGTCTCATGCCGATAAGTTTTCGTGGCGCCCTGCCGCGAGCGGCGTCGTCGCTGGTCTTGCTCTGCGCGCCGATGGCAACGGCACAGGCGCAAATCGCGCTGCCCGAGGTCGTGGTCAGCGCGCCGAGCCCAATTCATCGCCCCGCGCCACCGGCCGGCGACGTCACGCCGGCAGCGCCGGAGTTGCTGGGCACGCTACCCATTGTCACCGATCAGTTCGCCACCGTGACGGTTGTGCCGAACGACGCGTTGCGCCGCGACGGCGCCGCCACGCTTGGCGATCTGCTGTTCGGAAAACCCGGCATCACCGGATCGAGCTTTGCGCCCGGCGGCTCCAGCCGGCCGATCATTCGCGGGCTTGACGTCAATCGCGTGCGCATCCAGGAGAACGGCATCGGCGCCAACGGCGCGTCCGATCTTGGCGAAGACCATTTCGTGCCGGTCGACCCGCTTACCACCGACCAAGTCGAGGTCATCCGCGGACCGGCCACGTTACGCTTTGGTTCACAGGCGATCGGCGGCGTGGTGGAGGCGACCAACAGCCGCATCCCGACCATGATCCCATGGCGCGGGATCGCCACCGAATTCCGAGGCGGCGCAACCTCGGTCGGCAACGGCGTCGACGGCGCGGTGCTGCTGGACGCCGGTGCCGGCAATTACGCTTTTCATGCCGACGCCTCCGCCCGCACGACGCAAGACTACCGCGTGCCGCATTATCCCTATTTGAATGCGCCAAATCCGGCCGATGCGCCGAACGCGACGCAGCCCGGTGCCTTCAGCGGAAGGCAGCCAAACTCGGCCTCGCGTATCGATGCGGAGGCGGTCGGCGGGTCCTATATTTTCAATGAAGGTTTCGTCGGCCTCGCCGTCGTTCAAAACAATGCGCTCTACCACATTCCGGGGACCGACGGTGAGAACACCAATACCCACATCGACGCCAAGCAGACCAAGGTTCTGACGAAGGGCGAATGGCGCGCGCCAAACTCCTTCATCGATGCCATTCGCTTCTGGGGCGGCGCCACCGACTACAAGCACAACGAGCTCGGGCTTGCCGATCCAACCAATCCAGCAAGCGACGGCATCCGGCAGACCTTCACGAATAAAGAGCAGGAAGGCCGCATCGAAGCGCAGCTGGCGCCGGTCAACCTGCGCTTCGCGACACTAACCACCGCGATCGGCGTTCAAGGCGGCCATCAAGAGCTCACCGCGCCAAGTCCCGACAATGCCGGGTTGTGGGACCCGAACTCCAACAGCCGCATCGCCGGCTACATGTTCAATGAGTTCAAATTCAGCGAGACGACCAAGGCGCAGCTTGCCGGCCGTATTGAGCGGGTCGACCTCTCGGGTATAGCGCGCAGTTTCGATGCCATCGGAACGATGACCTCCATGCCGGCCTCGCCCGGCTACACGCCGAAGAGCGCAAGCCTCGGTCTTATTCAGAATTTGCCTTGGGACCTCGTCGGCAGCATCACCACCCAATACGTCGAACGCGCGCCCAAGCCGGCCGAACTGTTCTCCGGCGGCGGCCACGATGCCACCAATACCTTCGACAAGGGTAATGCCAACCTCAGAATCGAATCCGCCGAGTCGCTCGAAGTGGGCTTACGGCGGGCGCAAGGACCGTTCCGCTTCGAAGCCACGGCCTATTACACGAAGTTCAATAGCTTTATCTACCGGCGGCTGACCGGAAACTTCTGTGACGGCAATGGAAACTGCACGGTAGCCGCGGGTAGCAACGAGGCCCTCTATTCGCAGAGCGACGCGACCTTCCGTGGTGGCGAATTCCAGAGCCAGTGGGACTTCATGCCGCTTGGAACCGGCATGTTCGGTATCGATAGTCAGTTCGACCTGGTGCGCGCGACCTTCAGTGACGGCAGCAACGTGCCGCGCATCCCGCCACTGCGCATCGGCGGCGGCGTTTATTGGCGCGATGCCAACTGGCTCGCGCGCGTCAAACTGCTGCACGCCTTCGCGCAAAACAATGTCGCGGCCATCGCCGAGACGACGACGCCGGGCTACGACGATCTGCGCGCGGAGTTGAGCTACAAATGGAAACCGGCCAAACTTGAGGCCTCCGACCTCAGCGAGGTGTCGGTCGGCATCAGCGGCAGCAACCTGCTCAATCGCGACATCCGCAATAGCGTGTCCTATTCGAAGGACGAGGTGCTGATGCCGGGCGCCAGCGTGCGGCTGTTCACGACGTTGAAGTACTAGAACCGATAGCTCGGACCGGTTAGAGAAAGGGCCTTGAATGCATTACACTGCAATCCCCTGCGGTTCGCGGCCGGGAGGGCCAAAAGCGCGATGAAACCTCATGGCACGCCGCTTCGTTTCCGGCCGGCCGCAGTCGTGACGCTCGTCGCCATCCTGTTGCTACCCACGGCTGCCTTCGCCCAGACGCCGCCGGCGCCCTCCTCCGACTTCCTGCTGCAACTGCCGCGCGACCTGTCGCCCTGGGGCATGTTCATGGCGGCCGACATCGTGGTCAAAGCCGTGATGGTGGGGCTGGCCTTCGCCTCGGTGCTCACCTGGACCATCTGGTTCGCCAAGGCGATCGAATTCATGACCGTGCGCCGCCGCCTGCGCGCCGCCATCGCCGCGCTCAACCAGGCGCGCTCATGGGCCGAGGCCACCGCGGCCCTGCCGGGGTGCGGCGATGGCGCGGCGGCGATGATCGCGGCCGCCGACGCCGAATTGAGGCTGTCGGCCGAGGTGCTGTCGGGCCCGGGCTTAAAGGAGCGCATCGCCTCGCGGCTGGAACGGCTGGAAGCCGCCGCCGGCCGGCAGATGATCCGCGGCACCGGCATTCTCGCTACCGTCGGCGCCACCGCCCCGTTCGTCGGACTGTTCGGCACGGTCTGGGGCATCATGAACAGCTTCATCGGCATTTCGAAGGCGCACACCACCAATCTCGCCGTGGTGGCGCCCGGCATCGCCGAGGCCCTGCTCGCCACCGCGCTCGGCCTGGTGGCGGCGATCCCGGCGGTGGTGATGTACAATATGTTTTCGCGTTGGATCGCCGGCTACCGCGCGCTGCATGCCGACGCCGCGGCTGAGATTCTTCGTCTGATCAGCCGCGACCTCGATAGCGGCGCCTTCGATAAGCGCCCGGCGGAACGCCGCCGCAACGTGACGGCGGCCGAGTAGTTCCCATGAGCGCACGCATCGACCGCGGCGACGAAGCCTTGAGCGAGATCCACGAGATCAATGTCACGCCGTTCATCGACGTGATCCTGGTACTGCTAATCATCTTTATGATCGCGGCGCCGCTGGCGACGGTGGATATCTCGGTCGATCTGCCGGCCGCCAATGCCGAGCGCACCGCCCGCCCTGACCAGCCGCTGTTCCTGACGCTCAAACCGGACCTGAGCCTGGCGCTCGACAATAATCCGGTCAGCCGCGGCGCGGTCGGCGCCGCGCTCGACCAGGCCACCGCCGGCGACAAGCAGCAACGCGTGTTTGTGCGCGCCGACAAGACCGTCCCCTATGGCGACTTGATGGCGCTGATGAACGAGCTGCGCAGCGCGGGCTATCTGCATGTGGCGCTGGTTGGCCTGGAAGCCGACAAGTTGCAGCCATGATCGCTACCGGCAAATCATCGGTGCCGCGCCGCTGGCCCGACGCCTTGCGCTGGAGCGCCTGCTTTGCGCTGGCGCTGGGTTTCCATGCTGCCGGCGCCGCGGCGCTGCTGGCGCGCTGGAGCGAGAGCGCCGACCAGGTGGCGAGCGCGCCGGTGATCCTGCTCGAACTCGCCGCGCTGCCGGTCGCGCCCCAGATCACGCCAACCGAATTGCCGCCGGGCCCGCAGCAGACCGACGCCCAGCCCGAGCCTGAGCCGCAAAAGCCTGCCGAAAAGACAGTCGAGCTGCCGCCCGCGCCACAAGCCGAATTGCAGTTGCCGGTGACCCCGCCGCCGCGGCCGGCCGAAAAACCGCTGGAGAAAAAGCCGAAGCAGACGCATGCCAGCCTGAGCAGCGCGCCCAGCACGGCCGAGCATAAAGCCGAGCGCGCGGCGGCGCCGATGCCGGGGGCCTCCGCGCGCGATTCAAACGCGCTGCCGAACTGGAAATCGCAGTTGGTCGCCAAGCTCGAACGATCGAAGCGTTATCCGCCCGAGGCGCGTGCGCGCGGCGAACATGGCGTCGCGCAACTCGCCTTCAGCATCGACCGCGGCGGCGGCGTGCACCACGCCCGCATCCTGCGCAGCTCGGGCTCCGCCATACTTGACCGCGAAACGCTGATGCTGGTGGAGCGGGCGCAACCGTTGCCGCCGCCGCCTGCGGAACTCGGCGGGTCTCAGATCGCGGTCGTTGTGCCAATCCGCTACAATTTTAGGTAATTTTTATCGAATAATTATTCTTCGAATACGCCACTAATTCTTGCGTTATAGTGCGCGATAATCATAATCGGAAACGACCTGAAACCGATGCCGACTTGCTTTGCACGCTCACCATCCAAACGCAAAGCTTGCCAATGTTAACTACATACACGCGCGCCGCACTATGGAGCCGGCGTGTCGTTATAAGAAGAGACACAGCTAGGGGGGCCGGCAGCTAAAACCGGCGGGACTGGGAACATGAAGCAGTCGATTGCAGCTTTGATCACGTGCTTTATCGCACTTGGCATTGCAGCACCGGCGCAAGCGGCCGGCGCCAAGGGCAACGAACGATTTTCCGACACCACACCGCCTGAGCCGTTGGCGCGCAGCCGCACCGACGCCGCCGAGGCCGCGGCACAAGTGCCGGGCGCCGCCGGCGTGCTGCTGGAAGCCTTGCGCTGGCGCGGCCGCACCGCCAAGCAGATCGGCCTGCCGTCCCAGCTTTGGTGCGCCGACTTCATGAACTTCGTTCTTAACCGCGCCGGCGGCAACGGGACGCATTCGCGCGCCGCGCGCTCGTTTCTGCAATACGGCAAGAAGCTCGACGGCCCGCGCGTCGGCGCCATCGCCATATTCACCCGTGGCGGTCCCAATTCCGGTCACGTCGGGGTCGTGCGCGGTACCGACGGCGACGGCAATCCGATCGTCGTATCAGGCAACTATAACAACGCCGTCAGGCAGGCGGTCTATCCGAAAGGCAAGGTCATCGCCTACGTGATGCCGCCCGGCTACGTGCTCCAGGATATGGCGGCCGCCGCGCGCGCCTCCGCGATGAAATAGCCGACATTTTTATATCGTGCCGATTGCTGGCGGCCAGACAAGTCCGCGTTCGGCAGCAGCGGACCCGCAGCAATTCAACGCCGCTTCACGCAACCGCATTAACCCAAATTTCTTAATGCCGGCGCCCGCCGCCCGCATGAACGCGAATGTGGTCACACGCGACGCGCGACGCGCCGAAACATGCGCGTAAGCGCCGCATCTCGGATTAATGTTAATCCCCGCAATATCTCGACCCGCGCGACTCCGGGTGCACACTAACTGCACAAATGCATTTAAATTCGCCAACCGATCCGAACGCTACCCTGACACAAATTGCGCGGCACCGAGACTGACGAGGCGGGCATGTACTGCAGAGCGGTGATTTCTTGGATTTGCGCGGCCGCGGCGGCGATCACGCTGCTCAATGCGCAGAACTCGTTCGCGCTCACGCGCGATCAGACCAAATTGTGCGTCGGCAAAGACAACGTCTCGCTCGATCTGCGCATCACCACTTGCACCGCGGTGATCGCGGAAACGCAGGTCGAGAAGGATAAGTCCGACGCGTTCGTCAATCGCGGCAAAGCCTATCGCGCCAAGGGCGACAGCGCTCGCGCCATTCGCGACTTCGACGATGCAATCCTGATCGACCCGAAAAGCGGCGAAGCATTCTACAATCGCGGGCTTGCCTACCGCGATCGCGGCGAGACCGAGCGGGCGCTGCAGGACCTCGAACAGGCGATCGCATTCAACACTAAGAATTCAGTCGCGTTCGATACGCTCAGCCACATCTATTACGACCGGCGCGACTACGACCGCGCCATCAGCAACTTGAATCAGGCGATCAAGCTCAATCCGAATTACGCCCTCGCCTATTACAATCGCGGTATGGCCTATCGGGCCAAGGGCGAACCCGACCGCGCCATTCCGGACTATGACCGCGCCATCAAGCTCAGTGGCAACGACGCCGTCGCCTATCACAGCCGAGGTCTGGCCTATCGCGACATTCGCGATTACGAGCGCGCGATCCAGGACTTCGACCAGGCGATCATGATCAACCACGACTTCATCCTGGCGCTCAACGACCGTGGCATCGCCTATGCGTCCAAGGGCAATGTCGATCGCGCCATCCAGGACTTCGATCAGGCCATCCTGCTCGATCCGCGCGACGCCTTCGCCTACTATAACCGCGGTCTGGCCTATCGCAGCCGCGGCGAGATCGCCCGCGCGATCAAGGACTACGACCAGGCCATTCTGCTCAATTCGAACTATGTGCTGGCCTATTACAACCGCGGCAATGCCTTCCTCGACCGGCGCGACTACGACCGCGCCATCCAGGATTACGATCAGGCGATCCGGCTCGACGGCGAATACGCGCTGGCCTATTACAACCGCGGGCTCTGCCATTTTGAGAAGCGCGATTACGACCCGGCGCTGCGCGATTTGGCCCAGGCCATCAAGCTCGACCCCAAGGATGCGCTGTCGTATTACCCTCGGGGCGTGACCTACGCCGCGCGCGGCGAACCCGGCCCCGCCATCGCCGACTTCGACCAGACAATCCGCATCGACCCGAACAACGCGCTGGCGATCTACAATCGCGGCCTGGCGTTGCGCGCCAAGGGCGACGACGAGCGCGCCATCGCCGATTTCGGCCGCGCCATCCAGCTCGACCCGAAGAACGCGGCCGTCTTCTATAACCGCG
>JBBRAL010000111.1:0-11151 GCA_038206805.1 Hyphomicrobiales bacterium | reverse complement strand
GCTCACCATCCTGGGTTATTCGCTTAACGATACCGTGGTGATCTACGACCGCATCCGCGAAATGCTGCGCCGCTACAAGAAGCTGCCGATGCCGGATCTGCTCAACGGGTCGGTGAATCAGACGCTGTCGCGCTCGGTCATCACCCACGTCACCGTCAGCCTGGCACTGCTGGCCTTGCTGCTGTTCGGCGGGCAGGCGATCCACTCATTCACCGCCACCATGATGTTCGGCGTGGTGCTGGTCGGCACCTATACCTCGGTGTTCATCGCCGCGCCGATCCTGATCTATCTTGGGGTCGGCACCGGCCGCGATTCGCTCAGCGGCTCCCAGCGCGACAAATCATAAGCCATGGCCGATGGCGGCAAAGCCGGCGGCGCCGACGGCGCTGCGCCGCATCTGCCGAGCCCGGCGCTGATCGATGCCTATGGCAATGGCGGATTTCGTTTCGGCGGCATGTCGCACCGCGGGTCGCTACTGTGCCTGCCGGACGGCGTCTGGGCCTGGCCGGTCACGAATGTGGGCGAACTGACCGCGGCGGCATTAGAACGTGTGCTGGCGCAAGCCGAAACGCTCGATATCTTCCTGATCGGCGCCGGCCGCGATCCCTGGGCTTTGCCGGAACGGTTGCGAGCGCGGTTTCGTGAGCATTCGGTGTCTGTCGATTGCATGGCGACCGGCACGGCGGTGCGGACCTATAATATCCTGCTGGCGGAAAACCGCCGCGTCGGCGCTGGACTGATCGCGGTCGAGTAGTCCCGCTCGCCCCCGCGAAAGCGGGGCCCCAGTGCTGGATTCCCGCTTGCGCGGGAATGAGCGAAGTGTGAGATGTCACGCCGCATGCAGGCCAATTTCGAACATTGCGCCGCGCTGGTGCGCGAAGCCGACCGGGATCGCTATCTCGCCACGCTGTTTGCGCCGGCCGAGCATCGCGATGGGCTGTTCGCGCTCTATGCCTTCAATTTGGAGATTTTACGCGTGCGCGACCACGCGCGCCAGCCGATGCCGGGCGAGATCCGCCTGCAATGGTGGCGCGAAATGCTGTCGGGCTTGCGGGACGGCGAGGCGGCCGCGCATCCGGTTGCCGCGGCATTGCTGGCAACGCTGGCGCGCTACGGCTTTGTGAGCGGCCCGCTGCTCGAACTGATCGACGCGCGCAGTTTCGATCTGTACGACGAGCCGATGACGAGCATGGCCGATCTGGAACTCTATGCCATTCGTACCCAATCGCCGCTGTTCGCCATGGCTGCCGGAATTCTCAAGCCAGACGCCGCGCCGCCCAAAACTTTTACTCTGGACGCCAGCGTCGCATTTACCATCGGTAAAATCTTAAGCGACCTGGCGCGGCAGGCGTCGCGGCGGCAGTTTTATGTGCCGCTGGATGTGTTGGAACGCCACCAGGTCGCCCGCGAAGACATTTTCGCCGGGCGGTCCGGCGAACCTTTGCGCGCGGCGCTGGGCGAAATGCGCGGCGAGGCGCGCCGGCATTTGGCAATGGCGCAAGCCAGCCTGCAATCGGCTGCCGCGCAAATTCTGCCCGCGTTCATGCCGCTCGCTCTGGTGGGTCCGCAGTTGCGCCGGATGGAGCGTGCCGGTTATCAACCGTTCCAGTTCGAACCATTGCCGCCCTGGCGCCGGCAATGGCTGCTGTGGCGCGCGGCGCGCGATCCGAGCCGGATTTTCAATTGAAATAGACGGACTACTCCGCCGCGGCCGCCGGTATCTCGCCGGCGATCCAGCGGTCGAGATCGTTGAGCGCGCGTTCGCTCAAGCCGCTCTTGCGTGCCAGGTTCTTGGCCGAGCCGCGGCCGAATTTGCGGCCCTCTTTGTCGAATGCGACGGTCTCGGCGAGCGGCGGGAA
Source organism: Hyphomicrobiales bacterium (assembly GCA_038206805.1). Taxonomy (GTDB): domain Bacteria; phylum Pseudomonadota; class Alphaproteobacteria; order Rhizobiales; family Xanthobacteraceae; genus Pseudolabrys. The sequence continues at coordinate 9,292 of JBBRAL010000111.1, read as the reverse complement.
CAGGCCGAAATTCACGTTCATCGGCTGGAACGAGGACGGCCCGGCGTCGATGGTCGCGATATGGCCGCCGGTGATGTGGGCGAGCAGCGCGCCATGCGCGGTGGTCGGCGGCGGCGGCGCGAACGGCTCGTTGCGGCGCTCGGCGGCGGCAAAGCGCGCCGCGAGCAGGCCGATGGCCGCGGATTCGACATAGCCTTCGCAGCCGGTGATCTGGCCGGCAAAGCGCCAATGCGGATTGGCCTTGAGGCGCAGCGTCTCGTCGAGCAGCTTGGGTGAATTGAGGAAGGTGTTGCGATGCAGCCCGCCGAGCCGGGCGAATTCCGCGTTCTGCAGGCCGGGGATGGTGCGCAGGATACGCACCTGTTCGCCATGCTTGAGCTTGGTCTGGAAGCCGACCATGTTGAACAGCGTGCCGAGCTTGTTGTCCTGGCGCAATTGGACGACCGCATAGGGCTTAATGTCGGGCGCGCGCGGATTGGTCAGGCCGAACGGCTTCATCGGTCCATGGCGCAGGGTTTCTCGCCCGCGCTCGGCCATCACCTCGATCGGCAAGCAGCCGTCGAAATAGGGCGTCGAGGCTTCCCATTCGTGAAATGTCGTCTTGTCGCCGGCAATCAGCGCATCGATGAAGGCGTCATACTGTTCGCGCGACAGCGGGCAGTTGATGTAGTCGGCGCCGAAGCCGCCGGGCCCGGCCTTGTCGTAGCGCGATTGGAACCAGGCCTGTTCGAGATCGATGGTTTCGCGATGCACGATCGGGGCGATGGCGTCGAAAAAGGCGAGCGCATCTTCGCCGGTGAGCGAGCGGATGGTGGCGGCGAGATCGGGCGAGGTGAGGGGCCCGGTCGCGACGATGACGCTATCCCATTCGTCCGGCGGAACGGCGATTTCGCCGCGAGCCAGCGCGATCAGCGGATGCGCCGCCAGCGCCGCCGACACGGCGGCGGAGAACCCGTCGCGATCGACCGCCAGCGCGCCACCGGCCGGCACTTGGTTGGCGTCGGCCGCGCGCATCACCAGCGATGAAAGCCGGCGCATCTCCTCGTGCAGCAGGCCGACCGCGTTATGCGCCTTGTCGTCGGAGCGGAACGAATTCGAGCAGACCAGTTCGGCATAGCCGTCGGTCTTGTGGGCGGCGGTCGTGCGCAGTGGCCGCATCTCATGCAGCATGACAGGCACGCCGGCTTGCGCGAGCTGCCAGGCAGCCTCCGAGCCGGCGAGGCCGCCGCCGATGACGTGGACGGTTTTCAAGGTCATCGGCGCAAACTAGGCGCGCGATAGGGACACGGCAACCGAAGACCGGAAACGAAACCGCCCGCGACGGGCGCGGGCGGTTTCGAACGTATTGCGAGGGGGCGGATTAGCGCTGGTGCGCGGCAGTCCAGGCCAGTCGCGGGATGTCGGACCGGCTGATGCCAATGTCGGCAAGCTCGCGGTCACCCAACCGGGACAGCTCGTTCAGGCTTCGATGATAGCGCTTCCACCCCTGGATGGAGCGGACGATGGCAGCAAACATGATGTTCCTCTTTCATTCATTTAGCGCCGGCTTTTGGCCGGTGACTCGAATTACTTGTAAAATAGGCTTTTTGCGGCGTTTGAAAAGTATTTATGCTGCGCTGCAGCTAATCCGAAAACGCATGGCTCAATAAACTGATTATTAAGAAGAATTCGATTTTGAGGGGCTTTTCCGTCGGGTTTTCTCGGGGCATTTTTATGGCAGTGCAAAATCAGGCGTCAGCACGCAATATCGGGTCGGTTCGTATAGATTGCGCAGCCTTAGGGAGAGGCAAGACCCATGAAATCGCATATGTCCTGTGCCGCTGTTGTCGCCGTGGTTTTCAGCCTGGCCGGGCTGCCGCAAGCGAACGCAGCCGATATCAAGGTGCTCACTGCCGGCGCGTTCAAGCCGGTGGTGCTGGAGCTGGTGCCCGATTTCGAGAGGCAGACCGGCCACAAGGTGACCGTTGACAACGATACCGCCGGTGGCCTGAAGAAACGCATCGAGGGCGGTGAGGCTTTCGACGTCGCGGTGATCACCCCGGCCGTGGTCGATGACCTGATCGCCAAGGGCAAGATCGCCGCCGGCAGCCGCGTCAATCTCGCCAGCGTCGGTGTCGGCGTGGTGGTGAAGCAGGGCGCGCCCAAGCCGGACGTGAGCACGGTCGAGGCCTTCAAACGGGCGCTGCTGGCGGCCAAATCGGTCGCCTATATCGATCCGGCGAGCGGCGGCTCGAGCGGCATCTACATCGACAAATTGCTGGTGCGGTTGGGCATCGCCGATCAGATCCGGCCGAAGGCGAAACTCAAAAAAGGTGGCCACGTGGCCGATCTCATCGTCAGCGGCGAAGCCGAACTCGGCTTGCATCAGATCAGCGAGATCGTGCCGGTGAAGGGCGCCGTGCTGGTCGGTCCGCTGCCGAAGGAGATCCAGAACACCACCACCTATGCGGCCGGCTTGAGCGCGTCGGTGCGGGACAAGGCCGCGACCGCCGAGTTGATCGAGTATCTCTCGGGCGCTGACGCCGCCGCGGTGCTCAAGTCCAAGGGCATGGAGTCGGCGAAATGACTTCGTCGTGGCGGGGCATAGCCGTCCGAAGGACGGCGTTGCTTCGCTCGCCTATGTCCCGGCCATCCACGCCTTGCTTCCTCGTGCATTAGAAAGGCGTGGATGCCCGGGCCAAGCCCGGGCATGACGCTGAGAAATGACCGCTCAGGCAAGTTCAGCAAATCTCGACCGCCGCGTCGTCATCACCGCGCTCGGCATTGCGCAAATCCTGGCCTGGGGCACGTCATTCTATTTTCCGGCGGTGTTCGCCGAGCCGATCGTGCGCGACACCGGCTGGTCGCTCGGCTGGGTGGTCGGCGGCACCTCGATCGGGTTGCTGGTGGCCGGGCTGATCTCACCGCAGGTCGGCCGGCTGATCGACGCCCGCGGCGGGCGGCCGGTCTTGTTCGCGAGTTCCTTATTTTATGCCGTGGGCCTCACCGGCGTCGGCCTGGCGCCGTCGCTGCCGTTTTATCTCATGGCCTGGGTGCTGATCGGCCTCGGCATGGGCTGCGGGCTGTACGATGCCGTGTTCGCCGCGCTCGGCCGGCTCTATGGCAGCCAGGCGCGCGGACCGATCACCAATCTCACGCTGTTCGGCGGATTTGCCAGCACCATTTGCTGGCCGCTCAGCGCCTTCATGATCGATCATGCCGGCTGGCGCGCCGCCTGCTTGATCTATGCCGGCCTGCATCTAGTCATAGCCTTGCCGCTGCAAATGGCGGTGGTGCGGCGCGTGCTGGCGCGGGTCTCGCCCAAGGACACAGAGGGCGAAACCGGCTCGCGCGCCACGCCGGCGCGGATTGAAAACGAAACCATGATCTTTTCATTGCTCGCCGTGGTGCTGTCGCTCACGGCCGGCATCGGCTCGATTGTGATCGTGAATTTCATGATCTTCCTGCAGGCGAGGGGTGTCGATTTCGCGCTGGCGGTCGGTCTCGGCACCCTGTTCGGCCCGGCGCAAGTCGGCGCCCGCGTGGTCGAACGGCTGTTCGGCAATCGCTACCACCCGATCTGGACCATGATCGCGTCGTGCAGCCTGATGGCCATCGGCCTGCTGCTGTTGGCCGGCAGTTTTCCGATCCTTTTGCTGATCATTCTGATTTATGGCGCGGGCTACGGCATTTCCTGGATCGGGCGCGGCACCTTGCCGCTGGCGCTGTTCGGGCCGCTGCGGTTTCCCCGCCTGATGGGCAAGCTCGCTTTCCCGAGCCTGATTGTGCAGGCCTTGGCGCCGTCGGCCGGCGCGCTGCTGATCGAAACCAGCGGGCCGAACGCGACCATCGGCCTATTGACCGCGCTAGCGTTGATCAATGTGGTGCTGATCGGGGTATTATGGGCGCTGTGCCGGACCCGGATCGCGACGGACACATGAGCATGCTGACATTGCGCACGCTGTATTTCGAGGATCTCACGCTCGGCATGATCGAGCTATTCGCCAAGACCGTGGCGTCGTCCGACGTGGTCGGCTTTGCCGAGGTAACCGGCGACCGCAATCCGATCCATCTGTCCGAACATTTCGCCGCCAAGACGCCGTTCGGCACTCGCATCGCGCATGGACTTTATACCGCCAGCCTGATCTCGGCGGTGCTCGGCACGCGTCTGCCGGGGCCGGGCGCGATCTATATCTCGCAGACCCTGAATTTCCGCGCGCCGGTGAGGATCGGCGACACCGTCGAGGTGAGCGTGTCGGTCGCCGAACTGATGCCGGAGAAATTCCGCGCGCGGCTGGCCTGCACCTGTTCGGTCGCCGGCGAAATCGTGCTCGACGGCGAGGCCTGGGTGAAAGTGCCGTCGAAAGACGCCGGCGGCCGGCCGCTGCCAAGGGTGTGAAGATCGCGCGCAAATAAAAATATTAGGGGAACGGTAATGGCCACTTTCGTTGTCGCGCATGGCGCCTGGAGCGCCGGCTGGGGCTGGAAGAAAATGCATCCGCTGATGACCGCGCGCGGCCATCGGCTGATTACCCCGACGCTAACCGGCCTGGGCGAACGCGGCCATTTGGCGCAAGCCGGCATTGATCTCGACAGCCACATCGCCGACCTGCTCGGCGTACTCAAATTCGAGGACCTGCGCGGCGTCAACATGATCGGCCATTCCTATGGCGGCATGGTGGCGACTGGCGTCGCCGATCGCGCGCGCGAACGCATCGCGCGTCTCATCTATATCGACGCCTTTGTGCCGAACGACGGCGACTGCGTCATCGATTTGTTGCCGGCGGCGGCGCGCGCACACCGAAAGCCTTCGCCTGACGGGTTCATTCAACCGATGCCAATGCCGCCCGATACGCCGCCGCAAGACCGCGCCTGGGCCGAGCCGTTGCGGCTGCCGCAGCCGGCCAAGACTTTCGAACAGAAGCTGAAATTCCAGGGTGGCGCGCTCACTTTGCCGCGCCATTATATCTACTGCACGCGCATAGCCCCGGAAGACCGCTTCCGGCCGTTCTACGAGCGCGCCAAACGCGAGGGCTGGGGCGTGAGCGAAGTCGACTCCAGCCACAATCCGCACATCACCTGTCCCAACGCGTTGGCGGATCTGCTGAGCAAGATTGCGATGTAGCCTTCAAATTTTGCGCGCGATCTTGTCGCCAATGAGCGCAACCTGTTCGGCGTCGCGCACGATCGCGTCCGCCGGCTTGGCGCGTGGCGTCGGCGCGGCCGCCATCGCCTTGGCATAGGAGTCCTCGAACCAGGCAATGCGTTCTTCCTGCAAGCCGAGGATCGGCCAACCGTCGATTTGGTTTGCGACTAACTGAGTCTGTTCGCAAATGGCGTGGTCCTCGCCGGTAATCTTGCGAATGTAATAGCGAACGAACAGCGGCAAAAACAATTCGATGTATCGTCGCAACAGGCGATGCAGCCAGGAGCTATCGTCGATGGGAAATGGCGCCGGACAAAACCACGTGCGCACCAGCGTGCGATCGACCGCGATAGGGATATATTGCATCAACAGAATGTACCAGGAGCGCGATGCGCGCAGTTGAACGACCGTGAGATTCGGAAAAAACTGGAAGATTCGATAAACCTTCGCGCGATAGGTTCCATCGCGGCATTCTGCGGCCATACTCGCTATCGTATCGTTGCCGGCGCCGGGGAAGTAGGCGCTGTGCCGGCCAAAGCGGAAATAGTGCACAATGGCTTGCTTGAGATATCCTTTTTTCCCAAAACTGGAAGGATGCACCGCGACGATGTGATAGTCGTCGAGAGTTACATGAAATAAGGGCTTCCAGTTTGCCGCCACTTCGCTTTCCAAGTAATTGGGCGCGGTGTTGCGGTTGCACATGATCTGCAATATCGGAAACGCTTCGCCGAGATATTGCTCAAGCGTCTCGGTCGCGTCCGGCGCCGGGAAGCGGCCGAAAATCATCATGCCGCAAGTTGCCACCTCGATTGGATTGAGCCGCGCGCCAAGTTCGCGCGGGGTCATGCCAAACAGCTCCTGACAAAGCGGGATGCCGACGGCCAGGCCTTCCTTGTTGTATTGCCAGTGATGAAATCCACAGCGGATCGCTCCGTTGCCCTTGTCCTTGGTGCGCAACGGATAAAAACGGTGCACGCAGATATTCTCAAAGCCGCTGAGCGTGTCGCCGAACCGCTGCACGAATACCGAACGGCGGCCCAGAGTGGCGCGGATCCAGTCGCCGTCGTTGGGCATGTCGGTGGTCAGGCCGAGCAGCGTCCACGATTGGGCGAGTTGCGCCTGTTCGCGTTCGAATGATGCCGGGTCGGCCAAGGCCTGCGCCCAGGCGGGTCGATTATTTGCGCTCATAGGCATCGTGCGATCCAGTGCCCGGGCAAGTCTAATAGATTTGAGGCGGCCCGCAAGTTTGCGGGCGCCGGGCAGTGGGAGGCTAGCTCCGCTTGGTTTCGACCGCCGGCACCGGCGCAAGATCGTCCGGGCGGGGCTGCCAGCGCGGCTTGAAATGACCGGCGGCGTTGATCAGCGGCGCCACCATTTCGCCCTTGACGGTGTGGGCGTCGGGATGATCGGGGAAACCGAAGCTGAGCATTTCGCGCTCGCGCGCCGGCACATAGAGCGTGCCGAACATCCAGTCCCACAGCGCCAGGCAACTGCCGAAATTCTTGTTGAAGTGTTTCGGATCGCCCGAATGATGCACCTGATGATGCGCCGGGCTGATGAACAGGCGGCCGGCCAGCCCGCGGAACGAAATCCACATATGCGAGTGTTGCAGGTGCACGTAGCCGTGGATGAACAGCACCAGAATGATGTTGGTATCGCTCAGCGCATATTGATAGGCAGTGTCGCCGAACATGTAGTTGCCGAAACCATTGGCGAGTGCGGTGGAGAAGGCCAGGATATTGGCGAAGATCCAGGCATAGACCGGATGCACGCGAAAATTCGTCAGCGGGGTGAGCACTTCGGCCGTGTGGTGTACTTTGTGAAATTCCCACAGCAGCGGCACCTTGTGGCTGAGCCAATGGTTGAACCAGTAGCCAAGCTCGTAGGCGAGAAACAGCATCAGGGTGACGATCGCGCGCGTCAGGTAAGGCGACAGCGTCGATGGCGTCGCCGGACCGGCGAGCGCGACCAGGCCGGCGATGATGGCATTGGTGATGACCTGATAGGTCAGCACCGCCCAGCCGAACGCCAGGCCGAACACGAAGACGTTGAAGAACAGATAGAAAATGTCGGCCTGGTTGGAGGGGTGCGCCAGGATGCGGCGGGGGAACAGCGCGCGCGCGATGGTGCGCAGGCGGATGCGGCGGCCGCGCTTGTAACGTTGCCAGACGAAGAAAGCCGCCGCGAAGACAAGTGCCGCGGCGAGCGAGGTGAGCGAGAAATGCGAGCCGGGCGACAACAGCAATTTGCCGAGCTGGCCGAAGAAGAATGAAAAACCGGCAGAAAAATCCAAGGCAGGCTCCCGTTTGCCGCTTGTCCGCCGCAATGTGTTACCGAAAGGTAAATATTGCGTTAGGTGGTGCGGGCGGGGAGAAGGGCGCCCTGTGGCTAACTTTGGTTTGCCATTCCCATCGCGTTTGCGCCCGCTATGCTTCCCGCCGCGTCCTGGATTCGGAACGCTAGAGCATGATCCCGAAAAGTGGGAACCGGTTTTCGGGCAAGATCATGCTCAAGCAAAATGTTAGGGTCTGCCTCTGATTCAATTCAAAACGATACGGCTCTAAGGAACCCGCCCGATGAAACTCATCCTCATGCTGCTCGGCATTGCCTTGATCGTCATTGCCGCCGTTTATTTCCTGGTGCCGGCCGACGCGCTGCCGAGCTTCTTTCCCGGCCACGAAGCGGGCCTGATGCGCATCCGCATGAAGCACGGCATCGTCTCTGGCGCCGCCGGCGTGGTGCTGCTGGCGGCGGGCTGGTGGATGGGGAGAAGGTGAGGGCGCGCGCAAGAGCCAGCCGATGAGGGCGGCGGTCGCGATTGTGCGCGGTCTGCTGGCTGGCGCCGTCGTCGCGGCAGCCGTGGCCGCGTTGCCGGCGGCCGTAATCGCGGCCTCACCCGGGCAGGATTATTTCACCGCGCGCGACGCCGCGATCCAAAAAATCAAAGCGCTGGAAGACGCCAAAGCCCCCGACGATGCGGCCATGAAGGAGCACCACCGCGCGCTGGCCGATCTGCAAAAGCAGATGCGCGCGATTATCGGCCCGGTCGCGATCAAGGGCCTGGCCGCGGCCGGCACCATCAACCTCAGTACGCTTTCCTCCGGCGACCAGGGTTTCGGCATGCTGGACGGGCTGGTCTTTGCATCGGCCGACGACAAGACCCGCATTATTGTGACGACCGAATCCATTTTCACCAACTGGCTGCGCGCGCACAAGGATTGGTGGGGCGACAAGGTCGCCAACGTGCCGCAGGACGCCAAGGCGGCGCTCGCGTCCGAGGCCTTCTATACCCAGGCCATCCAGACCGACGCCGCGGTGATGAAATTTGCGCTTATCCCGCTGCGCCCGCCGGCGCGCGCCGCATTCGCCTTCGCCATGTTGGCGGCGCGCAGCCAGGACAACAGCCCGCCGGCGCCCGACGAGATCTTTGTCACGCTGCTGCGCGGTGGCCGGCTTTATGTCGCGGATGCTCCGGTGCAGCGTAAGTTCGATCTGATCGCGCAATGCGACCAAGTCAGGCGCGCACAGGAGAAGAAGGCGGACGATATCGACGCCGCCTATCGGGCCGGCGGCAGCAAGGACGACAAGCTGTTCGACCAATATACCGCCGCGCGCGCAGCGGCCGATACGCTGTTCCTTGGCTGTTACGCCGAGCGTGCGCCGAAGCAAAGCGCGTTTGCGCCGGCTGTCGCGCAAGCCCAGGCACTGCTCGACAGTCTGCCACGTTAGAGAGGCGACGATGTCCGGATTGTTTTCACCGTCCGCGCTTTCGCTACTCGGCGTCAATCTCGGCGTCATCTATTTCGCCGTCACCGACGCGTGGTCGCTCGCCACCATCCTGATGAGCTATTTGGTGCAGAGCATCATCATCGGAATTTTCCAGGCCAAGAAAATCCTCGACCTGAAGGAGTTCAGCACCGAGGGTTTCATGATCAACGACCACGCGGTCGAGCCCACCCGAACGACGCAAAAGCAAGTCGTCGCATTCTTTGCGCTGCATTACGGAATTTTCCACGCCGTCTATGCCATATGGGCACCTCGAACAATGATGTTTTCCGCGCGGCGCGGACCGCTGATGCGGCGTGAGCGCCGTTTTCAAGCTTGATGTAGCGCTGAGCGATCTCAGTTTTGTCCGTCCTCATGCAGCGGCCATTCGCTCCAGGATCA
>JBBRAL010000110.1:0-11664 GCA_038206805.1 Hyphomicrobiales bacterium | reverse complement strand
CAAGGATTTGGGCACCGAAATTTTCGGTGGCGACGATACCAAAGCGCCGACGGCGACGGTGGTCGTGACGCGGGCGGCGGCAAAGCAGGAATACACAGTGCCGGTTGAGGGACGTAATGGGGCTTCGGGCGGCACAAATGGCAAGGCGCTGATTCGGTAATAAGAGCATGCGCCAAATTCGGGCGGGGAGAGGGTTGTGAGCAACAAAATAAACTGTGCCAGCGGTTTCGGCTGGCAGCGTACGGACGGGACCGCACCGCGTGGCAATTGGCTGCGCGATCTGGCGCTGGCGCTCGCTTTAGCGCTGGCGGCAGGACTTCTGCTGATGGCCGGTGACGCTTACGCGCAAGGCCGCACCATCCGCATCAGCGGCGCCAACACCACCGCCATGGTGACGGTCACGCTCGGCAAATCGCAGGATGTGCATACCGAGACGTCCTTCGTCGACGTCATGGTCGGCGATCCGGAAATCGCCGACGTCAATCCGCTGACCGATCACTCGCTGTCTATCTTGGGCAAGAAAATAGGCACCACCCGCGTGTCGGTCTATGCCGAAGGCAAGAAGATGGTTGGCATCTTCGACGTCGAAGTGACCTATGACATCACCCGGCTGACCAACGAACTGCGCCGCCGCTTTCCCGGCTCGCACTTACAGGCTTCCGCGGTCAACGGCCGCATCATGCTGTCGGGTGAGGTCGTCGATGCCGTCACGCTCGACAAGGCGGTGACCATCGCGCGCCAGTTCGGGCCGGAAATCATCAATTCGGTGTCGGTCATGTCGCCGCAACAGGTCATGCTGGAGGTGCGTTTCATCGAGATTTCGCGCACCGCCGGCCGTGAATTGGGCGTGCAGTGGAACCGCTTCGGCGGCAATAGCATCGCCAATATTGGCAACCAGGTGCCGGCCGGCCAACTGCCGATCACGGCGGCCGGCGGCAGCAACACTTTCAGCAATCAGGGCGCGACCAATGGCGGCGTGAATACCTCAGGGACAGTCATGAGTTCGGCCGCGGTGGCGGCCGGCGTGCTCTCCGGCGCGTCTCCGTTTGGCTTCCTGATTGGCCGGCTGGTGGCGAGCGGCGTGTCAACCGACGTCATGATCAATGCACTTGAGCAGAAGGGTATCGCGCGCAGCCTGGCCGAACCCAATCTGGTCGCGCTGTCCGGCGATACCGCAAGCTTCCTGGCCGGCGGCGAATACCCGATCCCGGTGGCCGGTTCGCTCGGGCAGGTCACCGTCGATTACAAGAAATACGGCGTCGGCCTCGCCTTCACGCCGACCGTGCTCAGCCACGGCCTGATCAATCTGAAGATCGAGCCGGAGGTCAGCTCCATCGACACCACGCATTCGGTAGCGGTCGCCAACGGCGTCTCGGTGCCGGCGCTGATCGTGCGGCGCGCATCGACCACGGTCGAGCTGCGCGACGGCCAGAGCTTCGTGATCGGCGGACTGTTGCAGAGCGACAACAAGAACCAGATCGACCAGTTACCCTGGCTTGGCAGCGTGCCGGTGCTGGGCGCGCTGTTCTCCAGCAAGTCCTATCAGAAGAACGAGACCGACCTCGCCATCATCGTCACGCCGCATCTCGTGCGGCCGGCCCGGCCGGGCGATGTGCTCAAGGCGCCGACCGACGACACTTTGCCGCCGAACGATGCGGATTTCTTCCTGCTCGGCAAGACCGAGGTCACGCGGCAAGAGGCGCGCGCGCTCACGCCCGCCACCGCTCGCGTCGCGGCCGCAGGCGGCCGGCCTTTCACCGGACACATGCTCGATATGCCAAGGGGGATCTCCGATGCGGTCATTCAATAAAATCGCGGGTACGGTTGCGCTTGCCGCCGTGCTCGGCGCGCTCGCCGGCTGCTCGGAATATCTCGATCGCCGCGATACCATCGCGCTCAGCGGCGGCAACGCGGTCGCGACCAACCAGATCACCCATATGGTCGATCCCTGGCCGCCCGAGAGCGCCAACCGCGACATCGCTTTCGACGGGTCCAAGATGCAATCCGCCGTCGAACGCTATCGCACCAACAAGGTGACCCCGCCCAAGGGCACCGGCACCTCCACCACCTACGAACCGGCGCCCGCCGCGCAGAACAACCTCCCGCCGGTTGGACCGACCGTCACGCAGATGGCGCCGGTGAAATAAGCAGGATCGTTTGACGTCATGCGAATCGGCCGCAACACCAGTTCAAATCGCACCCGCGTGGTGGTTCTCACCGCCGACGAGGCGTTCGACAGTTCCGCGCGCGCCACCTTTGGCGCCAGCAACGCCATTGAGCTCGAGATAGTGTCCGGCCAGATCGCGCAGCAGGGCGACTCGCTGAACGTCGAAGGCGCCACCGTCGTCGTGGTCGATCTCGACGCCGGCCGCGACGACGAAATGCAGGCGCTTTCCCGACTGGTGACCCGCGTCGGCGACTGGCCGCCGGTGATCGCGGTCACGCAGAGTTTCGACGAGAACGTCGCCCGCACGCTGATGCAGATGCGGGTCGCCGATTTCCTGGTTAAGCCGGTGGCGCCGATCGATCTGGTGCGCGCCTGCGCGCGCGTTGCCAAAGGTCAGGCCGGCGGCGCCGAGCCGACCGAAGCGCAGATCTATACGTTCCTTCCCGCAGTCGGCGGCGCCGGCGTCACCACGCTGGCGGTGCAGACCGCCTTGCTGCTGCTCAACAGTGGCGGGCCGCGCGTCAAGCCGTCCACCTGCTTGGTGGACCTGGACTTCCAGCACGGCGCGGTCGCCGATTATCTCGATCTCGAACCGCGCCTGAATCTGGCGGAGATCGAGCCGCGCCCCGACCGTCTCGACCGGCAATTGCTGGAAGTCATGCTGTCCTATCACTCGTCGGGTCTTGCCGTGGCCGCCGCGCCGAACCGGCCGGCGGAGATGCGCTCGTTCGATCCGGACGTGGTGACGCGCCTGCTCGATCTGGTTTCCACCAATTTCGAATATGTCGTGTTCGACATGCCGCGCACCTGGTTCTCCTGGACCGACAGCGTGCTGCTCGGTTCCAATAAATTGTTCATCGTCAGCGAGACCACAGTGCCGGGCCTGCGCCATGCCAAGCAATTGGTGGCGGCGATCAAGGAGCGGCTGGGCGAGGGCCCCAATCCGCAGGTTATCGTCAATCGTTTCCACCAGCGCATGTTTTCGCCCGGCTTGCGCCGCAACGACCTCGAACAGGCGCTGGGCGACTCCTTCGCCTGCGCGATTCCCAACGACTACAACCTGGTGCGCGAGGCGATCGACCGCGGCGTGCCGCTGGACGAGGTCAAGCCGGGCAACAAGATCACCACACAGATCCGAAAACTGATGCTGGGCACCGCGGCCGACAAATCCGTGGAGGCGAAGTCCGCGCCGCTGCTGAAGAAGCTCAAGCTCGCAATCGCGCGTTAACAAGAAGAAGAAACAATGGCCGGCCGTTTCACAGCCCGACGTGTTGCCGCGCCAGACATGCCGGCGATCGAGGAGCCGTCGACGGCCGCGCTTGAGGGCGTGGCCTGGACGGTGTTTCCGGAAGCCTCGCCGGAGCCGGCTCCGGTGGCGCAACCGGCGGCCAATCCGCTGCTCAGCGACAAGCTGCTTGACGCCAAGGTGCGGCTGCACCGCCGTCTGATCGAGGAGATCAACCTTTCGGCGCTGGAAAAGCTGCCGGAGGATGAAATCCGCCGCCACGTTCAGCAGTTGGTCTCGCAATATGTGCTGGTCGAGCGGCTCGCCCTGAACGCGCAGGAACTGGCCGAATTCGTTTCGGAAATCCTCGATGAAATGACCGGCTTGGGTCCGCTCGAGCCGCTGCTCAAGGACCCGACCATCAGCGATATCCTGATCAACGGTCATGAATGCGTCTATGTGGAGCGCGGCGGCATTCTCGAGCCGCTCTCGGTGCGCTTCAAGGATGAGCAGCATCTGCTGCGCATCATCAATAAAATCGTATCTGCGGTCGGCCGCCGGGTCGACGAATCGCATCCGCTGTGCGACGCGCGCCTGCAGGACGGCTCGCGCGTCAACGTGGCGGTGCGGCCGATCGGCGTCGACGGCCCGCTGGTGTCGATCCGTAAGTTTTCCAAGAAACCGTTTCACATGGGCAAGCTTGTCGAGGTCGGCGCGCTGCGCCAACCGATGGCCGATCTGCTGGCGGCGGCGGTGAAGGCGCGCATCACCACCATCATTTCGGGCGGCACCGGCTCCGGCAAGACCACCATGCTCAACGCGCTTTCGGGCTTCATCTCCGAAAAGGAACGCCTGATCACCATCGAAGACGCCGCTGAACTTCAATTGCAGCAGCCGCATGTCGGCCGCATGGAGACGCGGCCGCCCAATATCGAAGGCAAAGGCGAAATACGGCAACGAGAATTGGTCAAGAACGCCCTGCGTATGCGGCCCGACCGCGTCATCCTCGGCGAGTGCCGCGGCGAAGAAGCCTTCGACATGTTGCAGGCGATGAACACCGGCCACGAAGGCTCGATGGCCACCATCCACGCCAATACGCCGCGCGACGCCATCTCGCGTCTGGAGCAGATGATCGGCATGGCCGGTCTGCCGATGACGGTGGCTTCGATCCGCGGCCAGATCGCCGGCGCCATCCAGATGATCGTGCAGCTGTCCCGCCAGTCCGACGGCAAGCGCAAGGTCACCTCGATCGCGGAAATCACCGGCCTGGAAGGCGACATCATCCAGATGCAGGAGATCTTCAAATACGTGCGCACCGGCACCGCGGCGGACGGCACCGTGCAGGGCCATTTCATCGCTACCGGCGTGCGCCCGCGCTTCCTCGGCCATCTGGTCAACCTGGGCATCACGATTCCCGGCAGCTATTTCGATCCCTCGCACCCGCTCTGATCGGCCGGAATATCGCCCATGTTCGATTTCAACCCTATTTACCTGATGTATCTGCTGATCGGCGTATCGGCGGCGATGTTCGCCGAGGGCGGCTATCTGCTGTTCTACAACAAGGCGTCGTATCGCAAGAACATCAACCGCCGTCTCAAGGTGATGGAGGACAAACCGGACCGCGAAAGCGTGCTGGTGCAGTTGCGGCGCGAGCGCGGTCTCACCAGCGGCGGCGAATACCGGCTGCCGCTGATCAATCTCAACCAGTTGCTGCTGCAATCCGGCCTGTCGATCGGATTCGGAAAGCTGATGTTGTTCGTCGCGATCGGCATGATTGCCTCGTTCGCCGGCGTCATGACATTCCACGGAAAATTTTCGCATGCCTTGGGCGCCGCTTTGTTCTGCGGGTTCGTGCTGCCGTTCATGGTGCTGAGGTACCTGCGCAGCCGTCGCCAGAAGAAGTTCAGCGCGCAGTTCCCCGACGCCATCGACATCATCGTGCGCAGTTTGCGCGCCGGCCACCCGGTGCCGGTCGCCATTACCATGGTGGCGCGCGAAATGCCCGATCCGATCGGCAGCGAGCTGGGCATCGTCACCGACGAAATCACCTACGGCGCCGACCTGGAAGGCGCCATGCGCAATTTGTTTTTCCGCGTCGGCACCGACGACCTGCCGCTATTCGTGACTGCGGTGGCGATCCAGGGCTCGACCGGCGGCAATCTCGGTGAAATCCTCGATAACCTGTCGGCGGTGATCCGCATGCGTTTCAAGATGCGGCGCAAGATCCGCGCGCTGGCGGCGGAAGGCCGCGCCTCGGCGCTGATCCTGTCGTCGCTACCGATCGGCATGTTCGCGATGGTGCAGATCGTGACGCCGGATTTCTACGCCAGCGTCTGGCACTACGACCTGACCAAAATCGCGCTGGCGGTGGCGGCCTGCTGGATGGGCATCGGCAATTTCATCATGTACCGCCTGGTCAATTTCAGGATCTGACCGATGGACATATTCTCACTCGTACCGGCGAATTTGTTCCACGACAGCTCAAGCGTGCTGATGGCGCTGCTGGTGTTTCTCGCCACCGGCACCATGGCGTTCTCGGCGATGGCGTTCGCGCGCGTGCGCGGCTCGGTCAAGCGGCGCACCGCGCGCCTCATGGACGACGGCGAGCGCGCCGCCAATCCCACGCGTTCGCTGCGCTATACCAGCCTGAAGGCGGTCACCCAGCTTCTCGAATACACCACCAAGCATTATTCCGACACCAACGACGGCAACATGAAGGTGCTGCGCCGGCGCCTGATCCAGGCCGGCATCTTCGATCCGCGCGCCGTCGCCTCCTTCTTCATCGCGCGCACCGCGCTCGCCGTCGGCCTGGCGGCCGGGCTGTTCGTGATGCTGCCTGTCTTCACCTCGATCGGCGGCTCGGTGTTCTGGCTGTTGGTGATCGTCGGCGGTATCGCCGGCTATGTCGGCCCCAGCATGTATATAGACCGGCGCATTGCCGCCCGCCGGGTGGAGCACCGCTCCGGCTTCCCGGATTTCATGGACTTGCTGGTGGTGTGCGCGGATTCAGGCCTGTCGATGGAAGCCGCGCTCGAGCGCGTCGGGCGCGAGCTCGGCGACAGCTACCCCTCGCTCAGCGCCAACATCCACATGACGAACCTGGAGATCCGCGCCGGCCGCTCGCTCAAGGATGCGCTCGAACGCTTCGCCGACCGGCTGGCGCTGGAAGAGGCGCGCTCGTTCGCCACCTTGATCAACCAGTCGATCGATATCGGCTCCAGCATCACCGACGCGCTGCGGGTCTATTCCGACGACATGCGCCACAAGCGGCTCTCGCGCGCCGAGGAAAAGGCCTATGCGCTGCCGGCCAAGCTGTCGCTGCCGATGATGATATGCATCTTCCCGGTGATATTCGTGGTGATTTTGCTGCCGGTATTCGTCCGCGTGCATTACGCCAATTTCTGAGTTCCTTTTTCTCCTCTCTTCTTGCGGCAAAGGGGACGAGTGGATGCCGCGCGGTCGGCACAAAATGAAGAATTTCTTAACCAACCTCCCCTAGCTTGACTGGCGTCCCGTGTCCGGGTGGCTCCGTCAGGCTTTGTCATGCGTATTGGATTAGCCCGAGTGTTGGTTGTTGCGGGGACCGGCCTTTGGCTGGCCGCATGCAGCACCACGGGCGGTCCCTCCAATCCGTTCGATTCGAAATCATCCGGCGCCGACGCCTTTGCCGCGGCGCCGTCCAATGACGGCATCGGCGCCGAAGCGCCGCCGCTCGGCCTGCCGGCCACGGCCGAGCCGGGCCTGCTCGGCGGCGATCCGAACGACGATTTGGGCCTCGGCAAGAAGCAATATCACGCCAATAATTTTGGCCTGGCGGAGAAGTATTTCCGCCGCGCGGTGCAGACCCATCCGCGCGACGCCGAAGCCTGGCTGGGCCTCGCCGCCTCCTATGACCGGTTGCGCCGCTTCGATCTGGCCGACCGCGCCTATGCCCAGGCCATCGGCATCGTCGGGCCGACGGTCGAGATCCTAAACAACCAGGGCTATTCCTACATGCTGCGCGGCGACTACAAGCACGCGCGCGAGAAGCTCGCCGCTGCGCGAGCCAAGGACCCGAGCAACAAATACGTGGCGAACAACATCCATCTGCTGGAAGAAAGCTATCGCAAGGGCAAGGCGGTAGAGTAGGGCTCTCTCCGCCTCATCCTGAGGAGCCCGCCAACGGGTCCGCGCAAAGCGCGGCCCGATGACATGGTCCGCGGGCGTCTCGAAGGATGCGGGCGGCCCATGCTTCGAGACGCGCACTCACGTGCGCTCCTCAGCATGAGGCCGGGTGAGTGTCATGCCCGGCTGTGACAGCGGTCAGCGCCAAATTCTCCGGTTTCCTGCTCACATAAGGAATTTCCCGGAATTGCAGAACTTGGGCTGCGCGATCTAATTGCCAGGATGGAACCCAACCCTCAACAGCGGCCGGCTGACTGCACCTGCGATGGCGAAGGCCTGGCGCTGGTCAAGAAAGTGCCGCGTGTCGGTGCCATGCCGGAGCTATACACGTATCGCTGCGAGGCCTGCGGCCATGTCGAGACGCGTGAAGTAGCGCCGCCTCCGGCGTAGCGGCGACCGCCCTTGGCCGATTGAGGCTGTCATGGCCCAACAAGAGGCGCGGGCAAGAGCGGAGAGAATATTTTTCCCGCGCATGTGGAGCACGGAGCGAGCCCGGTAGCGTCCGAGCAACGTCTCGACTACCATCGCGCGTGAACCGGCGTGGGCCAAGACCGGTCGTCTCAACAGGGGGAATCCCATGGCAAGTGCAGTGAACGCCGGCGCGCGTCTCGACCGGCTCCCGATCTCGTCGTTCCACTACCGCATCTTCTGGCTGGTCGGCGCCGGCATGTTCTTCGACGGCTACGATCTTTATGTCGCCGGCGGCGTGATCGCTTCCGTCTTGCAGACCAAATTCTCGACGCCGGCGCAGATTCCGCAATTCCTCTCGCTTACCTTTGTCGGCATGACGCTGGGCGCGCTGATCACCGGCTTTGTCGGCGACAAATATGGCCGGCGTTTCACCTATCAGATCAACCTGCTGATCTTCGGCCTGGCATCGCTGGCGGCGGCCTTCGCGCAGAACATGGATCAGCTCATCATCTGCCGCTTCGTGCAGGGCCTTGGCTTAGGGGCCGAGATCGTGGTCGGCTATTCGACCTTGACCGAATTCGTGCCGCCCAAGACACGCGGGCGCTGGCTGTCGTTCATGGCATTCCTGGTGGTCGCCGGTTTTCCCGCCACCGCCATTCTCGGCTACCTGATCATCCCGGCCTGGGGCTGGCGGCCGATGTTCATCGTCGCCGGCGTCGGCTCGCTGATCGTTTGGTATCTGCGCAAGAGGCTGCCGGAATCGCCGCGCTGGCTGGAGTCGCAGGGGCGTAGCGCGGAAGCGGAAGCCTTGATGCAGTCGATCGAGAAGGAATCCGCCGGTGGCGGCGCGTTGCCGCCGGTGGTGGTGCCGGCTGCGGTGCCGCAGGTTTCCGCCTCCGACATGCTGCGGCCGCCGCTGCTGCAGCGCATGATCGTCGGCTCATGGGTTTTGATCACGATCAACACGCTGATCTTCGGCTTCGTGATCTTCCTGCCGCGATTCTTCCTGGGTCAGGGCCTGACCATCACCAACTCGCTTGGCTACACGGTGGTGCTCTCGATTGCCTCGCTGGTTGGCTGTGCCGTCGGGGCCTGGAGTTCCGACGCCATCGGTCGGCGCTGGAGCATCATCGGGGCGTCGGTGGCCACCATCGTGTTTGGCTATGTCTATGCGCGCTTCAATGCGGCGTCGGACCCGACCATCGTGTTGAGTGTCGGCTTCGTGCTGATCGTGGCGATCTATGTGCAGACCGCCATCCTGTTCGGCGTCTATACGCCGGAACTGTTCCCGACCGAGATCCGGCTGCGTGCCAATGGCATCTGCAACACACTGGGTCGCGCCGCCACCGTGGCCTCGCCATTCGTCGTCACTGCCTTGATGGCCAACTACAAGCTGCCTGGCGTGGCCTGGCTTATGATCGGCCTGGTGGTGATCCAGATCGTGGTGGTGTGGGCCTGGGGCGTGGAGCCGCGCAACCGCGGGCTGGAGGACGTCGCCACTGCCAAAGCCTGAGCCATAACGCTGTCGTTCCGGGTTAGCTCGTTTCACTCGCGCCCCGGAATGACGGTTCCAACGCGATACATCGGCCGTCCGGGCTACCGGGCGGCCGATTGCCTTGTTAGATGTAATTCTGGGGGACATTCCGTGCGCCGTGCGCTGAGGTAGAATAGGCCGATGTTCGAATCGTTTAAAAAACTGATCGCCGAAATGGGCGAAGGCGGCAAGCAGCCCGGCCACTTCGACGAGCGGGATTACCGCTTGGCCGCCGCGGCGCTGCTGGTGCATGCCGCCGCCATCGACGGCAATGTCTCGGATATCGAGCGCGCCAAGCTGCATGCCGTGATCATGCAGCGCTTCAATCTCGACGATGCCACGACCGAAAAATTGGTCGCCGAAGCCACCGTCGCCGAAGCGGAGGCGATCGATCTCTATCATTTCACCACCCAGCTCAACCGCTCGCTCGACGAGGCGGGCCGTGCGCGCGTGGTCGAAATGATGTGGCAAATTGTCTATGCCGACGGCGCGCCTTCCGAATTCGAGGATAATTTGATCTGGCGGGCGGCCGATCTGCTGGGTATTTCGCGCGACGAGCGGATCGCGCTGCGCGAGCGGGTTGCCGGTTCGCGCGCGGCGGGCGGATCATGATGCGAGCATCCGGTCTTCTTCCGTCATGCCCGGCCTTGGGCCGGGCATCCACGTCTTGCCTGAAAAGTCGTGGATGGCCGGGACAAGCCCGGCCATGACAAATGACTTGCGGCCGATCACCGTGATCACCGGCGCATCCGCCGGAATCGGCGTGGCGCTGGCGCACCTATTTGCGCGCAACGGTCATGAGCTGGCGCTGGTCGCGCGCCGCGCCGACCGTCTGCATCGGCTTGCCGACGAGATCGCGGCCAGCGGAGCGCGCAAGCCGATCGTCATTGTGGCCGATCTCGCGCAGGCCGGCGTTAGCCGGCAAATCGGTGAGGCGCTTGCCGCGCAGGGGGCCGAGCCGCAATTCATGGTCAACAATGCCGGCTTCGGGCTGGTGGGCCTGGCGGCCGAGCGCGACCGCGATGAGCAGCTGGCGATGATCGATCTCAATGTGCGCGCGCTCACCGAATTGTCGCTCGCCTTCATCGGCAGCCTGGAGCGCCAACGCGGCGGCCTGCTCAATGTCGGTTCGATGGCCGGCTTTCTGCCGGGTCCCGGCATGGCGGTCTATTACGCCATCAAAGCCTATGTGCTGTCATTCACCGAGGCGCTGCACGCCGAACTCAAATCGCGCGGGGTGCGGGTCACCGTGCTCTGCCCAGGCCCGGTGCCGACCGAATTCGCAGGCCGCGCCGGCATTAGCGGTGGCATGGCGCCCGGCCTTCTCACGCAGACCGCAGAGCAGGTCGCCGAGGCGGGTTATCGCGGCTTGATGCGCGGCCGGCGGATGGTGGTGCCGGGGCTGGCCAACAAGCTGGTCGCCTTCCTGATTCGCATTTTCCCGCGCCGGCTGCTGCTGGCGATGGTGAGTTCCCGGCAGAGCCGGCGCAGATCCGCGCAGCAAACATAGCGGGTTCCCGTCGGCTGTGTTGCAAACCTCTGAGAAGACGTTAGTAATCATGTTGAGCGCTGATTCAGGCGCCGAACCGCCATGCTGAAGCCGGTCCTTCTCATCCTGCACCAGGAACATTCCTCGCCCGGCCGCGTCGGCCAGGTGCTGGGCAAGCTCGGCTATCCGCTCGACATCAGGCGCCCGCGTTTTGGCGACCCGTTGCCGGAGACGATGGACGAGCATGCCGGCGCCGCCATTTTCGGCGGCCCGCAAAGCGCCAACGACAACGAGGAATTCGTGCGTCGCGAGATCGACTGGATCGAAGTGCCGCTGCGCGACAACAAGCCTTATCTCGGCATTTGCCTCGGCGCGCAGATGATGGCGCGTCATCTCGGCGCCAGTGTCTATCCGCATCCGCAGGGTCATGCCCAGGTCGGCTATTATCCGATCCGCCCGACCGCGGCCGGGCGCAGTGTCTGCCCGGATTGGCCGGACCAGGTCTATCAATGGCATCGCGAGACATTCGACCTGCCGGCCGGCGGCGAATTACTGGCCGAGGGCGACGATGCGTTTTCGGTGCAGGCCTTCCAGTATGGCACCGGTTACGCGCTGCAGTTCCACCCCGAGGTCACCCACGCCATGATGTATCGCTGGCTGGTGCGCGGCGCCCA
>JBBRAL010000109.1:0-11688 GCA_038206805.1 Hyphomicrobiales bacterium | reverse complement strand
AGCGCTTACCGGTCCGCGTGGCGTGTCGCGCGTGCTTCGGCTGCTTGAGTTGTTTGCCGATAACCAGCGGCCGCTGAGCCTGTCCGACGTGCAGCGTGCACTTAAAATCCCGCCGAGTTCCTGCCACGTGCTGCTCCAGGAAATGATCAGGCTGGGTTATTTGCGAATGACGGAAAGCCGCCGCTACTCTGCCGCGTCTGAGATGATCGTGCTGGGTGCCCGCATTCGCTCTGGTTCCGATCTCATCGGCGCCGCAAGCGGCGTGCTTGAGTCTACGCAACTTGCGACGGGCGAGACGGTCTATCTTGGTCTGGCTGGGAAGCACGAGCTTGTTTTCGTCGCGGTCAGCGAAGCCAAAGTCGGCCTTGTCTCCAGAATTCCGATCGGCGCGCGACGGCCGCCGCACGGGTCGTCGTCGGGTTATGTCTTCCTCGCCTTCGGCGTGGTGGCCGAGGACTTCGATACGGTTCTCGGCAAGGAACCCTACGAAGCCCTCACAAGTTGGACCATTACCAAGCGCGCGCCGCTCCTCAAAGAACTCGCCAAAGTGCGCAAGCAAGGCTACGCGGTCGCCTCGCAGTGCACGATCATCGGCGCCTTCGGCGTCACTGCACCAATCTTTCATTCCGACGGCAAGCTGGCCGGAACGCTGTCGGTGAGCGCCTCTATCACACATTACAAAGGCAGCTACGAACCCCTTATCAAACCGGTAGTTAAGGCCGCGGCTGAAATTTCCTGCAAACTCAACTACAAGAGCGCCAGATAGTCTCACGACTAAATCACTTTGTTGGTTTTCAGCTCTTTCATTTCATCGGCACCGATGCCGAGAAGCTCGCCATAAACCGCGGCATTGTCAGCACCGAGGTCACGGCCGGTAAATTTGATCTGCGGTTGATTTTCTGACATCCGGACGGGGATGTTGGCCATTTTGAGCTTACCAAGATCAGGATCGTCCACAGTCGTAATGCACTCGCGTGCAATCACGTGTTCATCAGTAAAGACGTCCCCGGCCGCGTAGACTGGGCCGGCAGCCGAGCCCGCCGGGATGAGAATATCCAGCGCCTCTTTCAGCGTGCGCTTGGCAACCCAGTCACTAATCAGCGGGTCGAGTTCGCCAACATTTTTAACCCGCATGGGATTAGTTTTGAACCGCTCGTCCTCGACCATATGGGCAAGCCCGATCGCCGCCATCGTGCGCTCGAACGCGTTCTGGCCAGTCGACGACATCGCTAGAAATTTCCCATCCTTGGTCTTGTAGATGTTTCGCGGCGCGGCGTATTCGAGCCGGCTACCCTGGCGAAGTTGTGTGAGACCAAGCTGGTCGTAATTGACGAACATCGGCTCCAGCACTGACATCAAAGGCTCAAGTAGTGAAATGTCGATATGTTGTCCCCTCCCCGATTTATCCCGGGCGCGAAGGGCGGCGAGGATCGATATCGCCCCGGCCATGCCTGCTATGCTGTCGGCAAGCCCAAAAGCCGGCAATAACGGGGGCCCATTGTCCTCTCCGGTGATGGACGCGTAGCCGCTCATGGCCTCGCTCAGTGTTCCGAAGCCGGGACGCATCGAGTAAGGTCCCGTCTGCCCATAAGCCGATATGCTCATAAGTACGACTTTGGGATTGGTCTTCTTCAAGACGTCATATCCTAACCCCAGGGCGGCGAGCTTGCCGGGGCGCATGTTTTCGACCACGACGTCGGCCTGCTCCACCAGCTTGAGGAACATTTCAACTCCGCGCTTCGCTTTTAAATTCAGGGTCACGCTACGCTTGTTGCGAGACAGCATCTTCCACATCAACGGCTTGCCGTTTTTCGATCGGCCCCAGCGGCGCATGTCGTCGCCGGCGGGACTTTCGATCTTAATGACGTCAGCGCCAAGGTCCCCGAGCCATGTCGCGGCGAATGGCGCTGCAAGAAACTGAGCTAAATCGAGGACGCGAATTCCTTCGAGGCAACCTTGCATATTCTTGACCTTTATCCGAATGAAAATACGTTGTGGGTTTTCGTCATTGTCGAGCGCCGACAGCAAGCAATCGATCAGCCATTGGCAGATTTACGGTCGCATCAAGGGGCCGCGTCCGTTTGCTGCGTTGTTCGAGCCATTCGGCGAGCTGCGATATCGGCAAGCAGAGCGCGACATAGATCATCATGATAACGAATGAGGCCGGGATCGGATTGTGCAACGCCGAGGCGATGATTTGACCCGTTCGCAGCAAATCAAGATATCCGATGATGTAGCCAAGCGTAGTGGCCTTGAGCGAGCGTACGCATTCGCTGATCAAGGTCGGCGACATGCCACGCAGGGCTTGTGGCAACAGAATAATCCGGAGCAATTTGCCATCATTCATGCCGAGCGCGCGGGCAGCATCGGATTGGCCCTTCGGGACGGCCAGAATTCCCGCGCGCACCACCTCGCCAATAATCGCGCTTTGCTGCAGGACGACTGCCATGACCAGCGGCCCCACGGTTTTGAAATCGGAAAATCCAACCATGGTGCTAAACCATCGCCAGGTATTGCGTTGCAGAATCAGCCCGAGACCATCGAACCATCTCGAACAAGTCAGAAACAGGAAGAAAACAACCAATAGCGGCGGCACCGAACGGAAAAATTCGACCCAGATTCCGATCGGCCACCGAATCCACCGTTTGTCTGATAACCGGGCGATCCCGAGAAGCGTGCCGACGATGAGCGAGAGCAGAATGCACCACACCGCGGCGCGCAATGTCGCCGCCAGGCCAGCGCCAATGGTGCGCCATAGACCTGGCTCGAGAAACGGCGACCACAAAGCTCCCTCAAATTGTCCCGCTTCAGCAAGCTGCCAAAGCGCAAGCACGATGAGCACCGCCGTTAAGCTCGTACCCAAGATGTTGAATACTTTAAGCCTGCGTTTCATCGCAGTGCTCGGAACATCGAAAAGGCGAAGCTCGCTCATGCCGGTCGCCATCGTCGTTCATAAAAATGGAGCGAGCCGGCGATGACGAAATTAATCAGCATGTATCCAGATCCGATGCCGAGGAAGATTACGAATATGTCGGACGGATTCTCGTCGGCAAGATATTTGAGCTGAATGGTGGCTTCGGCGACACCAAACACACCGGCGATCGATGTCGCTTTATTGAGCGAGATCATGTAATTCGCGATGGCCGGCAATGTGTACCGCAAAGCCTGCGGCACGATGACGGTCGTGAGCATCTGTGTGCCCGACATACCGATAGAGCGCGCAGCTTCGGACTGACCGCGGTCGACGAAATTGAGCCCCGACCGCACCGCCTCGCAGACAAAGGCGGACTCATAGAGGGTTAAGGCGATGACTGCGTAGGCGAAGAACGGCATGCGCAAGCCGAGCATCGGAAAACACAGCGTAACGATAAAAAATACCAATACAACGGGCACGTTACGGAATATCCCGACATAGACCGAGGCAACCGCACGAAAGCCGACAACCGGCACGACCCGCATCACGCCGAGCACAACACCGAGCGCAATGGTGCAAATGGCGCCAAGCACAAACAAGGCCAATGTGACCTTGAAGCCATTGAGAATAGCGCCGAAATTGTCGATCAGAACGCCCACGGCGCTTGCCTCCGGCTGTGCGGGTACAGCGTCATGGCAGGATCGCCTTGAGGAATTCCTTGGCCCGCGCCGTTTGCGGCGTTGAGAAGAACTCGGCCGGCTTGCCTTCCTCGACAATCTTACCGTCGGCCATGAAGACGCAACGATGCGCGCATTGACGGGCGAACCCGATCTCGTGAGTAACGATCACCATCGTCATGCCACCAGTCGCGAGATCGGCCATGACATCGACGACTTCCTTGATCATCTCAGGATCGAGCGCGGAAGTCGGCTCGTCGAACAACATGACGGTGGGGTCCATCGCCAGCGAGCGGGCAATTGCCGCGCGCTGCTGTTGCCCACCGGAAAGCTGCGCCGGATATTTGTTGGCTTGATCCGACATTTGCACGCGCTCGAGCAGGTCGAGCGCCTTCTGGCGAGCTTTCGGCTTGGGCCAACCCAATACCTTGACCGGGCCGCACATAACATTTTGCAAAACTGTCATGTGGGTGAAGAGATTAAATGACTGGAAAACCATGCCAACGCGGCTGCGCAACGCGGCCAGCGCTTTGCCGCCATCCGGCAATGACACGCCGTCGATCAAGACCTTGCCGGAATCAATCGTTTCCAGCCGATTGATGACACGGCAAAGCGTCGACTTGCCGGCACCTGACGGCCCGAGCAACACGACGACTTCCTTGGCGTTGATCGACAGATCGATGTCGCGCAGCACCGCGCGTCCATCATAGGATTTGTTGACGCCTTGCAGAACGATTCGCGGCGTCGAGCTTGCCATCATAGTTTCGCCGGACATCGCCACCCCGGTCATGGGTGAGTTCAAGGGTGAATTCATGGCTGCCATCGCATCGATCCCGCGGTCAGGCATAAACCCGACCGCAGGCGCTTATGCGTTGCCTAGCAATGGTCCTGAACGGTCGGCGGAGAATCTTTGGGAAGCCCGACCGGAAGGAAGTTGGCATCCCACATCTTCTGCCATTCTCCCGTTGCGATGATGTCGCGAAGCGCCCCAATCAAGTACTTGCAGAAGGTTTCGTCGCCTTTCTTGAAGCCGACGCCCCAGCCGTCTTTGTCAAACGGCGCGGTCTTAGCGACCACGATCTGCGGGTACTGCTTAAAGAAGCCCGTGGCGAGCAAATCGCCGATAATCACGCCATCGACCTGTTTATTGGCGACCTGCAGCATGCAAACACCAATGTCGTCGAACGGAACAAATTGCGCGCCAAGTTTGCGAATGATCGGAACGCCGCTACCCGTCGGAGTGTGGCAGATCGTTTTGCCCTTGATGTCCTCGACAGTGTTGAATTTGTTGTAATTGTCCTTGTGAACGAACAACCGCAAATTTGTGTAGACATAGGGACCGGCCATACCGACAGCGGCGCGGCGTTTGTCGGTTATAACGTAACCGCTCAGGTTGATATCGGTTAGGCCTCCCTGCAACGACGCCTCGCGGTTTGCGGAAATCACTTCGGAATATTCAATATTGTTCGGGTCGATACCCATCCGCTTGGCGAGCGCGTTGGTCATATCGATATTGAATCCTTCAACCTTCCCGGTGATCGGGTTCTTGATGTTGACCGCCGGCGTGTCGAATTTGGTACCTACCAGCACATTAGACTTAGCCTGCAGCTTCGCCATCGTCGTATCGGGCGGAAATTTAGGCTTCTCCTTTGCCCCAGCGGAAAAACAAAGTGCCGAAGCTGCGATCGCCAAAAGTGTCGAACCTGCGAGTATACGCACCGACATCACGTTTCCTCCTCCTTTTGCATGAAGCGTCTTTTCAGCATACTGAATGCGTTTCTAATATGCTAAAGCTGTCAATTTTGGCGGGCCACGTCAAATGAATTGCGACGCGCGCATAGCGCGAAGATTGCGGGGAGACGCCTTCGTCGCCGACGCAAGTTATCTATTTGGAATTATTGCGGGCCTCGGCGTGGCGGCGGTGGCCGTCGTGGACTATTTTTCCAATGTCAAACAGACGTTTCCGCAATACCAAGGGCTTTGTCCTGACATGTTGTCCGCTGTTCGTCCAATAGCGACCGAAATTTTTGCGGCGCAGCGAATAACGCTAAGTGCCATTCACGTCATTCGCTGCGGTGCAAAAAAAGAGGGCGCATTTTCGCCATCCCCGACGAACCACCTTATGTCACTCGATGACGAGACTTCATGGTGTGCGCAGCGATGCTACCGTAGAAATCGGCGTCGCGATCAGTTCGTTGCGCTATTTCACCAGACCGCATATTCGATTCTGAAGCACGTCTGTCAACGGCCTTTCAATCAGCCGATAAATAATGATTGCCCCGATAATCGCAACGAGAACGCAGACCATCACGTACACTCCATGAGGTAACGCGCCGCCATTGAGCGCAATCCAGATGTTGCGAAGCGGCCGCAGTACGAAAGGATGCGTCAGGTAAAGACTGTACGAGGCATCGCCCACCGCAACTAGCAGTGTGACGAAGCGAGTTGGAGAAAGGCTCGGCCCCAAGGCCGCTGCGGCGACGAGAAGAAACGCCGGTAAGCCGCCGGATAGTACGTGCGGCAGGACCTGACCCCATGGCCTGCATTAATTGGTCCAGGTGGAATTTTAGTTAAGAGCTAGCGGTAATGGCACGCAGTTGGTGGATCCGCGGCATGATTTTCCTCCTTCAAATCGGCAATGCAAAGTCTACTCTTGGCTCCGTCTGAAGGGGACAAGCCAAATGTCCCGATGGGCTCAGCCATGCAGGAAGGTCTCATTTAATCCGGTCCAAATATCCAATGCGGGTCAGTACGCACAGTCCTTCAAGCTGGTTTAGAAGGCTGCATCTGTGTTAGCTTTTCTCGTCACGTTGTGACGGAGGGTTGCGAACGAATTGAAATGCCCACAGCGATGACAGGACTGTCGATACGAGTCGGACGCATCGCGGCCCTGAGAGAATTCCGAACAAGCCGACGGCTCGTGGGAGGTGCGAAATGAAGACGCGCGTTATCAAAACCGCATTGTCGCGGCGGCGCCCTCACTCTCTCCTCTCGACAGTCAAGGCCCCTTTTCCACGCAGTGCGGTCACAATCGAGCTTGAGCAATTCGCGGCGGCGATTGCTCGAGCCGCGCCGTTGCCGGCGGAGATCGAGCCATTTGCGCATTTCCGCCAGGTCCTGCTCGGCGCTCTAGGCGTACGGAGAAAGAGAGCATGAGCGAGCTTGCGGACCTGTCGATTGCCCAAGCGGCACGGCATTTGCGCAGTCGCAAAGTGTCTGCGCAGGAGTTGACCGAAGCCTGCATCGCCCGCCTTTCGAAATGGCGGCCGATCAACGCATTTCTGTGGGCTGATACCGAGGGCGCCATGGCCAGCGCTAAAGCCTCCGACCGGCGTCGCCGCCGCCATTCGCGTGGACCGTTGGACGGAATACCCGTCGCGCACAAGGACATCTTCAAGCGGGCGGGACGGATCATGACGGTCGGCTCTATTATTCTCGATCAACCCGCCACGGAAACTGCCACCGTTCTGCGCCGGCTCGATCAAGCCGGAGCGATCGAGCTAGGGTGCCTGCACACTTCGGAGTTTGCGGGTGGAGCAACAGGTCATAATAGGCATTACGGGACGTGCCGGAATCCTTGGAATGTGCGGCGGACACCCGGCGGCTCCTCAGGCGGCTCCGCGGCAGCGTTGGCCGCAGGTCTCGTTTTCGGCTCGCTGGGAACCGATACCGGCGGTTCGCTTCGGCTACCAGCCCACTTTTGCGGGGTGGCAGCGCTGCGGCCCACCTATGGCAGAGTGAGCCGATCCGGTGTCTTCCCCCGCTCATGGTCCGCCGACGTGGTTGGGCCGATGGCGCGAACGGTCGAAGATCTTGCATTGCTGCTCGATGCCATCGGCGGGCTTGATCCAAGCGACGCCACCACGGCCCCTATCGCGATGCGCCGGAACGCTGCTCGTCTGGAACGATCGGTCCGAGGCATTTGCATCGGCGTCCCTCGCAACTTTTTCTACGACATAGTCGAAGGCGACGTCGCTAAGCTGCTCGACGCAAGCCTCCAAAAGCTGCGGCGCCTCGGCGCACGCATCGTGCCGGTGAATGCGCCTGATCCGCAAATTGTTTTCGATCTTGCCCAGATCGTCGCCAAGGCCGAGGCGGCGGCCATTCATGAGCCTTGGCTGCCGGTCCGGCAGCGCGATTACGATCGCGGCATCGTCGAGGGAATGGCGGCAGGGTGGCACGTGTTAGCAGTCGACTATTTGCGGGCATTGCGTCATCGCGGCATTGCCCTGCAAGCTTGGCTCGATGACGTCTTTACCAATGTCGACGTTCTGCACACGCCTGTTTATGAGCACCCGACGCCGACACTCGATGCTTGCGCGCCGAGTAATCCGGACGCCGTGGCGGCCATCATGGCAACATTCGGGCGATGCACACGACCATTCAGCTATCTCGGATTGCCGGCTTTGGCCGTTCCGTGCGGTTTTCAGTCAGACGGAATGCCGGCTGCATTCCAGCTGGTCGGGCGCCCGTTCGACGAGGCACTGCTGCTCAATGTAGGCCATCTCTATCAGCAAGAAACCGGCTGGCACACGCGGCGACCAGAGCATCCGTCGGCACAGAACGGGAACCGGGCGCATAGAGCAGGTTGAAGCCAAGGATTCGGATAACGAACATATCCATGACAGCAATGTCCAGCGCGTAGTTCCGAATTACGCGTGTCTTGGCCGTGTATTTGGTAACGTTCGTTGCCGAAAGACGGCAGCCTATTTTCTGGAAGGCGCTCTATGCGTGCCAGGCGAGGAAACGGCGGCGCAGGGCGAGGACGACCCAGTCGGCGATGAAGGCCATCAGCGACATCGCGACCAGGGC
The DNA here is from genome assembly GCA_038206805.1 of Hyphomicrobiales bacterium. Lineage (GTDB taxonomy): Bacteria > Pseudomonadota > Alphaproteobacteria > Rhizobiales > Xanthobacteraceae > Pseudolabrys. Next base: position 3,285 of record JBBRAL010000109.1, on the reverse strand, counting down.
GGAAAATACATCCTTGGTTTCTAGCGTGCGTAGCGCGTAAATCATGACGTGCCCGAGTCCGGAGCTCGACGCGACCATCTCGGCGAGGAACACCACCAGCAACGAAACCGTGACGGCGAGGCGGAAGCCGGTGAATATCTGCGGGAGCGCGGCGGGAAGAACCACATGCCAAAGAATCTGCAGCTCCGAATCGCCCATGGTCCGCGCCGACCAGACTAGCCGGTCATCGGTGCGTAAGGCTCCGTGATAGGTGGCTATTACCAGCGGTAACAGCGCGTCGACGAAGACAAGCGCTATCTTCGATCCGTGTCCGAGCCCGAAGAACAGCATCGCCAGCGGAATCAGACCAACCTTGGGCACCGGAAACCAGAAGGCGAGGACAGGATCGAGCGTCGCGTCGGCGAGGCGGCTACGGGCCTTGACGAGGCCGAGCGGAATGCCGATGAGCACAGCGAGGACGAGGCCGACGCTGACACGTATCAGGCTTTCGGATGCGTGAAAGAGCAGCCGGCCTTCCATGACCAGCCGCCATAGATTGACGATGACGTCCGAGGCGGCAGGCAACAGAAACGGGTTGACGACGCTGTCGCGGGCGGCCCACTCCCAGACTGCCAGCACCAGAAGCACTGAGTAGACGCGCTGCATCCGAAGCAGCAGTAGGCGACCCAACCGGTCATACCCGACGTTCACGGGCTTTGCTCCGCCCAATGCAGCACGCGCCGGCTCACCAAGAGGAACAGCCGGTCGTAACCAAAGCTTACCGCCGCGATGGTCAGCATCGCCGCGTAGGTCACGCGATAAGCCCCGTTGTCGAGAGAGTAGAAGACTAGCCAGCCGAGCCCACCTTGCCCCGCCAGCATTTCGGCGCCGACCAGGACGATGAACGAGATGATAAGGCCCATGCGCATGCCGGCCATAATCTCCGGCAGCGCAGCGCGGAAGATGACGCGCCAGAGCAGCGTTGGCCTATCGTCGCCCATAGAACGAGCGGACCAAATGTAGACCTGATCCACGCTTGCGGCTCCGTGATAGGCGCTGATGACGATGGGTAAAATTGTGCCCAAGAACACGATGATCGTCTTGGCGGCGTCGCCGATGCCGAACCAAAGCATCACCAGCGGGATCAGCGCCGCCTTAGGGATCGGCAGAATCATAGTGATCAGCGGACCGGCGAAGTCGTCGACCGCGCGATGGCGGGCCATGACGATGCCGAGCGACACGCCGAACACGACCGCGGCGGTGAATCCTACCATCTGCCGGCTCAACGACGACGCCGCTTGCCGCACGAGTTCGCCACTGACCAGCATATCCCACCATGTCGTCGCAACGGCGCTGAAGCGGGGAAGCACGTCATCCGGCACGAGCCCGGTGGTGGTGACAATCTCCCAAGTGACTAGAAATATAACCAAGCTTATCAAGCCGCCGATGCGGCTGTCGCGATTGCTGCGCGGTCGGACGGCAGCGTCGGCGCGCCGCCTCATGGGGCTCCTCCGGCGCGCAATACTTCTTCCTTGACCAGCCGCCAAAGCTCGGCGCGCAGGTGCATCGCTTCGGGAGCCTGCATCAGCGCATCAAAATTCCGCGGCCGAGCGAGCGGCACGGCGATGTCGGCTTTGATGGTGCCCGGCCGCGCCGTCATCACCACGACCCGGTCGGCGAGATAGACGGCCTCCTCGACGCTATGGGTCACGAACACGATCGTTTTGCGGTCGGCCTCCCAGATGCGCAGCAACTCCTCCTGCATTAGGCTTCGCGTTTGGGTATCGAGGGCACCGAATGGCTCGTCGGCGAGCAAAATGTCGGGATTATGTGCCAGAGTGCGGGCGATCGCGACGCGCTGCTTCATCCCGCCCGAGAGATGGCGCGGATATTGGTGCTCGAAGCCGGTGAGACGAACCTTGGCGACGAGTTGCTCGGCACGCGCCCGGCGGGCTGCGCGGCTGCTTTCGTTGCGGATGCCGTACATGATGTTTTCGATGACGGTCAGCCACGGGAACAGTGCATATTCCTGGAACACGATTCCGCGGTCTGGCCCCGGCGGCCCTACCGGCTGCCCGTCGATCAGCACGTCTCCCGACGTCGGCGGCACAAAGCCACCGAGAATGTAGAGCAGCGTACTCTTTCCGCATCCAGAAGGCCCGACCACGCACACAAATTCCCGCGCGCGGACGGAAAGATCGAGACCGCCGATTACCGAAATCTTGCGACCGGTCGCACGATCCTCGAATTCCTTGTGCAAGCCGCGCACGACGATCTTTGCTGCTTCGGGCGCGGCAGGCATTCAACCTCCGAAAGCCGCGCCGCTTTCGCTAGTGCTTGGCGCGCGGGTGGTAGCGCAGGTCGACCACCGTGGCGGCGTCGAGCTTGGTCTTGAGAAAGCCGGCTTCGGTCAGAAAATCGAAAGTCTTTTGAATCGCCTCTGGATCGGGTAATCCGTCGGCCGCCATCGCGTAATCCATGGGCGTCAACAGAAATGAGGCCCAGACCTCGCGTGGCAGCTTCGTCACATCGGCCACCATGTCGATCACTGCGCCGCGATTCTTCGGATCGCGGGAATAATCAAGTGCCGCGACATAATCCTCAAGGAAACCTTTAACCGCGTCAGGATTCTTGGCGATGAACTCTTCCGTGAACACTTCGACCAGGAGCGGCAAGACTGGCAATATCTCCTGGGCGGTAAACAGCACGCGGATACCGCCGCGCGCTTTGGCGGCGGAAAAGAAGGGCTGCGCCATCTCGCCGGCCACGATATCGCCCTTACGCAATGCCTGCTCCATCACCGGAAAGCGCACGTCGATGCGCTTCACGTCACGGTCCGGATCGATTCCATTGCGCTTGAGGATGGCGCGGCCGAGCAGATCGGTCGTGCTGCCGTAGGACGCCACACCCATGGTCTTGCCGCGGAGATCGGCGACACTCTTGATGCCGGTGCTTTCGAGTGTCACCCAGGTGGTCTGAAAACCGCCCGGGCGTTCACTGGCAATGTCGGCGACGATGCGGAGATTGGCGGCCTTCTGCTCGATCGTGCGCGCCACCGGAATGATCGATACGCCGCCAGCGTCTAGATTCTTCGAAGCGAGTGCCTGAATGATTGCTACCGAAGCGGGAAAATTAATCCACTCGATTCGATAGCTGTGCCCCAAATTCTTAAGGGCACCTCGAACAATGATGTTTTCCGCGCGGCGCGGACCGCTGATGCGGCGTGAGCGCCGTTTTCAAGCTTGATGTAGCGCTGAGCGATCTCAGTTTTGTCCGTCCTCATGCAGCGGCCATTCGCTCCAGGAT
>JBBRAL010000108.1:0-11764 GCA_038206805.1 Hyphomicrobiales bacterium | reverse complement strand
GCGATTTCCTCGGGCTGCATAAGGCTGACCAACGAGGATGTCATCGATCTCTACAAGCGGGTCAAACAAGGCACCATCGTGGTGGTGCTGGCGCCGAACCAGGGCGACTCGCCGTTCAATCCGCGGGTGGCCTCGAGCGCGGGCTTGGTCAACTGAGCTGACCGCTAGACTTCATTCGAAACGGCGCCCTCGCGGGCGCCGTTTTTGTTTGGAGCGCTTCTTTAGCCCCCCTGGAGGGGGAGGGTCGGCGAGCGAGGCGAGCCGGGGTGGGGTGCGCTGCGCCGATAAAGATCACCCCCTCCCGCCAGCCTCGCTCACGCTTCGGCTGGCGACCTCCCCCCCTCCAGGGGGAGGTAAAAAAAGTGGGCTAGGCCCCGAGCGTAACGCGCACGATCTCCGGCGGCACGCCGAGCCGCAACGGCACGAAACTGGTGCCGAGCCCGCCCGACACGATCATGTGGCGATCGCGCTCGACGATGTGGCCATAGGCATAGCGCGCGCCGAATTCCGACGGCGTCCACAGCGGCGGTATCATCGGAAACACGATCTGTCCGCCATGGGTGTGGCCGGCAAGCGTGAGCGCGACGCGGGCGGGCACCTGGGGGAAAATATCCGGCTCGTGCACCAGCAGGATCACCGGATCATCGGTGTCGATGCGCGCCAGCGTGCCCGGAAGATCGTCGACGCCCTTGAACCGATTCGGTCCGAGCTGGTAGGCGAGCTGATCGCCGAGCCCGGCCAGCCAGAACCGCTTGCCCGGCTCGCCCAGCAGCACGGCGTCATTTTCCATGACCCGCATATGCACGCCGGCCAAGGCGCGCCGAACCCCGTCGATATCGAACCACCAGTCGTGATTACCGATGATGGCGTAGACGCCGAGCCGCGCCTTGAGACGGGCAAGTTCGGCCGCCCAGACGGGATGCGGCACGTGCTCGGTGACAAACCGATGGGTGGCGAAATAGTCGCCCAGGATCACCACTAGATCGGAGCCGAGCGCATTGCCGGCATCGACCACCTGGCGCACGCGCTCGATTCCCATATTCGGGCCGCCTGCGTGCAGATCGGCGATCACGGTGATGCTGAGCCGATGGCTGTCGGGCCAACGCGGCGGCACCGGCCGGTAATCGGTGATGTCCAGGTCATGGGCGGCTTCCACCGCTGCATAGGCCGCGGTTCCGGGCGCAACTAGGCCGGCCAATCCGGCCATGCCAAACCCGCTTCTGAGCAGGCCGCGGCGGGTCAAGCCGCGCCCGGCCGGCGGCCGCGGCCGGATGAAGGCGCTGGGTGCCCCGATGGTCATAAGGCTTTTTGCTTAAGCATGATCTTGTCCGAAAACCGGTTCCCACTTTTCGGGATCATGCTTTTGCTACCCGGGAATTATGAAAGGTTGGTGGATTTCATAATTTTTGCTTAACGGCCGCGTCCGGGATCGGCGGCCGGGGCGCCGGCAGCTCCCGTCTGTCTTGCGGTTATGGCGCAAAACGCGAATATTCAGGCCGGTTTGTCAGTCATCCATGGAATCCATGATCATTTCCAAGGACCACCGCTTTATATTCATCGCCGTGCCAAAAACGGCATCGAGCGCCTGTGAGTTCGTGCTGCGCCGTCATGGGGATTTCTTCAAAACAATTCGGCACATGCCTGCCCATAATGTCAAGAACCATATCGGGCCGGACTGGAGTTCGTACCGCTCGTTAGCCGTGATCCGTCATCCGGTGGATTGGTTGCATTCCTGGTATAAATTCTGGTCGGCCGCGGCCAAGGACCCGAGAACCGGCGTCCCCGTTCACAACCAACTGCCGAATATGCCGTTCGCCGAATTCGTCGGCCGCACGCTTGAGGACCGCGACCGGCACTGGGAGCATGTCGGCACGCAGGCGGACCGCATCTGCGACGATGCGACCGGCGAAGTGCTGGTGTCGCAGCTGTTGTGTTTCGATTATCTCGGCGCTCAGTTCACGAAAACGCTGGCCGGCCTCGGCCTGCCGGCGGTCGCCTTGCCGGAAAGGAACGTTTCGAAGATGCAGCCTGCGCTGCCCGCGTTGCCGGAAAATTTGCTGGCCGAGGTGCGCCGCTACTGGCGTCACGACTTCCTGCTTTATTCGCGCGGCTACCACGATTTCGCGCAGGATTTGGCCGCCGCCGGCGAGCCGGTGCCGCCGCCGAAATTCGACGTTGTGCCGCTGTCGGCAGTCGCCGCGGAGCAGTCGGTGCTGGAGGCGGAGTGCAAGGCGCGCGGACACCGTTGGCCGCGCCCCGCCAATTCGTGGCAAAACATCCCCGTCCCCGATATCAGCGACGAAGAGGACACCGTCGAATCGGCTCGTGACAAGGTCAAGCGGCAGCCCGAAGATGCCAGAGCCCACCTTCGCCTTGGCAATCTCCTGCTCAAGGCCGGCGACATCGATGCCGCGGCGCTGGCGCTGCGCCGCTCCATGTCGCTCAATCCGCATTTGGTGAGAACCTATCGGCTCCTCAGCGCCGTTCTGCTGAAGCAAGGCGATGTCGCGCAGGCGGTTGCCGTGTTCCGGGAGGCCGTGGCGCGGGCGCCGAACAGTCCCGAATTGCTCAAACAGCTGGCTCGATACTTGAGGAAACAGGGCCATACCGAGGAAGCCGCGGCCGAGTTGAAGCGCGCCGAGGCGCTTGAAAGCGCGAACGCGGCGGAGGCCAATTCCCGGGCCATGGCGTCGCGAGGGTAAGCATCAGCTCGTAAGCGGCGGCGTGCGGCACGCGACGGACTTGGGTCGCGAGCGCCGAGCGGCAGCTCGTGCTTGTCTGCCCCACCGGCACGTTGAGGTGCCCCGCGGCCGACGCGCGCGGGCGATGACAGCGGAGCAGGCTATCGAGGCGGCTGCCTATTCGGTTAATGGCATTTAAGTCGACCAAGAAGCTTAAACAGCGCCTTCGCTTGCGACCGGCAAATTCGGCCTCAAATTCGATTCAGAATCGCCGGTCGCGGGGTTGGCAGCGGCACATTCTTGCCCGCGATTTGGGCGCCGGCGATATCGGGCTGGGGCTTTGCCGGTTCAGGTTTGGGCGGCTCGCGCACCTGCCACTGGCAGATGCGATAGCCGTTGCGGCGCGCGGCCAGGTCGACATGGATATGGTCTTCGTGATTGCGATCGCCGGGGCCGAGCACGGTGGTGAAGCGATGGCAGGCGCTCTCGCGCAGGGCCGCGCGCAATTCCTTGGACGCCGTCACGTCGGTCAGGCGGATCACACGGCGATCGGCCAGCACGAGCGCACGCAGGTCGATGGCGTTGCCCTTGCCGTGCTCGCTGAGCACGGCGCCGAACACCCGGTTGCGGCCGCGGCATTCGAAGTCGTCATAGGTCTCGATGCTTTGCAAGGCCGTGCCGATCTTGGCGACCTGCGGCGCCGCGTCGTCATGAATCCAGGCGGCGAGCGATTCGGCCATTTCACAGCGCAGCACCGGCGCCGGCTTGAGCATGACACGGTCGCCGCCGGACAGCAGCACGGCATCGAGCTGGACCATGTCGCCGCCGCCGCAGGCGCCGGGACCGATCAGGCGCGGCATCGCAACGATGGCAGCGATTTTTTCCAGCCGCAGCCGGCAGCCGGAAGGTTCGCTGGTGACCTCGGCGGAATTGAAATTGGGCCCGGCCGCCTCGCGGAAGGAATGCGGCTCCGCCCAGGCCGGCCGGTGCGGTTGCGGGCGTGGACGCGGCAGCGGGACGGGCGCGTCCTCGGCGGTGGCCATGCTACCGTAGACGCAAACCAGCCCCAGGATCGCGATCAGCCGCCTCATATTGCAATCTCGGGCCAGGATTGCGGCAATTCTGCGGGACCTGGCGTGAAGCCAAAATAGCCACCGTCCCGTATCTGACAACGAGGCCGTTGCGCTGCCCGATCCGCCCGCTAACCTAGCGCATGAAACTATCGGCCGGCGAGGGGCGCCGGTGCAAAGACCAAACGACCGCTTCAGGAGGGGAATGCCATGCTGGGCCTCATGCAGGATTGGCCGCTGCTGTGCCACCGCATCATCGATCATGCCGCCATATTTCACGGGCAGCGCAAGGTCATCACCCGTTCGGTCGAAGGCCCGATCGTCGAGACCAATTACGCCGAGATCCGCGCCCGCGCGCTCAAGGTGGCGCAGCGGCTGGAGAAGGACGGCATCAAGCTCGGCGACCGCGTGGCGACGCTGGCCTGGAACACCTGGCGGCATCTGGAAGCCTGGTACGGCATCATGGGGATCGGCGCGATCTATCACACCGTAAACCCGCGCCTGTTCCCCGAGCAGATCGTGTGGATCGTCAACCATGCCGGCGACCGCATGATGATTACCGATCTCACTTTCGTGCCGCTGTTGGAAAAGATCGCCGACAAGCTGCCGACCATCGAGCGCTACGTCATCCTCACCGATGGCGCGCACATGCCGAAGACCACGCTGAAGAACGCGGTCGCCTACGAAGACTGGATCGGCGAGGTAGACGGCGATTTCGTATGGAAGGAGTTCGACGAAAATACCGCGGCCGGCATGTGCTACACCTCCGGCACCACCGGCAATCCCAAGGGCGTGCTCTATTCGCACCGCTCCAATGTGCTGCATTCGATGATCGCGGCCGTGCCCGACGCCATGGCTACCTCCAGCCGCGATATCATCCTGCCGGTGGTGCCGATGTTCCACGCCAATTGCTGGGGCCTGGCGCTGACCGCGCCGATGGTCGGCGCCTCACTGGTGATGCCGGGCGCCAAGATGGACGGCGCCTCGATCTATGAACTGCTCAACACTTACAAGGTGACCTTCACCGCCGCGGTGCCGACCATCTGGCTGATGCTGCTGGGGGACCTGGAGAAGACCGGCGGCAAGCTGCCGCACTTGAAGCGCGTGGTGATCGGCGGCTCGGCCTGCCCGCGCGCCATGACCAAGACCTTCCAGGAAGTCTACGGCGTCGAGGTGATCCACGCCTGGGGCATGACCGAGATGAGCCCGCTCGGCTCGCTCTGCTCGATGAAGCCGGAATATGCCGAGCTGGCCGGCGAGGCGCGGCTCGACGTGCAGATGAAGCAGGGTCATGCGTCGTTCGGCGTCGAGATGCAGATCACCGACGATGCCGGCAAGCCGTTGCCGTGGGACGGCAAGACCTTCGGCCGCTTGAAGGTGCGCGGGCCGGCGGTCGCCAACAGCTATTACAAGGGCGAAGGCGGCGAAGTGTTCGAGGCCAGCGGCTGGTTCGACACCGGCGACGTCGCCACCATGGACCCTAACGGCTACATGCAGATCACCGACCGCTCCAAGGACGTGATCAAGTCGGGCGGCGAATGGATTTCCACCATCGATCTGGAAAACCTTGCGGTCGGCCATCCCAAGGTGGCGGAAGCCGCCGCCATCGGCGTGGCGCATCCGAAATGGGACGAGCGGCCGCTGCTGGTTATCGTTTTGAAAAAGGGCGAGACCGCAAGCAAGGACGACATCCTCGGCTTCATGAAGGGCAAGGTGGCCAATTGGTGGATGCCGGACGACGTGGTATTCGTCGAGGAAATCCCGCACACCGCCACGGGCAAGATTCAAAAGATCACGTTGAGGAAGCAGTTTGCGGAGTACCGGCTGCCGGGCACGCAGGCGGCGGGGTGAGACTCGATCCGTCATCCTGAGAGTCTGACTCAAAATGCTGCCAATGAAATTGGGACCTTCCGTCAAGCTCGTCATGCCCGGCCTTGTGCCGGGCATCCACGTCTTGGCTTCAGTATTGCAAGAAAGACGTGGATGGCCGGGACAAGCCCGGCCATGACCGTGTAAAACGCAGCAACGATTTGTCCACAACGATCACGGAGACCTTGATGCGCATGTTCAGCCGTCACCTATTGGCATTCACCCTCATCGCCGGATTGAGTGGCCTCATCGCCGCCGCCTCCGTCACCCCCGCCACCGCTCAAACCGCCGGAAAGAAAATGACCACAGCCTCAGGCCTGCAAATCACGGATACCGTCGTCGGCACCGGCGCCTCGCCCAAAGCCGGGCAGACCTGCGTCATGCATTACACCGGCTGGCTCTATGAAAACGGCGTCAAGGGCAAGAAGTTCGACTCATCGGTCGACCGCGGCCAGCCGTTCGAATTCCCGATCGGCCGCGGCCGCGTCATCAAGGGCTGGGACGAAGGCGTCGCCTCAATGAAAGTCGGCGGCAAACGCACGCTGATCATTCCGCCCGCGCTCGGTTACGGCGCCTCGGGCGCCGGCGGCGTCATCCCGCCCAACGCCACGCTGATGTTCGATGTCGAATTGCTGGGCGTGAAATAGCCGGAACCACGCGGCCGCCCGCGCGTTTGCTTTGGCACGCGCCGGGTGTCAACCGGCCGTAATGGGGAAGACGGACGCAGTTGATTTTGCCGGTTTCTTACTGCGACAGCAACGCATTGGTACGCGTAGCGTCTAACCTGTTCCCGGCGCGTGCAATGGCGGCCTAGGCCACCGTCTCCACGTCCCATTTCGGCGCGCGCTCCGGCGGGTCGGCAATGCGGATCTTGCGGCCGCGCAGCGCCGACAAGCGCGCCATCTCCTCGGCGCTGAGCGCAAAGTCGAACACGTCGAGGTTCTCGGCGATGTGGGCTTCCTCAAGCGCGCGCGGCACCGCCGCCACCATCGGCTGCTGGATCAGCCAACGCAGGCAGATTTGCGCGTGCGACTTGCCATGCGCCTTGGCGATTTCGCCAACCACGGGCTCGTCGAGCAGCTTGCCGCGCGCCACCGGGCAATAGGCGGTCAGAATCATGCCGTGGCGCTTGAGCGCGGCCAGCATGCGGTCCTGCGGCAGATAGGCGTGATATTCGATCTGGTTGGTGACCAGCGGTTCCGGGCAGACATGCGCCGCTTCGTCGAGCATGGCGATGGTGTAGTTCGAGACGCCGATATGGCGCGTCAGGCCGCGCCGTTTCGCCTTGGCGAGCGCGCCGAGCGTCTCGGCGAGCGGGACGTTGGGCTGCGGCCAATGCACCAGCAGAAGGTCGACATAGTCGAGCCCAAGCGCCTTCAGGCTGGTCTCGGCCGAGTTGAGAAAATCGGCCTCACGCGCGTTCAACTCGGTCACCTTGGTGGTGACGAATAGCTCATTGCGCGCGATGCCGCTGGCGCGGATGCCCTCGCCGACGCGCTCCTCGGTGCCGTATTTGCGCGCGGTGTCGATGGCGCGATAGCCGGCCGCGATGGCGGCGGCCACCAGTTCGGCCGGACGATGCGGCAATTCCATGGTGCCGTAACCGATCGCCGGCAAAGTTGCGCCGTGCGCCGAGAGGGTGAAGGCCTTGGGCAGTTGCATCATGGGCTCCGGGACAGCGAGGGGGCCGACTTGCCGTTTAATTTTGTCGGAAGCGATTGGCGCCGCGTCAATTCATACGCCAGTTGGCGCGCGGCCGGCAACCGGCCGCACAACGCATCGGTCTAGCGTGGCAGGCATCATCGCTTCTTCAAAAACGCCGCGCAGAGCGCCGCATCGAATTCGCGGTAGTCGTTGGTGATCTCGGTGCCCTTGCGGATGTCGCGGCGGGCGATGGAATAGCCGTTGCGCCAGAACGTATTGGCGTCGTCGGAATGGTTGATGTGGCGGTCGTGGTCGACGGTCAGCAGGATTTCGCCGTCGACCCGGTAGCCGTGAAATCCGATGAAATCCCTCGCCGCTTTGGGCAGCCGGGAGAATTCGCGTGGCGAATAGGCGCGGTCATAGCCTTCCACGAAGCGCCAGATTTTCTTGCCCTTGGCGATGAATTCGCCGGCAAACAGGCCAAGCCCGTGAATGGCGCTCTTGTCGAGATAGGTTTTGACCAGCAGCATGGGGGCACTTTCGGGGGGTGTGTATAAATGGAGGCTGTCATTCCGGGGCGCGGGCTTTAGCCCGCGAGCCCGGAATCCATAACCCCAGCGCTGCGGAGTATGGATTCCGAGTTCGCGCAAAGCCTGTCATCGGGCCGCGCGTTGCGCGGACCCGTTGGCGCGCTACGGAATGGCATAAACAGGCGATCGGCCGCAACCGCACCGACATTGCCTCCCCCGCCGCTTCCCTTTATCCATCTTCCCATGACCAGCCTCGATACGGCCCAATCTGCGGCGGGCGGTGCCATCAGCTTCACCGGAAACCGTCGCACCTATTGGCGGCTGCTCATCCGCGGCGCCTTGCTGCTGATGGTCACGCTCGGCATCTACCGGTTCTGGCTTGCCACCGACGTGCGCCGCTTCCTGTGGGCCAACACGCAGGTCGATGGCGAGGCGCTGGAATATACCGGCTCGGCGCTGGAGCTGTTGATCGGTTTCCTGGTCGCGGTCGCCATTCTCATTCCGGTCTATGCGGCGCTGTTCCTGGCGGCGCTCGGCCCCGGCACGATCGGGGAGTTGTCGGGTATCCTCGCCTTCGTGGCGCTCGGCCTGCTCGGTCAATACGCGGTCTACCGCGCGCGCCGCTACCGGCTCACGCGCACAATCTATCGTGGGTTGCGTTTCCACCAGGAGGGCTCGGCTTTTGTCTATTCCTTGCGCGCCAGCCTGTGGTGGATAGTGAGCGTGCTCACCTTGGGCCTGGCCTATCCGTTCCAGCTCGCCAGCCTGGAACGCTACAAGATGCGCAACACGTATTACGGCGATCTGGCCGGCCGCTTTACCGGCTCCGGCTTTCGCCTGTTCCTGCGTGGCTTGCCGATGTGGATCGCGGTGATGGCGCCGCTCGCGCTCACCATTGGCGCCTTCGTCAAGACGATGGACTGGGAGGCGCTCGCCAAGGCGGCTGAGCTTGGCGGCGACGACATCATGAAACACATCGAGGCCGGCAATCCGGCGCTGGTGGGCGTGCTGTTGTTCGCCATGCTGATGGTGAGCCTCTCGGCCACTTCGGCCGCGCTGCTCTATCCGGCGTTCCAGGCGCTAAGCCTGCGCTGGTGGTCGTCCGGCCTGCGCTTCGGCGACATCGAAATGCGTTCGACGCTGCGCACCGGCCAAGTCTACCGCACCTATTTCCGTTTCCTGTGGTACGCTTTCCTGTTCAGCATCGTAGCGACGATTGTCGGCTTTGTGGCCCTGGCGGTCGTGGGCGTACTCATCGGCAATGACCAGTCCACCGCCGGCGGCGAAATCGTCGCCACCGGTATCCTGCTGGTCAGTTATGTGATCGCGGCGCTCGCCTTCTCGACTCTCTATCGCGCGACCGTCCTGCTCTCGCTCTGGCAGTTGGGCATGGAATCGCTGCAATTGTCCGGTCTGTCGGCGCTCGACAAGGTCAAGGCCAGCGGCGGCCCGAGTTCGCCCCTGGGCGAAGGGCTCGCCGACGCGCTCCATGTAGGTGGAATTTAGCGCATGATCCCAAAAAGTGGGAACCGGTTTCCCGCCTTCGCGAAGCCCGCTTCGGCGGGCGAAGGAAGGTCGGATAAGATCATGCGCAAACAAATAGTGTGCGCATGACCGAAATCATGAACTCCGGCGCCGGAATCTATTTCGACGGCAGGACCAGCGCGCGCAATAACGTGGGCGTGACGCTGGCCGAAACCGGCCTGCAGATCGCCGGCCCGGACGGAACGCTGCTGGCGCAATGGCCCTATGACGAGATCGAAAGCCTGGCCGCGCCTGACGATGTACTCCGCCTCGGCCGCCGCGGCGGCTCGTTGCTCGAGCGGCTGGAGATTTTCGATTCCACCTTTGCCGCCGCCATCGACGCGCGCGCCAGCAACGTCGATCGCGCCGGCAAGCGGCAGCGCCGGCAGCGCCTGCGCGTCGTCGGCTGGAGCGTGGCCGCCACCGTTTCGCTCGCGCTGGTGGCCTATTTCGGCGTGCCGGCGATTGCCGAGCGACTGGCGCCGCTGCTGCCGGCCATGCTCGAGCAGAAGCTCGGCGATACCGTGGAAGTGCAGTTGCGCAGTTCGCTCGACACCAAGAAGGCCGGCGCCGCGTTCGAATGCGGCAGCGCCGACAGCGAGAAGCCGGGCCGCGCCGCGCTCGAAAAATTAGTGCATCGGCTGGAGACCGCCGCCGGGCTGCCGACGCGGCTGAGCACTTACGTGGTCCGGCGCAACGAAGCCAATGCCCTGGCGCTGCCGGGCGGGCACATCTTCGTGTTCCACGGCCTGATCGCCAAGGCCGGCAATGCCGACGAAGTCGCCGGCGTAATCGCGCACGAGATCGGCCATGTCGCGCACCGCGACGGCACCAAGGCGGTGCTGCAGGCTGGCGGTCTGTCGTTTCTGTTCGGTATGCTGCTGGGCGATTTTGTCGGCGGCGGCGCGGTCGTGATCGCCGCCAAGACCGTGCTGCAATCGTCCTATTCGCGCGAGGCGGAAGCCGCCGCCGACGCGTACGGCGCCGAACTGATGAACAAGGTTCGGGGCGATGCGCGCGCGCTCGCCACCATGCTCAGCAAGATTGGCGGTGCGACCGAGCCGGGCATGAAAATCCTGCTCGACCATCCGGAGACCAAGGCGCGCGTCGTGGCCATCAACCGGCTGGCCGGCACGCATCCGACCACCCCGTTTCTCGACCCGGGCGAATGGGCGGCGCTGAAGAAAATCTGCGCAGGGTCGTAAAGCATGCCGCGCCGCGCTTTTGCCGATGAGCCAAAGTCGCGACTGGCCGTGTGGTCGGCCCGGCTGGCGCTGTTCGCGCTTGTGGTTGCGGCACTGGCGGCGATCATCGTGCGCTCCGGCCTGCTGGAGATTACGCCGGCGCTGACGACCTTCGCCGCCGCGCTGATTTTCGCCGGCCTGGCGGTGCTGCTGGCGTTCGCGGCCTTTATTGCAATCTGGCGGGACGGCCTGGCCGGGATCGGCTCGGCGATACTGGGACTGCTGCTCGGGCTGATGCTGCTCGCCTATCCGGCCTATCTCGGCTATCGCGCCAGCAAACTGCCGGCCATTTCCGATATCACTACCGATCCGGCAAACCCGCCGCGCTTTGACGTGCTGGCGCGCTTGCGTCCGCGCGGTCGCGTCAACTATCCCGGCGGCACGACCGCCGAGCGGCAACGCGCGGCCTATCCCGACATCGCGCCGCTGCAACTCAACGTGCCGCCGCGCCAGGCCTACGACGCCGCGCTTGCCATCGCCACCAAACGCAAATGGCTGCTGGTCGATGCGCGCCCACCGGCGCCCGGCCGCCGCGAGGGCGTGATCGAGGCGGTGGCGCGCACCAGGATCATGGGCTTCCGCGACGACGTGGTGATCCGCGTGAGCCCGCTTGGGCAAGGCTCGCGCGTCGATCTGCGCTCGGCCTCGCGCTACGGATTGCACGATTTCGGCGCCAATGCCGCGCGCCTGCGTGCCTTGATCGAGGACATTGACGACGCCGCCAGCAATGCGCCGGAACCGGCGGCCCCCGAGCCGGAAAAGAAAGCCCAGCCGGCGCCCAAGCGGCCCGCGCCGAAGCGGTAGATTTTGTCTTGTCATGGCCGGGCTTGTCCCGGCCATCCCGCTTAGGGATGTGCTGTGCCAGCCTAAGCGGGATCACCGGGACGAGCCCGGTGATGACAGACAAAAAGCACTCTCACTACCCCGCCAGCCGATAAACGCCGTCGATGGCCGGCGACCCGTCGGTCTCGACCAAGCCGCGCGTCACCAGGTCTTCCATATGCGCCAGCACCGACATGCCGGCAGCGCCGGTGAGGCGCGGATCGATGCCGATATAGATCGCGCGCACGATGGTCGGAATGTCCGTCGCACCTTTGGCCAAACGGTGCCGGATCGAATCCTCGCGCGCCACCCGGTGCAACAGATAATAACTGACGAAACGCGGTGCATCGTGAATGGCCGGGCCGTGGCCGGGGAAATAG
>JBBRAL010000107.1:0-11948 GCA_038206805.1 Hyphomicrobiales bacterium | reverse complement strand
TGATCCTGGAGCGAATGGCCGCTGCATGAGGACGGACAAAACTGAGATCGCTCAGCGCTACATCAAGCTTGAAAACGGCGCTCACGCCGCATCAGCGGTCCGCGCCGCGCGGAAAACATCATTGTTCGAGGTGCCCATATGAATATGAAGAAAGGTTGAATGAGCATGTGGTCGTTGTCGTTCTCCTCTTGGCAGACATGGGCGGTGCTGTCGGCGATCTTTGCCGCGCTCACCGCGATCTTTGCCAAGGTCGGCGTCGAAAACGTCAATTCGGACCTCGCCACCTTCATCCGCACCATCGTGGTCATCGTCACACTCGGCTTTCTGCTGGCGGTGACCGGGCAGTTCCAGGCGCCCGGCTCGATTTCCGGGCGCACTTATTTATTCCTGGTCTTGTCGGGGCTCGGCACCGGCGCGTCATGGCTGTGTTATTTCCGCGCACTCAAGATCGGCGAGGCCGCCAAGGTGGCCCCGGTCGACAAATTGAGCGTGGTGCTGGTGGCGATTTTCGGCGTGATGTTTCTCGGCGAGAAGCTCACCGCGCCGAACTGGCTCGGCATCGCCTTGATCGCGGTGGGGGCGGTGCTGGTGGCCTATCGCTAAGTTGAGGCGATGAGGTTCGTAAAACTGCGGCCAAAGCGGATATTCCTGAAATCTCATTTCCAAAACGGCTTGCGGGCTTCCAGTTCGGCCTGATCGCGCGTGAGACCTATATCGGCCAACAGATGATCTTCAAGTTCCAGCAAGGCCTGGCGCTGACGCCGCCGGGCGAACATTCGACTTACGCCTTCAATGCACCGGACAAGCCGGTCGGCGCTTTGACGAACAAACGCGTTGTCGGATGTTGGGGTGGTCGTTTCGGTCGACTTAAAGGTAGTACTGCCGCAAGACATGTCTCACCTCCCGGGTGGAGCGAGACAACGCTTGGCTGCGAGGCAGCTGACCGGGCGGTTGTCGAAAGCCCGGATTTTGAAATTGCCGTCTAGTCCTCTACTGCAGCGGTTTGATTTCGATGCGGTCGAAGCGGGTGACGCTGTCGGCCTTGGTCCAAAGCGCCACTTTGCCTGCGTCCGTGAATGTCGGGTCGGTCGCCGTGAATAATTCCTTGCCGTCGTAGGTAATGGTGAAGCGGTGGCCTTCGGCTTTCAGGGCGAGCGTGTGCCATTCATTGGCCGCCACCTTGAGATTCGCGCCCTTGAGTTCCTGCCGCCTGCCTTTAACGACGCGGTAGAAGCGGACGTTGTCCTCCAGCGCGTTGGCGCGCACGACGTAATAGTTATCGGCGTCAGCCAGGCGGAGGGCGATGCCGGCGGCCTGATCGACATGGCCCGCCACCGCCTTGAAGCGAACCGAAACGTCGGCGTTCTTGACCGAGATCGCCGTATAGATCGCGAGCGGGAAGCGGTAATCGGTCCGCTCGGTGCTGGTCTGCTCGATGGTGCGACCGCCCTCGGCGCTGGCGTCGTTCACCACGGCCCATTGTCCCGGCCCGCCTTGGCCGGTGCGCGCAAAGTCGAAGCCCGCCGGCGGGCTGCCGATGGCCATCTTTTCGAGTGAAATCATGGTTGTCCCCTGTTGCGCGAAGCCGACGGAAGCCGCGCATGCGACGACGCACGCGGCCATGGCCGCGGCAAAACGCATATTCATTGGAAAAATCGAGAGCCTGTTTCCGTCATTCATGCGCAATCCTCTCGACTTAGCGAGTGTTGCGCAGAACTTGGACGGTACGGCCGTCTAATGGGGAGTCTGCACCCCCACGAACAACCCATATACTCATTTGAACCCCGACCGCAATAGCCGGTAGTGTCCTGAATTGAGTATTGGGATTTTGATGCTTGCGTAAAAGAGTCTTAATCCATGCTTCCTGACTTGACCGCGATTATCCAAGGCAGTGCTACACATGCTTGGCGATGGCCTTAGCGAATGTTTGGTTTTAGGATGAAGAGCGGACATGGCACGCGGCGTGTCTTATTGCTCCGAAACCGCTTTCCATGCCGTATCAAGCCGCGGACAGGTTGTTCGGGATCGCGCGCTAACGGATCGGGGTCGTGATGGTGAGGCCGAAATAATTCGGCTTCAGCGGCTGCTCTTTCCGTGCCGGGGTTCCCAGATTCAGCAAAGCGGGGTCGGCGCTGCCGATTCCCGTGCGTGGCGCGGTGTTGAGGACGCTGCGGTCTGTGTCGAAGCGCAGCATGGTGCTTCCGAAACTGATGCTGGGAATCGCCAGTTCAAACTTGTCTTTCTCGAATTTGCCGAGATCGAACTTATTGTTGTCGTAGCGCGGCTCGGGCTGCGGAATTTTCAACAGGTTGGGGTCGAGCAAAGCCGGCTCGCTTGTCGCCGGTTCGGATGGCGGCTCGCTTGCGGCCGGCTGGCCGTGTGCATTGCCAATCGGCCACGCCGCGGCCAGCATGAAAATGGCGGCTACGATTCCGCCGAGCGCCTTTTTGACGCTGAGGAAATCCCGCCAGGCAAAACGCTTCTGCAGCGGGCCGCGCAACAGAAAGGCCGGATGAAAGGTCGGCATGGCGCGGATGTCGCGTTTGCCGGTGTTGAAGGTGAACCAGCGCCCGCGTATTTTGGATATCGCTTCAGTGGTGGCGAGCAGAGTGTGCGTCGATGGCTTGCCAAGGCAGACGAGTATATCGGGATCGACCAGTTCGATCTGGCGCAGGATGAAGGGCAGGCAGATCGCGATTTCGTGCGGGCTTGGGTCACGGTTTCCCGGCGGCCGCCAGGGCACGATGTTGGCGATGTAGACCGATGTGCGATCGAGCCCGATCGCCGCCAGCATGCGGTCGAGCAGTTTGCCGGAGCGGCCGACGAACGGAAGTCCCTCGATGTCCTCGTCGCGGCCGGGCGCTTCGCCGACCAGCATCAGTTTGGCTTGCGGATTGCCGTCGGCGAACACCAGCCGGGTCGCCGTCGCCTTCAGCGCGCAGCCGTCGAATTTGTCGAGAATGGCGCGCAGCTCATCGAGCGTCTGGGCGCTTTTCGCCGCCTCGCGCGCCGCCATGGCGGCCTCGTCGGGGGCGACCATGGTTTTTCCCTCCCCTGCAAGGGGAGGGTGGTCCGTGCGGAGCACGGACCGGGTGGGGTCACGCGGCTGCGGATTGACCGCGACCTGGGCCGCTTGCGCCGGCCGGTCCCTTTCGGAGGGAGGTAAAGTAACCTCGGCCGCCGCAATCCGGTCCACCGGCGCCTCGCCGACCAGCGCATCGGCGCCGGCTTCCAGATAGAAGTCGAGCAACTCGCGGGCCGGTTTTTCGCGGGCGGGGGTCATGGCCGGATACTAGCATGGCAAGCGCGCGATTGCCCCGGCTGTGCAAAAGTGGAATATCGGGAGCGAGGAGACATCCATGGCCGATATGCCCGCCCGCGAAGCAATGGAATTCGACGTGGTGATCGTCGGCGCCGGCCCCTCGGGCCTGGCCGCCGCCATCCGTCTCAAGCAGATCAATCCGGATATTACCGTCGTGGTGGTGGAAAAGGGCTCCGAGGTCGGCGCCCATATCCTGTCCGGCGCGGTGATCGATCCGGTCGGGCTCGATCGCCTGCTGCCGGAATGGCGCGGCGAGGATACGCCGATCAAGACCGAGGTCGTCGAGGACCGCTTCTACTGGCTGTCGGCCGGCGGCGCATTGCGTTTGCCGAATTTCGCCATGCCGCCGCTGATGGGCAACCACGGCAACTTCATCGTCTCGCTCGGCAGCGTCTGCCGCTGGCTCGCCGGCAAGGCGGAAGCGCTCGGCGTCGAAATCTATCCGGGCTTTGCCGCGGTGGAAGTGCTGTTCGACGAAAACGGCGCGGTGGCGGGCATCGCCACCGGCGATATGGGGGTTGGCAAAGACGGCAAGCCCAAGGACTCATTCACCCGCGGCATGGAGTTGCGCGCCAAATACACGCTGTTCGGCGAAGGCGCGCGCGGCAGTCTCGGCAAGCAGCTCATTGCGAAGTTCGCGCTGTCGAACGACCGCGAGCCGCAGAAATTCGGGCTTGGCTTGAAGGAACTCTGGCAGGTGGCGCCCGACAAGCACCGCAAGGGCATGGTGCAGCATTCGTTCGGCTGGCCGCTCGATGGGCGCACCGGCGGCGGCTCGTTCCTCTATCACTTCGACGACAATCTGGTGTCGGTCGGTTTCGTTTTGCACCTCAACTATTCCAATCCCTATCTGTCGCCGTTCGAGGAATTCCAGCGCTTCAAGACCCACAAGCTGGTGCGCGATACGTTCGAGGGCGGCAAGCGGCTGGCCTATGGCGCGCGCGCTCTGACCGAAGGCGGCTTCCAGTCGGTGCCCAAGCTCAGCTTTCCTGGTGGCGCGCTGATCGGCTGCGACGCCGGTTTCATGAATGTGCCGCGCATCAAGGGCACCCACAACGCCATGCTGTCGGGCATGTTCGCCGCCGAAGCGGCGGCTGCCGCGCTGGCGTCGGGACGCCATCGGGACGAGTTGACCGATTATGAGGCAGCCTGGCGTTCCTCGCCGATCGGCAAGGACCTGTGGAAGGTGCGTAACGCCAAGCCGCTATGGTCGAAATTCGGAACCATGATCGGCATCGCGCTCGGCGGCCTGGACATGTGGATGAACACGTTCGGCTTCTCCTTCTTCGGCACCGTCAAACACGGCAAGCCGGACTCAGCCACGCTCAAGCCGGCCTCCGAATGCACGCCGATCGCCTATCCGAGGCCCGACGGCAAACTGACGTTTGACCGGCTGTCGTCGGTGTTCCTGTCCAACACCAATCATGAGGAGGACCAGCCGGTTCACCTGCACGTTGCCGATTTGGCTCTGCAAAAGTCGTCGGAATACGATGTCTATGCCGGGCCGTCGGCGCGCTATTGCCCGGCCGGGGTCTATGAATGGATTGAGGAGGCCGGCGCCCCGAATTTCGTGATCAATGCGCAGAATTGCGTCCACTGCAAAACCTGCGACATCAAGGACCCGAATCGGAACATCACCTGGGTTCCGCCCGAAGGCGGCGGCGGGCCGAACTACCCGAATATGTGATTGTCCCAGCCGGCCGCGGCCACGATGCTGCCACACCAAGGTTTTCAAGCTTAATTGAAGGCTTGTGCGCCAGCGCCGCCGGGTCTGTTCTTGCGGGGACGGCGTAAAAAGGCCATTCTGCGCTCAACCTCGGCGGCTCGCGCGAATTCCGCAGCAACCCGCCCTATTGGAGCATCGCCAGTGACTTTTCCGAGCCTCGCCCGGTGCACCGCCGGCACCGCGCAAATTACGTTTTTTGCGGCGGTTCTCGCAATCCTGCCGATCGAGTTGGCCGCGCAGGCGCCAACCTCACAGGAACTGGCCGGGATAACCGCCTCGGGCAGTTATCTGGCGGCCCGCCATGCCGGCCAGCAGCGCGATGCCGCCGCCGCCGCCGCCTTTTACCGGGCGGCGCTCAAGCGGGATCCTAAAAACGGCGAGCTGCTCGATCGCGCGTTCCTGTCACTGCTGGTCGACGGCAATGTCGACGAAGCCGTGAAATATGCCGAACGCGTCGTGCAGGCCGACAAGACCGACCGGGTTTCCCGGCTGGTGATCGGCGTGCAGGCGCTCAAGCGCAAACAATATGCCGTCGCGCGGCGCGAACTGTCGCAGTCGGTGCGCGGGCCGATCACCGATCTGACCGCCACGCTGCTCACGGCCTGGAGCATGTTTGGCTCGGGCGACACCAAGGGCGCCGTGGCGGCGATCGACCGGCTTAGCGGTCCGGACTGGTATGCGATCTTCAAGGAATTGCATGCGGGCATGATCTACCAGCTCGCCGGCAATCAGAAGGAAGCCGGTAAGCGACTTGAGCATGCCTACAAGCTCGACTCTTCCGCGCTGCGGGTGGTCGAGGCCTATGGCAACTGGCTCTCGCACAACGGCTCCGCCAAGGAGGCGCTTGGCGTGTTCGAGGCGTTCGACAAGGTGTTGCCGCGCCACCCGCTGGTGGTGGAGGCGATGGCCAAGCTCAAGGCCGGCGAGAAATTGCCGCCGCTGGTCTCGAACGCGCAAGCCGGCGCCGGTGAAGCGCTTTATGGGCTCGGCGCCTCGCTCGGCCGCCGCGGCGGCGAGGATCTCGGTCTGGTCTATCTCCAGCTCGCGCTCTTCCTCGCGCCCAGCCATCCGCTGGCGCTGCTCTCGCTCGCCGATCTCTATGAATCGCTCAAGAAGCCGGCGCTGGCGATCAAGGCCTATGAGCGCGTTCCAGCGAATTCGCCGTTGCACCGCAATGCCGCCATCCAGATGGCGGCCAATCTCGATACGCTCGACCGCGCGGCTGACGCGGAAAAACACCTTGGCGCGCTAATCAAGGAGCATCCCGGCGATCTCGAAGCGATCATGGCGCTGGGCAATGTTCTGCGTGGCCACAAGAAGTTCGCCGAATGCGCCGATGTTTATTCCAAGGCCGTCGCCACCCTCGCGCATCCTGAAAAAGCGAACTGGGTGACCTTCTATTTCCGCGGCATCTGCTACGAGCGCTCCAAGCAGTGGCCGAAGGCGGAAGCCGATCTCAAGAAGGCGCTCGAACTTTTTCCCGACCAGCCGCACGTTCTCAATTATCTCGGCTATTCGTGGGTCGACCAGGGCGAGAACCTGGATCAGGGCATGGACATGATCAAGCGGGCCGTGCAGCAGCGGCCGGACGACGGCTACATCGTCGACTCGCTCGGCTGGGCCTATTACAAAATCGGAAATTACGAGGAAGCCGCCAAGCAACTCGAACGCGCGATCGAGCTCAAGCCGGAAGATCCAACCATCAACGACCATCTCGGCGACGCCTATTGGCGGGTCGGGCGCGTGCTGGAAGCCAAGTTCCAGTGGGCGCATGCGCGCGATCTCAAGCCCGAACCGGAAGAGCTGCCGAAGATCGAAGCCAAACTGAAAGACGGCTTGCCGGACGAAACGTCCTCGCAGGCCAAGGCCGGCAAGAAGAGCGGCAACGGCGGCTGATGCCGCGTGCCCCGGATGCGGTGCAGCGCAAGCGAAGCGAGCGGTGCACTGCTGATCCGGAGCCGTTCCAAACTCTGAATGCGTAAAGGTCCCGGTTCAGCAGCGCACCGTTACGCTTCGCTCCACGCTGCGCTGCGCCCGGGACAAGTCTGTCCGAAGCTAAGGCCCCTCGCGTGACCGCGCTCGTCGAACAGGCTCCCGCCAAGATCAATCTGACATTGCGCATCCTCGGCCGCCGCGCCGACGGCTATCACGAGCTGGAAAGCCTGGTGGCCTTCGCCGCTCTGGCCGATACGCTTGCCTTGCAGCCGGGCGGCGGCGCGACGCTCGAAATTTCCGGGCCGTTTGCCGCGGCGAGCGGACCGCCAGCCGGCAATCTGGTGCTCAAGGCGCTCGCCGCGCTGCGCCAATGCATTGACGGCCTGACGGCAGGAAGCTTCCGGCTGCAAAAGAATATTCCGGTGGCTGCCGGCATTGGCGGCGGCTCCGCCGATGCGGCCGCCGCCTTGCGGCTGATCGCCCGCGCCAATGGGCTGGCGCTCGACGACAGGCGGCTCGCCGAGGCGGCGCGGCTGGTCGGCGCCGATGTGCCGGTCTGCCTCGATTCGCGAATCCGCATCATGCGTGGGCTGGGCGAAGTACTGTCGGCGCCGCTCGCTATGCCGTCATTGCCGGCGCTGCTGGTCAATCCGGGCGTGCCGCTGGTGACCCGCGATGTGTTCGAAAAATTCACCGCCATGCAAGGCGACAAGAATTATCGCGTCGACCTGCCGCAACAGGATGGCGCGCCGATCGAATGGCTCGAGCAAGGCGGCAACGATCTCACCGAGGCGGCGATCAGCTCTCTGCCGGTCATCGCCGATGTGCTCGATCGTTTGCGCGCTTTGCCGGCTGTCCGGCTGGCGCGAATGTCGGGGTCGGGGCCGACCTGTTTTGCCCTGTTTGCCTCGGCCGCTGAGGTCGCCGCGGCCGGGCAGCGGCTCAAGGCCGAGTGCCCGGATTGGTGGGTCTGCACCACGACACTTGGCGCCAGCGCCTAGCTTTGCGAGCGCCGCCCTTGAAAAAGCCCGCGTTACAGGGAACAGTTGCCAGTCTGGCGAATTGCGGATAGCGCGGTCATGCCAAGAGGAGCACGCCCATGAAACTCGGTTGGATTGCCGTCGCGGCCGCCGCCGTCGCGTTCAGCGCGCTCGCCGCCGATCCCGCGCTGGCGCGCAGCAAGCATCACAGCCGGCACCACGTCGCCAAGCGCGACTGCGCGCCCAATCCGCCGCCGCCCTCGCTGGGCGATTGGTTCTTCTCGGTCAGGCCGAAGCCGCAACCGAATGGCTGCTCGCCGCCGGTCCATGCCAGCGGCGAATTTATCGGGCAGGACCCCGACATCAATATCCGCCATGCATTGCGCCGTAATCCGGAGGAAGGCTTCGGCCGGCCGCGCTAAACGGCGCAATCCGCTTGCTAGAGCAGAATCGATATTCCGCTCATTCCCGCGCAAGCGGGAATCCAGGGACACCATAGCAATGCTAGCAAGCTAAGTTCTGAGTCCCCGCTTTCGCGGGGACGAGCGGACGGCTTCATTCGCTGAACGCTAATGCGCCCGCGCGATGCAGAAGGCGACGGTTTCTTCCAGCGCCGTCTTGATGGCGGACGGCGGCACCAGCGCCAGCGCATCGGTGGCGATCGCGCCGTAGTGCCGGGCGCGGCCGACCGTATCCTCGATCGCATGATGCTTGCCCATCAGCGCGATGGCGGTATCGAGATCGCCGTCGCGGATTTCCCCCTCGCCAAGCGTGCGGTTCCAGAATGCGCGCTCGCTGTCCGAGCCGCGGCGGAACGACAGCACCACCGGCAGGGTGATCTTGCCTTCGCGGAAATCGTCGCCGACGTTCTTGCCGAGTTTGGCGGACTTGCCGCCGTAGTCGAGTGCATCGTCGACGAGCTGAAAGGCGATGCCGAGGTTCATGCCGAACGAGCGGCAGGCTGCCTGTTCGGCCTTTTCCTTCGCCGCCAGCGCCGGGCCGACTTCGCAGGCGGCGGCAAACAGCTCAGCGGTCTTGGCGCGGATCACCGCCAGATACTCGTCTTCGTTGGTGGCGGTATTCTTGGCGGCGCCGAGTTGCATCACCTCGCCCTCCGCGATCACCGCGGCGGCGGACGACAGGATGTCGAGCGCGTGCAGATTGCCGACCTCGACCATCATCTTGAATGCCTGGCCGAGCAGGAAATCGCCGACCAGGACGCTCGCCTCGTTGCCCCAGACCATTCGGGCGGCGAGCTTGCCGCGGCGCATGTCGCTTTCGTCAACCACGTCGTCATGCAGCAGCGTCGCGGTATGCATGAACTCGACCGCCGCGGCGAGCTTGATATGGCCGTCGCCGGTGCCGCCGGCGAGCTTGGCCATGGCGAGCGTGAGCATCGGCCGCAATCGCTTGCCGCCCGACGAGATCAGGTGGTTGGCGACTTCCGGGATCATCGCCACGTCGGAACCGGTGCGCGCCAGGATGGTAGCGTTGACCCGCTCCATGTCAGGGGCGACCAGTTCGGCAAGGCGCTCAATGGACGCGGCTTGTGGGCTTTCAAACGGAATGACGACGGCCAAGATACTTCTCCGGCAAGGACGGGCGTCCAAAGGACGAACAAGCATAGAAACGCTAAACTAACGCGGCAAGTCCATAGCTAGTCCATAGGCTAGCCCAGTCAGGCGTCTTAGCAATTGCGCCGGAAGGCCGTACACGGGCATAACGACGCGGGGATGAAGGAGTTCCGGTTGGCGAAACGAACGGTAAATCGCGCGGGTACGTTTGCGAGCAAAGCCGCGCCCAACAACAGCGCGCTCCGCCGGTTCGATTTTGGCCGGTACAAGATTGCCGTGTTGGTGCCTTGCTACAACGAGGCCGTATCGATCGCCAAAGTTGTGAAGGATTTCCGCGTAGCGCTGCCGGGCGCCGCCATTTTCGTATTTGACAATAATTCGACGGATAATACGGCGACAATCGCCGCCGCCGCCGGCGCGCTGGTGTTCCGCGAAAAGCGCCAGGGCAAAGGCTTTGTGGTGCGGCGCATGTTCACCGATATCGAGGCCGACATTTACGTGCTGGTGGACGGCGATGCCACCTATGATGCGCAAAGCGCGCCGGCTTTGATCGAGCGGTTGCTTAGCGAGCGGGCCGACATGGTGGTGGCCAACCGCGTCGACCGCGAAAAAGCCGCCTATCGCACCGGCCACCGCACCGGCAATCTGCTGCTGACCCGCGTCGTCAGCTCGGTGTTTGGGTCGGACATTACCGACATGCTGTCCGGCTACCGCGTGTTCTCGCGCCGTTTCGTAAAGTCTTTCCCGGTTTTGTCCGGCGGCTTCGAGATCGAAACCGAGCTCACAATTCATGCGCTTGAATTGGGTCTCTCGGTCGCCGAAATCGATACGCCTTACTTCTCGCGGCCCAAAGGCTCGGCGTCCAAGTTGAACACTTGGGGCGACGGATTTCGCATTTTGCGTACCATCGTCAACATCTATCGCGCCGAGCGCCCGCTGTCGTTCTTTACGGGTATCGGAATAGCATTTGCGATTGCCTCGGTCGGTTTTGCGGCGCCGGTTTTTGTCACCTATGTGGAAACCGGCCAGGTGCCACGGCTGCCCACGGCGATTTTGGCGATGGGCTTGATGATGCTGGCCTCACTCTCGGCCGCTGTCGGCCTAGTGCTCGACACCGTGACGCGCGGCCGGCGCGAGGCAAAACTGCTGGCCTATCTGGCGCAGCGCGCGCCGGGCGACGAGCGGCGGCGGTGACCGTTATTGCGCCTTGCAATTTGGGAAATGTTCGACCCGTTTGGCGCTGCCGTATAAATTACACAGCGCTTCTTGACCGCCCGTCAGGAAAATATGTTTCACCGGTTCAGCCTGGCTCACTAAAATATGGGCGGCGATGAGCGTGGCGCCTACGGCGTAAGTCCACCGCTGCCGCCGCAAATCGGTGAGCTTTGCCATCAGCAAGGCCGCGGCAATGATGGCCAGCGGATCGGTCAGCAAGAAATATTCCTGCTTTAGTCCGCGCGCCATGCCGATCGTGTCGACACCCCAATCCGTCAACATCAGGGCTGCGACCTGAAGCGTCAGCCGCCATTCGCGCCGCCTGATGGCGATGATCGTTGCCGCGATGATGAACCATTCGAGGAAGATCGTCGGCCGTGGCGACGATTCCAGCACAAAAGTGCGCCGCGCAATGACGCCGGCGACAGCGTCGAACACATATTTTAGCCGGCCGGCATTGAAGAATGTATCGCCCTCGCGCAATTGCGGCGTTGATTCTGCCGCCCAGCGAAACATCTGCTCGATCGGATGGAAAACCACCAGCACGTTGCCGGGCTCATAACGAATGGTAAGTGCCAACAGGCCGATCATGCAGCCGGCGATGGCGGCAAACATTGCCGCAAGTGTTTCCAGCGTGGTAACGCGCCATATGAACGCGAAGGCGGCCATGCCAAGGCCGAGCCACACCACGACTGCGATCCAATAATACTTGGCGCCAAAGCGTAGTACCGGTAGCGCAGCTGCGCCCGCGCTCGAAAGGCCTTCGATCAAAATATCCTTGGCCAGGAATGCCGCCAGCAATGTTATGGCAACGGTCGCCCCCAATGCCGGCCATGCCAAGCGCGGCACATTCCAGAATTCGCGCCGCGCTGCCTCCTTGCCGCCGAACGGAACTAACAGCACCGGCAGAGCGCAGATCAGAAACAAAATCTGAATCTTGTTGAGCATCGCCAGCGTGATCAACAGGCTGGCGCAGCCGACGACCGCGGGCCGCCAGCGGCTTTCGCCGCGCTGCGCGACGATGAGCAGCATCAGCAAAGCGCTCATGAAAAAAGTGGTGGCGAGCAGTTCGGTGCGCAGAATGCGCATTTCCATCGCCATGCCGCCGGAAAATGCCAGCAGGAAACCGCCGAAGGCAGCGATCCGCCAGTCGCCAAGCCACGCCCGCAGCAGATATGAAAACGCCAGCACGAAAC
>JBBRAL010000106.1:0-11971 GCA_038206805.1 Hyphomicrobiales bacterium | reverse complement strand
GTCAAGAGCGGCTTGCAGGGCGCGACTTCTGCCGGCCCGGTGGGCGGCGGCAGTGCTCTGGTCACCTACGGCGATGTTGGCGAATGGGCCGGCATCTTCCGCGTGCAGCGTAACTTCTATCCCTGATCGTCCGATCAAGGTGAAGCTCGCTTAAAACTAAAGACCCCCGGCGGGAAATCGCCGGGGGTTTTTTGTTGAAGCTGTCCCCAGCAGCGACCTGCATGGCCCAAAAGCAACAGCGCCTGATCCGGTACTATCTCTGGGCACCTGATGGTCCATGGCGGCTTCCTAGTCGGCTGCATCAAGACCTGATCGCGCGAGAAGTGGCGCTTCCGCAGTATGCCGGCACCAAGCAAAAGCTCCTTGAAGTGTTCGCGCGCCGGATTACCGGCGACACGTATTCACTCCAAGGCAACGGGAATATATTCACGTTTGATGAGAGTGGCTATCTCGACCTGTCCGCGTACGTCGAGGCAACATCGATGGTTGTCGAAGGAACCGAGCCGAAGCGCGTTGGCAAAAATATTGTGGATGTAAAACCCGCCCTCAAATACCAACGCTTCGCACGCGAGCATCTGTGGAAGCCAACACCCCCAATGCTCCGAACTATCGCGGCGGATTTTCAGAAAGCGCCCCGCCGCGTTGGCGTGCCTCGGGTGAGGGTTCTAAAACGGCAGGGTTAGGTCCCGACCTACGCTATACCGACGAACCCGCATCAATATCGGCACCGCCCGGCGAACTGTGGTTCTGTTGTGCTTTAAACGGACACGGCGAGATTGTGAAAGGGCGGCTTCCTCTTGGCCTCACCAGTTTTTATACCTATAAAATCAATGGCTTACGAGGATGATTTCCACAAAATACCATCCCTCAATTCCATACCGCGCTTCTATCCCGCCCCCTGCTTTGGATTGCTTGAGAGCCAAATCGCCGCGATCATCCGGCCCATGGTTTCGACATTCTTGAGGTGATCGCCCTCCCCGAAGACAAGGTCCGCCAAGTCGGTCGGCGCCGCGACTGGATTGCCTTTCGGCCGGAACCGCTGCGTCAGAATTCGGTCGATCGCTTCCCTCAACACGTCGAAGGCAAAGCGATCTTGTGACCACGGGCCGTAGTAGTCCGGGACATTTGCGGCGAGATAGGTGAGGGCGGACAGCAGTTCTTTTGTCCTCGGGTCGGGCGCTTCCTCACCGCCGATCGGCTCCGGCCCGCCTGGTAATTGAAGCCGGCGACGAATTTCCGGCCCAATGGTGCGCTTGCCACCCTTGCCCAAGTCCTTGAGCAGGTCCTTGGGGAGCCGGATGGAGATTTGCTCCATATCGTCGTCGGGAATTTTCTTCATTTTGGTTTAGGCATCCACCTCAGTTCGGTGTTGTTTTGGGAGTGTCCAAGATACCGAGCATCCTTCCACATATCAGCCTCCCTACGGTTCTTAGGCCGCGTTCCCGGCCAGCAGCCGTTCCAAGGCTACCAGCGGCACTAGGATGCGCTTGCCGATGTGCACGGAGGTATGGCGCCCGTGCGGACGCCCTCGTAGGCGCTGGCCCGGCTGATCCGCAGCATCTTGGCCGCTTCCTCGACGGTGGCGACCCTGGGCGTGGTGTCGGTACTCATGACGACCTCCTATGGTACGTATCAGTATGATATATCATTGGATGTAAGTCAATTATATCATCTAGCACACTGTTAAATCAAACAGCCTGTTACACCCAATTACTCGCCGAGTAACTCTCTGAAATATATTAAGAAAGGCTGTTGACATTTTCTTTCGCCTCATATAACTGATAGACCATGAAACGTGAATACACAGCGGTGCAGGCGCAGATCGCGGCCCGGTTGATCGGGGTAAACCCCCCGAAGGTCAGCCTATGAGTCGCCACCGGCGTCCTTCCGTTCATCACGAGCCGAGATGGCCGCGAGCGTCTGATCCCGGTCGAGGCCGTCGAGCGGTTCGCCGTGAGGGCGATCAGCGACGAAGAAATCGAATTAACCATCATCGCGGAGAGGATTGCCGCCGGCATTCGGCTCGCCCGGTGGCGCATGGAGGAACATAATCATGACAATTGTTGACAAGTTGAAGGCCGCTGCTGGCGTTGATGACGATGCCGGCAAGATCGACGCGGCGATTGCCACCAAGCATCGCGCCGTCGAGAAGGGCAGGGAACGCGAGGAGAAGATCGAGCGTGCCGTCATTGCCCATGACGCTGCCGAGCGTGCTTATGACCTTGCCGCGTCCACCGCGTCTGGGCCGGATGATCCGCAACTCACCAAACTGCGGAACGCTCTCGAAAAGGCCACGCGCGATCTGGAATTTCACCGCACGGCCCTTCGCGGTGACAAGCGTGCGATCGAGGAAGCGGACGAACAGTTGCGCGTCCTTGGCCGCGAGAAGCACGGCAAAACGTTCCGTCGCAAGACGGTCGAACGTGCCAAGAGAGCCGATCGCCTCAGCGCCGCGATCAAGGAATACGTGGCCGCCACGTTTGATTATTACGCGATCACTGGACAGATCGTCTCGGCTTATCCGTTTGGCATTTTGCCCGGTGGCTGCCTTGCGAACCGGAACCAAGTTTTCGATCTGATCGCCAAGGAAATCTCCCGGCTCAACCCGGTCAATCCGATCGATGCCGGGGTCCTGAAAATACCGGGCGCTTACAACCATCCGCTCGTCAACGCCGCGCGCTTCGTTCCGCTCAAGGACGAGGTGGCCTTGTCCAACGCGCACTTGCTAAAACTCATTGAGAAAGGTCCGGCGCCGTCTGTGCTGCCAGTACCGGCGAAGGTTAAACCTGAGCCGGACGTGGTTGACCCCGAGCTAGCCGACTTGTTGGGACCGCCTGTGTCTGGTCCGACGCTGACGCTGACGGCCGACCAGGTGATGGCCAGCATTCAACCCCGCAAATTGGCGGTGTGACATGCGCAACCTCCTTCAACAATGCGGCATGACCCTCTTCGTAGGCCCCGAGAGCGAAATGGCCTCTCCGACCCTGTATGAGGCCGCCTTTGACGCGCTCACCAACGGCGACACGATCTGTCTGCTCTGCGAGACGAAGGGCGACCTTAATGTATTCGAGGACCGCGTTGCTTTTTGGCTGCGAGCACGGGAGCAAAATCCCGGCCATACGTCGCGCGTGCACGGTGTCATTGGCTATCGGCAATGGCACGCCGCCGAGGACCTCGCCCCGCAAATCTTGAAGGCTTGTCAGGGAAAAGGCGAAACCCTTGATGACGTGAAAGCCAAGAGTATCGTGGTCGTGAGCGACTGTGCCAGTGAGATGTTACCAACCTATCCTGGCGATCATCGTATTGGAGTTTGCGCCGATCTTCTGGACTGGTTGCCGAACGTGACCGTTGCCGTCAGTTCGCACCATGGTTCCGCCATGCAGCAGCCTCCGAAATACTCGCTTTATCGAGGTGATCGCGTTTTCAAGGTCCGCAATAGTGGCGCCGGCCTGTACATCATCCTTTTCGAAATCAAGCCCGGCACCGCGACGATCAAGCTGCATGGCCGTGTTGCGGACGGAAATATCCTTGTCGTCGATGAAGAGGAAAAATCCAATGTCTAACGCCCCCGAACTTTCCATCACCCCCGAGCAAACTGCCGGTCTTTCCGAGGCTGGCAAGGCGGCGTTGACCGAGCAATTGTCGAAGCACTATGCGCCTGAACAAATTGCTCGGGCGATGGGTACTCAGGCTCCCGGTTCTGTCGGCGAAAAGACCGCGACTGAACAGCTTGTGCAGCCTTTTACGAATGGGAAGCCGCCGACGAATGATCCGGCTCTCCGGCCGCCTATGACCGCGGCCGGCAATGAACCTTATGAAAAACGAGTTGCTGCCTTCAAGAACCTGGCGGCATCCGGTCACGTTGCTGTCGAGACGTTGCAGAAAGCCGCGAAGGCTGAGGGCATCGCGTGGGCCGAGATCAGCAAGGAAGCCCCGGCTGAGCCCGACAAGACTGTGACACTGCAGGAAGCTAATGAACGGCTTGCACAATCGTCTGGTTCCCTCGCAGCGTCTCTGTCGCCTTCCGACTTCGCGTTTCAATTCGAGCGCGGCCATATCGAAGGGCTTGATCCGGCTGAGGTCAGCGAAATCCACTCTATGTTCGCCAACGCTCTCCACGCGGCCACTATCCCTTTATCGCTGGGTCAGTCTGTCGTCAGCGAAGCGATGACTGCCGCCAATCTGTACGAGGGCATGGACGAAACGACCGCTACGCTCAAATACGCGCAGGAAGGTGCGAAACTGCGCCGCCTGGGCAACGCCGACCAGATCGCGGCCGATCACAACTACGCCTGGGCGCGGTTGCCGGCCGGCTTTAAAGAAGCCGCCAGCAAAGACCGCCTTTTCCATACCGCCAGCTCGTTCGCTGCGCTCGCTAACGCTGGCGCGATGATGCGAGCGCGATGATGCGAGCGCGTGATGTGAGAAACAAGAAGTAACTTCAACCCAGCCTAACAGGAGCCTACAATGTCTCGTATCAACATCCCCGGCCATTACCCTTGCGACCAGATGGCCACACAGCTCAGCGGCTTGGTCAGTGCCGCCGACACGACCACCCTCAGCGGCTTGGTTACAGCGGCGCTCGGCAACGCTGGAGGATCGTTCGACGGCACCTCCGACTTGCAAGCTATCGAAACTGCCGTCGCGTCGGTTCAAGCGGCCGTCGATGCCATCGGTACTAACGTGACGCGCTTGCTTGGCGACCGTGCGAAGGTTGAGGCCGAGTTCGATGGCACCATGGACCCTGCACAAGTTATACATGAAATTCAAAGGTTGGCGATGTTCGTCCACTAATTCGCTCGCGGCGCTTGTCATCCGCCGCGAGTGGATAGGCCGGCACCGTCGAAGCAGTCGCGCGCGATGTGGAACGGTGCCAGCGCTAATTCAGAGACTGCGGTGCCGTTTTGCCAAGGCGGCGCCGCATAGGTCGGGGCGCCCGCCGCTGTAGGGGTCGAACGCTCTTTGGCGCCGGCAACACCTCGACCGCCTATTCTAGGAGTGCGACAATGACTACGAGTGCGAAGAACCTGCCGGCTGTACTCGAAGATGTGGAACTTGGGCCGGCTTGTCAGCGGCTCGGTGCCAAACGGCTCCGATTTGCTGCCGCGTTGGTATTCGAGGTGACGAGCGGCAAGGATGCTGCTGTCGCGGCCGGCAAGATCGCGGGCTATGCCGACAGCACCGCCAGGGCGCTTGCCCGGGATAAACACATCGTCGCGGCCGTCGAAGAACTTGCCCGCCAGCGCCTCACACTTGATGTGCCGCTGGCGCTCGACACGTTACGGGACGCCATGGGCGAGCGGTTCGGCAAGGACAAGGTGAAGGCCGCGCAAATTCTGCTCGATCGCGTGCTGCCCACGAAACAAGAGATCAAAGTCGAAACCACCGTCATAGATCGCACGCAACAGAGTATCGACTACCTCGCGCACCTGATCGCCAAGGGCGCCAGCGAGGAAATGCTGTTGAATGAATTCGGCCCGGCCGGCTTGGAACGCCATCGCAAGATGCTTGAAGCGCGTGAGAAGGCGAAGCCGATCGACGTGTCTTTCGAGGTCATCGAAGAGAAGCCCGTCGCCCCCGTCGAGGAGAAGCCTGTCGCCCCCGTCGAGGATGATGAATACGGAGATATCCTATGACCGAACAGGAATTCGACGTTGGCAAATTGCAGCGCGCGGCCGAGCTGGCGCTGAGCAACACCGACTATCGGCAAAAATACGAGCGAGATGACTTCCTCGTACTCAATCGGTTCCAGAAAGTCCTGCTCGAAAGCGTGGCGCACAACCGTTTCGTACTTGGGCGTGCCGGCGGTCAGATCGGTAAGAGCACTGCCGCCATGCGACTTGTGAAGCGGGTCGTTACCGGCGAGGAGAAGCTGACCAATCGTGCCGAACCGAAACTCGACCGTGCGTACAAATTCGTCGCGTGGATTTTGTCGGAAACCGGCCAAACGACGATCCTGGGGCCGCAGACCCGCTTGCTCGGCGCCGTACCGACACAGATCGGAACCGGCTTACTGCCGCTTCGCTGCATCAAGAAACTTACTTACGCGCATGGCGTCCCCGGCCTCGTTTCGGAGTGCGAAGTGGAAATGCTTGACGGTTCTCTGGCGATCATCCGGTTCAAGCAGTACCAGCAGGGCAAGCAGGCGCTGACCTCTGAGGCCGTGGACTTGATCGTTTGCGACGAGCTTCCTCCCGATAAAGGTCTGTGGGCTGAATTTATGCAGCGCGTCTCGGCCACGAATGGAACCATTCTCGTGGTCGCTACGCCCGGACGCCAGCAGAATGATATTCTGCACTGGTTTAGAGAACCCGGCAAAAGCAAGATAATCGTGCCCGGCACCGTCGTGGACGCGGACCATATGTCGGCGCAACAGAAGGATGACCTAGCTGCTCATTACAGGTCGATTTCCGAAGCGGAATATAGATCGCGCTTTCTGGGCGAGGAATACGCGGCTGGTGGACGCTGCCTCAATTTCAATCCCGCAGAGATTTATCACCGGCATGAAAGCGCCGACTTTGGTTCCGCGACCCGCTGGATTTTAGGAGCCGATCTTGGACATGGAACGGGCGAGGGCGGCCACCCCACGGCCTTCGTTCTGGCCGCGTACCATGCCGACACGGATCGGGTGTACGTGTGCAGGACGTTCCGCAAGAACCAAGTGCTGCCTTCCGATGTGGCGAGCGCCATCCGTCGCTGGCCGCACGCGGGTGCTCCGGTCGCCTGGGGTGCCGCCGAGAATTCGACCGTTGGCGGGCAACGCAAATCCTACAAGGACCTTTTCAAGGATGAAGGCTTTCGGATGCTTGACGAACATGCCGTGCATAAGGATGGCAGCGTGTATATCGAAACGAGCATCACCGATATGCAACAGCGTCTCCGCGACGGCCGTCTCACGATACATCCCGACTGCCAAGACATCATTCACGAGCTGCTTGACCTGGAAAGAGACGAGGACGGGGACCTGATACCAATCCGCGATGATCTGTTTTCGGCGCTGCGCTATCTGCTGATGTGTCTGTCGAAGGCCAAGACGGATACTGAGGTGCTCTCCGGGATGAAGAACCCGTTCGAAAAATACTACGCCCAGCAGCAAAGCCGGCGGGCGACGCTCGAACCTGATGCCAGCGAGCGGTTTTTCGGCATCGATGCCTGACACAGAGGAGAACACCATGTCCGATTTTCGAAACCCGAACGTGCCACCCGAGATCGACGCGTTGATGCCGCGTGGCAAGGATGCGCCGCCGTCGCATGAACCCGTCCCCGGCGCGGAACACTATCGGGGCGCTCCGGTCGATCCCGCGACAGGGCTTCCCATTGATCCATTTGCGTGCCGCGACCCGAAAGCCAACAGCAAGCGCACGAGCCCTCCCGGCTACGGTGCCATTGCGCGGCTCGACGACGATGC
The DNA here is from genome assembly GCA_038206805.1 of Hyphomicrobiales bacterium. Taxonomy (GTDB): domain Bacteria; phylum Pseudomonadota; class Alphaproteobacteria; order Rhizobiales; family Xanthobacteraceae; genus Pseudolabrys. The sequence continues at coordinate 4,563 of JBBRAL010000106.1, read as the reverse complement.
GCCGTTCGGCTGTGAATGAGAATACAATCCTTAAAAATCCGGGAGATTTCCCCCGGATGTGCGGGAAACCCGCACATCGAAGGGTTGAGAAAGGCTAAAATAGTAACTAAGAAACAAGAATGTGCCTTCTATAATAAAGTTACTCAAAGTGCTATAGTGCGCGCAATAAAGAAACCCCGGCCTATGAGGGCCGGGGCACATGGAGGTCAACAGTGCGTTGATGGGCCGGATCATGGCATTCATCAACCAAAGCGATCGAAAGTAGGTATGTGATGACTAATATAGATCGATCAAGCCGTGGTGTCAATCCGCCCCCGCCCGTCTCCGGGGACGAGCTTAAAACGGCCTACGAGAGGGCCGCCAGTGTCCATGAAATCCCCGCCAAACAGACCGTACGTCGCTATGTGCCGAAGCCAGGCAAGCTGTATGACTGCCCGCAGGACAGGCGCCCGGCCTTGCTGGCCGATCTGCGAGCCCTCGTGCTGCTGGCGAACGGTTATGCGCCTATTCTGGCGATCGGCAAGCGGCCGGTAAGCAGCGGCTGGCAAACTGGCGATATCACCCCGGCGACGTTGGCCGAGCAGCGCAAGGGATTTCCCGACGCGGTTAACATCGGCCTGCGTACCGGCAGCCTCGCCGGTATTGATCTCGACGTGCGGAACCCGGAGCATCTGCGCCAATTCGTCGAGCTGATCCAGACGCAAGCCGGCGAAAACAAGCTGCACCGTCGGGGTGCCAAGGGCGAGCTGCTGACGTATCGGAGCAGTGAGCCGATCGGCAAGATTACGATCAGTCACGAGGCTACCGTCAATGGTGACCTGCGCCGCGCTTCGCTGATCGAGTTCCTTGGTGAGGGTCAGCAGTTCATCGCCTTCGGTCAGCACCCCGAGGGCATGATGTATCGTTGGGTCGATTTCGATCCTGACCTTGAACTGCTTTCCGACCATACGCCGCTAACGGTGCCGTTCCGGGACATCCCGGAGGTGACGACCGATGTGCTACGCGCGCTCGCGACCAAGCTTGCCACGCTGGCCGAACAGCTCGGCTACAAGGATGTGCGCGCCAGCATTCGCGGTGAGAGGAAAGAGGGCGCTGGCGAATACGTCGGTGCTCCGATCACCGAAAAGAACCTGATTGCCATCCTGTCGCTGCACAAGGACGGGAAGCCGGTATTTGATCCGAACAGCGACTACACGCGCTGGCGTGACATTGTTGCCCCTGTCGGCAATGTCATCGTCGCTGGCAAGCTGACGGGTGTCGAGATCGCGTGCGCGTGGTCGCGTGGCGACTATCACCGCGACCTCTACCCGAACGGTGTCCCGCTCTACGGTAAGCCGGATACGATCGGCCGCGTTGGCGATGATGCCGTACAATTCGTGGTCAATACGATGCCGCCGAAGCAGGGCGGACGCAACATCGGCAGTATCATCAAGGAAGCGCAGGACGCCGGTTGGGGCGGCAATGTGTACGACAGCGGTCAGCAGGCCAGTGACGTTTTCGCTGACGCGCTACCTTTGGAGAGCAAAGACGACACGAAGAGCGACAAGCGCAAGAGCCGCTTCGCTCCGATTGATCTAGTTGAAGCTGAGCGAAGCCCGCCGCCTACCTATTGGGACGATGGGTGCCTGTTCATCCATGCCAAGGAAGGTGCTGTCACGATCCTCTCCGCGAAGAAGGGAGCACATAAGACTGGCGTTGTGATGACCTCTTGTGTGGATTTTGCGCTGCATAAAAACGCGCGTATTGCCTATCATCTTGGCGAAGCCCCGCAAGACGCTGCCCGGTCTAGGCTGCCGGCGATCTGTGACCATTTCGGATCGACCGTGGCCGAGCTTCAAGATACGAAACGGTTTCGTCTAGTCCCGGCTGTTCCGTTCCTGCAAGCGGGCAATGATCTTGCCGAAGCGATCGAGCAGCTTGCCGATTTCAAGCCGGAAATCGTGGTGATCGATACTACCGCGCGTGGCTTGATCGACAGCACGAATAAAGATGACGTGATGATGAACGCCTTCCGTGCCGGCGCCGCGTTCCAACAGAGGTATCAGTGCCTCGTCGTCTTAATCGCGCATTTCGGCAAGGATGAGGAGCGCGGCACCAAGGGCAGTCAATCGTTCAATGATGCCGCCGATCTTGTCATCTATCTAAGCCGCAAGAGTGACACCGTATTCGCTACCATGAAGCATAACCGCATGGGCCGTGACGATTATACGGTTGCCTTCGATGTGAAACGCTACAGTGCGGCGGGCCGCTATCTCGATGTGCCGGTGCTGGTCTATCGCGGGCAAACCGATGGGGCCACTGATCTCGGCAAACAGAAGCTGATCCGTCAGGCCCGCCTGAACCGTGCGGCGCTCGCCAACAAGCTTGATGACCTCGGCCTGTATGACGAAGAGCACAGTATTCCTTTGCGGAACATGGCCGAGGAGCTGATGGGACCGCCGCCGGACAAGAGCAACATCGCGATCTATGAAAAGTGGACCACCCAAGTCGGATATTGGGAGCTGATCCTACGCAAGGGGACGGTCGGACACGATTACAGCAACCGGAAGAAAAAGACGCCGGCCACGTTTGCCGGGTTGTTCTTCCGGGTGGGGCGCATGCACGGAGAAGGCACGCGCGATACGCGGCCGGTGCGGTTCTTCAAGCCGCCCCATTACAAGCTGCCCGACCTTTCGGTGGATCAAGAGAATATTGACGGGGAGGAGTGACCATGAATTTCCGTCTCGGGGAGCGCGTGCGCGGCTTCTCCAGCCGCACCACCTGGAAAGGCATAGGCACCGTCATGTGGCTCAACGGCGATCAGGTCACTATCCTTGAAGATGAAAAGCAAGAAGGGAGCAACATCTGGGTGATGTTGTCGAAGTACCAGATCACGCCGATAGCGGGGCGCCGTGGCGACGAGCTAATGCGCCGGCCCGCTTGGCATACCGACATTCTGAGGACCATGCGATTGACCGGCGAGAGCGAGGATCGCGGTTCCCCAAGCCGGCGCTATCCTGTGCGCCAGAATAGCGGGACCTGACCTTCGAAGGGGTAGACCCTTCGAGGAGCTACTTTTTTCCACTCATTAGCTAACCGCTCGCCCAATCACCTCTGCGCTTACGCTTAGAGGTGATTTGGCGTGCATGCCAAGGCTTGGCGTGCATGATTTTGCACGCCAAAAATCTCCTAAGTCATTGTATTCGTTGATCGCAATTTGGCGTGCATCGTTGGCGTGCAAATTGTGTCTGGCGTGCATCGTTGGCGTGCATGCAAAAAGGTATCCTGATAAGTATCAGAATGTCCACGATTATGGAACATCTCCATCTATATGATAGATAGAAATCACCTCTCTTCGGGGACCTAATTCGGCCGGCTTCAGCGCCAAAAGTCCTTGAAGGGTTTCGCGCTCAGTTCGGTGTAGCGCGCGGTGTGCTTGATATCCGAGTGCCCGAGCCAGAGCTGTAGTCGGCGCGTGTCATGGCCTGCATCGGCCAACAGGTGGCCGCAAGTGTGTCTAAGCATGTGCGGATTGATGGGAGGCAAGCCGGCTCTTTCGCCTGCCGCCGCCACCATCGCGGCCACGTTGTTGCGGCCCATAGGTCCGCCGCGTTCCGAGGTGAACACAAAGCCCGACTTAGGCTCTTGTTCACGCTGTAGCTCGCGCAAGGCTCTCAGCTCATCGCCCTGGAGCGGGTGAACACTATCGATCCCGCCCTTGAGCCGCTTGACGTGAAAGTGCCCTTTGGCAAAGTCAATTTGATCCCACCGCGTGTCCACGGCCTCAGTCACGCGCAACCCATGGCGCGCCATAAGTAAGATCATCGTCGCGTCACGGTGGCCATGCCGGCCCTTTCGAGCCGACTTAATTAGTTTGTCTAGCTGAGCCTGCGTCAGATACTTGATGCTGTTTTTCATGCTGCAATCTCCCATATGTTGCCACCGGCCAATAGGCGATCCGCGATGGCTGCGGCCTTTGCTTCCATTGCCTCTTCATAGAGGGCTTTCCATTCCACATCGGTGCGATTGCGCCTCACCTTGGCCGGCCAGGAGGCGAGCGCCGCGTGCTGCTGGCGCCGCACGGCCTCACTGGGGTATTCATCCCATGATCCACTTGCGCAATTCGGGCGTTGCTCTGCCGGCGCCGCACGGCGTAGCTCTTGGCGCTGCAAGGCGAGGACCGCGAGCTCGACCGCATCGGCATAGGCGACGCGCTCCTCGCGTGACAGGCGGCGCAAGCCATCGCCGGCCAGCTTGCGATGGCGTGCCAAGCCTTGGCCCATGACCTTGTAGCAAGGGCCGAATTGATCTATCGGCAGGTCTACTTTGTGCAATTCACCTATTGGCGATGATGTATCGGGTCTAGCGTTTGCAGTCATTAAAGCCTCCATGTGTTACTCCTCTTTGGGCAATGTACTCTAATTGCACAAAGTCACAAGGCGATCTTGTTGCGATGGTGAACGGCTCGCAAAGGAAGCGATGCAGATTGTGCGTTGATGTGAACGACACGCGCGTGTCGCTCGCTTGCCAACTATCTCGCGCGGTTGATCGAGGATGATGCTGAGGCCAAGGCCAAGCGGCGCC
>JBBRAL010000105.1:0-12023 GCA_038206805.1 Hyphomicrobiales bacterium | reverse complement strand
GCTCGCCGGCCACGCCACCGAAGTGGTGACGGTGCTCAACCCGGACGGCTCGGTGACGGTAAGCGACAACGGCCGCGGCATTCCGACCGGCATCCACGCCGGCGAAGGCATCTCGGCGGCCGAGGTCATCATGACCCAGTTGCACGCCGGCGGAAAATTCGATCAGAACTCCTACAAAGTCTCCGGCGGCCTGCACGGCGTCGGCGTCTCGGTGGTCAACGCGCTGTCGAGCTGGCTCAAGCTCACCATCTGGCGCGACGGCAAAGAGCATTTCATTGAATTCGCCGACGGCGTCGCGGTGGCGCCGCTGAAAACGGTCGGCGACAGCGAGGGAAAACGCGGCACGCAAGTGACGTTCTTCCCCTCGCCTAAGACCTTCACCATGGTCGAATTCGACTTCGCCACGCTGGAGCATCGGTTGCGCGAACTGGCGTTCCTCAATTCCGGCGTCAACATCGTGCTGTCCGACATGCGTCACGCGGTCGAGAAGCGCGAGGAAATGAAATATGACGGCGGCGTCGAAGCTTTCGTCAAATTTCTCGACCGCAACAAGACGCCACTGATCCCGAAGCCGGTCATGATCAAGGCCGAGCGCGACGGCATTACCGTCGAATGCGCGCTGTGGTGGAACGACGGCTATCACGAGAGCGTGCTGTGCTTCACCAATAACATCCCGCAACGCGACGGCGGCACGCATCTGGCCGGCTTCCGCGGCGCGCTCACCCGCCAGGTCACGCAATACGCCGAGACTCTCGGCACCACGCGCAAGGAGAAAGTGGCGCTCACCGGCGACGACTGCCGCGAGGGCCTCACCGCGGTGCTGTCGGTCAAGGTGCCGGACCCGAAATTCTCCTCGCAGACCAAGGACAAACTGGTGTCCTCGGAAGTCCGCCCGGTGGTCGAAAACGTGGTCAACCAGGCCTTGCAGGACTGGTTCGAGATTCACCCGCAGGAAGCCCGCGTCATTGTCGGTAAGGTGGTGGAAGCCGCCGCCGCGCGCGAGGCGGCGCGCAAGGCGCGCGATCTGACCCGCCGCAAGGGCGCGCTCGACATTTCGTCATTGCCCGGCAAGCTCGCCGACTGCCAGGAGCGCGATCCGGCCAAGTCGGAACTGTTCATCGTCGAGGGCGACTCGGCCGGCGGCTCCGCCAAGCAGGGGCGCAACCGCGAATTCCAGGCCGTGTTGCCGCTGCGCGGAAAAATTCTCAACGTCGAGCGCGCGCGCTTCGACAAGATGCTGGGCAGTCAGGAGATCGGTACGCTGATCACCGCGCTCGGCACCGGCATCGGGCGCGACGAGTTCAACCCCGACAAGCTGCGCTACCACAAGATCATCATCATGACCGACGCCGACGTGGACGGCAGCCATATCCGCACGCTGCTGCTGACCTTCTTTTTCCGGCAGATGGAGGAGCTGATCAAGCGCGGCCATATCTACATCGCGCAGCCGCCGCTTTACAAAGTCAACCGCGGCAAATCCGAGCAGTATCTCAAGGACGAACGCGCGCTGGAAGATTATCTGATCGCCACGGGCCTGGAAGATTCGGTGCTGCGGCTGGCGTCCGGCGAAGAGCGCGCCGGCGAAGACCTGCGCAAGCTGGTCGAGGAAGCCCGCGCCATCCGCAACATCCTCAACGGGTTGCACAGCCGCTATAGCCGCAAGGTCATCGAGCAGGCGGCGATCGCCGGCGTGCTGACGCCGAGCGTCACCTCCGATCCCAAGACCGGGGCCGCCGCCGCCGGCTACATCGCCAAGCGGCTCGACGCGCTCGAGGACGAGACCGAACGCGGCTGGAACGGCCTGTTCGACGAGAACGGCTTCCATTTCGAGCGCACCGTGCGCGGCGTGAAGGAAGTCGCGATCATCGACCAGGCGCTGCTCGGTTCGGCCGACGCCCGCAAGCTCGACGAATATGCCTTGAGCTTGCAGCAGGCCTATCCGCGCCCGACCCCGCCGGCCATGCTGCGCCGCAAGGACGAGATGATTCCGATTCACGGGCCGGTCGGCCTGTTCGAGGCGCTCACCGGCGCCGGGCGCAAGGGCATTTCGATGCAGCGCTACAAAGGCCTGGGCGAGATGAACCCGGAGCAATTGTGGGAGACCACGCTCGACATCAATGCGCGCTCGCTGCTGCAGGTGAAGATCAAGGAAGTCGACGAGGCCAATGTGCTGTTCGACCAGCTGATGGGCGACCTGGTCGAGCCGCGCCGGCAGTTCATCCAGGACAACGCGCTGTCGGCGAGCGTGGATGTGTGATTATTCGTCATGGCCGGCCCGCCCAGGCCGGCTTTAACCGACTTGGGCAAATTGAATTGCACGGTCTCGGGTAAACCCGCGATCGGTGGCCTGGCTCGGATTGACGTTACGCGGGTCTAAGGCCTGGGCTGAATGGTGCGCGGATCGCGCGGTGGCCATGCGCCGGCATCGACGCGGGACAAAAAATCGCCGAGCGCCCGATTGAACAGGTCCGGCTCTTCCAGGTTCACCACATGGCCGGTCTTGGGCATCACCACCAGCCCTGACGCGGCAATTGTCGCTTTCAAAAACAGGCTCGGCTCGATGCAGCGCTCGTCCTCGTCGCCGACCACGATCAAAGCCGGGGTGGCGAGTTTGCGGATTTCGCTTTCGAAGTCGTAGATCGACGGCCGCCCGCCCTGGAACCCGCGCGAGACATTGGCCGAACCCTGCGCATCGTGCCCGGCCAGCATGGCCTGGAACTCCGCAAAGCCGCGCGCATCCTTGATCGCGAACGGCACGCGGCTCGGGCCGTTGCCATAGGTCTTGGCGACGCCGGCTGAACCTTCGCGCTCGAACTGATCGGCCAGCGCACGCGAATGCTGGTGGAATTGTTCGGTGTACCAGCGCTCGCTGCCCGAGCCGGTGCCGGCCAGCGTCATCGAGCGCACGCGGCCGGGATGATTGAGCGCGACCTGCAAGGTGGTGTAGCCGCCCATCGACAGGCCGACGATGTGGGCTTGCGCGATATCGAGATGATCGAGCACGGCCACGCAATCGCGCATCACATGCTTGTACGTATAGGCGTCCTTGTCGGCCGGCACGTCGGACGGCGGATAGCCGCGCGCGGCATAGGCGATGCAGCGGTAACGCTTGCCGAATTCACGCAGTTGCGGCTCCCAGCTGCGGTGATCGCCGGCAAATTCGTGCACGAACAGAAGCGGAATGCCTTGCCCCACTTCTTCGTAATACAACTTCACTTGATCGGGTGTGACAGCGTAAGGCATCGGAACGTTTCCCATTTGCATCGACCCATATTCCGCTCATTCCCGCACCCGCCTGCACGGGTGCAGGCTCCAGCGGGAATCCAGGGCAACAGGTCGCAGATTTATCTAAGTCTGGGTCCCCGCTTCCGCGGGGACGAGCGGATGAGAGGCTAGAACAAATCCAGATATTCTTTCTGTTCCCAGGGAGTGACGTCGCTCTGCTCGCGCGATTCTTTTCTGAATCGCTCAAGCTCGGCCTCCTTGATGTGGGCATAATAGTCGATAAAGCCCGCGCCGAAACCTGCACGATAAGCCTCGTCGGCGCGCAGCGCGGTGACCGCCTCGCCCAGGTTTTTCGGCAGCAGGGCGGCGGGCGCCTCATAGGGCGTGTCGGCCGAAGGCCCGGGATCGAGCCTGCGCGCAATGCCATCGAGCCCGGCATAGATTTGCGAGGCCATGTAGAGATAAGGGTTGGCGGCCGGCTCGCCGACACGGTTTTCCAGGTGGGTCGCGGCATCGCCCGGCCGGCCGAGCACGCGGATCATCACGCCGCGATTATCCCTGCCCCAGATGGCGCGATCGGGCGCCAGCGAATAGGGCCGGTAGCGCTTGTAGCCGTTGACGGTCGGCGTGGTGAAGGCGGCGGCGGCGCGCGCATGATCCAACAGCCCGCCGAGATAATATTTGCCGACGGTGGACAAGAGGTCCGGGTGATCGAACGCGAAGGCGTTGCGCTTCGACTTCTTCTCGATCAGCGACTGGTGCAGATGCCAGCCGCACGACATCACATTGGGCAGCGCCGGCCGGCACATGAAGCTCGCCAGATAACCGTTGCGGCGCGCGATCTGCTTTACCGCCGAGCGAAACAGAATCATGCTGTCGGCGGTGGCCAGGCCGGATTGCGGGCGGAAGGTGAATTCAACCTGGCTGGGACCAAGCTCCGCCTCCACCGAGTGCAGCGGTAGACCCAGTTGCTCGATCCCGCGCCGCAGGATCTCGACCGCCGGATCGAGCATGTCGTAGCGCGACTCGGTGAGGTACTGGTAGCCTTGCGTGAGCAGGCTCACCTCGGGTGCTTCCGGCGGCCAGGTCGCATCGGCAGGCGCCAACCGCGCATTCTCCAGCTTGAACAGATGGAATTCCACTTCCAGCCCGGCGCGGTATTCGAAGCCGGCCTTGGCGAGCGTGCCAAGCGCGTCGCGGTAGCGCGCGCGTGTGGAATACGGCACCGGCTTGCCGTTGCCGAAATAGATATCGCACAGCAGCCAGCCGGTCTTGTTCGCCCACGGCAACACGCGGAAGCTCGCAGGGTCCGCGACCATGACGAAGTCGCCGCCGCCCTGCATCTCCGCCATATTGAAGCCGCCGCCCGGCGTAAACACCGGATAGACCGTGCGGTGGGCGGTGTCCTTGGCCAGCAGCGTGGTGGTCATGCCGACGCCGGAATGCATGGCCGCGGGCGCTTCGGAGGCGAGCAAGGTCTTGCCGCGCAACACGCCGTGCTGATCGGCAAACGAAAAGCGTAACGTTTCGAGCTTGCGGCTCTTGATCGCACGCTCGACCTGGGTGGCGGCGCGCACCTGCTCGCCGCTCCACAGATCGTGGCGTTCGACGAAGCTAGCGGCGGATTTACTCGAACGCGGGGGCATGGATTTTCCTTTACCTCCCCCTGCAAGGGGGAGGTCGGCGAACGAAGTTCGCCGGGTTGGGGTCATCGCCAAACAACAAAAGCAACCCCACCCCGGCACGCTTCGCGTGCCGACCCTCCCCTTTCAGGGGAGGGATAGAAGCAAGATCAATTCCCATGCGCCCAACTCGCGGCCTGGCGCTTGGCGGCCTCGGTCTTCTGCCAATAGCCCTGCCAGTCGTCGGAAGGCCCAATGCCGTCGATTGCCGCCGGACCGGTGAGCGTTGCGGCCTGCGCCGGCGCCAGCACCATCACCGGCCGCTCTCCCTTGGCCGTTTGCTCGATCGCCTGCCGCAGCAGCTTGCGATAAGCGACAATCGCCTTGTCCGACGTGCCGAGATGTTCACTTGTGCGGTCCTGGATCGCGCCCATGGATTCGCAAGCCCATTGGTCGTGCACATTGATGTCGGCGCCCATGCCGGTGAAGGTCTCGTGTTCCTGTTCGTGCGGATCGAAGCCGTAATCGTTGCTCTTGTTTTTGTTCGGAATGTAGTCGGGCAGCTGGTAGAGCGCGAGCCGCTGGCGGCGCATCTCGTCCTTGTCAACGGCGTCGCCGAAGCTGGTGAAGATCGCATACCAATAATGCTTCTCGTCGTCGATCGGAACGTGCCACTGCGTGATCGTCATCTCGCGGCTCATCGGAATGACGAACGCATTCGGAAACATCAGATTGGTCACGCGCACATGCGTGCTGGTCTCGCTGATCGGGCGCAAGGTCACCAGCCGGAAGCCGAACGCGGTCTCCTCCACCTCGATGCGCGGCTGCGTCACCTCGCGCATGATTTGCGACATCGGCATGTCGGAATCGCGCGACGTATCGCGGAACAGTTTGCCGTAGCCAAGCGCGGGATCCTCATCGTGGAAAAAGCGATGCAGGAACGAGGTATGTACCGGATCGATGCCGACTTCGAGCGATTGCAGCCAGTTGCAGTCGATCATGCCTTTGAATGCGAAGGTGTGACTCGAAGGCGCGATGAAGCAGTCAAAATTCGGCAACGCCGGCGGTGAGCCCGGCCCCATATAGGCGAACAGGATGCCGCTCTTCTCCATCACCGGATAAGACTTATGTTTGATGTTGGCGCAAAGATTGCTGTCCGCGGGCTCGGCCGGCGTCTGCAGACATTGGCCATGCACGTCGAACAGCCAGCCGTGGAAGGCGCAGCGCAAGCCGCCGTCTTCCAGGCGGCCATAGGCCAGGTCGGTGCCGCGATGCGGACAGCGGCGGCCGACCAGTCCGTAGCGGCCCTTGTCGTCCTTGAAGATCACCAGATCTTCGCCGAACAGGCGAACCGGTTTCACCGGCCGGTTGCCGGCCAGTTCGTCCACCAGCGCCGCCGGCTGCCAATAGCGCCGCATCAAGGCGCCGGCCGGCGTGCCGGGGCCGACACGGGCGATCAGATCGTTTTGTTCCGCACTCAACATGGGCCGGCATTCCTCAGTTAATGCCGGACTTTATACGAAGTCCGCGCATTCGGAAGCTGGCCTTGCGCCCAAATGCAAAACGGCCGGCTCCAGAGCCGGCCGCGTGAGCGAATTAATGCCGCTAAAATCAGCCCGGCATGCGGGCCGCCCAGCCCGTATCCATGCGGCGGCGCCAGGCAGTCTGCCGCAGCCCCATGAGCCGGCTGGCGGCGGTCCTGGCCTCGGCGCGGCTGGTGGCCGCGCAGGTGCGGTATTCCAAATCATTGACGCGCGACACCAGCGGCTGGCGGCCGAAAAACCGCGCGAATGGACTGACGCCGCCATTCACCTTCAGGTCGGAGATCGAATTGGCCACATGGCCGGTATGGCCGAAGGCGACCACGCGGCCGGTCATGGTGTGGCGAACTTCGTAGACCCCGGGGCCGATCGGCGCTTCGATATGCTCGCCGGTTTGCGCGTCGGGGAAACGTTTCCAGCTGCTCCAGGTCTGCACCATTTAATTCGCCTCGTATGCCGTTAAAAAGGTTCCCCGGAGAACGCCACAACGACCAATTGGTTCCGACCGGTGACCCATTGGTTCCGACCGGTCAACGCTAGTTGTTGATAAATGGCGATGAATGGCCGGATATTGGCCAAAATTTGGCATCACGGTTTGTTGATGACACTTTTCTGCAATTTTGAATCGGCATGCCGCCGAAAAGCTCTCAGTGCCCGGGCAGCACCAGGACTTTCGGCTTGGCCGGCAGACTCGTTTTGGAAACGACTACCGAGGGGACCTCGGCAATCTCCACGTCCCAATCCTGACGCGCGCGCTGCAAGAAGCGATCGAGCGTATAGGCGCTGAAATAGTGCATCGGGACGATCAACGGCGCTTTCAGCGAGCGCAGCACCTCGACCATGCCTTCCATATCCAGCGTCATGGTGCCGTCCACCGGCACCATAACCACATCGATGCGGCCTATCTCGTTGAGCTGGGCTTGCGTGAGTGTGTGATGCAGATGGCCGAGATGAGCGATGCAAAGATTGGCGATCTCGTAGATGAAAATTGAATTGCCGTGACGCTCGGTGCCGCCGGCCCATGAGCGGATATTGGTCGGCACATTGCGCACGCGAACGTCCTTGTACTGAACGTCGACGCGCGCCGGTTTTTCATCCTCCGCCCAGCCGCGCAACACATGCTTGATGCCCGCGTCGGGACGATCGGTGTAGTGGGTCGAGTGCGCGTGATTCATCGTCACGATGTCGGGCGGCAGCGGCGGCTTGACGTAATCGTTGTAGTCGGTGGCGATGCGCACAAGCTGCGGACTCTCGATCAGGAAAGTCGAGTGGCCGATATAGCTGATGCGCACCTGATCGCGTTCCAGTGCGACGCGGCGCAGCGCGGCGCCGAACGGCGTGCGCGAGGCCACCAGGCCCGGACAGCTTTCCGTCATTTCGGGTTTTGTCGCGGGCGGGCTTGCGCCCTGCGCCAGCCATTGCGCCGATGCCGGAGCGGACAAGCTCATGGCCGTGGCCATGGCGGCCCCAATAGCCGCCACAATAATTTTCAGGGAAGTGCCGACCATGAAATTTGCCCGCGCAGCTTCAGCGGGGGTAAATCTGCCATGGATTTAGGGCGCTCGCCACATAATCTCCTCGCCCGCTTCGCGGGAGAGGGAAAAGTCAGAACCGCTCGAAATAGCGGCGGTCGCGCATCGACACGATGATGCCCTTCGGCGTCACCACCACCCAGCGGCCGTCCTGGCGTTTGATCGATTCCACCGCCCCAAGACCGGGCAAGGGCGCGCCCGGCACGACCTGGTAGATGTCGCCGTGGCCTTGCACATAGACAAAACCGTCTCGCGAGTCGCGGATTGTCCAGTCCTGCACCACGGCTGCACGGGCGGGCGGCTGGCTTGCCACCGCGGCGGCGCGCGGCGCCAGGCGCCCGGCCGGGTGCGGGCTTACGGTCTGCGGCGCCGAAATCGAACCGGTGATGTCGGCGGCGGCCGCGCGATCGAAGCGTTCGGTGGTCTTGCTGGCGATCTTGTCGTTGAGCTTATCGTTGATTTTGGCGATCTGCGTATGCGCGGATTTGTTCGCCGCCTCGATGCTCGACTTCAAGGTGGTGACTTCCTTGCCCAGCCGGGCGATCGATTGTTGCATCGACTTGCGTTCTTCGAGGCTGGCGACATCGGTCCGCGGCAGCGGCGTGCCGAAGCCGCCGCTGGCCAGCGCGCCGATCACCGCGCCAAATGCCGCCGCGATCGCCACCGACGCGGCCAGCAAGGCATGGCGCTTGTGGCGCGCTTTGAAGGCAAAGCGCCAAGCTGTAGTTGGCGCGGACGCCGCCGGCGCTTCGCTGTCCGTGGCGCTGGCGGGCGCAATGGCTGGGACGGCTTCGACGGCGGGCGCCGCCTCCGTCATAATCTCATTGACGGGCTCGACGATGGGCTCGATGGCGGGCGCGGGCGTGTCCGGCGAAAGCGGCGGCGATTCGACGTTCGGCAGTCCGCTCTCGACCGCACTTTTGGCCTGCTCCGGCGCGCCTTGCGGGCTCGCCGCCGGCTCGCCGCTGGTGGCTTCGATATCTTTGCGCTTGGCCATGGCCGCGTCCCTCAAATTGGCTTGTTCACCAATCGGTAACCACGTTTGGTTACCAACCGGTTACCAATTGGGGAGGGACGTCACCGTGGCGCGCCTTCGCGGCCGCCGCAGCCTTCACATCGCCAGGCCGTTCTCCGCGGCCAGCGCCTTGAGCGACACCGCGGGCCGCGCCCCGATGTGCTGGATCACTTCCGCCGCCGCCAGCGCGCCCAGGCGGGCGGCGGTGCGATGATCCTTGCCGTGCGAATGTCCGACCAGGAATCCGGCGGCGAACAGATCGCCGGCGCCGGTGACATCGACCACGCGCCCGATCGGCATGGCCTGCACCGCCTCGGCCGCGTCGCGGCTGATCACGACGCAGCCTTTCTCGCTGCGCGTCACCACCGCCAGCCTGGCGTCCGCGCGCATCGCTTTCACCGCGCTGTCGAAATCGGCGGTCTGGTACAGACTGTGCAGCTCGCGCTCATTGGCGAAAACGATGTCCACGGTGCCTTTGCGGATCAGATTGAGGAATTCGGCACGGTAGCGATCGACGCAGAACGCATCCGACAGCGTGAGCGCGACGCGGCGGCCCGACTTGTGGGCGATGCCGGCGGCCTTGACGAAGGCCTCCTTGGCGTGCGGCGGATCCCACAGGTAGCCTTCCAGATAGATGATTGCCGAGGCTGCGATCGTCGCCTCGTCGATGTCGTTGGGATGCAAGTCCTGCGCGGCGCCGAGAAAAGTATTCATGGTGCGCTCGCCGTCCGGCGTCACCATGATGTAGCAGCGCGCGGTCGAGGGCCCGTCGGAGGCCGGCGGCGTCTCAAAACCGACCCGGGCGGCGCGGATATCGTGGGCAAAGGCGCGGCCGAGCTCGTCGTCCTTGACCTTGCCGACGAAACCGGCGCGGCCGCCGAAGCTGGCGACGCCGACAATGGTGTTGGCCGCCGAGCCGCCGGAACTTTCCACCGCCGGCCCCATCGCCTGATAAATCGCCTCGGCGCGCGCCTCGTCGATCAGCGCCATGGTGCCCTTGTGCATGCCGTGCGTGACCAGGAAATCGTCCTCGGCGCGGGCGATGACGTCGACGATGGCGTTGCCGATGCCGAGCACGTCGTAACGGGAAGCGGCCATGCGTTACCTCTTGGATGCGTGCGGCGCACTATATCGCCCGAGCGAGCCGCGGCAAGCGCCGCGTAGCCGGATAAAATGACGCGGGTGACGGGCGCGGTTCCGCATGCTTAGAGTGAGGCGGGGAGCCCAGCCAGCCTATGTCGCTTGTACGCAATGTCGCGACCGTCGGAGGCGCCACGCTGTTGTCGCGCCTGCTCGGCTTTGCGCGCGACATGGGGATCGCGGCCGTGTTCGGCGCCGGCATCCGCGCCGATGCGTTCTTCGTCGCCTTCCAGCTCGCCAACCTGATCCGCCGCATGCTGGCCGAAGGCGCGCTCAACGCCGCGGTGGTGCCGCTCTATCTGCGCGCGCGCGACGATGGCGGCGAGGCGGCCGCCGGCGCCTTCGCCGGCCGGCTGCTTGGCACCGGTGCGGTCGCATTATGTGGCGCGGTCGCCCTTTTTGCCTTGATCATGCCGGCCCTGGTGCTGGTGCTGGCGCCGGGCTTTATAGTCGGTGGGCCGCGCCTGACCATTGCGGTCGAACTGGCGCGGCTGATGCTGCCGTATCTGGCGCTGGCGGGGCCGGTAGCCGTGCTGATGGGCGTACTCAACGCCAACGGCCGTTTCGCCACCGCCGCCTATGCCACCACCGCCTTCAACGCCACCATGCTGGCGGCGCTGCTGATCGTGTTTTGGCGGCAAGCCGGCGACAGCCAGTTGTCCGGGCGTGTCGTCGCCTTCAGCGTAACCATGGCTGGCGTCTCGCAATTGGCGCTGGTCGGCTTCGCGGTATGGCGGGGCCGTGCGCGGGTCACGCCGCTGGCGGTCTCGTTCGGGCCGCAAGTGCGCCGCTTCCTGGCACTGGCGATCCCCGGTCTGGTCGCCAGCGGCATTCCGCAGATCACCGTGATCGCCGGCGTGATGGTCGCCTCCGCCTCGCGCAGCGCGGTCTCGTGGATCTATTACGCCAACCGCCTGATCGAGCTGCCGCTCGGCATTGTCGGCATCGCGGTCGGCACCGTGCTGGTGCCGGCTTTCGCCCATGCCATCCGCAGCGGCGACAAGCGCGAAATGGCGCATGTCGAATCGCGCGGCATCGAGCTTGCGCTGGGGCTGGCATTGCCCGCCGCGATTGCGCTCACGGCGCTGGCCGGGCCAATCGTGCGCGTGCTGTTCGAGCGCGGCGCTTTTGGCGCCGGCGATACCGACGCCACCGCCGCCGTTCTTGCCGTCTTCGCGCTCGGCCTGCCCGGTCATGTGCTGGTCAAGACATTCTCACCGATATTCTTCGCGCGCGAGGATACCGCCACTCCGATGCTCGCCGCGCTGTTCGGCTTTGCCATCGCCATCGTCGGCAGTCTGGTGCTGATGCCGGTGCTCGGCCATGTCGGCGTCGCGATTGCCATTGCGCTGTCGGGCTGGGTGAGCGCGATCCTGCTCGGCGTGCTGATCGCGCGGCGGATCGGCTTTGCCATCGACCGCCAGGCGCGCCACCGGCTGCCGCGCATCGCTCTGTCGGCCGCGATCATGGGCGCGGGCGTCGTGGCGGCGCATGGCCTGCTCGGCCCCTGGCTCGGCGCCGGCGCGCAAGCAGCGGTCCGTGCGCTGGTCCTGGCCGGCCTGATCGGCTTCGGCCTGGGCTTCTATATATTGCTGCTGCGCGCCTTCAAGGTCGCTTCGCCACGCGATTTGATGCGTTCGGTCGGCAAGGGTTTGTAGCGGCGCTTTTTAAGGCTCTTGTTAAGGCTCTTGCGCCGCGCCGGTCCGGCGTGGCATGGGTCGCGCAACGTTTTACTTGCGCATGATCTTGTCCGAATACCGGTTCCCACTTTTCGGGATCATGCGCTGACGAGGAAACTGCGATGGCGTTCAAGGAACGCGTCTTTTCCGGCGTGCAGCCGACCGGCAATCTGCACCTGGGAAATTATCTCGGCGCGATCGTCAAATTCGTCGCGCTGCAGGAGCGCTACGACTGCATCTATTGCGTGGTCGACCTGCACGCCATCACG
>JBBRAL010000104.1:0-12830 GCA_038206805.1 Hyphomicrobiales bacterium | reverse complement strand
CGTGATCCTGGAGCGAATGGCCGCTGCATGAGGACGGACAAAACTGAGATCGCTCAGCGCTACATCAAGCTTGAAAACGGCGCTCACGCCGCATCAGCGGTCCGCGCCGCGCGGAAAACATCATTGTTCGAGGTGCCCTATTGTTATTCGCTATTATCCATCGTGTAAGAGTTCCAACGGCCCGGGACGCAGCCGAAAGGATGCTGGCGGAATCGGTCCGAATGACTTCGCGACACCTCCATGACCGCGGAGAACTGCCGCCTACCCCGCCAGGCCTGACCTTCGAATATTTTGATCAACACACCGTCATTAGTATTGACCCACACAAATCAATCCATGCGATGGCTGACCTCGCGAAGGGGATGAACAAGATTATTGGCTCAATCGGATTTGAAATATTGGAAAATAGAACAGATGAAGGATTTATCACGAGCGACAATCCAGTGATCTATTTTGATCCTATCGTTTCTGCGGGCTCGTTGCAGCCCTACAATATCAATCGACGTCGTATGGACATAGAGTTCATGTTCCCAATAACGCCACGTTTCATCCTTTGGGGACATTCTATCTTAAAGCCAAAATTCAACCAGCGCACGACGCCTTATCGAGTCGTTACTGATAAGCAATTTGTTAGGCGCGCAAATGTACTAACGGCGCGCTTTGCCAATCGTATGATCTTTTCCAACGAGGCTCGTCATCAGCCGCTCGTAAAAAAATACGCGGGCACATCGCCCGTGGTTTCAGTGGCTCACATGAAAACAGCGACTGGCCGAGGAATATTCGTTCAATCGGTGTTCGGAAAACGTGAACACAAGCCCAAATGGAATAAGCAGGCGTAGAATTGGCTAAGCAAACGTAGCCCGGATGAGCGAAGCTATATCCGGGATTGCGCACCCCACATGTCGCTTCGCGACCGATACTCTAGTCGAAGCGGCGCTCGCCAAATTCCGCGGCGCATGAAGTAACCCAACCGCCCTCTCCGTCGTCATGCCCGCGCTTGTCGCGGGCATCCACCTCTTAGTGGCGCTTCAACAGGAAAGACGTGGATGGCCGGGCCAAGCCCGGCCATGACGACTAACCGCCCTCTTCCACCTTCGCTCACGCCCAGGCGGATAGGCCGCTACCGCGCCCTCCCCCTCAACATTCCACCACACTCATGTGCCCCTGCGCACCGTAGTCGAGGAGCTTGCGGTCGCGCGTGATCAAGGTTGCGCCGAGCTCACGCGCGGTCGCGGCGATGATGCGGTCGGTCGGGTCGTTCGGCGGTTTCCCCGGCAGATAGGATGACGCGATCAGCACATCCGGCGACATGTCGGCCAATCGCACCCCAGGAATTTCGAACAGATTGGCGAACCAGCGTTCCGGCCGGATCAGCAATTGCAGGCGTCCGCGTGACACCAGCATGCCGACCTCCCAGGCCGTGATCGGCGACACGTAGGACGGCACACCGTCCCGATGTGCCGCGCGCAGCGCGTCGAGCGCGGCCTGCGCGAGCCGCGCCTGCTGAGCAATCCAGATCGCCGCGTGCGTGTCCCACAGAAGCGGCTGCACTTATCGCTCCCGCTTTTCGGGACCGTACTCCGCGTCGAGCCGATCGGCCCATTCCGGATCGGCCGGCTCGGTCAGGTCGAAGCCCGGCATGATGCGAATGAGACCCTTCATCGCGCCGTAGGCCGGATGAATGAATTCGTCGTCCGTTCCGCTCCCCGCCCTGGCGCCGCGCACGCGGCGGAACACCAGCTTGCGTGCGGCCATGTCCACCTGCTCGCTCTCGAATCCAGCGTCGAGCCAGACCTTGGTGAGCACGCTGTTGTCCGGATTGTTCGACCACCATGGACGGTGCTTGGTGGCCGAGGCAGGCAGCTTGACGCCGGTCACCCGCTCGATTTCGGCAAAGGTCATAGGCACGTGCTCGCGACCTTGGCGTTTTAAGTAGTCCGCCAGCGGCGCGTATTTGGACATGCTCTTATATGCCTATAAATGCGGGTCCTTCTTATAAACCTATTACTACCTATTTTTTTAATGTCAACTACCTATTAGAGCAATCATGGCTGCCCCGCCGCGCCCGGCCTATCCCGTCACGCCTTGTGCCGGTCGTTGTCGATCGGGATCACCTGCCCGCTGATCGACTTGCCCGCGTCCGACGCCAGGAACACCGCGAGTTGCGCGATGTCGCGCGGATCGATGGTGCCCTTGATCGACTGCTCGGCCAGCGCCTCCGCCTTCACTTGTTCCAGCGACTTGCCGCTGATCTGCGCGCGGCCCTGGAACACGCGCACGATGCGGTCGCCCTCGACCGCGCCGGGCGCGATGGCGTTGGCGCGGATGCCCCATTCGCCGAGCTCCATCGCCAGCGTCTTGGTGAAGCCGATCACTCCCCATTTGGTGGCGGCATAGGGGCTGCGGTTCGGGAAGCCGCCGCGGCCGGCGATCGAGGACATGTTGATGATGCAGCCGGCCTTGGATTTCTTCAGATGCGGGATGGCGAGCCGCGAAACGTCGAACATGGCGGTGAGATTGACGGCGACCACCTTGTCCCAGTCGTCCGGCGGCATCTGGTCGACCGGCAGCGTCAAGCCGGCGATGCCAGCATTGTTGATCAGCACGTCGAGCCCGCCGAGCGCCTCGATCGCGGCCGGCACCATGGCTTCGATTTCGGCGCGGCTGGCCATGTCGCAGCGCGCAACGATGAGGCCCGGAATGGCCTTGGCAATCGCGTCGAGCGCCTTGCCGTCGATATCGCAGACAAACACGCGCGCGCCGGTAGCAGCAAAGGCGCGCGCGAATTGGGCGCCAATGCCGGACGCGCCGGCGGTGATCAAGACGCGTTGAACCATGCGGGACCCCCTGTTGCAGCTTTGCTGCCTAGTCTAGGCGGGTCCGCCTCTGTCGTCATGTCGCTTGAGCGGGGTGGGGTTTGCTAACGAACAAACCGCTCCGCCCACACGATCAACGCGCTGAACTGCGCCGGAAAGGCGAGAAAATAGAAAATCACCGCCAGCGGCGCCAACACCAAGTTTAAATCTCGCATGGGTTCCCCCGTTGCAAGTACGCAGCCGGCAGCATGCCGCTGCGGTTGTGTAGAAATACCTATGCCAGCCGCGACATTATTCGGAAAATTGCACCGATCCGGCGGCCGTCGATGGCTAAGCTCAGCATCGTGCGCGGGCGTGACCGGCGCCGCCATGATAAGACGCTATTTCCGGGAAACGGCGGGCGGCGAACCGGCACAACGACGGGTCGGCGATTTGCATGCGAAGCTATATCTGGACCGGTGTCATTATCGGCTCGACCGTAGGCGGCATGATCCCCTGGCTGTGGGGGGACAGCATGTTCTCATACGCCTCGGTGTGGCTTAGTGCCGCCGGCGGCGCCATTGGGCTGTGGCTGGGCTACAAGTTTTACGGCTGAACGGCGCAAGTCTCGGCCATTTGGTGTCTTCACCGCTTGCAGTAAATCGGTTAAGCTCGGACGTTATTTCATAATGGGGGGCTCCATGAAGACCGTCAAAATCGCCATTCTACTTGCCGCCGGATCATTGATTGCCGCCAGCGCAGCGCTGGCCGTGACCACCGACGACGTGAAATGGATCAATCAATGCATCCGCGACAGCGCCGGCATGAACGCCAGCGCGGCGGTCAAGCTCAAATATTGCACCTGCATGGTCAACAAGATGGACGATAACGAGACGCTGTCCGTCACGGCCTGGGAAAAGATCCATACGGCGGAAGCGCGCGCCTGCGATCGCGAGTCCGGCTGGAAGTAGGCCCGCGGCTGCGGCCGCGCTACTCCTCCTTCTCGGTGGTGAAATACAAGGGGTAGCCCGCCGCCTTGCCCATCTCGGTCGCCTCCTTGGCCTTGGTATCGGCCACGTCCTTGGTATAGACCGCGATCACACAGGCGCCTTTTTGGTGCGCGGTCATCATCACGCGATAGGCCTGCTCCGCGTTCATGCGGAACACGGCCTTGAGCACCTGCACGACGAATTCGCGCGGCGTGAAGTCGTCGTTGAGCAGGATGACCTTCCACAGCGGCGGCCGCGCGGTCTTGGGCTTTAGCCTGGTGCGCGGTTTGACGAAGGTTGGGCTCATGAACAGACCCCATAATCGGGGCGCAGTTTAATCGCTCCTGCGGTATTCTGGAACCCGATGTTGGCGATTCGTCATCTGGACGGGAGGGGCCACACCATGGCGAAGCGGCGCAAGACGGCGGCCAAGCAGACGCCGAAGGAAGCGGCCAAGAAAACAGCCAAGATATCAACCAAGAAATCACCCGCGACCGCGGCCCATAAACCGGCCCCGCAAAGCCCGGCCAAGGCCGGCGGGCGCAACCCGGACGTCACCGTGCAGGCCCTGGCCATAGCAGTGGTGATTGTCATCGCGCTGACCGGCGGCTACCTCTATAACCAGAACGCCAAGCCGGCGGGCGCCGCGCTCGAAGCCGCCCCGGCCACTCAATCAGCCGACAAGAAGTGAGCAGCATCGCGCGCCCCCGCCCGTGACAAGGGTTCACCGGCCGGAGAACGCCATGCCCAGGATCCTGCTCACCCACATCCCCGACATGCTGGCGAATTATTACGGCGCGCGCGCGCTCGCAGAATTGCGCGAACTGGGCGAGGTGCGGCTCAACGACACCGGCCAGGTGCTCGACGCCGCGGCGCTTGCCCAGGCCGCGCGAGGCTGTGAGATCGTCGTCTCCGACCGGCAGACGCCGGGGCCGGCCGAATTCTTTGCGCAAGCGGGCGATCTGGTGGCGTTCCTGAGGGTGGCGGTCGATATCCGCAATATCGACGTGGCGGCGGCGAGCCGCGCCGGCATTCTGGTCACACACGCCACGCCTGGCTTTATCGCCTCGGTGGCCGAGCTGGCGATCGGCTTCATGGTCGATTGCGGGCGCTATATCGGCGCATCGACCGCGGACTATCACGCCGGCCGCGTGCCGCCGGCGCGCATGGGCCGCCAGCTTTCCGGCGCCACGCTCGGCATTATCGGTTATGGCGTGATCGGCGAATATTTGGCGCCGCTCGGCGTCACGCTCGGCATGAACGTGCTGGTCGCCGACCCGTTCAAGAAAGTCAGTGTGCCGGGCGTCAAACAGGTTTCGTTCGACGAGCTATTGGCGCAGTCGGATTTCGTGGTCTGCCTCGCCATCGCCAACGAGGAGACCGAGAACCTGATGAACGCGCCGGCCTTCGCGCGCATGAAGCCGTCGGCTTATTTCATCAATCTGTCGCGCGGCAATCTGGTCGATGAGGCGGCGCTTGAGCGGGCGCTCGATAAAAAGCTGATCGCCGGCGCCGCGCTCGATGTCGGCCGCGCGCAGGACCAGATGCCCTCGCCGGCGCTAGCTGCACGCGCCGACGTGATCGCCACCCCGCATATTGCCGGCCTGACGCCGGACGCGGCCGAGCACCAGGCCTTCGACACCGTCAAACAGGTGCGCGAATTGCTCGCCGGGAAAATGCCGCCGGGGGCGGCCAATGCGCAAGATGCGACGAGGTTGGCGCGTCTCAAGCCGGCGTAGTCCCGAGCTAACCCTCGCCCACGCGTCCGCCAATTGAACCCGCCCTATGCTACGCTCTCTTGATCGGAAAGGGCTTCAATGCCGCGGACTCTCTCGGCCGTCATCGTTGTAGCCCTATCCCTGTTGCAGCTGACGACGGCATTCGCCGCGCCCGCGCACAAGAAGCGGCACGTCACCCGCCACTGGCACGGCTATGGCTTTTTGCCGGGCTATCGCCCGCCCGCGGTGATCGAACGCGAGCGTGCTTCGCTTTGCCCGCCTTTTATTGCCGGGTTTCCAGAATCACCCAGCGCTATTTGGCGTTAAATCGATACAGATCGTTCTTCTTCATCAGCGAAATGAGCATGTCCGCATATTTCGGATCGGTCGCGTAGCCGGCTTTTTGTAGCCCACGCGCGTATTCGTCCGCGTCTTTTGATTCCGCATAGGCGTCGAGTGCCTTGCCGTAGCGTTTATTGCTGGTCAGGAATATCCCGTGGTCGATAAATGAGCCGGCCATGTCCTTGTAGGACCGGAAATGTGCAACGACAGTGTAGGCATTGCCGTTCTTGTCATATTCCTTTGTAATCTTGTCCACATACCCGGTGGCAACGTCGCCGAATACGACCTTGCCGCCCACCTCCTGCGCCTTGATGCCGAAATAATTGTTGGCGTCCCCCATATGATGCTCGCCCCAACCGGACTCGACGATCGCTTGCGCAATAGTAACAGAGGCGGGAACGCCGGTCTCTGTTTCAGACTTTTTCGCAGCGCTCCCTGCGCTCTTAATGAAAGCTTGCTGTTCCGCTTTAGTCGCCATTATCGCCCCCTTTTTTCAAAGCCGGCCAACACCCTAACAGGACAGACAACAACCGGCAATTGCATGGGCCGGTGAGACGGGTTGAGCCAGCGAATCCCGACGGCAGAGATGAAATCCCCGGAATTCACTATGCCCACCTCCTGATCTGCCCGCGCCTAACCGGCCTTTCGCCCCGCGCAATTTGAATCGATCTTTCGCGCGCCGCTACCCGATTTCGTCACCCCAGGTCCGCAAATATTTCATCGCCATCTTGCGCGATACGTCAGGCTTGCTGCTTTAATTCCGGCAGCGTTGCACTAACTTGATCGGCACGGAAAAACCGAGGCTGGGGGGCAATACGCGCCACACTTTGAATGGCGCGGTAAAAATTCGAGGAAAGCCCATGGAACTGCGCGCCCCCGACACAAGAAAATTCGCCCGCTCGCGTCCGATGATCGAATGCGCCCAATGCGGCGAACGGCTGTTCGTGCCCGAATGGTCGGAATTCGTTGACAGCCGCCGCGTGCGCCACCTGTGGGAATGCGAGGCCTGCGGCTACGCCTTCGAAACCACGGTCCGCTTTGCGGCGGCCTAGCGCTTAATCTTTCAAGAAAAAGTCCGCCGCCGCCGGACTCTACGCCTTGCGCTTCCACAGCCCGTCCAGGCTCCAGGGCCCGGCGCCAGCAACGGCGATGTAAAGGAAGACAAAGCAATAAAGGATCGCCCCGTCGCCGCGGTTGATAATTGGAAAGAAGCCGTGCGGCGCGTGGCTGAGAAAATAGGCAAACGCCATTTCGCCCGACGCGATGAAGGCCGCGGCGCGCGTGAACAGGCCGAACGCGACCAGCGCGCCGCAGACCAGTTCGAACGCGCCAGCAAACCAATACATGCTCAGAAAGGCCGGCGACGGCAGCGGCGAAGGAAACCCGAACAGCCGCGAGGTGCCGTGTTCGAAAAACAACAGCGCCGTCACGATGCGCAGGATGGTAAGGGCGTAAGGCGCGAATTGCGTGGTGTCTTGCAGCCAGGTGCGCACGCCCGTTTGCCGCAAACTGATGGCGACCGATCGTTCGACGTGTAGCAATGTAAATCCCAACTCTTGCTGGCCCCGGTGCGCGGTATAGCCAATGCCGCCGGCACCACACATCACAAACGCTCGACTTTGTCCGATTTTGGCGCGCATCAGCCATGCGCGCGGCGCCCCGGGCGCAAGCCGCTCGGGCCATGCCGCCATTCACGCAATGTTGCAGTTCGTAACAGCCGAAAGCAGGCTATGATCAACCTTATGATCGACCGTCGCTATCTGCTGACACTGGGGTCCGGCGCGCTTGTCACGCTGGCCGCCGGACGCGCGCAAGCCGCTGCCATGAACGCCGGCATGAGCCGCGTCACGGCCTATGCCTTCACATTCAAGAGCCTGGAGGGGCCAGAGATCCTGCTGTCGTCCTATGCCGGCCACCCGATTTTGGTGGTCAATACCGCCTCTCTCTGCGGCTATACCCCGCAATATACCGGCCTGCAGGCGCTGTGGATGCGCTATCGCGCGCGCGGACTGATGGTGCTGGGCGTGCCGTCCAACGACTTCGGCGGCCAGGAGCCGGGCGGCGCCAGCGAAATCGGCAAGACCGCGCACGGGGAGTACCATGTCACCTTCCCGCTCACCGAAAAAGTCGCGGTCAAGGGCCCCAACGCTCATCCGTTCTACAAATGGGCGGCGCAAGAGCGCCCGCTGGAGGCGCCACGCTGGAATTTCCACAAATACCTGATCGGCCGTGACGGCCACCTGAAGGCTGGCTTCACCTCGGCGGTCGAGCCGACCGACCCGCACGTGATCGCGTCGATCGAGACCGAATTGGCTGGCGTTTAGCGCTGTTGCGCCAATGGCAAATTGTGGCGGGCGGACACACGGCGCCAGTGCTGTCACAAATCCGATAAAATCAGTTTGACGAATCAGCGCGGCCATGGCCGACTGTCAACCTGACATTCGGTCACGTGGGCCGGCGGCGTTGGTAAGCCGACCCGTTACTATGTTCCTCCCGCGTGGCGTTTTAACTGGGCGGCCGAAAGGCCGCCCCTTTTCGTTGCGGGCCGGTTGCTCAGGCGACGGCGGCGCGGCTGCGGGCATCCGCCAGTTTCTGCTCGGCGGCGGCAATCGGCAGCGGGTCAATGGCCTCGACCAGTTGCAGGAAGGCGCTGCCCGGCAGCGGCGGCGCGAATACATAGCCTTGCGCCGAACGGATGCCGAGTTCGCGCAAGTGCATTACCTGCTCGAAATTCTCCACGCCCTCGGCCACCACGTCCATGCGCATATTGTTGGCCAGATCGACCAGCGTCTCCACGATCGTGGTGGAGTTGCGGTCGGTGCCGATGGCATCGACGAACATCTTGTCGATCTTGATGATGTCGACGCCGAGCTTGAGCATGTAGGACAAGCCGCTATGGCCGGTGCCGACGTCGTCGATGGCGATGCGCACGCCGAGCCCCTGGAATGCCGCGATGGTCTGCCGGGTCGCGGTAAAATTCTCGATCGGGTCGCGCTCGGTCACTTCCAGCACCACTTGCGACAGCTTGATCGGCGAGCCGGAAAAAATCTTGCGCACGTCCTTGACGATTGAATCGTCGCCGAACAGCCGGCCGGCGAAATTGAACGATATCTTCAGCGCCGGCCGGCAGCCGAGCGCGTCGCCTGCTTCGGCGCAAACCCGCCGCATCAGGTCGCGGGTCATTTCACGGATCAGTCCGCTCGATTCGGCGAGCGGAATGAAGGCGCCGGGCAACACCAGCGTGCCGTCCGGCTTACGCCAGCGCACCAGCACCTCGGCGCCGCGCAATTGGCCGGAACGGATATCGACGATCGGCTGGTAGTAGGGCACGAATTCGCCGGCGGCGAGCGCGCGCTCGATATCGGTTACCGGATTGCCTGGCGTGCGGCGCGGCATCAGCATCGAGAACATCGACAGGATCAATACGATGACGCCGGTGACGAACAGGCCAAGCCATTTCAGATCGGCGTGGCCGGCGATGACTCCGGCGCGCGGCATCGATATTTCGACGGTGAAGGCGAATTTGTCGGATTTCGTCTTGGCCACGAACATGGCGCCGGCGGGGTGCGGGCGCTGGCCGACCTCGCCGAGCAAGGCGCCTTTGCCGGTGCTGATATGGGCATATGCGCTGAACGGACCGCCTTGGGTCGATACCTGCGGCAGGAACAAGGCGGCCGGCACCAGGGCTGCAATTGCGTTGGGACCGGCGCCGATCTTGCGCCGCAGCCGCACCATATGCTGTTTGGTTTCGAGCTGGACGATGTCGAGGCTATAGCCTTCGGCGCCTTCCAGCGGCTCCGAGGCGATGACCTTGCGCGCGCCGAGCGGCAAGCCGTTATCGCTGCACAGTGTCTGCCCGTCGGGACCGAGGACCGCAATTTCCTTGACCGGCATGGCGTCGAAGGCGGCCTGCCGCATCGCATCGATCTGGCTGGGCCGGCACGAATCCACAGCGCGCGCCGCCAAGCCGTCGAGCGCGCCGATCACAATGGCCACGCGCGACTCGGCGAGCGCAATCGCACGCTTGGCGGAGGTTTCAATCTCCGTCTGCCCTTGCCGATCGATCAATCCGCTGAGCCAGAAATTGAACGCGACCAAAGGCGCGCCGGCCAGCAAAACGCCGACGGCAATCGCAACAAGATTCCGGCGCGTAAATGCGCGCACAACCAAACCCATCCTGGCTCCGGCTAGCCGACCCCGTTCTGGTGTCTGGGTAGTGAGCCATGGCGCCGTAAAGGCGGGCTTAAGCGCAAGGCGGCCGACCGCCAATAAACCGGCAAGGGCGAACCCGGCGCGGGCTATGGTTAGCGGCCAGTTAACGGCGGCCGGCATGGAACAATGGCCGCCGGTTCGGCTAGAGTATAATCTTCAAAGATTGGCCGCTTGGCGATTTCCCCGGCCGAAAACGGTTCCAACCTGGCAAATGGTGGCCAAAATGAAGCTCTATATGCACCCGGTGTCGATGACCACGCGCCCGGTGCGCCTGTTCATCGCCGACAACAACATCCCGGTCGAGGAAGTGTTCGTCGATCTGATGACCGGCGCGCATATGCAGCCGCCCTATTCCGGCATCAACCCGAACTGCCTGGTGCCGATGATCGACGACGACGGCTTCAAGCTGACCGAGAGCTCGGCGATCCTGAAATATCTCGCCGACAAGATCGGCTCGCCGGCCTATCCGAAGGACCTCAAGGCCCGCGCCAAGGTCAATGAGGCGATGGATTGGATCAACACCAATTTCTACCGCGAGTGGGGCTATAATCTCTGCTACCCGCAACTGTTCCCGCATCTCAAGCGGCGCAGCGACGAGGCGCAGGCGGCAACGCTGGAATTCGGCAAGGAAAACGCCAAGCGTTGGCTCAAGCTGCTCAACGACTATTGGCTTGGCGCCGACAAGGCCTATCTGTGCGGCAATACGATCACCATCGCCGACTATTTCGCCGCCGGCATTGTGACGCTGGGCGAGATCATCGGCGTCGATTTTTCGCCCTATCCGAACGTCAAACGCTGGCTCGACGCCATGAAGAAGCTGCCGAGTTGGGGCAAAGTGAACGAGGCCTTCGACGGCTTGCGCGAGGCGGTGAAGGGTCAGACGTTCGTCACATTGAGTTGATCTGCAATGGAGGTAAGTCACACGCAGGCAATTGCGAATAGTGACCCCCTCCCCGGCCCTCCCCCTTTCAGGGGGAGGGAGAACACAGCCGCACGACCTTCCTCCCCCTGAAAGGGGGAGGAATGAGGCGGGGGTCAATTTGCAATTGCCGGATCGTCAAGCACGCAAAGGAGACGAAGATGAGTTTCTTTCCCGGCAAGGACCCGCAGGCGGGCGACACTTACGCCTGCGCGGCAATCGCCCATGTGGTGGTGCCGCGCACGGTCGATCTCGGCGACGGCTTTTCGGTACGGCGCGCGCTACCGTCGGCGCGCTCGCGCATGGTCGGGCCGTTCATCTTTTTCGATCACTTCGGCCCGGCCGAGTTTCGCGCCGGCAATGGGCTCGTCGTGCGGCCGCATCCGCATATCGGGCTCGCCACCGTCACTTATCTTTTCGACGGCGAGATTATGCACCGCGACAGCCTCGGCACCGCGGCGTCGATCAGGCCAGGCGAGGTCAACTGGATGACCGCCGGACGCGGCATCGTGCATTCCGAGCGCACCGGCGCTGAAAAGCGCGCCGCCGGCGGCCCCATCCACGGCTTGCAGATGTGGGTCGGCCTGCCGGCCGCCAAGGAGGAAATCGAGCCGGGCTTTGCCCATCACGCGACCGAAGAATTCCCCATGATCAGAGATGACGGCGCCTTCGTGCGCGTGGTAGTCGGCTCGGCCTACGGCGCGACGTCGCCGGTGCCGACGCTGCATGAAACGCTGTTCGTCAATGCCGCGCTGCGCGCCGGCGCTAGCTTGCCGCTCGACGCCGATCACGAGGAACGCGCGCTCTATCTGGTCGACGGCAGCCTCGACATTGCCGGCGACAAGTTCGAACCCGGCCGCCTGCTGGTGTTCAAGCCCGGCGACAAGGTCACCATCACGGCGGCGACCGACGCCCATTTCGTCATCGTCGGCGGCGCGCCGATGGACGGCCCGCGCCACATCTGGTGGAATTTCGTGTCGTCGCGCAAGGAGCGCATCGAGCAGGCCAAGGCCGAATGGGCCGCCGGCCATTTCGGCAAGGTGCCGGGCGACGAGATCGAGTTCATCCCGCTGCCGGAAACGCCGGGCGTCAATTCGACCGACAAGGCCGCGCCGCTGTAGGTCATGCACCGCGCGGGCGTGTCTTTACCCCGCCGCCAATCCGGAGCCCGCGATGCTCACCCGTCTGCTCACGATCTGGGACGCCACGCGCTCGAGCCTGTGGGCCCTGCCCCTGGCGATGGTCTGCGCGGCCTGCCTGATCGCCTATTTGGCGCTGCACACCCGCCTCGATCTCGGCGCGGAGTCGGTGTGGTTTCTGTACAGCGGCACCGCGAAACAGGCGCCGCAGTTTTTGTCGGACCTGATGAGTTCGATGATCACGATGGCGACGCTTGCCATTTCGATCACCATGGTCGTGCTGACGCTGGCCGCGCAGCAGCTTGGGCCACGACTGATCCGCAGCTTCATGGGCGACTGGCGCACGCAGGCCTCGCTCGGATTGTTCGTTTCGACCGTGGTCTATCTTCTGCTGGTGCTGCGCAGCAGCTACGGACAGAACGATGAGGTGCCCAATCTCGCGGTCACCGTCGGCACCGGGCTGGTGTTCGTCTGCCTGGCGACGCTCTTGGTGTTCGTCCATCATCTCGCCACCTCGATCATCGCCGACAATGTCGTGGCCCGCGTCGGCGCCCAGCTTGATGCCGATATTCTTCGCCTGTTGCCGGAGCGCGGCGAACAGGCCGAACCGCAGCGCAAACCGACATTGCAAGGCGCGCCGATATTTCTGACGCACGGCGGCTACGTTCAAGCCATCGACTACGCAAAGATCGTCATTGCCGCCGCCAAAGCCGACG
>JBBRAL010000103.1:0-13298 GCA_038206805.1 Hyphomicrobiales bacterium | reverse complement strand
GTCGTCCTCGCCGAGATAGCTGCCGGTCTGCACTTCGATCAGTTCGAGCGGGATTTTGCCCCGGTTCGCCAGGCGGTGAATGGTGCCGATCGGAATAAAGATTGACTCGTTCTCGTGCACCGCGCGGACAACTTCGGCGATGGTAACTTCCGCGGTGCCGCGCACCACCACCCAATGTTCGGCGCGGTGACGATGGCGCTGCAATGACAGAATGCCGCCGGAGTTGACGACGATACGCTTGACCTGGAAGCGTTCGCCCATGTCGATCGACTCGTAATAGCCCCAGGGGCGGTGCACGCGTTTATGGTCGGTGGCCTCGGCGCGATTGGCGGCCTTGAGTTTGACGACCAGTTCGCGGACTTCCTGAGCGCGTGCGCGCGGCAGCACCATCACAGCATCGGACGTGCTCACCACCACCATGTCCTTGACGCCGATCACGGCGGTGAGCTTACCGTCGGAATGGACGACACTGCTGCTGGTATCCATGGTCACGACCGGCCCATGCACGATATTGCCGGCGGCATCGGGCGGCGTGATGTCGAACAGCGCATCCCAACTGCCGATGTCCGACCAGCGGAAGTCGCCCGCGACCACCGCGGCGCGGTCTGTTTTTTCCATTACCGCGTAGTCGATCGATTTCTGCGGCGCGCGCGCGAAAGCGTCAGGCTGCAGGCGCAGAAAGCCGAGATCGGTGGCCGCATTGGTGACCGCGGCTTCGATCGCCTCGGCCATTTCCGGCTCGAGGCGGGCGACTTCGGCGAGAAGCACGTCGGCGCGGAACAGGAAATTGCCGGAATTCCACAGATAGCCGTCGCGCACGTAGCGGGCGGCGGTGACTGCGTCCGGCTTCTCGACAAATTGCTTGACCGCATGCACGCCAGTACGGCCGATCGGCTCGCCCGGAAGGATATAGCCGTAGCTGGTCTTTGGCTCGGTCGGCTTGATGCCGAAAGTGACAATGCGCCCAGCCTCGGCAGCCTCGCGGCCGGCAAGGCAGGTGGCGCGGAATTGCGGCACGTCCAGGATGACGTGATCGGCGGCCAGCGCCAGCACCACGGCGTCCGGATCGCGTTGCAGGGCGACCGCCGTCGCCGCCGCAATGGCAGGTGCCGAATCGCGCCGGATCGGCTCGATCACCACAGTCGCCGCGACGCCGACCTCTTCGGCCTGGCGGCGGGCGAAGAAATGGAAATTCGGGCCGGTAATGACGATGGGTGGTGCATACATCGGGTCCTGCACCCGCAGCAGGGTCTCCTGGTAGGTCGACCGGGACCCAACCAATGGCAGGAACTGCTTGGGCAGGGCGTCGCGCGAGACCGGCCAAAGCCGTGTCCCGGCGCCGCCGGCAAGCAGAATGGGAACTATTGGCGAGGGCTTTGGCATTGGTTTGGGCTTGGCTCTTCGGGGCGCTATGTTGGGGTCGGGAATCGTCTTAAGGCAGTTCCGGCTATCCGGCTATCCGGCTATCCGGCTATCGGTAGCGTTGCGCAGGCTCCAAGTCCATTCATCTACAGCGTTTACAACCGGCCCGGGCGAATTAGACCGATGATCGAGCGCATCCTCACGGTCGGCGGTTTCACGCTGCTTTCGCGCGTCAGCGGCTTTGTCCGCGACATCATCCTGGCGGCGGTGCTCGGCGCCGGCCCCGCGGCCGACGCGTTTTTTGTCGCCCTTCGCCTGCCCAACCATTTCCGCGCCATTTTCGCCGAGGGCGCCTTCAATGCCGCCTTCGTGCCGGCCTATGCCCGCATTCGCCAGCAGGGTGGCGAGCAACGCGCCGGGCTTTTCGCCGACCGCATCTTCACGCTGTTGCTGGCCAGCCAGATCGTGCTGCTGGCGGTCGCGCTGATATTCACGCCGGCGGTGATCGACGTGCTGGCGCCGGGCTTTGTGCACGATCCTGGCCGCTACGCGCTCGCGGTCGAGCTCACCCGGATCACATTCCCCTATCTGCTGATGGTCACGCTGGTCACGCTCTATGGCGGCATCCTCAATGCGCTGCATCGTTTCGCCGCCGCGGCCGCGGCGCCGATCCTGCTCAATTTTTCGCTTGTGGTCGCGCTTGCGTTCGCGGCGTTCTTCCCGACCGCCGGCCATGCGGCGGCTTGGGGGGTGCTGGTTGCCGGCGTGCTCGAATTCCTGCTGGTTGCCGGGGCCGCCTGGCGCGCCGGCGCGATTGCCGTGCTGCGCTGGCCGCAACTCGACGCAGATGTCCGGCAATTCTTCCGCGCGCTCGGCCCCGCGACGGTCGGCTCCGCCGGCGTGCAGCTCGCGCTGTTTGCCGACACCATCATCGCGAGTTTTCTGCCGGCCGGCGCGCTGTCGGCGCTTTATTATGCGGACCGGCTCAATCAACTGCCGATCGGCGTGATCGGCATCGCGGCCGGCACCGTGATCCTGCCCGAAATGTCTCGGCGTATTGCCGCCGGCGACGAGTCCGGCGCGGCGCATGCGCAGAACCGCGCGGTCGAGTTCACCTTGCTGCTGTCGATTCCCTGCGTGGCGGCATTTTTCGTGGTCCCGGAATTGCTCATGCGCGCTCTGTTTGAGCGCGGCGCATTCACCGCCGCCGATGCGGTCGCCGCCGGCAGGACGCTGTCGGCTTACGCGTTCGGGCTGTTGCCGTTTGTGCTGATCCGCAGCTCGGTGGCGACCTTCTTTGCCCGCGGCGATACCGCGACGCCGGTAAAGGCCGCGCTGATCGCGGCCGCCGTCAATATCGGCTTCAAGGTGCTGTTGATGGGCCCGCTGGCGCAGGTGGGGCTGGCGCTGGCGACCTCGATCGGCGCCTGGATCAATCTCGGCCTGGTGGTCTGGTTCGGGATACGCGCCGGCCACATCCGGATCGACCAGCGGCTGCGGCAATCGACGTTCAAGCTCGCGGGCGCCGGCCTCGTGCTGGCGGCTGTATTATGGCTCTGCGCCGGGCCGGTGGTGCATCTGTTCGAGGACTGGCATCGGCTGCGCCAAGTGGCCGCGCTGGCCATGCTGGCTGCGATCGGCGGCGCCATCTATGGGGGTATCGTCCTTGCACTGTTCGGCCGGCGCTGGCTGGCGGCTTTTCAGGCACGGTCGCGCTCAGGCGGCAATTCCATCAAATAGTTGAATAGGCCACACCGGTTGCCAAAGGGCCACGGTGGACATACCTGCCTACCGACGATATGGGGACAGGTCCCCGTCAGCGGTCGGCAACAGGCCCCATGAATAGTCCCCAAATCGCGAAATTCCTGCAAATGCGTGCAGCTCCACGGCGCCTGGGCGTCGCGCTGGCGCTTGCTACTTTGGTCGCAAGCTGTGGCGACAGCCAGCAGCAGGGCGGCGCGCCGCCGCCGCCGGTCGTCACGGTTGCCAAGCCGGTCAAACAGACGGTCTTCGATTTCGACGAATATGTCGGCCGCTTCACCGCCGTTAATTCCGTCGAAATGCGCGCTCGCGTTTCCGGCTACCTCGAAGGCGTGCATTTCAAGGACGGACAAATCGTCAGGCAAGGCGACCTGCTGTTCACCATCGACAAGCGGCCGTTCCAGAACGCCGTCGATCAGGCGCGCGCCAATCTGACGCAGGCCAAATCCAATCTCGTCTTTACCGAATCCGATTACACGCGCGGCCAGCAGCTGGTGCGCGACAAGACCATCACCGAGCAGACTTTCGAGCAACGCTCGCAGGTGTTCCGCAACGCGCAGGCTTCCGTCAGCAACGCCGAGGCGGCGCTGCGTACCTCCGAACTCGACCTTGAATTCACCGAGCTGCGCGCGCCGATCAACGGCCGCATCGGCGACCGGCGCGTGTCGCCGGGCAATCTGGTGACCGGCGGCGCCGGTGGCAACACAACCTTGCTCGGCACAATCGTGTCGACCGACCCGATCCGTTTTGAATTTACATTCGATGAAGCCTCGTTCCTGCGCTACGAACGAATGTCGAAACTCGGCCGCGACATCGCCAGCCGCGGCGCCGGCGTGAAGATCAACCTGAAGCTCATCGACGAGCGCGAATTCGTTCACCCCGGCACGATGGATTTCGTCGACAACGTGATCGACCGCTCGACCGGCACCATTCGCGGCCGGGCGGTGTTCCCCAATGCCGACGGCGTCTTCACGCCCGGCATGTTTGCGCGCGTGCGTGTGCCGGCATCGCCGCCCTATGAAGCCTTGCTGGTTCCGGATGCCGCCGTTGGCAGCGAGCAGGTGCGTAAATATCTGCTGGTAGTCGACGCCGGCAATACAGCGCGGCAGAAATACATCACGCTCGGCCAGCTCACGCCCGGCGGATTGAGGGTGATCAAAGAGGGGCTCGGGCCCGACGACCGCGTGATCGTTGACGGCTTGATGCGGACACGGGCCGGCCAGAAGGTGACGCCGCAGGAAAAAGGCGCAGTCCCTGCGGCCGCGCCAGGCGCTCCGGGCGGCCCGCCGCAAAAGCCGAAATAGCGGCCGGCAAAAGCCATGCGCATTTCCCATTTTTTCATCGACCGGCCGATCTTCGCTTCCGTGGTCTCGATCGTGATCGTGATCCTCGGCGCCGTCGCGTTTGCGCGGCTGCCGGTCGCGCAATATCCGGAAATCGCGCCACCGGTCATCAACGTTACCGGCCAATACCCGGGCGCCAGCGCCGACGTTGTCGCCTCGACCGTGGTCGCGCCGATCGAGGAGCAGATCAACGGCGTCGAGAACATGCTTTACGTGTCGTCGAACTCGACCGCCGACGGAAAATTCTCCATCGCGGTCACCTTCGACATCGGCACCAATCTCGATATCGCGCAGGTCCAGGTGCAAAACCGCGTCGCCATCGCGCAGCCGCGGCTGCCGGCCGATGTGCGCAATATCGGCGTCATCGTGGCCAAGAGTTCGCCCGATCTGATGATGGTCGTGCATCTCTATTCGCCCGACAAATCGCGCGATCCGCTGTTCATTTCCAACTACGCCACGCTCGAGATCAAGGATGCGCTGACCCGCGTTGACGGCGTCGGCTCGCTTTTCGTGTTCGGAAGCCGCGATTATTCAATGCGCATCTGGCTCGACCCCGACCGCCTGCAATCGCTCGGCCTGACCGCCAATGATGTGGTGGCGGCGCTGCAAGGCCAGAATGTGCAGGTCGCCTCCGGCACCCTCAATCAGCCGCCGGTGGCAAATCCGCGAGCCTTCCAGATTGCGGTGCAGACCCAGGGGCGCCTGACCGATCCGAGCGAGTTCGCCAATATCGTGGTCAAGCAAAGCGCCGATGCGGTGGTCCGCGTCAAGGATATCGCGCGGGTCGATTTGGCGGCGCTGGATTATAGTTCGAATTCCTATCTCAACCTCGACCCGGCGGTGGCGATCGCGGTGTTCCAGCGGCCGGGTTCGAACGCGCTGGCGACCGCGCACGCGATCCGCACCTCCATGGCGAATATCTCCAAGCGGTTTCCGCCCGGAGTGAAATACGACATCGTCTACGATCCGACTCAATTCATTCAGCAGTCGGTCGATGCCGTCCAGAATACGATAGGCGAGGCCATCGTTCTGGTCGTGCTGGTGGTGGTGATGTTTCTGCAGACCTGGCGCGCGGCGGTTATCCCGCTCATCGCCATTCCGGTTTCGTTGATCGGCACTTTCTTTTTCATGTCGATGTTCGGGTTTACCCTCAACACCTTGTCATTGTTCGGCATGGTATTGTCGGTCGGCATCGTCGTGGACGATGCCATCGTCGTGGTCGAGAATGTCGAGCGCAACATCGCGGCCGGTCTCGATCCGCGCGCGGCGGCAACCAAGAGCATGGACGAGGTCGGCGCGGCCTTGGTCGCAATCGCGCTTGTATTGACCGCCGTGTTCGTTCCCTCGGCCTTCATCACTGGCATATCCGGACAGTTCTATCGCCAGTTCGCGCTTACCATCGCCAGCGCGACCGTTATTTCGCTCACCGTTTCATTGACGCTGTCGCCGGCTTTGTGCGCAATCCTGCTCAAGCCGCACGACACTGGCCACAAGGACAGCTGGTGGGAACGTCCGATCCACGGTTTCTTCGGCCTTTTCAACCGGGGCTTCGACCGGTTTGCCAAGGGCTACGGCTGGCTGGCGGCGCGCGTGGTGCGCTTCGTGGTGCTTATGCTGTTGGTCTACGCCGCGGTGCTCGCCTTCGGTTTCAATGAATTCCGCAAGACTCCGGTGGGCTTTATCCCGCAGGTCGACGGCGGCTATCTCATCACTGTCGTGCAGTTACCGCCGGGGGCGGCGCTGGCGCGCACCGACGCCGTCAACCGCAAGGTGGTCGAGATCGCACTGAAAATACCGGGTGTGCTCGGCGCCGTGAATATCGTCGGTTTTTCCGGCGCGACTTTCACCAATGCGCCGAACGCGGGCGCGATCTTCCTGGTGCTGGAGCCGTTCGACCAGCGTGCCGGGGACCCGAACAAGTCGGCGGCGTCGATCCAACGCCAGCTGTATGGCAAACTCGCTTCAATTCAGGACGCGCTGGTGATTGTGGTGGCGCCGCCGCCGGTGCGCGGCATCGGCAATGCCGGCGGCTTCCGCATGATGATCGAGGATCGAGCGGGGCAGGGGCCGCTGGCCTTGCAAGGCGCGGCCTACGCCATGATGGGCGCCGCCGCGCGTACAACCGGCGTCCAGCAGGTTTTCAGCCTGTTCGAGACTTCGACGCCGCAACTCTATCTCAATATCGATCGCACCAAGGCGCAACTGCTTGGCGTCCATGTTCCCGACGTTTTTGCCGCGCTGCAGATCTATCTCGGCTCGGCCTATGTCAACGATTTCAACCTGTTCGGCCGCACCTTCCGGGTGGTGGCGCAGGCCGACAGTGAATTCCGCAACAGTACGCGCGACGTGCTCAATATCCGCGTGCGCAATTCCAGTGGTGCGACCGTTCCGCTCGGCGCCTTCACGACGGTGAGTGACATTTCCGGGCCGTACCGTGTGCCGCGTTACAATCTTTATCCGGCCGCCGAGCTCGATGGCAATGCGGCGCCCGGTTTCAGCCAAGGCCAGGCAATCGAGATCATGCAGAAGCTTGCCGCCCAGGTTCTGCCGGAAGGCTTCTCCTACGAGTGGACGACGCTCGCCTACCAGCAATTGCGCGCCGGCAATACGGCGATGTTCGCTTTCGTGCTGGCGGTGGTGTTCGTGTTCCTGGTGCTGGCGGCGCAGTTCGAGAGCCTGACGCTGCCGCTCGCCGTTATCTTGATCGTACCGATGTGTCTGGTGGCCTCGATTGTCGGCGTGGTGCTGCGCGGACAGGACAACAATATTCTCACCCAGGTCGGCTTTGTCGTTCTGATCGGCCTCGCCGCCAAGAACGCCATTCTGATCGTCGAATTCGCCAAGCAGATCGAGGATCGCGGACGCTCTCCCCTTGAAGCCGCGGTCGAAGTGGCGCGGCTGCGCTTCCGGCCGATCCTGATGACGTCGCTGTCGTTTATCTTTGGCGTGGCGCCGCTGGTCTGGGCAACGGGCGCCGGCGCCGAATTGCGGCAGACCCTCGGCACCGCGGTTTTTTCCGGTATGATCGGCGTCACCGCCTTCGGGCTGATCTTCACGCCGGTGTTCTACGTGGTGTCGCGCTGGCTCGCGCATCGATTCGCGTCGCGCCGGCCCGGACCGCAGCCGGCCAAGGCGTCCAAAAAATGACGACGATGAAATTCGGCTTCGGTCAGGCGCTTACCCGCAAGGAGGACGACGCGCTGCTGCGTGGCGTCGGGTGCTACGTGGCGGATGTCGCGCCGGAGAAGACGTTGCACGCGGTCATGCTGCGCTCGCCGCATGCGCATGCGCGGTTCGGCATTTCCGATCTAGAGCGGGTGCGCGCCATGCCGGGTGTGCGCCTGGTGCTGGCCGGCGCCGACGTGGCGCATCTTGGGCCCTTGCCGACGCCGGGCGTGCTGCCCGATGTGCCGATCGAGGTGCCGCTCTATCCGATCCTTGCCGTGGACATCGTGCGCCATGTCGGCGATGCCATTGCCTTTGTGGTCGCCGACACGCTCGACAAGGCGAAGGATGCAGCGGAGGCTATTACGGTCGATTGGCAGCCGCTGCCGCATGTGATCGGGGCGCTCGCCGCGCTCAACCCAGGCGCGCCGCAGGTGTGGCCGGACCGGACGGGCAATCTTGCCTTCGAGACCGAAGCCGGTGACGCGCGCGCCACCAAAGCGGTGTTTGCGCAGGCCGCGCGCATTGTCGAACTGACTATCGTCAATCAGCGGCTGGTGACCAATTACATGGATACCCGCGGCGTGATCGCGGAATACGATGGCGAGCGCTATACGCTCACGCTCGGCAGCCAGGGCAGCCACATCATTCGCGACATCATCTGCGGGGCCGTCCTTAAGCTGCCACTCGACAAGATGCGCGTGATTACGCCGGATGTCGGCGGCGGTTTCGGCACCAAGCTGTTTCCCTATCGCGAATATGCGCTGGCCGCGGTGGCAGCCGAGCGGCTGCGCCGGCCGGTAAAGTGGGTCGCCGATCGCAGCGAGCATTTTCTCGGCGACAGCCACGGCCGCGACAATATCTCGACCGCGCGGCTGGCGCTCGACGACAAGGCGCGCTTTCTCGCGCTCGAGCTCGATATTGTCGCCGACATGGGCGCCTATCTGTCCTGTTTCGCGCCCTATATTCCCTGGCTCGGCGTCGGCATGGCGACCGGAGCCTACGACATACCGGTCGCACACGTGCAGTTGCGCGCGGTCTATACCAACACCGTGCCGGTCGATGCCTATCGCGGCGCCGGCCGGCCGGAGGCCTCCTATCTGATCGAGCGGGCGGTCGATGCGGCGGCGCACGATTTGGGGCTGGCGCCGGATGCGCTGCGCCGCAAGAATCTGATCAAGCCGAAGGCGATGCCGTACAAAACGCCGACCGGAAAAATCTACGATTCCGGCGATTTCGTGGGCCATATGACGCGCGCCCAGGAGATTGCCGATTGGGATGGCTTCAATAAGCGCGTGGCGGTCTCGAAACGCGCCGGCCGCCTGCGCGGCATCGGCATTGCTACCTATATCGAGGCCTGCGGCGCCAACGGGCCGGAAACCGCGACCGTGCGGCTCGATCGCGACGGCGGCGTCACCGTGCTGATCGGCTCGCAGTCGACCGGCCAAGGCCATGCCACATCCTACGCGCAACTCGTCGCCGAGCGGCTCGACCTGCCGCCGGATCGCGTGCGCGTCGTGCAGGGCGATACCGATCAGATCGCGACCGGCGCCGGCACCGGCGGTTCGAGCTCGATTCCGGTCGGAGGCGTTTCGGTCGACCGGGCCTCAAAGACGCTGGCAGAACAGCTCAAGCAGCTTGCCGCCGACGCGCTTGAGGCGGCAGCGGGCGACATGGAAATTGCCGGTGGCACGGTGCGCGTTGCCGGCACCGATCGGGTCATTTCGTTTGCCGAGCTGGCCGCGCATCCGCAGGCTACGCCGGAACGGCTCAGCGCCGTAAAGGATTTCGCCACCGAACTGCCGACTTTTCCGAACGGCACGCACATTGCCGAAGTCGAGGTCGATCCGTTGACCGGCGCCACTGCGATCCTGCAATATGTCGTGGTGGACGATTTCGGCGCCACGCTCAATCCGCTGTTGCTCGCCGGCCAGGTGCATGGCGGCGCCGTGCAGGGCATCGGACAGGCGCTGATGGAAGACACCGTCTACGATCCGGCCTCCGGACAATTGCTCAGCGCCAGCTTCATGGATTACGCAATGCCGCGCGCGCTCGACTCGCCGACATTCGTGTTCGAGACCCGCAACGTGCCGTGCAAGAACAATCCGCTCGGCGTCAAAGGTGCGGGCGAGGCCGGCGCCATCGGCTCCTGTCCGGCGGTGATCAACGCGGTGGTCGATGCGCTGTGGCGCGCTTATAAAATCCGCCACATCGACATGCCGGCGACCCCGCAGCGGGTGTGGGCGGCGATCGCGGCGAGCCGTAGCGCCTGAGGCGGCCGGCCTCGCAATAAGGCGGCTGGCCGCGGCGGCGTCATTTTGCTTTCTTCCTGACCTGCGTCGGCATCGGCGGCAGCGACTTGAGGTAGATGGCGATCGCCTCGCGGTCCTCCGGGCGCAGGTGGCTCGCGCTGTTCTTGACAACCTCGCCCATTTCGCCACCGAGCGTACCGCCCTCCGGAAGCGTTCCGTCCGCCAGTGCGTCGACGATGTCCGCCATGCTCCAATCGGCCAGGCCGCTCTTATCCGGCGTGAGATTAGGGGCGACGAGGTCGCCGACCGGCATCCGCGCTCCCGTCAGCCAATGCGCGCGGTCGAGTGCGCCGAGAAAGTTTCGCGGCGTATGACATTCGCCGCAATGAACAAGCGCCTCGACCAGATAGGCGCCTCTGTTCCATTTCGCGTCGTGGCCGGCGTCCGGCTTGTACTCGCCGGCCTTGAAATAGAGCCACTTCCACGGCGCCAGCGCGGCGCGGATGGAGAACGGCCATGTCACCTCGTGCGGGCGGTTCGGCCTGTTCACCGGCGCGATTTTTCCCAGATACGCCTTCAGGTCGAGGAGGTCCTGAGTGGTCATTCCGGTGAAGGAAGAGTAGGGAAAAATCGGAAAGTAATGTTGGCCGTCGGGCGATACGCCTTCGCGCAGCGCACGAATGAAGTCGGCGTCCGACCATTTGCCAATGCCGTGCTCGCGGTCGGGGGTGATGTTCGGCCCGTAGAACGTGCCGAAGGGCGTGCGCAGGGCCGGCCCTCCCGCCATCGGCGCACCGCCGGCTTCGGTATGGCAGCCGTAACAGCCGGCCGCATCGAAGATGTATTTTCCCCGATCGGCCGAAGCTGTTTGCGCGAAGGCTTCGTGAGCGGCCGCCAAAGCCACGGCGCAGGCGACGTACAGCAATCGGCGCATCGCCTTGCGCCGCGTCGACCCGCGCTGTTTCGTCTTATTCCTCCGCAAAACGGAATTTGCCGCCCGCCTTCACGGGACCGCCATGGCAGCCGCCACAAGCTTTCGACACGTCCTGCCACTCGGCCTTGACCTTCACCAGGTCGCCCTTCTTGGCGGCGTCACCCAACGCATTCGTCGCATCGATCAAGGCTTTGAACGCGGCGTCGAACTCTGCCCGTTGCGTCCAGGCCTCAGGCTTTGTACGTGTCGCCGGCACCACATCGCGCCCGGTTCCCGGCGGGAACAGCCCCTCCAATTTTTTCAGGTGGTCGCTTGCGCCTGCCGCCTTGGTCGTGATCAAGGCTAAATCTGGGCTGGCGGATTTCAGTGTGGTCGAAATGTCGCGGAAATAACCGGACCAATTCTTGCCCATCTCGTCTTGCCGTTCCTTGACGATCTGGGCCGGCGGGGTTTGTGCGAACGAGATTTGGCCAGCGGACAGCAGCAAGGTTGCCGCGAGCGCCAGAGCCAGAACGATGCGAATCATCAAATAACCTCCAATTGGGTTGGCGGGGAAGAGTTTACCCAGTGCGTCATTGGTCTATAACACCGTAGCGATGAGTATTATTCGGCGGTAAATATAATAACTTGCTTTGCCGTATGCCTGTGCGAGTGGCAATAGGTGATGTACGGTCAGGCCCTGTCGCGTCTGCATTTTGTATGTTGTATATGATCTGCGACCGCAGGTGCGTGGACCGTCGATGATCAAGAAGCTGATGTTGCTGGCTGCCGCCGCGGCCGTGCTGGGGCTTGCGGTCTTCTGGCTGCTCACCATTCCGTCGACGGTGCCGGCGAGCGCGCTGCCACCCCACACGCCCGATCTCGCCAACGGCAAGGAGATGTTCTTCGCCGGCGGTTGCGCGTCCTGCCATGCGGTGCCGAAACAGCCCGACAACACCAGGCTCGGCGGCGGGCTGGCGTTGAATTCCCCGTTTGGCGCGTTCTACGTTCCGAATATTTCACCCGACCGCAAAGACGGCATCGGCGCCTGGACCGAAGCGCAATTCATCAGCGCGCTCAACAAGGGCACCTCGCCCGCGGGCGAGCATTATTATCCGGCGTTCCCCTACACTTCCTATCAGCGCATCACGTTCGACGATCTGCGCGATCTGTTCGCCTTTCTCAAGACGCTGCCGCCGGTGTCCGGAAGGGTGCGCGACCACGATCTGCCGTTCCCGTTCAATATCCGGCGCACGCTCGGGCTCTGGAAGCTGCTGTTCCTCGATGGCGCGCCGTTCAAGCCGGACCCGTCGAAACCGGCGCAATGGAACCGCGGCGCCTATCTGGTCAACGGCCCCGGCCATTGCGCGGAGTGCCACTCGCCGCGCAACGCGCTCGGCGGAATTATCGGCGGCATGCGCT
Source organism: Hyphomicrobiales bacterium (assembly GCA_038206805.1). Taxonomy (GTDB): domain Bacteria; phylum Pseudomonadota; class Alphaproteobacteria; order Rhizobiales; family Xanthobacteraceae; genus Pseudolabrys. The sequence continues at coordinate 1,080 of JBBRAL010000103.1, read as the reverse complement.
TCACTGGGGGCCCAAGCCCGGACGGCCAGGGCGGCGTTCCCAACATTACCCAGTTCAAGCTCAAGGACTGGACCGAGGCCGACATTGCCGACACGCTGAAGACCGGCATGACGGCGGACGCCGACCGGGTCGGTGGCAACATGCTGGAAGTGGTGAGCAATACCTCGCAATTGACCGCCGCGGACCGAATGGCAATGGCGGCCTATATCAAGTCGCTGCCGGCGGTTGAAGGCCAGTCGCAGTCGAAGAGATGATGCCTTGTCATTCTGGGGCGGGGGCTTTAGCCCGCGGACCCGGAATGACTAAAGGCGCGACAAGCCCGGTCATCGCCGCTATGTATTGTCCCCCGCCGGGACGCCGCAATGAATCTCCTCAAAGCCATAGGCTTCAAACTGATCTCCGCGCTGCTGTTTGCCGCGATGTCGGCGCTGGTGCGCCAGTTGGGCGACGTGACACCGCTCGGGCAGATGGTGTTTTTCCGCTCAGCCTTTGCGATCCCGCCGGTGTTGCTGATTTATGCGCTGCGCGGCGAGTTGGCGAGCGCGGTGCGCACCGGCCGGCCGTTCGGCCAGCTTGGGCGCGGCGCGCTCAGCGTCGCCGGCATGTTCACCAATTTCTCGGCGCTCACCCGGCTGCCGCTGGCGGACGCCACCGCGATTTCCTTCGCCTCGCCGCTGATCACGGTGGCATTGGCGGCGGTCATTCTGAAAGAGCAAGTGCGGGTCTATCGCTGGACGGCGGTGCTGGTCGGCTTTGCCGGCGTGATCGTGATGCTGATTCCGCACCTCGATCCGGGCCATTATTCTGCTGCCGCCGGCACTACGGCGGTGGCGACGACCGGCGCGATATTCGCGGTGACGGCAGCCTTCTGCAACGCCGGCACGGTGATCCAGACCCGCCGGCTCACGCAAAGCGAGGCGACTTCGTCGATCGTATTCTATTTTTCACTGGTCACGACGCTGGCCGGCGCGGTGACGCTGCCCTTTGCCTGGCACACGCCGACCGGCGGCGATTTGATCAAGCTGGTCACGCTCGGCGTTTTCGGCGGCATCGGCCACATCTTCCTGACCGAAAGCTATC
>JBBRAL010000102.1:0-13580 GCA_038206805.1 Hyphomicrobiales bacterium | reverse complement strand
CCGATTCCGAAGAGAAGCACGAGCCCGCGAGCGGCATCGACACTGCAGTGGTGGATAGTCTGAAAGGGATTAGTTGATGGCTTGAAAGTGCTTGACTCAAAACGGCCGATTAGAGAAGCGGACATTCGGCGCTGCAATGCACGAACGGCGTAGAAGGGCCGCTGCTGCCTTCCTCACATGTGGAAGTTGCAACCGCATTGGCGCCATCGGCGTCGAAGCGGCTGCCTGCGCGTCGATTGCGCGGTCGGCCTTATCGTTCATCTCTCGCAGAACGCGGCGGATCTGCGTGACCTGATCCTTCGCAGGTTCGACAGGCGTCGCTATGCGCTAGACGACCGCTTCGGGCGGGTGAACCCGAAATCCAGAGATGCATGTGGTGCCCCTCTGGATTCCGAGTCGGGCGCGGAGCCTGTCATCGGGCCGCGCTTCGCGCGGATCCGTTGGCGCCGTCCGGAATGATGGAGGGCGGCAACTTATCCCCGCTGTGACTGCAACGACACACGACGTGAAGTTTCAAAACAAAACTTATCCCCGCTCGCTCCGGCGCAATTATATTGGTCGCGCCTTGTTCGCAGAGGGCGTCATCTAGAGACGCGCGATGGCGGAGCAAGGTGCGGCGCCCACGACAACGGGCATCGCGGTGGAGCGCCGGGAGGCGCAGCGCCCGGGCGGCAGGCCTCGCAAACCTGACGCATGAGGCGCGCGCGCCCCGGGGCAGGTCTCGCAAACCTGTCTCGTATCGGCGCGCGAGGCGGCCCGATCGCAAGGGCCGCCCAAAGGGGTCTCGCAAGCCCCTGGCGCTTCCCGGCGCTCCATTCCCCTCATGGGGAAACGGAAAAAGGGGAAACGGCCTACCCGGGGCCGCAAATAATAAGGGTAGCGGAGCGTTGGCTTTTTCTTATCCCTCCCCTGAAAGGGGAGGGGTAAGAAGCGTCAATTCCGGAACGTGCGCTTGTCGCGCCTTCGGTCGGAGGCCGGCTGATAGGCGACGCGCGAGTGGAAAGCACAATAGGGTTTCTCGTCGGCGTTTTCGCCACCGCAAAAGAAGAAATCGCTGCTGCCCGGGTCGCCGACCGGCCAGTGGCAGGTCTTTTCGGTCAGTTGCAGCAGGGTCTTGCGCTGTTCGAGCGGAATTTCGATGAGTTCCGGCTCGGGCTCTTCCTGATAGTCGTAGGCCAGCGCTGTATTGCCCCGCATCGAGGGCCGCTGCACCCGCATCATCATGCCGGACGAGCGCGCCTTGCGCGGCCGCGGACTGGCCGAGGAGGGGCTCTTGGCGCGGCCGGACAGGCCGAGGCGGTGCACCTTGCCGATCACGGCATTGCGGGTGACCCCGCCCAATTCGGCCGCGATCTGGCTGGCGGAAAGGCCATCCGCCCATAATTTCGTCAGGAGCGCGACCCGTTCGTCCGTCCAGCTCATTGGGTTTTCTCCTCAGGCCTCAATGACTTAGCAATCTCTTGGCAAGGGCTTGGCAAGGGTTTGGCAGGGGCTTTAAGTCGAATCCGCTCGCCTTCGCCCGACGCCGCTTTAGGGCGCCTGACGCTTACGCTTCAGGAATGAACTAGAAATCGATCCAGCAGCACGAGATGTCGTACTTGCTGGCCGAAAAGCTACAATATGGAGTGACTCCCCTGCAAGCTTCTGCAAGCCACCATCCACATCTAACGACAGGTTATCCTTTAGAATCGGCACTTGCGGCATAATTGAGTCGGCAAAAGGTACGCCGTAACCGTGTTGACAGGGCAGGGCCCGGCAATAGAATGAAAAAAGTGCCGCCCGGCGAGGCGGCACATTTCATTTCGGCGAATTACGCGTTGGAAAAAAACAGGCCGTGAGCTCGCACCTATTGCCGACATACGCACGCGTCGACCTCGCTTTCGAGCGGGGCGAGGGTGCTTGGCTGATCTCGACGGCGGGTGAGCGCTATCTCGATTTCACCTCGGGCGTTGCTGTCAACGCGCTCGGCCATGCCCATCCCGCCATGGTCAAGGCGCTGACCGAGCAGGCGCAAAAGCTCTGGCACGTCTCGAACCTGTACCGGATTCCGGAAGGTGAAAAGCTGGCCGACCGGCTGTGCGCCTTGAGTTTCGCCGAAACGGTCTTTTTCCAGAATTCCGGCGCCGAGGCGATCGAATGCGCGATCAAGATGGCGCGCAAATACCAGGCGGTCTCGGGCAAGCCGGAGCGGTTCCGCATCGTCACCTTCGAGGGCGCCTTCCACGGCCGCACGCTGGCGGCGATCGCGGCGACCGGCAACAAGAAATATCTCGATGGCTTCGGTCCGCCGGTCGAAGGCTTCGACCAGGTGCCGTTCGCCGATCTGGCGGCGGTCAAGAAGGCGGTCGGGCCGCAGACCGCTGCCATCCTGATCGAGCCGATCATGGGCGAGGGTGGCGTGCGGGTGGTTCCGCATATGTTTTTGCGCGCGCTTCGCAAGCTGTGCGACGACAACGGGCTGCTGCTGATATTCGACGAGATCCAGACCGGCATCGGGCGCACCGGCGATCTGTTTTGCTATGAGCACACCGGCGTGACGCCCGACATCATGGCGCTGGCCAAGGCGCTTGGCGGCGGTTTCCCGATCGGCGCCTGTCTGGCCACCGCGGAAGCCGCCAAGGGCATGACCGCCGGCACCCATGGTTCGACCTTCGGCGGCAATCAACTGGCGATGGCGGCCGGCAACGCGGTCATGGACGTGGTGACCGCCGATGGTTTCCTCGACCGGGTGCGCAAGAAGGGTTTGCTGTTCAAGCAGCGGCTGGCCGAACTCAAGGACCGCCACAGCGGAGTGATCGCCGAAGTGCGCGGCGAAGGCCTGCTGATCGGCCTGCGCATGGTGCCGCCGGTGTCCGAGATGGTCGACGAATTGCGCGCCGAGAAGATGATCACGGTTGCCGCCGGCGACAATGTGGTGCGGCTGCTGCCGCCGCTGATTATCGGCGAACATGAGATCGCCGAAGCGATCGCGCGCATCGACCGGGCCTGCACGCGGCTGGCAAAAGCGCATCCGCGCGCCAACCAGGGAGTGGCGCCATGACCGGAAACGGCGTGCGGCATTTCCTCGATCTCACCGATATTCCGAAGCCGGTGCTGGCGGCGATGATCGATAACAGCCGCGCCATGAAGGCCGCGCGCAAACGCGGCATCATGGCGGCGCCGCTGGCCGGCAAGATGCTGGCGATGATCTTCGACAAGCCCTCGACCCGCACCCGCGTGTCGTTCGATGTCGCCATGCGCCAGCTCGGCGGCGAGGCGATGCTGCTCACGGCGCAGGAAATGCAGCTCGGCCGCGGCGAGACGCTGGCCGATACCGCGCGCGTGCTGTCGCGCTATGTCGATGCGATCGTGATCCGCATCCTCGACCCCGAGGCGGTGGCGGAACTGGCGCGCCACGCCACGGTGCCGGTGATCAACGGACTGACGCGGCGTTCGCATCCCTGCCAGGTGCTGGCCGATGTCATGACCTTCGAGGAAAAACGTGGCTCGATCCGCGGCCGCACGGTGGCCTGGACCGGCGACGCCAACAATGTTCTGGCGTCCTGGATGCATGCGGCCGAGCGCTTCGAATTCCAGTTGCGGGTGGCCACGCCGGCCGAATTGCGCCCGAAGAAATGGCTGATGGACTGGGTTAAGTCGTCGGGCGCCGCGGTCAAGGTCGGCGAGGACCCGGAAGCCGCGGTCAAGGATGCCGACTGCGTGGTCACCGACACCTGGGTGTCGATGGGCGACCGTGACGGCAAGCTCCGGCACAACGTGCTCAAGCGCTATCAGGTCAATGCCCGGCTGATGAGCAGGGCCAAGCCCGACGCGCTGTTCATGCACTGCCTGCCGGCGCATCGCGGCGAGGAGGTCACCGACGAGGTGATGGACGGGCCGCAATCGGTGGTGTTCGACGAGGCGGAAAACCGGCTGCACGCCCAGAAGGGCCTGCTGGCCTGGTGCCTGCACGCGGACGCGTGAGGCGTCTTTCCGGGGCGCTCGCCGCAGCCTGAAAGGCGGAGGCGGGCGAACCCGGAATCCAGGGCCAATTGCCGTGCCGCTTCTTCTGGATTCCGGGCTCGCTTCGCTGCGCTCGCGCCCCGGAATGACAACCGGGACTCGAATTTCTGCCGTGCCACTCTACATAAGGCGCATGAACACACCCGCCATGAATTCTCCCGACATCGCCATCCCGACGCGCGCGCCGGCGACCACCACCGCCGACGATACCGTGATGCCGTTCGAAGTGGCCGCGCTCGATCTGCGCGGCCGCGTGGTTCGGCTAGGCCCGGCGGTCGACGAGATTCTTTCCAAGCACGATTACCCGCAGCCGGTCGCCAAGCTCCTGGGCGAGGCGCTGGTGCTCACCGTCATGCTCGGCTCGGCCTTGAAGATCGACGGCCGCTTTATTTTGCAGACCCAGAGCGACGGGCCGGTGCGTATGCTGGTGGTGGACTTCACCACCCCCGGCAGGGTGCGCGGCTGCGCCCGCTTCGACAAGGATCGCGTCGCCGCCGCGATTGCCTCCGGCAAGGCCGACGCCGGTGCGCTGCTGGGCAAGGGCCATCTCGCCATGACCATCGACCAGGGGCCCGACACCAGCCGCTACCAGGGCCTGGTGGCGCTCGAGGGCGGCACGCTGGAAGACGCGGCGCACGAATATTTCCTGCGCTCCGAACAGATACCGACCCGGGTACGTCTGGCGGTGGCGGAGGAACTGCGCGCGGAGATCGGCGGCGCTCGTCATAGCTGGCGCGCCGGCGGCATCCTTCTGCAGTTTCTGCCCAAGTCGCCCGAGCGCGCGCGTATCGCCGATCTCGATCCCGGCGATGCGCCGGAAGGCGTGGAAGTCGCCAAGGTCATGGAAGACGACGCCTGGGTGGAAGGCCGCGCGCTGGTCGCGACTGTCGAGGATGTCGAGTTGATCGACCCGGCGGTTTCCAGCGAGCGCCTAGTCTATCGGCTGTTCCACGAGCCGGGTGTGCGCGTGTTCCGCACCGCCGACGTGCGCGCGCAATGCTCGTGCTCGCGCGACAGTGTCGAATCCATGCTCAAGAGCTTTCCGCAGGACGACCGCGATCATATGGTCGAGGACGGCAAGATTTCCGTCACCTGCGAATTCTGCAGCGCGACTTATCTGTTCGCGCCGGGCGAGATCGAGGCCAAAGAGAATTGATGGAACACCGCTCATTCCCGCGTAAACGGGAATCCAGTCGGAAAAAACTCTGGGTTCCCGCTTGCGCGGGAACGAGTGGGTTTCTGTTCATGTTTCTATTAATCGCGCCACAGCTCGCGTCGGCGCAAAATTGTCCGCAGCCGCTCGGCGAGGCGCGCCGGCTGGTGCTGGTCACCGCCGACAATTTCACTACCAGCGAGGCGCGCGCGCGGCTCTACGAACGCGCCACGCCGGCGCAGCCGTGGCGCGCGGTGTCTGTCTCCGAACCGGCGCTGATCGGCACGGCCGGCATGGCGTGGTCGTATTTCTTCCGCGCATCCGCCGGCAAGGGCGAGCCGATCAAGATCGAAGGCGACAACCGCGTCCCAGCCGGCATTTACCGCATCGGCAGGAGCTTCGGAACGCTGCCGGCGAACCGGGCCGACTATCTGCACCTCACCGACGGCGTCACTTGCGTCGATGACCTAGGCTCGCCCGACTACAATACCATCACCTCGCGCGCCAAGGTCGGCTGGAAAGTGCATGGCGAGAACATGTGGCGTATCGTGAAATACACACGCGGCCTGCTGGTCGACTATCCGACCGACGCCAAGGCCCGCGCCGGCTCGTGCATTTTCATTCATGTCCGCGTGCCGGAAGCGAGGGGCACCGGCGGTTGCGTCGCACTGCCGCGAGCGCGCGTCGAAGCCTTGCAGGATTTCGCGGCAGACGGCGCCGTGCTGGCGGTGTTGCCGCGCCAGGGGCTCGATCGGTTCAAGGGCTGCTTGCCGGAAAATTTCTAATTGATGGTGTGCACATCATGCGAGGAGTCGAGCGAAAAGGCGGGAATCTCGATATCGAAATGCTCGCCCTTGGCCGTCACCATGCCGTAGCTGCCGGCCATGAAGCCGGACGGCGTCGGCAGCGGAACGCCGCTGGTGTATTCGAACGATTCGCCCGGCTTGAGCACCGGTTCCTCGCCGACCACGCCCGGCCCCTTGACCTCCTGCAGCCGCCCCAAGGCATCGGTGATGCGCCAATGCCGCGTCTTGAGTTGCACTGTCTCAGACCCGAGATTGGCGATGTCGATGGTATAGGCCCAGAAGAAATAGCCGTTGTTCGGCGACGACCGCTCCGAAACAAAGCGCGGCGTCACCGTGACTTCAATCTTGCGGGTTACCGCGCGGTACATCTATATCCTTACATCAGTTCGCCGACCGGGCTTGTTAAACTCGGCTGCCCTGGGATTATGGCCGAAACGCCGTGCGAAAGAAAAGCCGTTTATGGTCAAACTATCAACTGATCGCGATCTGCGGCTTGACCTGTTCCGCGGCATCGCGCTCTGGCTGATCTTCCTCGACCATATCCCGTCCAATGCGGTGAGCTGGATCACCATCCGCAATTACGGCTTTTCCGACGCCACCGAGATTTTCGTCTTCATCTCCGGCTATACCGCGGCCTTCGTCTACGGCCGCGCCATGACGACGCACGGCTTCCTGGTCGCCACCGCCCGCGTGCTCAAGCGCACCTGGCAGATCTACGTGGCGCACGTATTCCTGTTTGCAATCTATCTCGCCGAAATCGCCTATGTCGTGCACTCGTTCGACAACCCGCTCTACACCGAAGAGATGGGAATGCTCGACTTCATGAAGAACCCCGACATCACCATCCTTCAGGCGCTGCTGTTGAAGTTCAAGCCGGTGAACATGGACGTGCTGCCGCTCTACATCGTGCTGCTGGCCTTGTTCTCGCCGATCTTGTGGCTGCTGTTGCGTTCACCCTCGTTCGCCCTCATCGTTTCGGCCGGACTCTACGCGCTGATGTGGACATTTGGCTGGAACATTCCGGCCTATCCGAGCGGCACCTGGGTGTTCAATCCCTTCGCATGGCAATTGTTGTTCGTGTTCGGCGCCTGGTGCGCGCTCGGCGGCGCGCAACGGCTGTCACGCTGGATCAATTCGCCGGTCGTGATCGGTTTGGCGATCGCCTATCTGGTGTTCGCGTTTGCGATTGCGATGAGCTGGTATTTTCCGCGTCTCGGCGCCTTTGTTCCGAAATTCGTCGGCGTGGCAATCTATCCGATCGACAAGACCAATCTCGACGTGTTGCGCATTTTGCATTTCCTGTCGCTGGCGGTGATCACGGTGTGGTTCGTGCCGAGCGACTGGCCGCCGCTGAAGTGGCGCCTGTTCTGGCCGGCGATCGTGTGCGGACGGCATTCGCTGGAAGTCTTCTGCCTTGGCGTATTCCTGGCGTTTGCCGGCCATTTCGTGTTCACCGAAGTATCCAACCGCCTTTACATGCACATCCTGGTCAGCGCAGTGGGCATCGCGATCATGGTGGGCGTGGCCGCCTTGATTTCGTGGTATAGACGCCTGGAACGGCAAGGACCGGGACCGCGTCCGCCTTCGACCGAGCCGGGATACGCGGGGGGCGGCGTATGATGAGGCGTTTACTGTTCCTGCCGGCATTGCTGATGCTGGCAATGCCGGAGCCGGTTTGGCCGGCCGAACCGGCGGCCCCATCGGCGGCCCCATCGGCGGCCTTGGCCGAGATCCCGGCCGTCTGCCGCGTAGCCCAGCCGCTGCTTGAGCGGGATTTTCCGCTGCCGCAGGTCGCCCGCGCGATTGCCGCCAAGCGGCTTAACGTTCTGGTGCTCGGCGCCGGCTCCTCGCAATTGCCCGGGCCGGGCGGCGCCAAGAATGCCTATCCGGCGCGGCTGGCGCAGGCGCTCACCGGGCTGCTGCCCGGCGTCGAGGTCAAACTGGCGACCGATGTGAAGGCGCGGCGCAGCGCCGCCGACATGGTAAACGCGCTGCCGGCGGCGCTCGCCGCGGCAAAGCCCGCGCTTGTGGTCTGGCAGACCGGAACCGTGGATGCCATGCAAGGAACTGACTTAGATCAATTCAGCCAGGCGCTCGATAAGGGTATAAATATTGCCCGTTCCGCAGGCGCCGACGTTGTATTTGTCAATGCCCAGTATAGTCCACGCACGGAATCAATGATCGCCCTGGGTAGTTACGCTGAAGACATGCGTTGGGTTGCAGTGCAGCAAGAAGTACCACTATTCGATCGGTTCAGTATCATGAAGTTATGGGCCGATTTGGGCACTTTCGACTTGAATTCGGCGACGAAGAAACTAGACATAGCGGAAGGTATTCACGATTGTATTGGGCGACTGCTGGCCGGACTTGTGATCGAGGCGGCCAAGCCCGATGAGCCGCATACCGAGGGTAGCCGCTAGCGCATGATCCTGAAGATCGGAAGCCGGTTTTCGAGACGATCGTGCGAAGAGAAATAACAAGGGCTGGGGAAGTACTGCCGTGCAAGTTCACGTTCTCGCCTGTCGGGCGCTAAGGCCGATTGCCATCGCCGCGCTCGCCGCCGGTCTGCTGTCGTCATTGCCGGCGCGCGCCGAGACGCCATCGTGCGATGCGCCGCTCGACTTGCTGCGGCTTGCCAATCCGTTGTCGCGCGTCGCCCAAAAGCTGGCGGCGGCCGAGCCGATCGTCATCGTTGCCATCGGTTCTTCGTCCACCTGGGGCGCGGGCGCCAGTACGCCGGCGGCGAATTACCCCAACCGGCTGCAAGCCGAACTGCGTGAGCAATTCAACGGGCATCCGGTCACGGTCATCAATCGCGGTGTCGGCGGCGAAGAAATCGGCGACATGCTCAAGCGTTTCGATGCGGCCGTGGTCGCGGTCAAGCCCGACCTGGTGTTGTGGCAGCTTGGCACCAATTCGGTGATCCGCGATCATCCGGCGACCGATCACGGCAATGCGATCCGCAACGGTCTAAATATTATCCGTGCCGCCGGCGCCGACGTCGTGCTGATCGACCCGCAGTTTGCGCCCAAGGTGATCGTGAAGCCGGAAGCCGAGCACATGGTCGAGCTGATCGCCACGACAGCGAAGCGGGAGGGTGTCGACCTGTTCCGCCGCTTCGATGTGATGAAGCGCTGGCGCGATGTCGATCACCTTGGCTTCGAGACTTTCGTGTCGCCCGACGGGCTGCACATGAACGACTGGAGCTATGGCTGCATGGCCAAGGGCCTGGGGCTGGCGATTGCCGAGGCCGCGCGGCGGCCGGTCGTGTCGGCGACGGCGTTTCCCAACCTGGTGCCGTAAGGCACGATCGAGCGCGCTCCGACCTTTTTCCGCCATCCTGAGGCGCGCGCTGTTGCGCGCCTCGAAGGGCGACGGTGCAGAGCTCACACATTATCCAACGCGGTCAGCAGATCCTCGATCAGGTCGTCGGCGTGTTCGAGTCCGGCAGAGAACCGCACCAGCCCGTCGCCAATGCCGAGTTCGGCGCGCTGCTCCGGCGTCAGCCGCTGATGCGTGGTCGTGGTCGGATGCGTGATCAGGCTTTTGGCATCGCCGAGATTGTTGGTGATGCCGATCAGCTGCAAGCCGTTGAGGAAACGGAAGGCGCCTTGCTTGCCGTCCTTGATCTCGAACGAGCACAGCGTCGAGCCGGCCGTCATCTGCCTGGCGATAATATCGGCCTGCGGATGGTCGCTGCGGCCGGGATAAATCAGCCGGGTGATTTTCTTGTGGCCGGCGAGGGCGCTCGCAACCGCGCCCGCCGTTTCGGTCTGCCGCGCCACCCGCACCGGCAAGGTCTCCAGGCCCTTGAGCAGCACCCAGGCATTGAACGGCGACAGCGATGGTCCAGTCTGGCGCAACACCTGATGCACGTGGTCCATGATGAATTTCTCGGACGCCAGAATGATGCCGCCGAGCACGCGGCCCTGGCCGTCGATGTGCTTGGTCGCCGAATAGACCACGCAGTCGGCGCCGAACTTGAGCGGGCTTTGGTAGAGCGGGGTGGCGAACACATTATCGACCACCAGCTTGGCGCCGGCGTTATGTGCAATCTCGGCGACCGCGGCGATATCATAGACTTCCAGCACCGGATTGGTCGGCGTCTCCAAGAAGAACGCCTTGGTGTTTTTTTGCGCCGCGTTCTTCCAGGCCTTGAGATCCTTGCCGTCGACCAGCGTACACGGCACGCCGAAGCGCGGCAGCCATTCCTCGATCACCCAGCGGCAGGAGCCGAATAGCGCCTTGGCGGCGACCACGTGATCGCCCGCCCGCACCAGGCCCATCAACGCCGTGGTGACCGCGGCCATGCCGGTGGCGGTCGAGCGCGCGGCCTCGGCGCCTTCGAAGGCGGCCATGCGCTGCTCGAACATATCCATGGTCGGGTTGGAGTAGCGCGAATAGACGTAGCCGGGGATCTTGCCGGAAAAGCGCGCTTCGCAATCCTCGGCGCTGTCGTATTTGTAGCCCTGGGTGAGGAACAGCGCCTCCGACATCTCGTGGAATTGCGAGCGCAGCGTGCCGGCATGAACCAGCCGGGTTTCGGGGCGGTAGGTCTTTTTGGACGACGCGGGCATGTGGCTCTCCTGCGGCCAATAGCGATGGCCAACAAAAAACCGGCCGGAGAAAAATTCTCGGCCGGGCACACGCGTCCCCGGCCTTTTAGCGATTTATTTAACGTGGCTGCAAGCCGGCCGGCTCAAATGACCACGGGATAAAGCGTTTGTAGCGGGAGCCACGGCTTCCCGTCAAGCCACTCATCGGGTTAGATCGGAAATCCGTCACCCTGAGGTGCGAGGCAGCGAAGCTGCCGAGCCTCGAAGGGCGACGGCCCGTGATTCAGTACCCGGCATCCTTCGAGGCTCGCTCGCTGCGCTCACTCGCACCTCAGGATGACGGAGAGGGGTGGGAGCAACCGTGCCACTTTCATTCGCCATCGAGGACAAGGGCATTCTGCCCGACCGCATGATCGCGGCGCTCGCCGCCGATGGTGGGATTCTGCCCGCCACCGAATTCGTACCCGACCAGATCCAGCCGGCCAGCCTCGATCTGCGGCTGGGTGACGTGGCCTATCGCGTGCGCGCCAGCTTCCTGCCCGGCTCGACCACGGTCGCCCGGCGCATCGATGGATTGAAGCTGCACGAGTTCGCGCTCACCGACGGCGCGGTGCTGGAAACCGGCTGCGTCTATATCGTGCCGCTGCTGGAAAGCCTGGCGCTGCCCGACGACATTTCCGCCGCCGCCAATCCGAAAAGCTCGACCGGACGGCTCGACGTGTTCACCCGCGTGATCGCTGACGAACTGCGCGGCTTCGACCGGGTCGAGCCGGGTTATCACGGTCCGCTTTATGCCGAGATTTCGCCGCGCACCTTCCCGGTGCTGGTGCGCGAGGGCTCGCGGCTGTCGCAGATCCGTTTCCGCCGCGGCCATGCGCTGCTCGGCGGCGAAGCACTGCGCGAACTGCACGCGCGCGAACGGCTGGTCGATGCCGACGACGCCGATGTGAGCGAAGGCGTGGCGGTCGGCGTGGATTTATCCGGTCTTGGGCCCGGCGGCCTGGTCGGCTATCGCGCCAAGCGCCACACCGGCTTAATCGATGTCGAGCGGCGCGCCGGCTATTCCGTGTTGGATTTCTGGGAGCCGATGCAGGCGCGCCCGGACAAGAGCCTGATCCTCGATCCCAACGAATTCTACATCCTGGCGTCGAAGGAAGCTGTGCAGGTGCCGCCCGACTACGCCGCCGAGATGGTGCCGTTCGATCCGCTGGTCGGGGAATTCCGCGTGCATTATGCCGGCTTTTTCGATCCCGGCTTCGGCTATGCCGGCGCCGGCGGCAAGGGCGCGCGCGCCGTGCTTGAAGTGCGCTCGCGCGAAGTGCCGTTCGTGCTGGAGCACGGCCAGATCGTCGGCCGGTTGGTGTACGAGAAGATGATCGGCCGGCCGGACAAGCTGTACGGCTCCGGCATCGGCTCGAACTACCAGGCGCAGAGCTTGAAGCTAAGCAAGCATTTTAAGGGGTGAGAGAGCGCTTGCCGCTCACCCTCGCAACTCGCTATTGTCGAAACGCGCGGGCGTAGTTCAATGGTAGAACGGCAGCTTCCCAATCGAAAAATAAAAAATTGCAGCGCGACCCATAGCTGCACATGCTGACCGCCAAGCACCTGTGACTGCATAGCTTTTCTGAATTTTCGGCTCCACAACGTACACAAGGCAACCCACACTTACGCGCCTCTACGCGCGTGATTTGGGAGCCAAATTGGAGCCAAAAATGCCAGTCACGCATCTAACCGATATCGTCGTCTCACGGCTGCAAGAGCCGGGAACGTACTTTGATGAAACAACTCCCGCGTTCGGAATTCGCGTGGGGAAAAATCGCAAGACCTGGATCGTGATCAGAGGTCGCGAGCGCGTGCGCACGCGCATCGGCCGCTACCCGGCTGTTTCTCTCGCCATCGCCCGCAAGCAGGCCCTCGTGCTTCTCGGCTCGCCTGTCGAACCGAAGATCGAGGTTCCCAAGTTCGGCGACGCCATACAGCAATTCTATGCCATCCACGTTCCAACCATGAAGCCGAAGACGCAGTATCAGATCAAACGTGTGATCAACCGCTACTTTGCCAAGCCACTGCAGCACAAGCGTCTTGACGAGATCACTCATCACGACATCACGAAGGTCACCGACGAGTTGGCAAAGCGCGTGCCGGGCGAGGCCTTTCACGTCTTCAAGTACATCCGCATATTTTTGCGGTGGTGTGTGCCGCGATACATCAAGCACTCGCCGATGGAAGGTCTAAAGTCGCCGACAAAATACATTCCCCGCAAGCGCGTTTTGTCGAAGGCCGAGATTGCCGAGGTATGGAAAGCGACCGAGGAGGTTGGATACCCCTTCGGCACTGCCATTCAACTTTCGCTTCTCTGGGGAACGCGATGGGGCGAAATGATTTCCTGTCGCCGTACCTTCATCGATGCCGAGGAGCGGACCATAACGCTGCCGGAAACCAAAAACGGCACGCAGCACTGCTTTCCTTATGGAGACCTTACGGCCGACATTCTTGAGGTTATTCCGCGATACGACACCACCGATCTGCTGTTTCCCGGTCGGGATATGGTCAGCCCGTGGAACGGCTCAGGGAAAGCGAAATGGGAGCTCAAGGATATCTGTCAAATTGCTCCCTGGCAGCTCTTGGACCTTCGCAGGACGTTTGCCACCAAGCTCGCCGAGCTGAAGGTGCCGCCCCACATTGTCGAGCGTTTGCTGAACCACAAGCTCGGCACCTTGCAATCGGCTGGTGTAATTACGGCCGTCGCCGATGTGTACAACCGCGCGCTCTATATGGATGAAATGCGCGAAGCTGTTGGGCAATGGGAACGCTATCTCTCGGCGCTGCTCAAAAAGTCCGGGGACGGCAGGTTGCTTGACGCCGCCTGAGAGCAGCTATGTGCAGCTATGTGCACGTTGTACGTGTAGCCATTTGCCGCTATGTTTGGCCCCGCCCGCTAGCTGGTTTTCTGGCGAGCATCGCGGTGCTCCCTTTTCGAAGGGAGTGTCCGATGACACAGAAACTGGTTACGAAGAAGGAACTGAGATCGTTATTCGGTGTTCCGTACAGCTTCGCGCACAT
>JBBRAL010000101.1:0-13796 GCA_038206805.1 Hyphomicrobiales bacterium | reverse complement strand
GCAAAGCCGTCGGTCAAGCAGCACCTCGCCGCGATCCGCATGCTGTTCGACTGGCTCATCGTCGGCCAGGTTTTTGCCGGCCCCAATCCCGCCGCCGCGGTGCGCGGCCCCAAGCACGTGGTCAAGAAAGGCAAGACGCCGGTGCTCGACGGCGACGAGGCCAAAAAGCTGATCGACTCCATCGACGTCTCGACGATCGTCGGGCTGCGCGATCGCGCGCTGATCGCCCTGTTGGTCTACACGTTCGCCCGCGTCTCCGCGGCGCTGGCCATGACCGTCGAGGACTATTATCCGCAGGGCAAGCGCTGGTGGCTGCGGCTGCACGAGAAAGGCGGCAAGCAGCACGAAATGCCGGCGCACCACCTGCTCGAGCATTATCTCGACGCCTATCTGTCAGCGCTGCGCCAAGCGGAAGGCGGCGAGCTCGATAAAGCGTCGCCGCTGTTCCGCACCCTCGGCGGCCGCGGCCGCAAAACCCTCACGGCGGCGCGGATGGCGCGGCAGGATGCGCGGCGGATGATCGTGCGACGTGCGATCGCCGCCGGGATCATCACGAAACTGGGCTGTCACACGTTTCGGGCGACGGGGATCACCGTCTATCTGCTCAACGGCGGGCTGCTCGAATACGCGCAGCAGATGGCGGCGCACGAAAGCGCGCGAACGACCAAGCTCTACGATCGGCGCAATGATCAGGTCACGCTCGATCAGGTCGAGCGGATTATACTGTAGGCTTCGACACATGGCGTGAACCATGTCCTAGACTTCTAATTTCAGCGCAGTGTACGATTATAAGTACACCACAATGCTCTTGCTGGGAGTACCGACCTTATTAACCCGACGCACATTCGGCACTCTAGGTTGCACGGATCATCCATCGCAACTACCTCGTCGCGATTAAATCATTTCCGTAATGAACCAGATGCCGATCGGGACATCGGCGCGTTATAGAAACTATTCAGTCAATTCAGTCAATGGAGGTGTCAAGTAATGATTGAGATATTCATCGGAGTGGTAGCGGGGGTACTCACTGCCGGACTCCTCTGGGTCTTGAAATGGGTCATACAAGATGTGGCCATACCATGGTATCAAGCCCAAATATACAAAGGAGTTGACGTTTCTGGCGAATGGAACGGTTCACTATTTGAGGGAGATGCTACGTTTTCATTCGAAATTTCTATTCAACAAAAAGGACATGCTATATCTGGGGTATTCGCAGCCGTCGACAAATATCCCGATCGCGAAAGCAGGCGCATCTTTCGGATCACGGGCGAAACGCTTTCCAATCACATTATCTTGCGGTACTCTCCGCTTTCTCAACGGATATGGGGCGGCGGGACCTTTCTGTTGCAAGTTTTTGACGGCGGAGGCACCCTTCGCGGAGTGCAGAGCTACATAAAGACAAGCACAGGCGTTGTGCAAGCTAACAGTGGAATTGTCTTGAAGCGAAAGATGTGAAGTTAATAATTTAGCTTTTACATCCAAATATCGCCTCCTGAGTGGCACGTAATGGACACCCTGTGAAGCACCGTACGTTGAAATATGAATTTATATTATTTCCCGGGGAGGCTGGGATGACACAGGTATACACGGTTAAACGACCACGCCCTAAAAACACAATCTCGACTATTCTATTGAACAATATCGATGCAGCCTTCGACAAACGTGACGCTCCTACATTAATGTCCGTATGCAAAGACAATATAATCAAGTTCGCCAATTCACCTGCTCAAGCCTCCAATGTCGCAACTGCAGTACGGTTCCCGCTTGGTGAAATAAATAGAAGCTCAATTGGTCTGCATGTATATCTATCATCCAACGGAGAGGACCAAATTCACTCACATGGTCAGAATATAGATACGTTTGTATTCAGAGGTACATTTCAGGACGAGATTTTCGAGTTTGTCCCGCACATAGATGGTGCCTATGTTACCTATAAAATATCAAGGAAATTTACTGATAAAGATTGCATAGTGAGTTTTAGGAGAGACGAGATGTGTTTAGTTTCTAATTCATATCGACGCTCCGTAAAGGAGGGAGATATAGGGTCTCTCTCGTCCGAGATAATACACAGAGTGCATGCACGCGAGGGTGTAATCACTTTATACAGATTTTGGGGACCGTTCTTAGATTCAAACACCTATCTGCCGAAAACCTCTCCTTTGTCCTTACGACATGAGCAGACAATAGCTGAAAAGGAACGACTCATCGCAACCTCAAATAGTATATTAAAACATTCATTTTAGAGAAGGTGCAACGCAAATTGCATTTCTACTATTATCTTGCTGTCATGCGCCATTGTGTCCGCGCACCCCTTTTTTTTCGGCGGGCCGCCGCCTCGATCTCACCAATTATAATTAACTTTCTAGGCGCACGCAGTTGCGCTGTCGAAAAGATGCGCCTTCAGCTGTCTGCGTGAGTGAAAAAAGCAGAAGGAATACTCCGATGAAAATAGGCTTCCTGGGGCTCGGAAAACTCGGCCTTCCTTGCGCCCTCGCCATCGACATTAAAGGCCATGATGTGATGGGCTATGACCTCAACTCGGATGTCATGCAGAAGGAACACGTCCGTTACAAAGAAGCAGGGCCTAACGGTGAAGCATCCATCGAACCAATACTTAGAGCCAGCAAACTTAAATTCGCCCGCAACTTACGTGAACTCGTTGTGCACTCCGAAATAATATTTGTGGCAATCCAGACTCCTCATGAGACGCCTTATGAAGGAATAACCAGACTTCCGAAAGAGCGCAACGACTTCATCTATCAATGGCTGACGACCGGCCTGTGCGACCTGTCGGAACAAATCTATGATATTAACGAGGACCGTATTGTCGTAGTAATATCGACCGTTCTTCCCGGTACGATACGGAAACATATTGTCCCTATACTGTGTACACATGTAAAATTTTGCTACAATCCGTTTTTTATTGCGATGGGCACAACGATGCGAGATTTTCTTTATCCCGAGATGGTGTTGCTCGGCGCAAACGACGGTATTGCGGCGAAGCGTGTCGAAGAGTTCTATATGACAGTATTAGATGCCCCCATTTTTTGCACGAGCATTGAAAATGCTGAGGCGATCAAAGTCGCATATAATACCTATATCAGCATGAAAATTGTTTTTGCTAATACGTGGATGGAAATCTGTCACCGGATTCCTGGTACGGACGTAGATGCGATAACCACTGCTTTGGCGCTTGCAAACAAGCGCATCATTAGTTCAAAATATTTAGCGGGAGGTATGGGGGACGGTGGTGGTTGTCATCCGCGTGACAATATTGCCTTATCTTGGCTCGCGCGTGAGCTCGACTTGAGCTACGACTTGTTCGAGAGTCTCATGATTGCACGTGAAAATCAAACAATATGGCTCGCCGAGTTGATAGAAGCACACGAACCCCATTGCGCGATACCTATACGCAAAGTTATTTTGGGCAAATCGTTTAAGCCGGAAACGAACATAACTGTCGGCAGCCCTGCCATGCTGCTTAAGAACCTATTGGATGAGCGCGGCCATCACGTCGAAATGTATGATCCATACGTGGACGTAGGACTGCCTGTACCAAGCTATCCGGCCAGCATTTTTTTTATTGGAACAAAGCATCCCGACTTTGTCGATTTTGATTTCCCGGAGGGGTCAATTGTCATCGACCCATGGAGGTACATCCCACAGCGGTGTGGGATCAGGGTCGTTAGCGTTGGTCGCATGCTTAGCGACTGAAAGAAGACACTTTTCTCTTGTTCTTCGTAGCATCGCTATTGCAGTTGGATCGTACCGTGGTGATCTGAAAATTATCATAACCAACTACGCGAAACCGCTGCTCTTCGGCCGCAATGTCCCCTTGTCGCCAGATGCTCTTCTAAAGGCACGGTATCAAAAGTAACAGCAAGAGTAGGCAAAACACCCCGAATCGGGGATATCTTCGGGCTCTCATAATAATCGAAAGCCTAATGGAAGGGCAGGTCGACAGAGTTCAACTAGATGACCAAATTCCCACGTCTGTATCGTGCCATCCCTATGCCCAACCAAATTCTATGTACCATGGCGCGGTGTTGCACGATTGAAGGATAGCTGCTCGGATATATGGAACGATTTCCACCGGTAGTAAATTTGTCGAGGCCCACAGCAAAGCCTCACACCTTCCCGGTTCTCCGTTTTGAGGTGCGCCGACCCAATTTGAACAGTTATAGAAAAGGTCAATTCGATCATTCGGCTCGCCGTCGGTATGTCGATGGACCGCACCGGCGAAAATTAGATGCTGCTCCTGAACTTCTAGGCAACACTCCTCGTACAACTCGCGGGCAGCCGCTGCGACAGCGCGTTCTCCGAATTCCACGTGACCCGCCGGAACACTGTATAATCCATCCATATAGCCCGTATTAGCTCTTCGCAACAACAATATCTGCGAGTCCCTCCACAAAAAAACATGTACCGCAAGATGGACAAGTGCTCGCATCTGAAGCTCCATTATTTTCCAACAAATGCCCACGTATTTGCGGAGGGTTTCGGTGCGGCAGTTGAGCCAGCTCAAAGGATGTTATGTTACACTAATGCCCGCAGCGAGGGGCATGGCCAGCGACGAAAAATCCAGGGAGCTGACGGTGATCGATCCGGGCGCGGCGACGGCCGTCACCAGGCCGGAGCCGTTCGGCCGCGCGATCGTCGTGCCGAAGCTCGTCGCCGACGCCGGCGACAAGGCCGCCAGGCGCTACGCCAATTTCTTCGCCTCGATCGCCAACGACAACACGCGCGCGGCGTATAGCCGCGCCTGTCTCAGCTTCTTCGCCTGGTGCGAGACCAAGGGCATTGCCGATCTCGTCGAGGTGGAGCCGTTCCATGTCGGCGCGTATCTCAAGGCGCTCGGCGCGACGCATGAAAAGCCGACGGTCAAGCAGCACCTCGCCGCCGTGCGCATGCTGTTCGACTGGTTCGTTGTCGGCCAGGTGATCGCGCTTAACCCTGCGCATGCCGTGCGCGGGCCGAAGCATGTCATCAAGCGTGGCAAGACGTCGGTGCTGACGCCAGCCGAAGCTCGTCACTTGCTCGACAGCATCGACGTATCGACGGTCGTCGGCCTGCGCGACCGGGCGCTGATCGCCGTGATGGCCTACTCGTTCGCGCGCGTCGGCGCGGCCGTCGCCATGCGCGTCGAGGACTATTACGGCCAGGGCAAGCGCTGGTGGGTGCGCCTCCACGAGAAAGGCGGCAAGCGCCACGAAATGCCGGCGCATCACAACCTCGAAGCCTATCTCGACGCGTACCTGGAAGCTGCGAAGATCGCCGAGGCGAAAAAGAGTCCTCTCTTCCGCTCGGCTCGCGGGCGCACCGGCGAGCTGACCGAAACCGCGATGCACAGGATCGACGTCTACCGTATGATCCGCCGGCGCGCGCGCGACGCCGGGCTCGACGCTGATATCTGCTGCCACACGTTTCGCGCCACGGGCATCACCGCCTATCTCGAAAACGGCGGCATGCTCGAAAACGCCCAGGCCATGGCGGCTCACGAGAGTCCGAAGACGACGAAGCTTTACGACCGGACCGGCGACGAAATCACGCTCGACGAGGTCGAACGGATCGCGATTTAACGGATACGACCTTTGAGCTCTTACCGCTTCTCCCACGCAGAAAGGTACGCCGTCTTCACGGTACACAAGGAAAAATGCTGGTTATGCGGTGAGCCCATTACGCTAGCAGAAACGGAAATTGATCACGTCATACCCGAAACAATTGACGCCGCATCTCTCGCAGAAGAGACCACATTTTTGGGTTTACCGTCTGATTTTAACGTGAATTCTTTTGTTAATTGGTTGCCTGCTCATAGGAGCTGTAACGCGAAAAAGAGTAATGCAATTTTCCGGCCTTCGCCATTGATTCAAAATGTCTTAGAAACACTCATCGAGCGCGCTCCGAAAGCGCGTATACTGTGCGACGGGTATTTAACTGACAGGAAAATAGACAACGTTGTTAATTTACTACTTGCTGCCCAGCAAGATAATTTACTTAAGCCTCGACATCGCGCTGCACTTGTTGCGTTCGTCGCCTCTTACCATGAAAAGAATCGAGAACCGGAGCAACGTGGTAAGCCCCTGACTTTGGGTCCTGGCCTAACAATTATCGGCGGCGATGAGCATCGTCTGATCCTTCGGGGTCCGAGCGGCCTTGTGGGCGGTCGTTCCATGGGTGACCGGCTTCATCCAAGTTGGGACTGCCCGAATTGCGGGGTGACCGGTTGGAACGGGGTCCGATGCATAATTTGCGGCATGATGGACGATGGTGACTAGCTGGATGAGTTGGTTCTCGCGCTTCTTCTTCCGCTCGGCCCCCAAGGCCTCACCGGTACGGCCGTTGTTTGCCATCCTGGTGCCTGAAGGTTGCGACCCAGAAATATGGAAGCGCGCGCGACCGCCGAAGCGGAACAGGAAAAAGCATGCGCCTGAGGAAATCACGGCGGACGAAGCCCGCTACGCGGCGGAGATGCGCGCGAAGTTCACAAGCGTAGGCCGGTTCGAGCGCGAACGCGCGCAAAGCGTCGGCTGCGAGACTTTCGTCTGGCGATCTGCCGGTGACAGCGACGTTTGCGCCGACTGCGCGAAAAACAACGGGAAGCGGTTTTCCTACGCCAGGCCTCCGGCCATTGGTCATCCCGGCGAGCACGCATGCCCGATTGGCTGGTGCCGCTGTATTGCCGAACCCGTGATCCCGTCGCGCCTGAGGTGAGCTTCGCAACCGCGCGAAATCGCGGCAGGCGTTTTTTATGGCTCTCACGACATTTGCCCTTGCCGCTATCGCAGGCCGGCCTTCCGCCGTGGCTATCCTCTTGTGAGACATCGCGACAAGCGCGTCGCCGAGAAATTTTCTTCCGGAAGAATTTCGTTTCGGCGGACTGGCGGCTCATCAAATTGAGAGCCGGCCCTCACGACACCGAACCTATGGAGCACCTGACATGATCGCTTTCCCCTTCCCCTGGCTGCCCTTCCCTATTCCGCCCTTCCCGTGGCCGCCCATCCCGCCCCTGCCGCTGATGCTGGCGTAGCGGTGCCGTGGTGGCAGAAAAAAATTTCTGCCACCACTCCCGTTCTCCCATGTCTGCCGGCTTACCAAGCAACGGCAGGCTTTCACCCCGATGGAGGATATTCACATGGTCGGAGCCGCAATTCTGATCGGCCTTCTTCTCTTCGCCCAGAACGCCTACTGACAGCGTGGTCAGGAGCGGGCCGCAGCTCGCTCCTGGCCACGCACCCCCCCTTCTGTCTCACCTCTAACGGGTGCAAAGATGGTCTTTGATCCCCACACCGCTCTCAAGCGGAAAAACTGGCAGTTGAACAAGAACTCCCAGCTTCCGGCGCACCGGGTTCCGCCAAGCCTGTTGGCGCGGGCGCAGGCTGAGCACGCCAACGGCAACTACCCCGTAAGCCTTGAGCTTCTTGAACAAGACCCCGACTGGGACCAGGACAATCGCGGCAACCGACTGGCTTCGCTTTGCCATTTCGGGAACACCCAGGGAGTCCTGGACCCCGAGTCGAAGGCTGGCCTTTTCAAGAAGGCGTACGGTGCTTCCGACGGCGATATCGAACTCTCCGGCCGCGAGTATGCGAAGGCCCTTGTCAACCGAGCCGCGATCCTCTGCGCCGATAACCGGTACAAAGAAGCTCATGACTTCGCGCAAAGAGCGTTGACGATTGACCCGTTGGAGCCGACGGTACACGTCGCCATGTTGTCGATTTACAACAGGCAAAAATTTCATGACGAAACGATCTCTTATATCCGCTTTATGGTGACTACATATCCTGCGGTACTGCGAAACGCCGTATTTCAATGGCACCTGGTCAACGACATCGATCTTACCGGCGTGGCGGAACTCGTCGCGAACATCTCGGGAGAAGCAGCATGATCAAGTCTCTCATCGTCGCCGCCTTTTCGTTCTTCCTGATCACCGCCCAACCGCTTCCGTCCATGGAAGTCAGCTCCATTGGAACAAATTACGCCACCCAATCCCAGGCCTAACCCTAGCGGGCACATCTTGAGTTTCGCCCCTGAATCCATGGAGCGTTACACATGTCGCATCCTTCCGAAGCGACAATTGTCGCAATTCTCGCCTCAGGCGACTTCGCCCGCCTGGACGAAATGTTCGCGAACGTTGTGGAGGTATTCAAGGCGCTTGGTTTGGAGCCCAAACTTCGCCGCATGGCGCGCAAGAACTCCAATTGGGCGGACGCCGAGGATCTTTTCCAAAAAATGTGGGAAGAAAGCCTTACGCGTCTTTCCGACCAGTTGGCGGGCCGCCCGGTGAATCACGGATATACCGGCGATCTGGAGTCCTACCTGGTCGGCTGCATGTATTGGTTGCGGCTCAGCGCCACCAGAGACGGATTTCGCGAGAAGGCGAGGGACGTCGCCTACGACGACGCCGAAGATTTCCGCGTGGCGGCGTCGAACCCGGGAGCCGCGCTTATGTTTTCCGATGCCTTCTCGACGCTGACCGCGCGTGAGTTTGTCGTGGTTTCTCTGCGTCACGAGCTGGTTTCGCCGGTTTCCGTGACCGACATTCGTCAGCTGGTCGAGACCACGGATATGCCCGCGGCCGATCGCGACGCACTGATGGAGAACGCCGCGGAAATCCTGGGGGAGCGCTCGGTAGAGGCTGTGTCGGTCGGAGAGATCGCCACGCTTTTCGGCGTCACAGACGGGTTCATCCGGCAAATCCTGCGAAGCGCGACGTCGAAAATGCGCGGCAATGTCGATTTGCCCGTCGCGGCGGAATAGGAGGTCTGGGAGAGGGCCTGGCAAATCTCTCTCCAAGTCCGGTGCCCGGACGCGTCTTTAGAGTCCGTCCCATAACTTCACGTCGAATTACAGAGCTTTCGTAGCATGATGCGGATTGAGGCGAGGCGGAGGAAAGTGAGGCCGCTGAGGTTGAGATTTTCCCAGTCCTTGGCCAAACGGCGGCATCGGTTCAACCATGCGATGGAGCGTTCGACAATCCATCGCTTGGGCAACGCGACAAATCCCTTGGCGACGTCGGAACGTTTGACGATCTCTGTTTGAAGGTTCGGCAGGACCGACGCGAGCGCGGTATGAAAAACGGGGCCCTGGTAGGCGCTGTCGGCGAATAGCTTTTCGAGGAAGGGGAACAGTCCGAACAAGGTCGACAGCAGTGCGATGCCGCCGTCGCGATCTTGGACGTTGGCCGGCGTCACCAGCGCCTGCAACAGCAGCCCCCGCATGTCGACGAGAACGTGGCGCTTCTTTCCCTTGATCAGTTTGCCTGCGTCGAAGCCCGGCGGGTCGATGCAGGCCCCCCTTTTTCCGCGCTCTTGACGCTTTGGCTATCAACGATGCAGGCGGTCGGACTAGCTTCGAGATCAAGCTTTTCGCGGCATTTGACATAGAGTGCGTGATGGATGCGATCGAGGGTTCTGTCTCGGCTCCAATCGCAGAAATAGCGATACACCGTGCTCTTGGGCGGCAGATCTTTAGGGATATAGCGCCATTGGCATCCCGTGCTCAGCACATACATCATGCCGTTTATCAGACCGCGCTCGTCGACTTCGCGCCTGCGCCCACCGCTGCGCGCCCGAGGAATGAGCGGCGCGATCTGCGCCCACTCCGCATCCGTCAAGTCGCTCGGATATCGCAGACGATCGCGATTGTATCTGACGCGGTTTTCGATCGTCCACATCGGCAGCTCCTCGAATCAGGAAACGCTGCCGCTACAAGAATCATAAACGACTCATCGGAATCAAGAAGTTCCGGGACGGACACTTAGACGCGGCATTTGAACTTGGCGCGGAAGTCTTGATAAAATACGTTATCAAGAATAAAAGAACCCAAATCGACAACACTCAAAACGGGCGTTACGACGAATGGAAGGCCCGCGAGGCCCACTGCGTGATTTTAGCAGGAAGCACCTATGCCGGAGCAAGCCCATCTTAGGATTCACGGACATGGAGGGGTCGAAGTCGAAGCGGCAATAGCTTTCCTCAACGATCTGAAGCGCGCATACGATTCAATTTTATTGTTTGAAACGGTGATTGACCAAACGCGCCGCGCAGCCCGCGACTTTCCTTTTTTGCGAGACCCCTTCGCTTCGGATTTCGGGTGGCTTCTGGCTTCCCGTGGCAGCTCACGCAGGCGATACAACTACTGGCCGCCCACTCCCGAAGGACTGGCATCTTCAGTTCCGCGCGGTGAACAGCTCATCTTGTCGGCTGTTAGCCTGCACTCGCCAGGTTTTTGGGAGTTTATGGGAACCCTAAATCCCCTTGAGGTTCTCCGCAAGTATTTAAATGATCGCCATGAACGAAAGAAGGATTCAGAGTACCGAGATTCCGCAGAACGAAGACGGCTAGAATTAGAAAATCTGAGTTTGCAAACAAGAATTATTTCCGAACGCGTACGCATTGCAAAAGATATCGGAGCCACAGATCGAGCCCTTGCTCCGTTGCTCAATGAATTGATATATAAGCCACTTACCGTTCTAAATCGACACCAAGACAATGGTACAATTGAATATACTTAGATTTCAGGATCATCGAGTGACGACGGAAATCAATTTTATCGATAGCTATACATTGCGTGATAAAGGACATTATCATATATACACGACTGCAATTTGGAACATTACCGCCCTTGGAAAGTCGACCACTTCGCCCTATTCTAACCAATCATCTATCGCACATGGGATCGACCATCCGCTAATCGCTGTACCATGATTAATAAAAAATACGTACCAACTCCCTGCTGCTGCCGCTTCACGAATACTTCTATTGATGCCATCCGACATTTCCGTATCAATTATGTAATAATCTCCTCCAAAAAAATGAAGGGTAATATACCTGTTGATGTACGATATACCGATGATCTCATTCGGCGGCGGAGCATTCATATATATACACACCTTTCCTCTGGCATTAATAATGACATCTATAGCTGTATCTTGCATAAGGGAGATTTTCGTTCCTCTAATAACACGGCCAGCTCTACTCGCACGCGATTCCGGATCGCCCGCCGGTTCCAGATTGGACGCCGACGCCCCGCCGAAACCTTCGAGCAATTCACGTAACTGCTTCACCGATTTGTGTTCATTTGAAATAGCCCACTGCTTTGCGTGATCAAACGCCCCGGTAACAATTTGAATTGCCTCGTCGCTGCGCCCCTCAGTAAATAGGCGCGTGGCATACGCCACTTGTAATTTTCGAAGCGCCAAACTATCTCGATCGCCTCTTTTGACAATTTCACTACTCAATCTTAATACTTCTTTTGTCAAAATATGAATATCGATTATATCGCTGATATCTACAAGTAAATTAACAGATACTTCTACGTCTTCATTGTCAGAAAACCGCTCGATGAAATTGCTGCAATTCGCAAATATCGCATAGTCACGACTGCATAGTTGATTAATTATCTTTATCCTCAATAGTAATATATTCCATTCTAAATACGCGTTTCTTATTGCTGCGGTTTTTTCAGCGATGTTATCTGATAACGATTGAACTATTAACTCGACCGCATCTTGAGCTAGCGGGTGCGATAACCATCGTTTTCTTTCTAGAACGAGTACGTATGCCGCGAGCGCAAATGACCAACACAGTTCCTTACGACACTCAAGAACGCCACAAATACATATCCATTCCGAAATGAAGGCCTTCTCATCATTCATTCGTGCGTGCTGCGCCACCAATTCTAACATTCGCCAGTTACACCAACTAAGAGTGTCATCGTCGTCAGGAAGATGATCTCGTATAAATCCAAGTAAGTCGCTTGACGCATTGTCGACAAACATCGCAATTAATCGTATCTTAAAATATAGAACATCACCGAATTTGTTTGCGCTTTCAGAGCAGACGCAAATATATTTATAATAACTTTTGATGTCTCCCCCGCGACTCATGTCGATATAGTGCGCCGCGGTGTTTGCCGCGTAAGAAAATTCCTCGTGGTATTTCCAATTCAAAAAAATGCTCGCAGCTTCAAAGAGATACCCGACATACTTGTCTCGCGTCTCGTGCGGGAAATACTTCAAACTAAGCTCAGCGCTCAGAGCAAGTAACCTTGCCATTTCTATTGTATTTTCTAATGTCTTACGCGCTGAGGCAGTGGTTTCTAGAATAATATTGCGGGCAACCATGGGATCAAAGTACCTATACACATCCAATACGAATTCTGCATATATCGGAGAATCTGGGGACACTTTTCGCTTCGCCGCCGCAATCCGTGCGTCGGCGACACCAACCGCGTGAGGCTTGAGTAGGTCGTCGTGTCGCCAATCCCACACATTCACGGGCTTGTCTGCGCAGGCGACCTCAATCCAACGCCTGGCTTCTTGGAGTGCGTCGTCGCGCCGCTCCTCAGTCATTGCCATTCGAGTGAAGTCCTGCACCAACCGATGGACTACAAAGCCAGCCGCGGCCCCCGATAGTTCGACCGGCGATGCAAGCGAGTAGGCATACAGACCTGCGCGCGCATCGTGCGCGTCAAAGTCTGCAATATCTTCCGGAATTGCAGCGTCAAGCAGGGTATCTGGGATTGGTTCAGGCGAGAGAAACGCCAGCCGCTCCAGCAGTCGCCGGCTGTGGATCGGCAAGCTTTTGACCGTTGTCGCCCATGTCGCAGCAAGCCCTGTGTCATGGTTGTAGGTCATGAGGTCCTTGTCGAACCACTTGACCACGGTCTCGCGCCTTTCGCGCCAGAGCTTTAGGTACCTCTCGAACGAGGTAACTTTGGTCGAAATGTAAGCGGCCGCCTGTTCAAGGCCGAGCGCCAAGCCACCAAGTTCGGTGACAAGCTCTTTGGCGCACGCGGGATCGTTCGCCGAGGTAATTCGGTACCCTTGAGTGCACTCCAACAAATAATCGAGCGCGTCTTCCGGCGACAGAATTCCGAGTTCGAGCTTGCGGACGGAAGCCGGAAAATTTCTCAGCCGGCCAGTTATGATAACTCGACCGCCACGCAGCCGCGGCAGGAGATCGACCACAGCTTTGCCAGCCTTGGCGTCGTCGACATTATCGAGGATCATCAGCCACCCCGGATTGCGCTTGAGCCATTCCAGAACGGCGAGAATTTTCGTCTCTTCTTGCGGGGCCGCCTTGGGCAGCAAATCAAGCGCGTCGGCTCCGACGAGCGCGGCGAGACTGGTGTTGAGCCGTTCGGGTGTCTCGCATGCGATGAACAGCGACGCCGTATATTCCGCCGCGTGCCGCAGCGCGTACTCAACCGCAACACGCGTCTTGCCCACGCCTCCGAGACCATGCAGCACTTTGCCGACAACGGCGACGTCCGCCGCTTGCGTGAGCGCGGTATGCAACTCGTCGAGGAATCTTTCGCGGCCTTTGAAAAGAGACCCAAGCGAAATGAAGGGAAGATTGGAGGGCTTCAGAGGAGTCTGAGCAGGAGAGGTCTCAGGATTTTCCTTTTCGCCCTTTGCTTTCGCATACGCCTCCCGGAGTTGGAGCCGCCATCTTCCATATTGTTCGTCGTCTAACTTTGCCTTGTCCCCAAAAAGCTGAATTTCAAGAGGAGTGACGGTCGGGGGTAGGTTTTCGCCCCTAAGCCAATTTCTGATCGTCGACGGCCCAACGTACCCCAAGGCGGAGGCCAGCTCATTTTGCCTCCATCTCCTCTGTGTTATGCCCGGCGGCCTAGTTCCACGACCCATATGGTGCAGGGCTGTTCAACGCTCTCTACTGAAGGTCATTGACAGCATTGATTTGAGGCCGCCGAAGGCGGCGGCGAGGCGGTCCTGTGGGATCGTGCCGGTTTGATTGCACTTCAGGATATTGTAGGCGAAGCTGCGCAACCTG
>JBBRAL010000100.1:0-13829 GCA_038206805.1 Hyphomicrobiales bacterium | reverse complement strand
TTGGAGGGGAGACCCCGCCGCACTGCTGGCAAGATGGACAAGCCTCGTCGGTGACCCGTCGCTGGCTGTGGAAGGCCAGCAGAGACCAAAGAAGCCCGCTCCGTCGTTGCTTTAAGCCGCGTCCCCTGCTGAGAGCAGAGTGCGCCGGTTTCGCCTCCGGCTGCCGATCAGATGTCTTGAGGAAACTTACTTGCTCTCCGGAGAGAAGAAGCTCGTTAACCTCAGGCGGCTGGCCGGCCTCTTGTCCGGCTACCTACCGATCGACACACGGCCACAGGCACGTGCGAAATTGGGCACAGTGGAAATAACATTTTTTTCGCGCGATGCAAGCGAATTAGTTCGCCACGCGAAAAAACTTCCTTAACTTTTTTGGAAATGGCCGCTCGTTGCGAGGCGCGTTCACACGCGAACGGTGAAGGGCTCGATCAAGTGAGCCGAGCGGATGAACTGCGCCATGATGGCGATGCCGCAAAGCACGAACAGGCCGTCGAGGATTCTCTGCCCGACGCTGCCGAGGTCGAACAGAGTGGCGAGCGCCCATGAGCCGGCGAAGGCTGCGCCAAACACCTCGGCGCCGATCAGGATGGCGGCGCTGATGACGGTAATGACGTTGAGCCAGACGATGCGGCGGCCGGATAGGGCCATGGCAGTCTCCATGATGTTGGCCGCAATCTCTATGAATTTGGCTGCCGGATCAAGTCCATAGCGACCCAAAAGTGTTTGATCTTGCTCATGGCGGCGGTCGCTCGAAGCGTGGAGGGTCCGGCCATGACCATGGCAAGCGCGCTCAAGTTTCTCCGGCCCTTGCTCGCCGGCCTCGTCGCGGCGGGGCTGCTGGTGGGCTTTGCCGCCAAGCTCGCCGGTTCCAGCGGCTGGTCCGGGGCGATCTGGGCCGCCGTCACCCTGCCGGTGCTGCTGGCGTTGCTGGTGGAGATTGTCACCAGTCTGCGCCGCGGGGATGTCGGACTCGATGTAGTCGCCGCCTTGTCGATGACCGCGGCGCTTGTCGTGGGGGAAAACCTCGCCGCCGCCATCGTCGCGCTGATGTATGCCGGCGGCCAGTTCCTCGAGAGCTTCGCCGAGCGGGCGGCCCGGCGCGAGATGACCTCGCTGCTGTCGCGGGTGCCGCGCACCGCCGTCCGCCACCGGGACGGCCAGCTCGAGGAGGTGGCGCTCGATCTCATCCGGCCCGGCGACCGGCTGCTGATTCGGCAGGGCGACGTCGTGCCGGTCGACGGCGCCGTGGCCGCCGGCGTGGCGGTGCTCGATCAATCGGCGCTGACCGGCGAATCGCTGCCGGCGCAGAAGCGGACCGGCGACCAGGTCTTGAGCGGCACCACCAATGTCGGCGACGCCTTCGATCTGGTGGCTTCGCACCTGGCGGCCGAAAGCACCTATGCCGGCGTGATCCGCCTGGTCGAAGCCGCCCAGCGCTCGCGGGCGCCGATGTCGCGGATGGCGGACCGCTACGCCATGGTGTTTCTCGGCGTGACAGTGGTGCTGGCGGCGGCGGCCTGGCTGTTCACCGGCGACCCGGTGCGGGCGGTGGCGGTGCTGGTGGTGGCGACGCCTTGTCCGTTGATCCTGGCGGTGCCGGTCGCCATCGTCTCCGGGCTCTCGTGCGCCGCCAAGCTCGGCATCCTGATCAAGGGCGGCAAGGCGATCGAGACGCTGGCGCGCGTGCGCGCGCTGGTCATCGACAAGACCGGAACCCTGACCCTCGGTCAGGCCAAGCTGGTCGACATTCGGGTGGCCGACAGCGTTACCGCCGACGAGTTGCTGCGCATCGCCGCCTCGCTCGACCAGGCCAGTAAGCACATCATTGCGCAGACCATCGTGACCGAGGCGCGCAGCAGGGGCTTGTTGCTGGCGGTCCCGTCCGAAGTGGTGGAGACGCCGGGCGAGGGTGTCGTGGGCCGGGTCGAAGGCCGTAGCGTGATGGTCGGGGGCTTGCATTTCGTCGCCGGCAAGGTGGCCGCCGCCGACCTCGCGGCATTGGGGCGCGACCGGCCGACCGGCGCGCTCACTGCCGCTGTGTCCATTGACGGCAAGCTCGCCGGCCTTCTCATCCTGTCCGACGAACTGCGCGCCGGCACCGAAGCGATGCTGCGCGAGCTGCGCAGGCTGGGCATCGAGCGCATTGTGCTGGCGACCGGCGACCGCCACGAAGTCGCGGAATCGATCGCCGCCGGCCTGTCGATCGACCTGGTGCGCGCTGATCTCACGCCCGATCAGAAGATTCTGGTGGTGCTGTCGGAGCGCAAGAACGGCCCGGTGATGATGATCGGCGACGGTGTCAACGACGCGCCGGCCTTGGCGGCGGCCGACATCGGGCTGGCGATGGGCGCCAGGGGGGCGGCGGCTTCGGCCGAGGCGGCCGACGTGGTGCTGCTGGTCGACCAGCTCGACCGCGTGCTGCCTGCCATCACGATTGCGCGGCGCTCGCGCTACATTGCCCTGCAAAGCGTCATCGCCGGCATCGGGCTATCCATTGTGGCCATGATCGCGGCGGCGCTCGGCTACATCGTGCCGGTCGAGGGCGCGCTGCTGCAGGAGGCGATCGACGTGGCGGTCATCTTCAACGCGCTGCGGGCGTTAAGGGGTTAAAGCCGCTCATTTGTCCGTTGGTCCCCGCGAAAGCGGGGACCCAGGGCCAGAACGTAAAGTCCGTGAACGTTGCTCTGGATTCCCGCTTGCGCGGGAATGAGCGGAAGGCCACAGCGCCCGGGACACGCACTTCCTCTGGCGGCGGTTTCGCACTAGATGGACGGCATGAGCCGCCCGCAATCCGCCCCCGATAACCCTCTGCTGACCGACTGGAACGGCCCGTTCGGCTTGCCGCCGCTTCCCACGATTGCACCGGGGCATTTCCGGCCGGCTTTCGACCGGGCGCTGGCGGCCCACCGCGCCGAGATCGCGGCAATCGCCGCCAATCCGGCGACGCCCAGTTTCGACAACACCATTGTGGCGCTGGAGCGCAGCGGGCGCGCGCTCGATCGGGTTTCGAATGTCTTCTTTGTGCTGGCCGGCGCCGATACCGGCGAGGAGATCGAGGCCGTCGAGCGCGAGGTGTCGCCGCTGCTCGCCCGCCACGGCAATGCGCTCTATCTCGACCGCAAGCTCTACGCCCGCATCGCCGAGCTTTATGATCGCCGCGATACGCTCGGCCTGGCGGCCGAGCCGGCCCGCGTGCTCGACCGCTACCACACCCGTTTCGTGCGGGCCGGCGCCGCGCTGCAAAAGCCGGCGCAGGACCGGCTGGCGGCGATCAACGAGCGGCTGGCCAGCCTCGGCACCCAGTTCGGGCAGAATGTGCTGGCGGACGAGAAAGCTTACGCGCTGGTGCTGGACGAGGGCGATCTTGCCGGCCTGCCGGATTTCGCTCGCGCCGCGGCGCGCGCGGCGGCGGAGGAACGTGGCCATCCAGGCAAATATGCCATCACGCTGGCGCGCTCGTCATGCGAGAGCTTCCTGCAATTCTCCGCCCGCCGCGATCTGCGCGAGAAAATATTCCAGGCCTGGATCAAGCGCGGCGAGAACGGCGGCTTGACCGACAACCGCGCGCTCATCGCCGAGATGGTGGGCTTGCGCGCCGAACGGGCGAGGTTGCTGGGCTTTGCGACTTACGCCGACTACCGGCTCGACGACCAGATGGCCAAGACCCCGCAAGCGGCGCGCAAGCTGCTCGACGAGGTTTGGCGCCGGGCGCGCGCCAAGGCCAAAACCGAGCGCGATGCGCTGCAATCGGTGATCGCGCAGGAGGGCGGCAATTTCGCACTGGCAGCCTGGGACTGGCGCTACTACACCGAGAAATTGCGCAAGGCGCAGTTCGATCTGGATGAGGCCGAGATCAAGCCGTATTTCCAGCTCGACAATATGATCGAGGCCGCCTTCGAGACCGCGCGCCGGCTTTTCGGGCTGAGTTTCACGCCGGTCAGTGTGCCGCTTTATCACCCGGACGCCCGCGCCTTCGAGGTGAAGGATGCGCAAGGCCGTCACGTTGGCCTATTCATCGGCGATTATTTCGCGCGCTCGTCCAAGCACTCAGGCGCCTGGATGACCTCGCTGCGCGACCAGGAGAAATTGGCCGGAAATATTCGCCCGGTCATTCTGAATGTGTGCAATTTCTCCAAGCCAGCGGCGGGCGAGAAGGCTTTGCTGTCGTTCGACGACGCGCGCACGCTGTTCCACGAATTCGGCCATGCGCTGCACGGCCTGCTGTCGAACGTGACCTATCCGCTGCTGGCCGGCACCTCGGTGTCGAGCGATTTCGTCGAACTGCCCTCGCAGCTCTACGAGCACTGGCTGGAGGTGCCGGAGATCTTGCAAAAATACGCCCTGCACGCGGATAGCGGAAAGCCGATGCCGAAAGCGCTGCTCGATCGCCTGCTGGCCACGCGTACCTTCAACCAGGGCTTCGCCACGGTGGAATACACCGCCTGCGCGCTGGTCGATCTCGACATCCATGCGCTGCCTGACACGGCCAAGCTCGATGTCGGGGCCTTCGAGCGCGAGGATTTGAGGCGCATCGAGATGCCGGCGGAAATCGTCATGCGGCACCGCCTGCCGCATTTCCAGCATCTGTTTTCCGGCGGCGGCTATGCGGCGGGCTATTACTCCTACATGTGGTCGGAGGTGCTCGACGCCGATGCCTTTGAGGCGTTCGAGGAAACCGGCAATGCCTTCGATCCCGAAACCGCCAAGCGCCTGCGCGATTACATCTACAGCGCCGGAAACCTGCGAGACCCGGCCGAGGCCTATAAGGCGTTTCGCGGCCGGCTGCCGGCGGTGGACGCGCTGCTCAAGAAACGCGGGCTGGCCGACGCGGCGCCGGCGCTTGCCACGCCATAAGCCGGTGTTACCATTGCGCCTATGTCAGCAATGTCCAATCCCGCGCCATCCAACGACACCCCCGACTGGCGCCTGACCGGCGACTGGTGGGACCTATGCAATTGCGCCATTGGCTGTCCGTGTAATTTCGGCTCCAACCCGACGCTCGGCTATTGCGAGGGCGTGCTGACCTGGCTGATCCGCGGCGGCAATTACGGCGACCTCCCAATCACCAAAGACCTTGCCGTTGTCCTCATTATCCATTGGGCGGGCAATGTCATGGAGAAGAACCGCGAGTTCGGCTTCCTGATCGACGACCGCGCCAACCCGGCCGAGCGCGTAGCGCTTGAGAAAATCTTCACCGGCTTTGCCGGCGGCGCCTTCGCCGCCTGGCGCGATCTCACGCTCCGCCTCGATGGCGTCGAGTTTGTGCCGATGAAAGTCACCCACGATGCCGAAAACTGGCGCGTCGAGGTGCCGGGCATGGTCGAAGGGCTCGGCGGCCCCTACCGCAAATACATGGTGCCGCCGGGCGACACCTGCCGCATCTACAACGCGCCGCGCCCGGAAGTGGTGCCGGGCTTTCTCACCGTCGGCGAGGCCAAGCGCAACGTGGTCACCGGTGCGTTCGGCCGTAGTTGGGACTGGTCGAACCGGTCGTCGAAGCACATCGCGTTCGATCTGCGCGGGCCGAAGGCGTTCAGTTGGCGGACGCCGCTGAAAGGCCAATGACGCAAGGTCCGAGCGAAGCGGGCGCACCGCCGCGCCGTGACCGCGTCATCGTCGCGGGCCTGCTGTTGCTTGTCGCCGCGCTGGCCTGGGCTTTTACCGTGCATCAAGCCAATCTGATGGACGCGATGGACGCGGCCATGTGGCGCGACATGAACATGTCGATGAACGGCATGGAGGCGTCGTGGACGCCGGCCGATGCCGCTCTGTTGTTTGCGATGTGGTCGGCGATGATGGCGGCCATGATGGTGCCGGGCGCCAGCCCCATGGTCGTGGCCTTCGCCACCATCAACCGACGGCGGCGCGAACGCGCCGCGCCGCATGTTCCGACCGCCATCTTTCTAACCGGTTATCTGGCGGTCTGGGCCGGTTTCGCGCTAATCGCGACCGTGTTGCAATGGCTGCTGCAGGCGAGCGGGCTGCTCACCACCATGATGCAGTCGGCGTCCTATGCTTTTTCCGCCGCGCTGTTTGCCGCCGCCGGGCTCTACCAATTCAGCCCGCTAAAGGAACGCTGCCTCAATTATTGCCGCTCGCCCGACGGCTTCATCCTGAGCGAATGGCGCGACGGTCCGCTGGGCGCCGCCGTCATGGGCCTGCGGCACGGGTTGTTCTGCATGGGCTGCTGCGCGGCGCTGATGCTGCTGCTGTTTGCCGTCGCGGTCATGGATTTGCGCTGGGTCGCGGGGCTGACCGTCCTCGTCACCGCCGAAAAGCTGCTGCCGGGCGCGAAATTCTGGCGCATCGCCATCGGCGTCGCGTTGATTGCCGCGGCTTGCGGCTTTGCGTTTGCCGCCCTGCGCGCTACATGACCTTATGAACCTCCACACCGCCGGACATCGCCGCGGCGTCGTCTGCGCGCCGCATGCCGCAGCCGTCGAGGATGGCCGGGCGATCCTGGCCGAAGGCGGCAACGCCATTGAGGCGATGATCGCTATGGCCGCGAGCATTGCCGCGGTCTATCCGCACATGAACCATATTGGCGGCGACGGCTTCTGGCTGATCCGCGAAGCGTCGGGCCGCGTGCGCGCACTGATGGGCGCCGGGCGCGCCGGCGCGAAGGCGACGCCGCGGCTTTATCGCGACGCGGGCTACCACGAAATTCCATCGCGCGGGCCGCTCGCCGCGCTCACCGTGCCGGGCGCGGTGGCGGCCTGGATGCTGGCCGCTGAGGCGGCCAAGGCGCAAGTTGGCAAAGGACTTGGCGGCAAATTGCCGCTCGACGTGCTGTTGAGCGCCGCCATTCGGCGTGCGCGCGACGGCTACACGGTCACGCCCAGTCAGGCGCGGCTGACGGTCGAAAAATACGCCGAGCTGGAAACCGCGCCGGGCTTCATGCAGGCCTTCCTGATCGACGGCAAGGCGCCGGAAGCGGGCGCGCGCATCAAGCAGAGCGCGTTCGCCGCGACTCTGGAACATCTCAGCAGCGTTGGGCTAGACGATTTCTATCGCGGCGATGTCGGCCGCGAAATTGCCGCCGACCTGGAACGCATCGACAGTCCGGTGACGCGCGCCGATCTGGAAAAATTCACCGGCGTCGTCGCCGAGCCGTTGAGCGTGACGACCTCTGCCGGGGCGCTCTACAATTCGCCGCCGCCGACGCAAGGACTGGCCTCGCTGATGATTCTGGCGCTGTTCGACCGGTTGCGCGTCACGCAAGCCGAAAGCTTCGAGCACATTCACGGCCTGGTGGAGGCCACCAAGCGGGCCTTCCGCGTGCGCGACCGCGTCGTCACCGACCCGGACAAGATCACCGTCGAACTAAACCGATTCTTGTCGCCGGCGTTCCTCGACGCCGAGGTCGGCAAGATCGATCGCAAGAAAGCCGCCAAATGGCCGGCCCCGAAAGGCGAAGGCGACACTATCTGGATGGGAGCGGCCGACTCATCCGGCCTGGTGGTCTCCTACATCCAGTCGCTCTATTGGGAATTTGGCTCCGGCTGCGTGCTGCCGGCGACCGGCGTGCTGATGCAGAACCGCGGCTCGAGCTTTTCGCTCGACCCAAAAGCGCTGAACGTGCTGGAGCCCGGCCGCCGGCCGTTCCACACGCTCAATCCTGCGCTCGCCACGCTCAAGGACGGCCGCATTATTGCCTATGGCGCCATGGGCGGCGATGGCCAGCCGCAATCGCAGGCGGCGGTGTTTACCCGCTACGTCAGCTTCCGCCAGCCGCTTGAGCGTGCGCTCGACGCGCCGCGCTGGCTGCTCGGCCGCACCTGGGGCTCGTCGGTCACCAATCTGCGCATGGAGTCCCGCTTCGCCGGCAATCTGGTCGACCGGCTGATGTCGGCCGGCCACGAGGTCGAGATGCTTAGCGAGCCCTATTCCGACACCATGGGGCACGCCGGCGCCGTCATCTTGCATCCCGATGGCACATTGGAAGGCGGCCACGATCCACGCGCCGACGGCGGCGCGGCCGGTATCTAAGGCTGACGAAACCGGTCGACCCCTCTGGGAAGCGGCGACGGCTGGTCGGGCACCGGCAGGCCGGGAATTGCGCGGTCGGCGCCGGGCGCGGGTGCCAACACCGGCGGCAAAGCCATGGAGGGTGGCGGCGGGGGCTGGCGTTTTGGCACCAGCGATGCTCCGCCATATAGAAGGCCGATGGCCAGCAGCCAGCTCCCGAGAATACGGCCGAAGATCAGGAACCAGCGATGCCGGTATGCGCGAAGCGTCATTGACACGGCGACGGCGATCCAGAATGCGATCAGTATTGGCGTCCAAGTATAGGCCGGATCGTGCAGGCTGGGATCGGTCAGCTTGATGATGAGCGCCAGCATGGCGCCGACGACCAGGGCCGCGAATGGCGCCAGCCATCCGCCGGAGACAAGTGCGACGCCGGCCGCGAGGAATGAGATCGGGCCGGTCAGGAACAGGTGGGTCGCCGCCTGCGGGATCGCATCGAGTATCCGGAGCAGCCGATCCTCCGCGGTAAAGCCGGCGATGATGCCCAGGCCTAACAGCAGGAGCGCCGCGCTATAGACGCGCACGCCGACTAAGCCGAAGGCGACACCGAGCCCGATCAGCGGCAGCACCCGCTCGGGAGCGAGCGTGTCCGTCAAAGTCCACCGGGCGAGCGGGCTCTCGCTTGCAGCCGCTAGCAGCGCAATCGCGGCGACGCCGAGCCCGGCCAGAACCGGGCCGCTCCACTTTCGGGCCACGGCGAAGACGCGTGCGCGCGCGTCAGGCGGCAAGGAGCGCGGGGACAAGGAAATATATTCCGCCGATGCCGATCAGCGCCCCGAGCACGCGCGCGAGGCGTCCGCCGACCGGCTTGTTGAGGGCAAGACCAATGCCAATGCCGAACAAGTGAATCATGCCGGTCGCCAGGACAAAGCCGATGGCGTAATCGGCCGGGTCGGCCGCCAGCGGCAATTCGGCGCCGTGCGCGTAACCGTGGCAAAGGGCAAAGAAAGCAATCAGAACCAGCGCCACCCATTCCGCCGGGCGCCAAGCCATGGCGATTGCCAGGCCGAGCGTAACAATGGAGAGCGCAATGCCGATCTCGATTCCGGGAAACGGTATGCCGGCCATGCCGGCAAAGCCACCGGCCACCATGATCAACGGAAAGGTTACCGGTAGAGTCCAGACCCGGCGCCCGCCCATTTGGGCGCCCCACAGTCCGACGGCGAACATCGCCAGGAAATGATCCGGCCCGGTCAGGGGATGGGCAAAGCCGCTAGCGAAACCGCCCTGTGCGCCCTGGATAATGTGAGCGGCGGCGGTTTCCGGAAGCAGGCATTGCCAGATGCACAGACCGAGAGCCACGCCATCCGTCGCGCATCGCCTGGCTTTCCGCGTGCACGGCATCGTCGTTTCCGCTTCCCGCCTCGACATGCCGGCCACCATGTCACACGGCATTCGACCTTGCCTATCGTGGTTTTCGAATTAGGCATTTAAATAGACCTTGCCGCATAAGGCCACCATTATGCCGCAGTCGGTGATATGGTAGCGCTCGCATGACCGCTTCGATCCGTCTCCTCGCCATCACCCTGCTGAGCTTGCTTTTTGCAGCGCCGGCGCTCGCGCACCCGCATGTCTGGGTGACGATGAAGACCGAACTCATCTACGCACCCGACGGCGTCATCACCGGCGTGCGGCACCATTGGTCGTTCGACGACATGTTCTCCGCTTTTGCGGTCCAAGGGCTGGAGAGCAAGGAGAAGGGCAAGTTCACCCGCGAGGAACTCAGCTCCCTCGCCAAGGTTAATGTCGAGTCGCTGAAGGAATACGACTATTTCACCTACGCCACCGCCGACGGCGTCAAGACGCCGCTGACCGATCCGGCGCCGGACTATTGGCTCGATTACGAAAACCAGATCCTGACGCTGAATTTCACTTTGCCGTTCAAGACGCCGGTGAAGGCGAAGGAGTTGAAGATCGACATCTACGACCCGACCATTTTTGTCG
This sequence comes from Hyphomicrobiales bacterium, assembly GCA_038206805.1. Taxonomy (GTDB): domain Bacteria; phylum Pseudomonadota; class Alphaproteobacteria; order Rhizobiales; family Xanthobacteraceae; genus Pseudolabrys. The sequence goes on along the minus strand of JBBRAL010000100.1, from coordinate 3,860 downwards.
ATTTCGCATTCGCCAAGCAGACGCCGGTGCATCTGGTCGGCGCGCCGCAATGCAAGCTCGACGTAGCGCTGCCGCGCGAAATGACTTTCGCGGAAGGCAAGAAGCTCTCACAAATTCCGGCCGACCAGCCCAACACATTCATGACGGGCGCGGAATTCGCCAACAAGATTCTGGTACATTGTCCTTGAATCGATAGCGCAGTAAGAGCGAGTGACGTTGCGGGGCGGCGTGCGTGCACGGGGAATTGTTCACATGACGTCCGGCCGGCGCGCCGCTCTGGCGCAATGCGCGCTTGTTATCCTTTGTATTTTTTTATTGCTCGGCGCGATCGACGCCGCGCTGGCGCAGCCCTTCGGCATGTCGCGCGGCCAGGCGCCGGCGGACATGGGCGGCCTTGCCGGCTGGGTGCTGGCCAAGCAGGCCGAGTTCTACCGCATGCTGTCGGGCACCATCCGCGCCGCCAAGACCGACGGCAGCGCGGCCTATACGCTGATGGGCATCTCTTTCCTCTACGGCATTTTCCACGCTGCCGGCCCCGGCCACGGCAAGGCAGTGATCTCGTCCTATCTGGTCGCCAATGACGAGACCTGGCGGCGCGGCATAGCGCTGTCGTTCGCGTCGGCGATTTTGCAGGCGTTGACTGCGATCGCCATCGTCGGCGTCGCGGCGGTGCTGCTCAACGCCACCGCGCACGCGATGGGAAACACGGTGCGCATCATTGAAATAGTCAGCTACGCGCTGATCGTGCTGATCGGCCTGCGGCTGTTCTGGGTGAAGGGCCGTGCCTTCCTGCGTCTGCTGCGGCCGCAGGCGCATGAGCATCACGAGCATGCGCATGGCGAGGCCCATCATCATGGGCACGATCATGACCATGACCATGGCCATTCGCACGATCACGGACATGCGCACGGTCACGATCACGGACACGCGCACGCCGATGACCATGACCATGACCACGGCGACGAGGCGCACGCCTGGGGCCATGCCCATGCGCCGGAGCCGAGCGAGCTCAAGGGCCCGCACTGGCTGCGGCGCGGCCTGACTGCGATTGTCGCGGTCGGATTGCGGCCGTGCTCGGGCGCCATCATCGTGCTGGTGTTTTCCTTGGCGCAGGGGCTGTTCTGGATCGGCGTTGCCTCGACCTTTATGATGGGGCTCGGCACCGCGATCACGGTCGCTTGTGTCGCCACGCTGGCGGTCGCCGCGCGCGGCTTTGCCGGGCGGCTGGCCAAGGGCAAGCCGGGCGCCGGCATGGTGTTCCTGCGCGGCGTGGAGACGGCGGCCGCGCTGCTGATCATCGTATTCGGCGTCGCGCTGCTTGCCGGCTACATGGTGAGCGAGCGCATGGTGGGTGTGTGAATCTGTCGTCCCCGCGAAGGCGGGGACGACAGAAGAGAATCAACTAAAATCCGCTTCCCGCAATTCAATCGGCTGGCCGTGCGGCGTGCGATCGCAGGCATGGTCCCAGGCATCGCGATATCGATGCAAAGTGTCATGTGTTGTGACGCCTTTTTCGTCGACTATCTTTTCCAACGCCGCCAGCCAGTGTGAATAATAGGTCTCGCCGGTATCGGGATCGCCGGCAGCCTGCGCGCGCTTGATCTCGGCGGCGAGCGCTGCCGCCCATTCGGGCCAGGTGAACAGGCCGCGCTCGTGCAGCGCCAGCGTCATGGCGAAGGCCTGTGCCTCCCACGGCTCGCGGAACACCGGCCCGTCGGCGTCGCGCGGGATGCTCGGCACTTCTTTTGTTGCGCGGCGGGCGGCGGCGGGGTCGATCATTTTATTTTCCGGTCATTCCGGGACGGCCCGCAGGGCCGGGCCCGGAATCCAGGGCTACAAGCGAACGTGTATGTTGTTCTGGATTCCGGGTTCGCGCTGCGCGCGCCCCGGAATGACTATTACAAAGGCTCAAGATACGGCTCCCAAGCGTCGACCGAAACTGTGACATTCGGATCGCCGTCGGCGCCCCACAACTCGCGGCCCTCAAATCGCACGGTGTAGAGCCATTGCGGATTTTCGCCGCTGCCTAGCGCATTGCTGTCGGGGAAAACGTGGCAGCCGATGACCCGTTCGATTGCGCCGACATGGCCGCGCACATAACGCGGCAGCCGCGTGTGGGTGAGGGGATTGATATTTTTCGCGCGCACCTTGTCGCCGGTCTTGAACGCAGGTTTGCTGTTGGTCTCGCGCTCGGTCGGACCGCCGCGATGCAGCACCTTGAGCACATCGTCGGGCGACAATACGCGCTTGACCGGCTGCGGCGGATGAAGCGAGTGCCCGACAACGATCTCATCCTCGGCGATGAAATCGCGCTCCTTCAGCATGTCCTCCAATGCGCCGAACCAGATCTGGTAATAGCTCATCGCCAGATATTCGGCCGGATCGCGATTCTCGCGCGCGAAACGCGACATGTCGATATTCCAGCCGCCTGGCATACCCATCGCCAGCGTGAGCGCGAAGGCGCGTTTTTCCCATTCGGCATGGAACACGGGCTCGTTCGGCTCCGGTATGACCGGCCCAAAGCCGTGCACGCCGCCCATGTCCTGCGCGCCGTTCATGGCTGTTTCGGCAATCCGGTGCCGATCATCGAATCGCGCGTCACCAGTTCCGCGAGCCTGTCCTCGCTCCAGCCTTCGGAGCCCGCTGGCCGCATCGGGATCACCAGGTAACGGATCTCGGCGGTGGAATCCCACACGCGGATGCCGGTGTCCTTCGCAAGCGTGACGCCGAAATCGGCCAGCACGCCGCGCGGATCGGCGACCGCGCGCGAGCGGTAGGGCGCCGACTTGTACCAGACCGGCGGCAGGCCGAGCACCGGCCATGGATAACAGGAGCACAGCGTGCACACGACCATGTTGTGAAGCTTCGGCGTGTTTTCCAGCGCGACGATATGCTCGCCCTGGCGGCCGGCATAGCCGATCTCGGCGATCGCCGAGGTCGCCTCCTTGAAGAGACGCGCGCGGTAGGCCGGGTCGGCCCAGGCCTTGGCCACCACGCGGGCGCCATTACGGGGCCCGACCTTCTTCTCATAGGTCTCGATCAGGAGATCGAGCGCGGCCGGGTCGACATAGCCCTTTTCGGTCAGCACGGTTTCCAGCGCGCGCACGCGCAGCTCAGTTTCCGTAAGCTCGGAATGGTCGTGATCGTGGTGATGGTCGTGCCCGGACATGGCCATACTATAAGCAAAAGATTTGGCCTTGTGCCATCATTGCGATCATGAGTTTTGCGACCGCATTGGCCGACCGCATCGACCGCCTCACCACCGCCATTGGACGGACGGTGGCGTGGCTGGCGCTGGTCATTGTGCTGCTGCAGTTCGCCCTGGTGTTAGGGCGCTATTTGTTCGGACTGGGCTCGATCTGGCTGTCCGAGGCGGTGATCTATGCCCACGCCGCGCTGTTCATGGCGGCAGCGGCCTGGACATTGCGCTGCGGCGGCCATGTGCGGGTCGACGTGTTCTACGCCGAAGCCGGCCCGCGCATGAAGGCAAAGATCGATCTCGCGGGCAGCGTGCTGCTGCTGCTGCCATTTGTCTTTGTGCTGGTTTGGCTCTCGGTTCCCTATACCGCGCGCTCCTGGGCGATTCTCGAGCGCTCGCAGGAATCGAGCGGCCTGCCGCTGGTGTTCGTGCTCAAGACGCTGGTCCCTTTATTCGCGGTGCTGATGGCGCTGCAAGGCATCGCGCAGGCGATAAGGGCGCTGAACGTGCTCAGGAGCGGCCGATGAGCGCTCTTTTCTTCACCTCTCCCCTGGGGGGAGAGGTCGGCGAGCGAAGCGAGACGGGTGAGGGGGCAAGGGCTTATCGAGAGTCGCTTGGCCCCGCAACCCAAACCACACCCCCCCGCGGGGAGGGCGTGCGG
>JBBRAL010000099.1:0-14104 GCA_038206805.1 Hyphomicrobiales bacterium | reverse complement strand
ATACGTGGTTTTGGGGTTTGCGTTTATTTTCGCCGCCGCGGGTTGGGTGCTGATGCAACGCTCCGAAAATAATACCTATTTGCGGTTGTGTGGTGGGCTCTGGTTTCCCTCCCCTTTAATGGGGGTGGTTTTGGGTGGGGGACATAACAGAGCTAATTGACCCCCACCCGCCCGCCTTCGCTTTGCTCAGGCGGGCGACCTCCCCCTTTCAGGGGGAGGTTAGAAAAATGCATCAAAAAAAGCTCTGCGGATCGACGTCCACTTCCAACCTTACATTGCCGCGCGCTTTGGGCGCATCTGAAAGCCACTGCCGCAAATAGATCGACAGATCGAAAGCGCGCGGCGCTTTCACCAGCACGCGAAAACGATGCCTCCCGCGCACCACGGCGATCGGCGCCTCCGCCGGCCCCAGCACGCGCACGGCCTCGTCCTTCGGCGCGCACGACACCAGTGCGCGGCCATAGCTTTCCGCCGCGTGCCGCTCATTGGCGGTGATCACCAGGCTGGCGAGCCGTCCGAACGGCGGATAGGAGGTCGCCTCGCGCAGCGCGATCTCGCTCGAATAGAACGCCTCGCGGTCGCCCAGAATCAGCGCCTTCATCACCGGGTGCTCGGGTTGATGCGTTTGCAAGAAGCCGACGCCGCGGCCCTCCTCACGCCCGGCACGTCCGACCACCTGGTGCAGCAGTTGGAACGTGCGCTCGGAGGCGCGCGGGTCGCCGTTGCCGAGCCCCAAGTCGGCGTCGATGATGCCGACCAGATTGAGTTTGGGAAAATGATGGCCCTTGGCCACCAGTTGCGTGCCGATAACGATATCAAACCGGCCTTCGGCCACGTCGTCGAGTTCGCTGCGCAGGCGCTCCATCGATTCGACCAGATCGGACGACAGCACCAGAATGCGGGCGCCGGCGAATAGTTCGGCCGCCTCCTGTTCCAGCCGCTCGACCCCGGGGCCGACCGCGGCGAAGCTTTCGGCGGCGTGGCAGTTCGGACATGCGGCCGGCGGCGGCATGGCGAAGCCGCAATGGTGGCAGACCAGCCGCTTCTTGAAGCGGTGATCGACCAGCCAGGCGTCGCAATTCGGGCATTGCAGGCGGAAGCCGCAGGCGCGGCACAAGGTCAGCGGCGCGTAGCCGCGGCGATTGAGGAACAGCAGCGCCTGCTCCTTGCGTTCGAGCGCGACCTGCACAGCTTCGGCGAGCCGGGGCGAAATGAAGCGGCCGCGCGGCGGGCCTTCGCGCCGCATGTCGATGGCCTCGATCGAGGGCAGCGCCGCGCCGCCGAAGCGCTCCGGCAGGTGAATGCGCTTGTAGCGGCCGCGCCGCGCATTGACCTCCGATTCGACCGAGGGCGTGGCGGAGGCCAGCAGCACGGGAATTTTCGCGATTGAGCCGCGCACCACCGCCATGTCGCGGGCGTGATAATGCGCGCCATCCTCCTGCTTGTAGGCCGGGTCGTGCTCTTCATCGACCACGATCAAGCCGAGATCGGCATAGGGCAGAAACAGCGCCGAACGCGCGCCGACCACGACCTGCACTTCGTTGGCGGCCACCGCGGCCCAGGTGCGCGCGCGCGTTCGCGGCGTCAGTTGCGAATGCCATTCCGCCGGACGGGTGCCGAAGCGTTCGGTGAAGCGATCGAGCGACTGGCCGGTGAGCGCGATTTCCGGCATCAGGATCAGCGTCTGGCGCCCATGTCGGATATTTTCGGCGACGGCCTCGAAATAGACTTCCGTCTTGCCGGAGCCGGTGACGCCGTCGAGCAGCGTGACGGTGTAGCCGCCCTGGTCGACGGTGGTGCGCAGCGCGTCGCCGGCGGCCAACTGGCCGAGGGAAAATTCCGGCTTGCGGAAATCCGGATCGGGCGGCAGCGCGACCTTCTCGGGCGGCAGCACCACGGTTTCCAGCGTGCCTTCGTCGATCAGCCCGTCGATCACGCCGGCGCTGACGCCGGCTTCGACCGCGGCCTCGCTTTTTGAGCGCGTCAGCCCGTCGGCGAAAAGCGCGAGCGCCCGCGCGCGCGCCGGTGTCATCCTGGCAGGCGGCGGCCCGGATAGCCGTACGCCGACACGCTCGCGCCCGGGCCCGAGGTGCTCGCCCATGCGCAGCGCCATGCGCAGCACCATGCCGCGTGCCGACAGCGTATAGCCGGCCACCCAATCGACGAATGTGCGCAGCTCGGGCTTGAGCGGCGGCACGTCGAGCTTGCCGACCACATCCTTCATGCGGTTATGCAGGCGCGGATTGGGCGTGTCGTTTTCGGCCCAGACCACGCCCATGGTCTCGCCGCGCGCACCCAGCGGCACGCACACCACGTCGCCGGGCGCCAGCGCGAGCCCGTCCGGCACCCGGTAGGAATAGGTCTGGTCGAGCGCCACCGGCACCAGAACATCGACAATGCGTGTGCTCATAGTGATTGATCTAGGCCGATTCCGCGCGCTTAAGGAAGGGTGAAGAAACGCCGCTTAGGCTGCTATTGGATTTGCAAACGGAGCCGCGCGCTCGGCGAACTCCCTCTCCCACCCGAACTCGGGTCTACCCGAGTTCGGGCAAATTAAACGGTCGAAGTCGGATATATCCGACTTCGACTGGGGAGAGGGTTGGGGTGAGGGGGCAAGTGAGCCTCGATAGGTAATATCCCCTCACCCGGATCGCGTTCCGCGATCCGACCTCTCCCTATGGGAGAGGTAAAGAAGAAGCGGTGGGACGACAAACTGAGATGAATTCGCAAACCGCACCCGCCCCCGACGTTGCCGCGGAAATCGCCCGCTGGCTTAGCTATCTCGGCGCCGAGCGGCGCATGTCGCCGAAAACGCTGGAAGCCTATGGGCGCGATGTCGGCCAGTTCCTGAACTTCCTCGCCGGCCATCTGGGCGGCGCACCCTCGCTTCGCCAATTGGCCAAGCTCTCGCCCGCCGATGTGCGCGCCTTCATGGCGGCGCGGCGCGGCGACGGCGCCGGCAACCGCACGCTGATGCGCGGGCTGGCGGGCGCACGCTCGTTCGCCCATTTCCTGGAGCGCAACGGCAAGGGCAAGGTCGGCGCCCTCGCCGCGATCCGCACGCCCAAGCTGCCGCGATCGTTGCCCAAGCCGTTGGCCATCAAGGACGCCAGGCGCATGACCGACACTGAGTTGCGCGCCGGCGAGGCGCGCGAGCCGTGGATCATCGCGCGCGATGCCGCGGTGCTGGCACTGCTGTACGGTTCCGGCCTGCGCATCGCGGAAGCGCTGGCCTTGAAATTCAAGGATGCGCCGGTCCCGGGCATAGGCGATCAGATCACCGTCATCGGCAAGGGCAACAAGACGCGCATGGTGCCGGTACTGCCGCAGGTCACCAAACTGATCGCGGACTATGTGACGCTCTGTCCGCTCGAACTTGAGCCCAACGGCCCCTTGTTCGTCGGCGCGCGCGGCGGACCGCTCGGTCCGCGCATCGTGCAACTGGCGATGGCGCGCTTACGCGGCGCGCTCGGGCTGCCCGACAGCGCGACGCCGCATGCGCTGCGACATTCGTTTGCCACCCACCTGCTGGCGCGCGGCGGCGATTTGCGCGCGATCCAGGAACTGCTCGGCCATGCCTCGTTGTCGACCACGCAAATCTATACCGCGGTCGATTCCGAGCGCTTGCTGGAAGTCTATGCCAGCGCCCACCCGCGCGCCTAAAACTGTCGCAAATCCGATGTAACGCCTCTTGCGTATGGCCACGCTTTGCTATCATCGTACCGCATCCAATCGGGAGGGGACGACGATGGCGGGACCGCACGAAAACCTGGAACATGCCGAGCATGCCGAACATGCGGGGCATTCCAACAAGAAAATCGCGCTGCTGATTTCGGTGCTGGCGTTGTTCCTGGCGTTTTCCGAAACGCTCGGCAAGAGCGCGCAGACCGCTGCGATTACGCTGAATGTCACCTCCAACGATCTGTGGGCGTTCTTCCAGGCCAAGACCATCCGGATGACGATTCTGAGCACGGCGGCCGAGCAGATGCAGGTCGAGGCCGATCGCGCCGCCGATCCCGAAGGCAAGGCGCGGCTGGCAAAGACTATCGACGGCTGGAAGAAGAACGTCGCGCGCTACAACGACGAACCGTCGACCAACGAAGGCCGCAAGCAGCTTTCCGCCCGCGCCAAGGATGCCGAGCACCAGCGCGACACATCTCTAGCGCGCTACCATAATTATGAATTTGCCTCGGCCGCCTTCCAGATCGGCATCGTGCTGGCGTCGGCCACCATCATCACCGGCATGATGGTGCTGGCCTGGATTTCCGGCGCGCTTGGGATTGCGGGTCTCGGTTTCATGGCGCTCGGCCTGTGGGCGCCGCATGCCTTGGATTTCCTGACCCACGCCGCTCACTGACCGGGGCTTTAGTCCCGGCGCTCAACCCGGCCGGCGGCGATAGGCGTTGCGGCGCAGGCGCATGAGCCGGCGAAGAAATTTTCCGGCGCGCTGCGGCTTCAGCAGCCAGATCAATTGCCGCACCCGTTCGCGCACCGGCTCGGTGATCTCATGCGCGCGGTCGCGCAGCCACAGCACCCAGTCATACATCCGGTGGAACCAGGCCATGTGCAGCAGCTTGTCGAGCGTCACGTCGAACACGATGGCGGTGACGCCGACGCCCAACAGCTTGGCAAGAATGGCGATACCGATGACGCCCAGCCAGTTGCCCTTGGCGAGGAAATAGACCTCGAGGAATTTTAGCGGCAGCAGAACGATTAACGGAATAACGAAGACGATCAGCGTCGCCCAGGGCGGCAGCTCCTCGATCAGCCGCGCCAACTTTTCCTTAAGCCGGCCCCACGGCACAATATTGACGATGCGCGCGACGACGGGTTCGAGATGATCCCACAGCCACGCTTCCAGCAGAAACAGCAGGGCGAGGACGATCCAGAGCGGGCGGAGCCAGCGGTGACGCATGGCGGCCAATATAGGGCCGATTGCCGCCGCAGTAAGGCAAATCCTAGGTCCGCACCCTGCCGCCATCCACGTTGAGCGTCTGCCCGGTGATGAAGGCGGCGTCGTCGCTGGTCAGAAACGAGACGGCGCCGACCAGATCCTCCGGCACCTCCGGCCGCTTGATCGCCTGCATGGATGCGACCGCGGCGAATTCCTCGTCCATGGTCTTGAAGCCGGGCCGGGGCGCACGCACCAGCGTGCCGGGCGAACGGGTCAGGCCGGGCGAAATGGCATTGACGGTGATGCCGTCACCCGCAAGATCGGACGCCAGCGCGCGGGTGAAGCCGACGATGCCGGCCTTGCTCGCCATATAATGCGCAAAGCCGGTCACCACCGAGCCGAGCGTCGATGACGCCATGTTGACCACGCGGCCCCATTTGCGCGCCCGCATGCCGGGCACGAAGGCCGCGCTTACCAGAAACGTGCCGTCGAGATTGATCGAAATAACTTTCCGCCAATCAGCGTAGGTCATCTCGCCGAATTCCTTTTGCGGAAAAATGCCGGCGCAATTGACCACGATATCGACATGGCTGAATTTCGCGTTCACCGCCTTGGCCATGGCGGCGACGGAGGCTTCCGACGACACGTCGCATTCCACCGCGATGGCGTCGCGGCCGGCGCCTTGCACCAGCTTCACGGTCGCGGCGCCCGACACTACATCGACCACCGCGATATGCACGCCATCCTCGGCCAGCCGCTTGGCAAAAGCCTGCCCGATGCCGTTGGCGCCGCCGGTGATGACGGCGACTTTGTCCTTGTGACCTTTGGCCATGTGGATTTCCTCCCCAATTTTCAATCCGCGCAGCAATAACCGCCGTCACCCCCGGGCTTGACCCGGGGGTCCATGGGGCAGTGCTCCTAGCGCTGAACTTACCGCTCTACCGCGACGCGCGTCATCATGGATTGCCGGATCAAGTCCGGCAATGACGCTCTGCGTGTGGTGCGGCGGTCTACATATGAATCGCCCGTTTCGCCACCGCCATGGCGGCTTCCTTGACCGCCTCGCTCAGCGTCGGATGCGCGTGGCAGGTGCGCGCGATGTCCTCGGCCGAGGCGCCGAACTCCATGGCGATCACCGCCTCCGCGATCATGTTGCCGGCGTCGGCGCAGATCAAATGCACCCCCAGCACGCGGTCGGTCTTGGCGTCGGCCAATATTTTTACGAAGCCATCGGTAGTCAGGTTCACCTTGGCGCGGCCGTTGGCCGTCATCGGAAACTTGCCTACAGTGTAGGCGACGCCGGCGGCCTTGAGTTCCTCTTCGCTTTTGCCGACGGTGGCGATTTCCGGACTGGTGTAGACCACATTCGGGATGGCGTCGTAGTTCACGTGGCCGGCCTGGCCCACCAGGATTTCGGCCACCGCCACGCCCTCGTCCTCGGCTTTGTGCGCGAGCATCGGACCGGCAATGACGTCGCCGATCGCCCAGATGCCCGGCACGTTGGTTGCGTAGTAACGATCGACAACGACGCGACCGCGTTCGTCGAGCTTGACGCCAAGCTCGTTGAGGCCAAGCGCGTCGGTGTAGGGCGCGCGGCCGATGGCGACCAGCACGACGTCGGCCTCGATGGTTTCCGCCGCGCCGCCCAATGTTGAATTAGAAATGGCCGGCTCGACCGTCGCCTTCAGCCGCTTGCCGGACGTATCGACCGCGGTGACCTTGCACGACAATTTGAACACCATGCCCTGCTTCTCAAACAGGCGCTGGGCCTGACGGCGCACCTCGCCGTCCATGCCGGGCAGCACGCCGTCGAGGAATTCCACCACCGTCACCTGCGCGCCGAGCCGCCGCCACACCGAGCCCAGTTCAAGCCCGATGACGCCGGCGCCGACCACCAGCAGGTGCTCCGGCACGGCATCGAGCGCCAGCGCGCCGGTCGACGACACGATGCGCTTCTCGTCGATTGCAATGCCTTTGAGCCTGGCCACGTCCGAGCCGGTGGCGATGACAATGGACTTGGTGTCGAGCTCTATCGTTTTGCCGTCGGCGGCTTTGACCTCGACCTTGCCGGGCGCGGCGATGCGGGCGAGCCCGTGAAACGCGTCGATCTTGTTCTTCTTGAGCAGGAACTCGACGCCCTTGACGTTGCCGTCGACGCCCGCCTCCTTGAACGCCATCATCGCCTTCAGGTCGAGCTTGGGCGCCGGCACGCCAATTCCCATTTGTCCGAATTTATGCCCGGCCTCATCAAACAGTTCGGAGGCGTGCAACAATGCTTTCGACGGAATGCAGCCGACATTTAGGCAAGTGCCGCCGAAGGTCGCGCGCTTTTCCACCACGGCGGTTTTCAAGCCGAGCTGCGCCGCGCGAATGGCGCAGACATAGCCGCCGGGGCCGGCGCCGATGACGATGAGGTCGTAAGCCATGAACACCCGCTCGCTGCTTCTTCACCTCTCCCCACTGAAATCAGATTTATCTGATTTCAGCCAGCTTAGATGGTCGAAGTCGGAAACATCCGACTTCGACTGGGGAAAGGTCGATCCGAAGGCGAAGCCTGAGGATCGGGTGAGGGGGACAAGACTATCGAGGAACGAGCCCCCTCACCCGCTCGCTTCGCTCGCGACCTCTCTCCAACGGGGAGAGGTGAAGAAAGAAATCTACAAATCCAGCACCATCCGCGCCGGATCTTCCAGCACATCCTTCACCCGCACCAAAAACGTCACCGCCTGCTGGCCGTCGACAATACGGTGGTCGTAGGACAGCGCCAGATACATCATCGGCCGCGCCTCGATCTTGCCGCCGACAACAACCGGCCGCTCCTGGATCTTGTGCATGCCGAGAATGCCCGCCTGCGGCGCGTTCAGGATCGGCGTCGACATCAGCGAGCCGTAGACGCCGCCGTTACTGATGGTGAAGGTGCCGCCCTGCATGTCGTCGATCTTGAGCGAACCGTCACGCGCGCGCTTGCCCAGTTCGGCGATGGCCTTTTCGACGCCGGCGAGCGAGAGACGATCGGCATCGCGCAGCACCGGCACGACGAGACCCTTCTCGGTGCCGACCGCCACGCCGATGTGATAATAATTCTTGTAGACTAGGTCGGCGCCGTCGATCTCTGCATTGACCGCGGGGATTTCCTTCAAGGCCTGGATGCAGGCGCGCACGAAAAAACCCATAAATCCCAATTTGACGCCGTGTTTCTTCTCGAACAGCTCCTTGTATTGATGGCGCAGGCCCATCACCGCGCTCATGTCGACCTCGTTGAAGGTCGTCAGCATGGCGGCGGTGTTCTGCGCGTCTTTCAGCCGGCGCGCGATGGTCTGGCGCAACCGCGTCATGTGCACGCGCTCTTCTCGTGATTGATCATCAGGAGGCGACGGCGCGCGCATCTGCACGGCGGCGGCGGGGGCCGCGACCGGCGTTGGCGATGCGGCGGCGCGCTCGATGGACGCCATCATGTCGCCCTTGGTGACCTGACCATGCATGCCGCTTCCCGCGACCTTCGATGGATCGATGCCGCTTTCCGCCGCCATTTTGCGCACCGAGGGCGGCATTGGCATTGCGGACGCCGCGGGCGCAGCAGCAGACTTCGGCGGCTCGGCTGCCTTTGCGGCGGGCGCCGCAGCGGCGGGCTTGGCCGGCACGGCGCCCGCGCCTTCCTTGATCTGCCCGAGCAGCGCGGCAATTCCGACGGTGTCGCCGGTCTTGGCTGCGATGTCGGACAACACGCCGGCGGCCGGCGCCGGCACTTCCAGCGTGACCTTATCGGTCTCCAGTTCGACCAGCGGCTCGTCAACCGCCACCGCGTCGCCCGGCTGCTTGAACCATTTTCCGACGGTGGCCTCGGTCACCGATTCGCCGAGGGTGGGCACGCGGATGTCAGCCATGACGTTCGTCTTTCATTTTTCTTGTCATGCCCGGCCTTGTGCCGGGCATCCCGCTTGGGTGAGCACAATGCCTGCCTAAGCGGGATGGCCGGGACAAGCCCGGCCATGACAGATGAAAACTCTTAACCGAGTGCTTCCTCAAGAAACTGCTTGAGCTGCGCCAGATGCTTCGACATCTGCCCGACCGCGGTCGAAGCAGAAGCCGGACGCCCGGCATAGCGCATATGGCGATGCTTGGCGCCGATCTGATTGAGCACCCATTGCAGGAACACGTCGACAAAGAACCAGGCGCCCATGTTGCGCGGCTCTTCCTGGCACCACACCATCTCGGCCTGCTTGAAGCGCGACAATTCGTGCACCATCGCCTTGGTCGGGAAAGGGTAAAGCTGCTCGACGCGCAGCAGGTAGATGTCGTCGATACCGCGCTTCTCGCGCTCCTCGTACAGGTCGAAATAGACCTTGCCCGAGCACATGATGACGCGGCGGATCTTGTCATCGCTCACCAGCTTGATCTTCTCGTCCGGCAGCACCTGCGCGTCGTCCCACAGCAGACGGTGGAACGTGGTGGCGGTCGCCAATTCGTCGAGCTTTGAGACCGCGCGTTTGTGGCGCAGCAGGCTCTTGGGCGTCATCAGGATCAACGGCTTGCGGATTTCACGCCGCAACTGGCGGCGCAGCGCGTGGAAGTAGTTCGCCGGCGTCGTGAGATTTGCCACCTGCATGTTGTCTTCGGCGCACATCTGCAGGAAGCGCTCAAGCCGGGCCGATGAATGCTCCGGTCCCTGGCCCTCGTAGCCGTGCGGCAGCAGGCAGACCAGGCCGGTCAGCCGCAGCCATTTGCGCTCGCTCGACGAAATAAACTGGTCGAACACGACCTGCGCGCCGTTGGCGAAGTCGCCGAATTGCGCTTCCCAGAGCGTCAGGGTTTTCGGCTCGACCGTCGAATAGCCGTATTCAAAGCCAAGCACGGCCTCTTCCGACAGGCTCGAATTGAGCACCTCGAAACGCGCCTGGCCGTCGCCCAGATGATTGAGCGGCGTGTGGCGCTCTTCGGTATTCTGGTCGAACAGAACCGAATGGCGCTGCGAGAAGGTGCCGCGCTCCGAGTCCTGGCCGGACAGCCGCACGGCGTGGCCTTCCTTGAGCAGCGTCGCGAAAGCGAGCGCTTCGGCGGTCGACCAGTCGATGCCCTCGCCGCTTTCGATGGTTTTGGCGCGATGATCGAGAAAACGCTGAATGGTCTTGTGGACGTTGAAGCCTGGCGGAACGGCGGTGATTTTCTGGCCGATCTCGCGCAGTTCCTCGATCGCAACGCCGGTATTGCCGCGGCGCGGATCCTCTATCCCGGCAGACGGCTTCAGGCCGGCCCAGCGGCCATCGAGCCAATCGGCCTTGTTCGGCTTGTAGCCTTGCGCCGCCTCGAATTCGGCATCGAGCCGGGCGCGCCAGTCGGCCTTCATCTTGGCGACTTCGCCCTCGGTGACGACGGCTTCGGCGATCAGCTTCTTTGAGTAGATTTCCAGCGTGGTCGGATGCGCGCGGATCTTCTGGTACATCAGCGGCTGGGTGAACGAGGGCTCGTCGCCTTCGTTGTGGCCGAAGCGCCGGTAACAGAACATGTCGATCACCACCGGCCGCTGGAATTTCTGCCGGTATTCGGTCGCGACCTTGGCGGCGAACACCACCGCTTCCGGATCGTCGCCGTTGACGTGAAAGATCAGCGCCTCGATCATCTTGGCGACGTCGGAGGGATAGGGCGAGGAACGCGAGTAGCGCGGATAGGTGGTGAAGCCGATCTGGTTGTTGACGATGAAATGCAAGCTGCCGCCGGTGCGGTAGCCCTTCAAATCCGACAGGCCGAAACATTCCGCGACCACGCCCTGACCGGCGAACGCGGCGTCGCCGTGCATCAGCAGCGGCATCACCATCCGCCGTTCGTCGGGCGTGGCGCCGTGCTGATCCTGCTTGGCGCGCACCTTGCCGAGCGTCACCGGATCGACGATTTCCAGATGCGAGGGATTGGCGGCGAGCGACAGATGCACCTTGTTGCCGTCGAACTCGCGGTCCGATGACACCCCGAGATGGTACTTCACGTCACCGGAGCCTTCGGTCTCGTCGGGCGTGGCCGAGCCGCCCTTGAATTCGTGGAACAACGCGCGGTGCGGCTTGCCCATGACCTGCGTGAGCACATTGAGCCGGCCGCGGTGCGGCATGCCGAGCACGATTTCCTTCACGCCGAGATTGCCGCCGCGCTTGATGATCTGCTCGAGCGCCGGGATCAGCGATTCCGCGCCATCGAGACCGAAACGCTTGGTGCCGGTATATTTGACGTCGAGGAATTTCTCGAAGCCTTCCGCTTCCACCAGCTTGTTGAGGATGGCGCGCTTGCCTTCGCGCGTGAAGGTGATCTCCTTGTCGCGGCCCTCGATGCGCTCCTGGATCCACGCCTTCTGCGCGGCGTTGGAGATGTGCATGAATTCCACGCCGAGGGTCTGGCAGTAGGTGCGGCGCAGGATGGTCTCGATTTCGCGCATCGATGCGAATTCGAGCCCAACCACCTTGTCGAGGAAGATTTTGCGATCGAGGTCAGCCTCGGCGAACCCATAGGAGCGCGGATCGAGCTCCTCCGGGTTCTGCTCGACGACGAGATCGAGCGGATCGAGCTTGGCGTGGAAATGGCCACGAACGCGATAAGTCCGGATCAACATCAGCGCGTGGATCGAATCGCGCGTCGCCTGCTGCACGTCGGCGGTGGAGAGTTCGACGCCTTTTGCTTTCGCCTGCGTGGAAATCGTCTCGCCGAGTTTTTTCTCGGTCGCCGCCCATTGGCCGTCGAGCGCGGCCACCAGATCGCCATCGGCTCGCAGCGGCCAGTTGGGTTTCTTCCAGGAGGCGCCGCGCGCGGCCTTGGCGACGTCGGAGCCCTCGCCCTTCAGGCTCTGGAAAAAGTCGCGCCACTCGGCGTCGACCGCGGCCGGATCGGTCTCGTATTTGGCATAGAGGTCTTCGATATAGGCGGCATTGCCGCCGTAGAGGAAAGAGGTGCGGGCAAAGGCGGCGTTGGCATCCTGGCGGGACATGACGGTTCAATCCTTGCGGGACCCAAAAGCCCCGCGGCTACGGCCGCGAAGCCTTGATCGACCCCGCTGCCGCCCGGCGATTTGTTGTAACGCTATTTATGACGCCTGTAAGTCTACGAAAGGCCTAGCGCTGAATCAGGCTTTCAATACTTCAACCAGGGTCTTGCCGATCCGCGCCGGCGACGGTGATACGGTGATTCCCGCCGATTCCATTGCCGCAATTTTGGACGCGGCGTCGCCTTTGCCACCGGAAATGATGGCGCCGGCGTGGCCCATGCGGCGGCCGGGCGGCGCGGTGCGCCCGGCGATGAAGCCGACCACCGGCTTCTTGCGGCCGCGTTTGGACTCGTCCAGAAGGAACTGGGCGGCGTCCTCTTCGGCCGAGCCGCCGATTTCCCCAATCATTACAATCGATTCGGTCTTCGGATCGGCCAGGAACAGCTCCAGTATCGTGATGAATTCGGTGCCCTTGACCGGGTCGCCGCCAATCCCAACCGCGGTGGTCTGCCCCAAGCCCTCGCGCGTGGTCTGGAACACCGCCTCGTAGGTGAGCGTGCCGGAGCGCGAAACAATGCCGACCTTGCCGGGCTTGAAGATGTTGCCCGGCATGATGCCGATCTTGCATTCGCCCGCCGTCATCACGCCCGGGCAGTTCGGCCCAATCAGCCGCGACTTTGAGCCCGAAAGCGCGCGCTTGACCTTGACCATGTCCATCACCGGGATGCCTTCGGTGATGCAGACGATGAGCGGGATTTCGGCCTGGATTGCTTCGCAGATCGCATCGCCGGCGCCGGCCGGCGGCACATAGATTACGCTGGCGTCGCAGCCGGTCGCTTCACGCGCCTGCATGACGGTATCGAACACCGGCAGATTGAGATGGGTGGCGCCGCCTTTGCCCGGCGAAGTCCCACCGACCATTTGCGTTCCGTAGGCGATCGCCTGCTCGGAATGAAAGGTGCCGTTCTTGCCGGTGAAGCCCTGGCAGATGACCTTGGTGTTCTTGTCGATGAGGATGGCCATTACGCGGCCTCCTTCACGGCTTTGACAATTTTCTGCGCGGCGTCGTCGAGATCGTCGGCCGACGTCACGTCGAGCTTGGACTCGGCGATGATCTTCTTGCCCAATTCGACATTGGTGCCTTCCAGGCGAACCACCAGCGGCAATTTCAGGCCGACCTCTTTCACCGCCGCCACTACGCCTTCGGCGATAACGTCGCATTTCATGATGCCGCCGAAAATATTCACCAAGATGCCCTTCACGTTGGGATCCGACGTGATGATCTTGAACGCCGCGGCAACCTTCTCCTTGGTGGCGCTGCCGCCGACGTCGAGGAAGTTGGCCGGCGCCATGCCGTAGAGCCTGATGATGTCCATAGTCGCCATGGCGAGGCCGGCGCCGTTGACCATGCAGCCAATCGAGCCGTCGAGTGCAATATAATTGAGGTCGTATTTTGAGGCCTCGGTTTCCTTCTCGTCTTCCTCCGTCAAATCGCGCAACGCGACTACGTCGGGATGGCGATAGAGCGCGTTGCCGTCAAAATCGACCTTGGCATCGAGGCAGATCAGCTTGTTGTCCTTGGTCACCACCAACGGATTGATCTCGAGCATGCTCATGTCCTTGGCGACGAAGGCGGCATAGAGCTTGGGCAGCAGGGCTTCGACCTGCTTGGCAAGATCGCCAGAAAGCTTGAACGCCTGCGCTACGGTACGGCCGTGATGCGGCATGATGCCGGTGGCCGGATCGACCGAGAAGGTGATGATTTTTTCCGGGTGGCTTTTTGCCACTTCCTCGATATCCATGCCGCCCTCGGTCGAGACGACGAAGGCAACGCGCGAGGTTTCGCGGTCGATCAGCGCCGACAGATATAATTCGCGGTCTATGGCCGAGCCTTCCTCGATATAGAGACGATTGACTTTCTTGACGTGCGGGCCGGTCTGATGCGTGACCAGGGTCGAGCCGAGGATGCGGGTCGATTCCTTCTTCACGTCGTCGATGGATTTCACCACCTTGACGCCGCCGGCCTTGCCGCGGCCGCCGGCATGGATCTGCGCCTTGACGACCCAGACCGGACCGCCGAGCTCGTTGGCGCCCTTGACCGCTTCATCGACGGTGAACGCCGGCATGCCCTTCGGCGTCGGCACCCCGAATTCGCGCAGCACCGCTTTGGCCTGGTATTCGTGGATGTTCATGGAAATGGTCCCGCGACTCTCGGCCTCGTGTCCCGGGCGAGCGAAGCGAGACCCGGG
>JBBRAL010000098.1:0-14694 GCA_038206805.1 Hyphomicrobiales bacterium | reverse complement strand
CGGTGTCTCGCCCTATCACCTCGTGGCAACGCTCGAGTTCGCCTCGATGAGCGCGTTGCAGCAGGGGCTCGCATCGAGCGAAGGGACCGCCGCCGCCGGCGACCTCGCGAACTTCGCGCAAGCCGGCGTCGAGATGCTGATGTACGAGACCAGGGAGGTTTGAGGCGCGCACATCGGCGTCGAAAGTTCTTGTCTCGTGTCGAAATGACGTCGGACGAATCGTCATTGTCATGAGCATGCAGCCGCATCGCTCGCGACACTTCGAGAGGACACCATGAACTACACGATCATGATTTACGAAACGCCCGCCGACTTCGCGACGCGCGGCGATCCTGATGCAAAGAAACGCGAGGCCTATTCGTCCGAGTGGTCGATCTATACGAAGGCACTGCAGGACGCGGGCGTAATGCGCGGCGGCGCGGGCCTGCAGGCGCCCGATACCGCGACGGTCCTGAAGTTCAAGGATGGCCAGCGCCAGGTGCAGGACGGTCCGTTCGCCGATACCAAGGAGCAGCTCGGCGGCTTCTACATCATCGACGTGCCCGATCTCGACACGGCGCTCGAGTGGGCAGCGCGATGCCCACGGAGACCGGGACGCGCGTATGAAGTGCGACCCAATCTCGTGCATGACTGAGGTTTCGTCGGCAACCCGCATCGGCCGGCGTGGATGCGCGTGACCTGATCGAAGACGCAATCGATCTGGCGGCCCGCAATTCCTACGGCCGCCTGATCGCGTTTCTTTCCGCGCGCTCGCACGATGTCGCCGCGGCCGAGGACGCGTTGTCCGAGGCGTTCCGTGCGGCGCTCGAATACTGGCCTGGAAGCGGCGTTCCCGACAAACCCGAGGCTTGGCTGCTGACGGCGGCGCGCCGCAAGCTGATCGATGCCGCGCGTCACGCGCGCGTGCACGACGCGAGCGTGCCGACGCTGGCGATGGTGGCCGACGAGGCCGGACAGCTTGCCGACTCCAACGTGAACTTTCCCGACGAGCGCCTGAAGCTGCTCTTCATCTGCGCGCATCCGGCGATCGATGCCGGGGCGCGCACGCCGCTGATGCTTCAGACCGTGCTGGGGCTCGACGCGGCGCGCATCGCGTCGGCGTTTCTCGTCAAGCCATCGACCATGGGCCAGCGCCTGTCGCGCGCGAAGACCAAGATCCGCGACGCAGGTATCGGCTTCGAACTGCCCGACGAGAGCGACCTGCCGTCGCGGGTCGATGCGGTCATCGAGGCGATCTATGCGGCCTACGGCAGCGGATGGGACGACGTGGCCGGCGCCGACGCACGACGCAAGGGACTCGCGCTCCAAGCGATCGCGCTCGGCCGATTGATGCTCCAGCTGATGCCGGCCGAGCCCGAGGTCGCGGGCCTGCTCGCGCTGATGTTGCACTGTCAGGCGCGCCTCGCGGCGCGTCGCGCGGACGACGGCGCCTATCTGCCGCTCTCCGAACAGGACGTACGGCTCTGGTCGCGTCCGATGATCGAGGAGGCCGATGCTTTATTGCGCGCGGCCGAGCGCGCGGGCCGTGTCGGCCGCTTTCAACTCGAAGGAGCGATCCAATCGCTGCATGCGCAACGGTTGACCCTGGGCCGCGTCGATTGGGATGCGATCGCGTGGCTGTACGAAGGCCTCGCGCAATTGTTTCCCACCATCGGCGGGCTGGTCGGCCGCGCGGCCGCCGTCGCCGAGGCACGCGGCGCGAACGACGGTTATGCGCTGCTGACGCGGATGCCATCCGAGGCGGTGCTGACCTATCAACCGTATTGGGCGCTCGCCGCGCATCTGCTGACTCGCCTCGGTCGCTTCGAAGAAGCGCGCGATGCCTATAGCCGCGCGATCGGACTCTGCCAAGACCCCGCGATGCGCGCGTTCCTCACGGCCAGATCGGGATGATCGCGGCGTGGCTGCGCAAGAGCTTCAGCGCGTTCCCATGGCACGCAATGCTTCGCGCGGAATCGTGAAGTTCGGATAGCGCCGCTTGAGTCGCGCGACTTCGCGATCGGCCTCGTCGTCGTTGCCGGCTGCGCGCAGCTTGACGATGCGATCGGTCCAGGCCTCGGGCGATTCGGGCTCGATGCGCGATTCGGCGCGCGAGCTTGCGTCCGTCTTTTCGCGTGCGCCTGCTTGCGCATCTGCGCTTCGCGAAAGCGGGCCCTGCGTGATGGCGGCGGCGGATGTGGCTGGCGCTGCGGGCGCGGCGGGCGCGGGTGCTGCGTTCGATGAAGGTGCTTCGGCCTTCTGACGCATCGGGCCCGATGAAATTTCTCCGGCAAGATCGGGCGCCGCTTCCGCCGGCGCGTCACGCGTGACGGAGTCGTTGACCTTGGGCGCCGCAACGCTTGGCGCCCGGCGACGCGGGCTCGCCGGTCTGGACTCCGGTTCACGCCTCGCGCTTTGTCCCTTGTCCACTTCGGCATCCGCGGGTGCGATCGCGCCTGCGCTCTGCGTGTCGGACGACGATGGTGCGGCTGTCTGCGCGGGTGCCTGCATCGTCTCTCGCCGGTCCTGATTCGCATCGACCAGGTCGGGCCGTTCCCACCAGCCGCGCGTCGCGACGAGGCCGGTCATGATCGAGACGACCAGCAAGGCCGCGGCCGAGAGCGGCCAGCGTTGCGCCGCAAACGGATGCGAAGCCACGGAGCGCGCGGCGTCGTGCGGCTTCGCGTCCACCGCGCGCGCAGCTGCCGCGAGTACAGCCGCACGCACCTGCGGATCGGGTCGCTCGGCCTGCGCGTCCGAAGCCTCGCGATAGACGCGCTCGATCGCTTCGTGCTCGCTGCGTTCGTCAGCTTCGGGTTTCATCAACGGCTGCCTGGATATTCGATGTGTGCGGCTGCAACCATACCGCGCAGGCCGCGCGCAATCGCTTCATCGCGTAACGCACCCGACTTTTCGCGGTTTCGATGCCAACCGAAGTGATGGTGGCTATCGCTTCGAGCGTCACGTCGCCTTCGACATGCAGAAGAAAAGCCTCGCGCTGCGCGGCCGGCAGCGCCTCGACCGCGGCGATGAAGGCGTTCGCATATTCGCGCGACATCGCCTGCACGTCGGGCCGCGCGGACTCGCCGGCGGCGATGCAGTCGAGCAGCGTCGACGCGTTGCGGTCGTCGACATCGTCGGGATCGTTGGCCGCGTCGAGTTCGAGGATCATGTGTCGCTTGGTCGCGCGCCAATGATCGACCAGCTTGCTGCGCGCGATCGTGTAGAGCCAGGTCGTGAACTTCGCATCGGGCGCGTAACCACTTGCGTTGCGGACCACCGCCATCCAGGTGTTCTGCAACAGGTCGTCGGCTTCGTCGGCCGCGACCGATTGGCGGCGAAAGAATCGATGCACTGCACGCTCGTGCCGGTCGTAGAGCCGCGTGAATGCCGACGCGTCGCCGGCCGCGTAGGCAAGCATCAGGTCCTCGTCGGCGTCCTCGCTATCGACATTCATGCGGCGCTCATTGTGCCGTGTCGCGCAGTGATCGAAGCGGCAGCGCCTACCAGCGTCGCGGCGGTTCCGGCACGAAGCCGCCGCTGTTCGGGAAAGGATTGGTCGCGACCGGCGGCAAGTGCGGCGGCGGAATGATGCCCATCGCGATTAGGTTCTCTCGGCGATCGTAATGAATCATGTTCTAGCGCCAGTTGGCGACTTGCATGCGGCCGTAGGGATCGAGCACGTAGCCGCGCTGCTTCCATGCGGCGGTATCGCCCGCGATGGCGTTCAACACGTTCAAGGTCCTTGCGCCAATGCGATTGGCGAGCACGACCGGGTAACGCGCGCCGGGCCGCCCCGCGATCCACCACTCGCCGTCATGCAGGATCGGCGCGAGCGCCTCGCCAGTGCTTCGATCGATCACCTGCACGTCGACTAGGTTGCCGATCGCGTGGGCGGGCAGGGCGAACATCAGGGCGAGCGCGACACACACGCCGCTTGCGGCTTTGCGAAGCATCGTCGTTCTCCGAATGGTGGAAGGGACGACGCTATGAACGCTCGAGCGCGGTGAACGGGGTCAAGCGTGCCGATCGGCTTACGCCGCGCTTGTTGCCGGCCGGTGTGGGAGGAGGACCGCAGGCACCTCAGCGATCGGTGGGTCATCCGTGGGTCGACCAGGCCTACGCTGCTTTCATAAGAAAGCGACAAACGCGCTCAGACGAGTGCGAGCGAACGACGGCAAAGAGAATATTCATGCTTCATTTGGGCATTCAGGCACCTCACGCAAAGGCTCGTTGGCCGCGATTACGTCTTGATTTGCTGGAAGCAAATAAAGATAAATCGGCCTGTGAATATTTACCTTGTCGTTCGGCTTCTGAAGTTTATGCTTTGATGAAAACGTGAAGCGGCGCCGAACAAGACGGGTAATCGCTTTCCACAAGAGAGGGACGGACATGAAGACAAAACGTCGCTTTGGGTGGCCTTTTATGTTCGCGTTGAGCAATGCTTTCTGCATTGCAGGACCCGCACTCGCGCAGACCTCGGTGACGCCATTTCAAATACTCGGACATATCCAGAATTTCTGTCTGGATAATCAATTCAACATGACGACAAACTCCTGTCCGAAAGATGCAGAAGCGCGCACGGTGATTCCGTCTTATTCGACTGCTAATCTCCTCGGTACGCTTTTCATCGGCGCAAAGCTGGTCGTCAATGGCGTGACCATCACGATTCCGCGCAATACGGTGGTCGTCATGCCGGCGACCTACTTGACGCCGTGGCAGATTTTTTTCAAAGCGCAAGGCATCTCGCGGGGAAACAGCGAATCCGGACTCGCTCTTCAAGACAAGACACCGCCGCTGGCTGCTTTTGAAGTGTCGGTAGACGGTAATATTGTTTGCGCCAGCCCAACCACCTGCACGTATATCGCTGGCCAAGTGCATATCTCCCAGCAGGGCTTGAATATGGGAGCCGGTTACGTCAGGCAAATTGACCGCACGGTCTCGCCGACCAATGGGTTTATGTGCGTGGGCGCCAGCCCTACAGCAATGGGCTCAGGTGCGCCTTGTATGGCGCCTGACGCGAGAGTGCGCCTCAATGATCCCAAGATCACCGATTCCACAGATCCGGCTTTGAACACGGGTCGATATGGGGCGCCCAATATTTCGGCAGGTTCACTAACTTCCACTGACCCAAATTCCCGCTTTCCAGATCCGCGTTTCACTGTCGATCAAGGCAATCCAACGGTACATGCCTTGACGGGTTATCCCATGTGCGCACCGCGGAGCGCCGCCGATCCCAGATGTCCGGCCGGCAATCGGCCCCCTGGTCTGAAGGCATTTGTCATGGGGCCCGGCCCATTGCCGTCACCGCTTCCGCCCGGGATTGCGGCGATTCCCAATTGCCCGAAGACAGCTGGCGGCTGCCAACAGACGGAGCAGGCGCCGATCGTGGTCGGCGACTTCATCAATTACCAGGGCACTCTCGCAAAGGACGCAACTGGGCTGTATGTCTCCGCTCACACGGTTGTCGCGAACATCGGCATCTACACCGAACCCGGCACGAACCCCGTCTACGTCTCCCAGGAAAAGGCACTGATTGGAACCATGGGCCCGCTGGCGCCGGTCCCGCAAACCACGCCGGTGACGCCCTCATGCACGGTCACCATGGAGTGTCAGGACCGTTTGAAAGTGGAGGGCTTCACGACCGATCCGACACTCAGTTCGCCAACCAGCAAGCCGCCCAACGCTGCAGCGCGGCAGATCAACGTTTACGCACTCGACGTCGATCTGGTTGCCGATCCGACCGGCAACACGCTGACGGTTCGCCGAATCGCGACCGCGGCAAATTTCAAAGCCGTGCCGCTGGGCCGATTCCGTTATATCGCGGGAAAGGGCGCAGCGGTGAACTTCGATCGGACCGGGGTACAGCGCGGCGTGACTCGGGAATTGATGGTGCGGGTCGATACACCCGCAACCGTACCCTTGCGCAATGCCATCGTTACGCGCGTTGACCCGCCCAAAGTGGCTAACGGTTTGGTACCAGGACAGTTTGTCGCGCCTATTGGTGAATATATTTTCCCCGAGCCACTCGGGCTGGGCGACGTGCAGCCAAAACTGAATCTTCAATGCCTGGCGTTTCTTGCAGCAGGTTGGGCATTGGGAATTGAAGATCCCGCCGATCCAACTAAAACCTTGACGATCGTCCCTCGGCAACTAGCGCCCTGGCCTGACATTGCCGCGCCCACGGCGACGTTCGATCCGGCCGGGACATTGCCGGCCGCAGGGACCGGCGTCAATTGTTTGAATTGAGTGGCAAGCGATCGCCGCTACGATGGCTTCAACCAAAATAGATGGGGGTAACCAAATGACTTCCACTCTTTTAAGAAATCGAGCACTTCTCGCCAATGCCGTCGATATTGATTGGGATAAACCGGGTGGCCGGAAAAAGGCGGCAATCAGTGACGATGGTACGAATGTATTTGGCAATGGCGCTGTTTCCGTGACGGTGTTTCACAAGCGACGTGATCCCGATACAGGGCAGAAGGGCGACTCTCTCTTGTTGAGGCATCAGACCGTGATGAATCCATCGCAGGGAAAATTCAGGGACTGGCCGGGGAACTTCGGGTCGCTAGCAGCTTTGCTCTGGAGCAAAGAGCTCGATCCACAAGATGGCCCCATCGAGATTGTCTTCAACGATCACTTGCAGGGCCCAACGGTAAAGGCGGCCGGTGTTCAAATTCAAACTCTGGATAAGGGTATACGGAATGGAAACCGCGAATTTATCGCAATGGTGCGAGTGTTAGGTCTGAAAGATGTCGAATTGGGAAAATTTTCAGTTCTTTGTGCTTACAGCAAGGCCGGCGACGACAGCGCAACATTCGTCGGAGTCAATGGAGGTGGAATTTCCCGTATTGAATTCAGCGTGGGTGATCCGAATACCGGTGAGTTCTATTCGAACGGTTTTGCAATCAATCGTCTTTCCGTCGTCCCGTGAGAGCCGGTTCACATATTGAGACGCGAACTCGAATCCAGCACGGGGAGGACACGCCATGACGAATGACGGCGACAGAGATCTGAATTGCTCGTCTGCAACGAGGCGCGCCTTTGCCCGGGTGCAGACTGTCGTGGCGACAGTGTCATTGACGTTGCTCGGCGCGTGTACCACGCTGCAGCAATCGGGCACGACACCACAGGCTGGAGCCGTGCAATGCGGGCCGGACAACACCATAACCGCCGATGTAGTCGCGCTCGAGCAGGTCTATTCCTACAACCGTTTGGGCGCGGTCAACCCTGCGGGTCTCGTCTACGCGTTGAAGCGGGATGTCGTGAAAAGCGATGACGATACCGGTGGCTCGCCCAAGGATGCGGATTCGGTGCCGACGTCGATTGCCGACCTGAACGGAGCGCAACTTGCCGCAGTGGCGGGCAAGGTTGCCCTGCGGCCGGACAAGCGCCCCCGTCCTCTGGTACTCCGGGCGCGCGTCGGCGATTGTTTGCGCGTGAATTTCACCAATCTGCTGTCACCGAATGTAAACACGCAGGAAGTCGTCAAGGATCTGGAATCTGGACAGCCGAAGATCATCGACAGTGAAGAGCCGGTGACGCGGCATGCATCCATGCATGTGAATGGGCTCAACTACGTTGGCAGCATCGAATCCGACGGTGCGAACGTCGGCACGAACGTATCGTCGTTGGCCGCACCTGGCGAAACCAAAACCTATGTCTGGTATGCCAAAGCCGAAGGCGGGTTTTTGTTTCATTCGATGGGGGCCGCGGCTGGCGGCGAGGGCGATGGCGGTCAACTCGGTCTAGGACTGTTCGGATCGGTCAACGTCGCGCCCAAGGGAGCGAAATTCTATCGTTCCCAAGTGACTGAAATCGACATGAGGCTTGCAGCAAAAAAAGATGCGCAAGGTGAGCCGATGAAGACGGTATTCGGTCAGCCGATCATCGACTACGAAGCCAAATTTCCGGCGAATCATCCTCGTGAGCACGAGCCCATCCTCAATATGCTAAGAGACGGTGGAACGGGCAAAGAAATCATTTACTCCGATCTCAATGCGATTGTCGATGTCGATGCAATCGGCGAGAGCGCGGCCTATTGCGACCGCATGAGCGAAGGGAATGCGTGCGGCAAACCGTACCGTGAATTCACCAGCATCTTTCACGACGAGCTGACCGTCGTGCAGGCGTTCCCCGAGCTTGAAGACGAAGGCTCTCCTTATCGAGCCGTGCGCGACGGCATGGGAATCAACTATGGAGCTGCCGGCATGGGCGCCATGGTCCTCGCGAACCACAAGAGCTTCGAGCGTGACCAAAACGGCAAGCGTACCGACAAGCGCTTTGGCCCGGCTGCCGATTGTGCCGAATGCAAGCTGGAGGAATTTTTCCTTTCATCGTGGGCGAATGGCGACCCCGCTATGGTTCTTGAGCGGGATGCCAACAATAATGCTGTCAAAGCCTTGTATCCCGATGATCCCTCGAACGTACACCACTCCTATATCGGCGATCCGGTACGTTTTCGAAATATGCATGCCGGCCCCAAAGAGACGCATGTATTCCATTTGCACGCCCATCAATGGCTGCAGGACAAGAACGATCCGAATTCGGTATATCTCGATTCCCAAACCATTTCTCCGGGAACCGTCTTTTCTTATGAGATTCAATATGGGGGCTCGGGAAATCGGAATATGACGGTGGGCGACTCGATATTCCACTGTCATTTGTATCCCCATTTCGCCCAAGGCATGTGGGAGCTATGGCGCAGTCACGATGTGTTCGAAGATGGCACGCCAGGCTTGTTCGACAAGAACAATAATCCCCACGGGCGCAATCTGCCGGATGGCGAAATCGCCCAAGGCACGCCGAACCCCGCGATTGTTCCGTTACCGCGCACGCCATTGGCCCCGATGCCGGGCACCGATGAGCAAGGCTTCCGCGGTTATCCATTCTTCATCGCGGGTGAGAAGGGGCATCGTCCGCCGCAGCCGCCTTTGGACCTGGCCACCGACGATTACGCAAACGATGGCGTAAAGACCCTCCGTCGCCACGTGGTTCTGGGTGGGAGCACCGCGAAGCTGAGTCCGAAAGCTGCGGAGGAAATGACCGCATTGCCGGTCGGCAAGGATTGCAACAAACCCAAAGGGGACTTGTACGACCAGGGGCGAATCAAGTCGGCCTGCATCGCAAGCCGCGTTCGTGCAGAAAACGGCCAGCCGGCCGTGCTTGGGCTGGCTCGTGAATTGGACAAGGCCAACATCAAGCTGCTCGACCTGGGTGGCACCGCAGCGGAGAAACGCGCGATTGAATTTCATGCCGGAAAGGTCGGGGCGTTGAACGAAGCGGGAATATCCGATACCACGACCTACAATTGGCCCGCCAAAGGTTATCCAACGTGCAAATTGGACAATAGCGGAACGCCGGTGTGCGATTCCAGCGACCCCGATAAGCGTGTCCTTTTTCATGTCAATGGACAAAAAGAAAAGCCTGGGGCGCCTTATGCCGATCCATGCCCGGCCGATCCCGCCAACAATGACTTGCCGGGCACTTATATCGGAGCGGACAAGAAAAACTATCCGGTCGTCGAGCGTGAATACCGCGCCGCATATGTGCAATTCGACATGAAAGTCAACAATTCCGGCTGGCACGACCCGCAGGCGCGAATTGCCGTACTCGAACAAGACGTGGCGTCCACTTTTGGAATCAACGGCCAGAAACAACGAGCGCCACAGCCGCTGTTTTTCCGTGCCAGGTCGGGTGAATGCATTACTTTCAAAGCCACCAACCTGATACCGAGCAACCTGAATCTCGACGACTTCCAGGTGTTTTCACCAACCGATGTTATCGGCCAGCACATTCACTTGGTGAAGTTCGATGTGACGTCGTCGGATGGCTCAGGCAATGGATGGAACTACGAAGACGGCACGCTTTCGGCCGATGAAGTCCGCGAGCGCATCGTTGCCAACAATAAATACCAGATTGCAAACAACGGTAGCCAGATTCTGATTCCCAAGACGCACCGCTTGTTTCGCGGCGGTGAAATGAACAAGGACCCGCGTGGCGTTTGCCCACCGCCGCCTTCGAACACGCTCGATGCGGCCGCGTGGGAAGCGTGGTCCGATAAAGCCGCAAAAAGCAGCCCGTGGTGTGGGGCGCAGACCACAATACAGCGTTGGTGGGCCGACCCATTGCTCAACAGAAGGCCGAGCCAGGCAGACCCGGCGCTATGCGGTGACCCCAAGACCTGGGACGCGGACAAGTGCCGCTGGGACCGTACCATCAGAACGGTATTCACGCATGACCACTTTGGGCCAAGTTCACACCAGCATCATGGTCTGTATGCGGCGCTGGTCGTCGAGCCCTCCAATTCCAAGTGGACCTATCCGGATGGCAAGCCGATGGGCGGTGTCGGTGCGGATGGATTGCCAAAGAAGGTGGTCGACGATAAGGGCGTGGTTCGCACAGACGGCGGGCCGACTTCCTATGCAGCAAATTTGATTGCCCGCAAAACGGGGAAAGCTTGCATCGAAAATGTAAATGAAGGGATCAAGTGTCCGGATGGCGACGATGCGCCAAACAATGTCGACGAAACGCTTACGGGCCGAGAGTTCGGTTTGGCGTTTGCCGATTACGCGATCGTTTATACCGCCGACAATCATCCGGTAAACCCGACCAATCAGTTGGAAGGCGAATTGCCCAATCCATCGATGCATCCGTCCAGGCCCGAACCCGAAGGCATATCCACAAAAGACCCGGGAACGCAATTATTGAACTATCGCAATGAGCCCATTCCATTGCGCATCGCCGCTCTGCAGGCGGATGGGTCGTATGCGCAGAAACCACACGATCCGGTGAAGTGTGATCCAAAGGTTGCGACCCGTGTGGCCGATTGTGTCGGTGACATGGCCTTTGCATTCAGTTCGGATGTTTATGGCGATCCGGCAACGCCATTATTACGTGCCTACAATGGCGACCGCGTGCAATTACGCCTGGTTCAGGGAGCGCAGGAAGAAAACCATATCTTCAATATGCACGGCGTCAAGTGGTTGTCGCAGCCCGGTTCCAAGAGTGCCGGCTGGATGAATGCGCAACCGATCGGTATCTCCGAGCACTTCGAGTTCAACGTGAATGTCTTCGATCCCGGAGATTTTCGCGGCGATACCGATTATCTCTATTCATCCGCGGCGACCGATAATCTTTGGGACGGGCAATGGGGCCTCTTGCGCGCCTTCGACCATACGCATATCAAGAAGGACTTGGCAAAACTTCCGGTCGACTCCGGTTTGCCGGCCGGACCGGTGGGAGACATCTGCAACTCTGCTGGACACGCACAGGAGTATTACGTCAGCGCGTGGCATGCGCGTGAAGTTCTTGCGAGAACCTTGCCGGATGGCAGCGTCGCTTCCGGCGCGGTCGTCTATAACGAGCAATTCGGCATCAAGGATCCAAACGCCATACTCTTTATCGAAGATCCGAAAGATGCATCAGGCAAACGCATTGCCAAACGAGGCGAGCAGCTTGTCGAGCTGAAGCGGCAATATCTCAACGGCAGAAGAGTCGAGCCTCTGGTCATTCGCGCTGCCGCGGGCAAGTGCTTGCAGGTCAACTTCACGAACAGGCTCCTGACCGCCGACGGACCATTCAGCAAGATGCCGGACGCAGACCTGAGCAACGCCAATTCCTGGAGCCACAACTATCCGCCGCTTTTGACCGAGCGTTTCAATTTCAACCAGCTTGGTTCCTCGAGCCACATCGGATTGCACACGCAATTGCTCGCCCACAAGACTTATGACGGCGACGGGGCGGCGGTGGGATTCAACGAAGATTCGACGGTGGCGCCCTGCACCGTGGAAATCTGCAAGCCGTTTCCTTATATTTGGTACGCAGGAGACCTGAAATTCGAGAACGGCAAGCCGAAGCTGACACCGGTGGAATTTGGCGTCGTCGCGTTACGCGATATGGCGGATGTCATCAAGCACAGCTCGCACGGCGCGATCGGCGCGCTGGTCGTCGAACCGGAGGATTCCAGGTTCTACCCGCCGCCGCCCGACGATCCGTCCGCAGCGCAAAAGTATGCCGCCAACAAATGCGGCCCCGATCCCGACAGCAACGCTTCGGCCACGATTTGCAACAAGGATTTCGAACCCTTGTTCCGCGAATTCGTCGTGCTCTATCAAGACGACCTCAGCCTGCAGCAAGACGGACAACCGATGCGGAACTTGCGCAACGCCGACGATGCGGAAGACACGGGCCAGAAGGCGTTCAACTACCGTACCGAACCGTTGTGGGGACGAATGGGCGCGACCCCTTCTGCGACGCCCGAGATGATGAGTTCGTACGATTTGAGCAATGCCTTCAGCTCCAAGGTGGCGCACGCGGGATGCAGCAGCCCCCCATGCGATCCGGCGACTCCGGTGTTCAGTGCGAAGGCCGGCATGGAAGTGCGTTTCAGGGTCGTTCATCCAGCCGGGCATCCGCGCAATCATTCATTCACGATATTCGGTCACGATTGGGAAAATCATCCGTGGATCGAAAATAAGGAGGGTTTTCCGGCTGCGGTGATGACGAAGAACAGCACGGGCGGCATTCGTATTGGAACAATCGGCGGAATAGGACCGACGCGTCACATCAATATTGTTTTGGACAAGGCCGGTGGAAACTCTGCCATTCCGGGCGACTACTTGTACCGCACCCAGGAAGGCTTCATATTCAGCGGCGGGCTGTGGGGAATCTTCTGCGTTTATGACGATATCGACCCGAAGCGTTGTGACAATCGCGGCGCAGTCGCACAGTCGCCGTTGCCCTTCGCTACGGACGTCAAGAAATGAAGACGATCCGGTTTGGCATAGGCGTGGTCGCGGGTGCGATGCTGGCAATGTCGTGGATGGCCGGCTGCGCATTGGCCGCCGGCGAAGAGGTAGAACCCGCGACGCAACGCTATGAAAAGGGCGGGCTGGCGATAGGCTTTTCGCTGGCGCCGGTCGGGGGTGCCGGGGGCGCGACAGCGGGAGCAGAGGCGATCGTCACGTTGAAGGTCAGCGATGCCCGCACTGGCGCGCCGCTTTCCGGGATGCGTCCGCGGGCATGGTTCAGCGAGCGCCGCTCGGAGATGGTCGCCAACGAAACGGAATGCATCGACAAGATACGTGCCTTTGCCGGAGGAGGGCTTACCGCTCGCGCCGATATCGATCTGAATAGCTATCTTTTATTGACGCTCAATCACGACAAGACCATCTCGTTTATCAACCCGCTGGTCGCGCTCAATTCGACGAAGATGGAAAGCATCGTCCTTTTACCGGGAGTGGGTGCAGATTGGCTATTGTCGCGCGACAAGAAATTTATCTATGTGAGCATTCCTGATCAGGGCGCCGTTGTCGTCATTGATAGCGTCACCCGAGAACTCATCCATACCATTTCATTGGGCGAAGCGAGTAAACCAACACGCTTGGCCTTGCAACCCGATGGACGCTTGCTCTGGGTAGGGCTGGACAGTTCACCGCGGGTTGCGGCCATCGATACGGAAACCGGCGCGCTGGCAGACACGGTCGACACGGGTAATGGACTGCACAATATCGTTGTGACCGGAGACAATCGGTATGTTTACGTCACCAATAGCAGCGACGACACGATTACCGCAATCGACATCAAGACCCTCAAGAAAGTCAGCACTATCAAGGTGGGCAAAACACCGGCGGCGCTCGCCTATAGCGATTTGAGCCGCATGATCCATGTGGCGGCCTTGAACGGCGACAGCATCAGTGTCATTGACCCGGCGTCGCAAAAAATTGTTGCGACGACCCAAGTCAAACCGGGAATCGTGGCCCTAAGCTTCGAGCCACAAGGTCGTTACATATTTGCGATCAACCAAATCGAATCGAGCGTTTCGGTCATCGATGCGGCAACGAACCGGATAACGGCTGTGGCCTCGGTGGTCAAAGAACCGGACCAGATCGCGTTTACTCAGCGCTATGCGTACATTCGCGGCATCGGCTCGGAAAAATTTTCTTTAATGGATCTTGACGAGATCAGGCAAGGGAAACTCAATCCGCTCGATATTCAAGCAGGCCGCTTGATACCGAGCATGGAGTCGGCGCAAATCGGGGTTGCGCCCATGATCGTCGCTACGCCAGAAGGAAACTCGGTACTGATCGCCAACGCGCCTGACCGGATGATGTATTTTTATCAGGAAGGCATGATGGCGCCAATGGGAACATTTTCCAATTACAAGCGCATGCCGCGCGGCTTGATGATCCTGGACCGCAGCCTTTCGGAAACAGCGCCTGGCGTTTACACCGTGCCCGTCAAGTTGACCAGGGGCGGCCGCTTCGATGTCCCTGTTTTGATCGACAAGCCGCGCATGATCAATTGTTTTCAGATCACGGTCGCGGAGATTCCCAATGGCAAGACGGCGCTCACGGGCCGATCGATTGCGGTTGAGCCCTTATTTGAAGCCGATCAATTGAAGGCGGGTTCACTTAATACGCTGAAATTCAGAATTATCGATTCGGTGACTCGCACGCCGGTGCCGGGCTTGAGGGACGTTCAGATTCTCGTGTTCAAGCCGCCGGGAGTATGGCAACGACGGCAGGTGCTCGCTGCGATGGGTGATGGGATCTATGGTGCGGACCAGGCATTTCCGGATGCAGGAATCTTCGACGTGTTGCTGAGCGTCCCATCCCGCGGCACCCGCTTTGTCGATCTGCCCTTGACTCGGGTGACCGTTCGCGGCACCCGAGCAACGTCGACTTCGATCCAAAATTGAGGGCTGACTTCAAG
>JBBRAL010000097.1:0-15325 GCA_038206805.1 Hyphomicrobiales bacterium | reverse complement strand
AGACGTGCCGCCTGGATGATCACGTCGACCGAGGCGCAGATCATTTCGCGAATGGTCTTCGACGGCAGCGAGAAGCCGCCCATGGTGATCATCGATTCCAACCGCGAGAGCGCCTCGCGCGGGTTGTTGGCGTGCAAAGTGCCCATCGAGCCGTCGTGGCCCGTGTTCATGGCTTGCAGCAAGTCGAATGCTTCCGGTCCGCGGACTTCGCCGACGATGATGCGTTCAGGCCGCATGCGCAGGCAGTTGCGCACCAGGTCGCGCATGGTGACCTGGCCTTCGCCTTCCAGATTGGGCGGCCGGGTTTCCAGACGCACCACATGCGGTTGTTGCAATTGCAATTCGGCGGCGTCTTCGCAGGTGATGATGCGCTCGTCGTCGTCGATGAACTGGGTGAGGCAGTTGAGCAGCGTGGTCTTGCCGGAGCCGGTGCCGCCGGACACCAGGCAGTTCACCCGGCAGCGGCCGATGATGCGCAGGATTTCCGCACCCTGCTCGGTAATGGTGCCAAAATTGACCAGCTGGTCGAGGGTCAGCTTGTCCTTCTTGAACTTGCGGATGGTGAGCGCGGGCCCGTCGATTGCCAGCGGCGGCACGATGGCGTTGACGCGGGAGCCATCAGGCAAGCGCGCGTCGCAGATCGGTGAGGATTCGTCGACCCGGCGGCCGATCTGGCTGACGATGCGCTGGCAGATATTCAACAGTTGCTGGTTGTCGCGGAACCGGATGCTGGTCTTCTGAATCTTGCCTTTGACTTCGATGTAGACCGTGCCGGAGCCGTTCACCATGATGTCGGCGATATCGTCGCGCGACAGCAACGGCTCGAGCGGACCGAAGCCGAGCACGTCGTTGCAGATATCGTCGAGCAGTTCTTCCTGCTCGGAGATCGACATCACGATGTTCTTGATCGCGATGATTTCGTTGACGATGTCACGAATTTCTTCGCGCGCGCTATCGGCATCGAGGCGCGCGAGCTGCGCCAGGTCGATTGCCTCGATCAGCGCGCCGAAGATGGTGCCCTTGACCTCGTAATAGGTCTCGGAGCGGCGCGAATCGACCGAAGATGGGACCGTATTGATCGGTGAGGCCTGCCGGCTTGCGGCCGGGGCCGACACCAGCGGCGCGCCGAGCCCTTCGGAGGGAAACGGCGTGAGGCCGGGTTCAGGCTGCGCGCCGGCAGCCGGCTTCTGAGCCTCGGCCGGTTTCGATACCGGCGCGGCCGCGGGCGCCGCTGGCCGCGGGCTGGGCGCTGGCGCGTGAGCTTCAGATGTTCCGCTACGCTTACCGAACACGAGTGCAGCCTCCGAACAATTCCCAGGCCTCGATCGGTTCTGACCGAATCAGGGCCCGCCTGGCAAATTTCCGGCGCATGATCTTTTCCGAAAACCGTTTCCCATGCTCCGGATCCAAGTCCGGGGCCGGGTTTTCGGGATCAGGCGCTCCGCTTCATAAACTTGGCGAACAGTGGCGTCAGCAGGCCGCCGCGCGCGCGCTTGGCTTCGGCCCGCCCGGTGAGCACTTGGGCGAGTTCGAGAAACATGCCCGCGGTCTTATGACTTGCGGACACTTCAGCGATCATCTGGCCGTTATTGGCGGCGGTGCCGAATATCTGCGGTTCGAATGGGATCGCCACCAGCGGCCGGTCTTCCAGCGCCTTGGCGAAATCGGCCGGCGAGATCTCCGGCCGCTTCGGTACGCCGACCTGGTTGAGGCAGTAATACGGCCGATGGTCGTTCGGCCGCGCCGTGCGCAGCAGATCGACCAGGTTCTTGGCATTGCGCAGATTGGCAAGATCGGGGCCGGCGACCACCAGAATGTCGTCGGCGCTCACCAGCAGGCGCTTGGTCCAGCCCGACCAAATGTGGGGAACGTCAAGTACGACGCAGGGAATCGAGCTGCGCAGCGAATCGAGGATCGAATCGAAGGCCTCGGCGCCGAAGTCATAGACCCGGTCGAGCGTCGCCGGCGCCGCCAGCAGGCTCAGGTGATCGGTGCATTTCGACAGCAGACGGTCGACGAATGCGGTGTCGATGCGGTCGGGCGAGAACACCGCGTCGGCGATGCCTTGCGGCGGATCCTGATTGTAATCGAGGCCGGCGGTGCCGAAGGCAAGATCGAGATCGGTAACGACCGAGTCGAGTGCAAGATCGCGTGCGATCGCCCAGGCGACATTGTGCGCCACGGTCGACGCGCCGACGCCGCCCTTGGCGCCAACCACGGCGATGATGCGGCCAACGGGCTTGGTATCCGGCGCTGAGAACAGGCTGCAGATCGAGCGTACGACGTCGATGGTGCCGATTGGCGCGATCAGGTAGTCGCTGACGCCGCGACGCGTCAACTCGCGATAAAGCGTCACGTCGTTGACGCGGCCGACCACGATCACCCGGGTACCGGCGTCACAGACTTCGGCAAGCTGATCAAGTC
Organism: Hyphomicrobiales bacterium; assembly: GCA_038206805.1. Taxonomy (GTDB): domain Bacteria; phylum Pseudomonadota; class Alphaproteobacteria; order Rhizobiales; family Xanthobacteraceae; genus Pseudolabrys. The sequence continues at coordinate 12,901 of JBBRAL010000097.1, read as the reverse complement.
TCGTCAGGATGTCGTCGGCGCGGGGTTCAGCCTCAATAAGAACGACATTCGGCGTGGGCGAGCTGCGATAGGCTTCGACCGCGGCGGTAGCGCCGCCCATCTGGATTTTCACATGGGCCTTGGCGAGACGACGATCCTCGCCGGCCGCCTGTACGGCGGCGGCGGTTTCGACCGAGTCGCAAAACGCCTGGACCGACACCCGTGGCGCGGGCGCGATGTGTTCGTCGGCGGCGGCGCTGTCGGCCGGCGCCGCCGGCATCGACTCGTGTTCGGCGACTGCTACTTGTTGAGCGTGTTTGATCATTTTCCAATTTCGCTGATTTTGCCGGCGTCGTATTGATTGCTGTATTTGCCGGACGGGTCATCGCCCTTGCGATATTTGTCGAGCACGACCGAGCGGCGCGCCGAATAGGACGGCGCTTCGCCGCGCGGCTGCACCAGATCGGCGGGGTTGTCGACCATGGCTGCGAGATTGCGCTGGTTGGCGCAGCCGAAATTCCAATACTGCCGGTTCTCGAAGTAGCCGGACTCGGAGGTTGGGCCCAAGTCGTGCGGCCACAGGCCGCAGGGGCCGGCTTGCGCGGTCAATTTGGAATATCTGATTTTGATGCTCGCGACCGAGGAACTCGATGGCCGATAGTTACGCACATAGATGGCATTGCGCGGTACGCCGGAGGCGGCGAAAATGGAATGGATCTCGCGCATCGAATCGGCGGCGGAATGGTCGATCGATCCGCCATGCGGCACATCAAGAATGATTCCGCTGGTCGACTCGCGCCGCCACAATTGTGCGAATGACAGCACATCGGCGCGCTGGCTGGGCGAGAGCCCGCCGCGATTGCGCCCGATGAAGACTTGAACAGTGCGGTCGCCCTCCTTCAGCGTGATCGGGTGGCGCTGACGATAGTCTTCCGGGTAGTCGTTCTGCGTGATGCGCGGCTGATAGCAGCCGGCCAGCATGGCGGCGAGACCGCCGACAGCCAACAGGCGCAGTGCCGCTTGGGCGCGGCGCCCGGCCATCGCCGTATGGTGTGCTGTCATCAGTGGTCTCCAAATCTTTCTCAACAGGTTCCGCTCAATCGAGGATGAATCCGTATTTGCCGCGATAGCCGTCCTGCTGATCGGTCTTCATCAGGCTCTGGCCGCTTGCGCCGTAGATGCGATTGAGGCGCCCGAGCAGTATCGACGACGGATCGTTGGGATCGGCGAAGCCGTCGTCAGGCCGCGACAGCTGCTTTTGCGCGACCGCGCGCACCACATAAGGCGTCACGATCACCATCAACTCGGTCTGGTGATTGACGTAATCGCGGCTCTTGAACAGAGTACCGAGGATCGGCAACTGCATCAGGCCGGGAGTGCCGTTGATCGACTGCTTGGTCTGTTCCTGGATCATGCCGGCCAGCGCCAGCGATCCGCCGGACGGAATTTCGACCGTGGTCTCGGCGCGGCGGGTCTTGAGCGATGGAACGGAGAATCCCCCCGGCACCGACAAGGCGCCTTCGCTCGAGAGTTCCGACATTTCCGTCAACACCTTCATGCTGATGCGGCCTTCCGACAACACCACCGGTGTGAAAATCAGGCTAACGCCGAATTTCTTGAAATCGACCGTTGGGCTGAAGTCCGGCGGCCCGCTCGTCCCCTTCACGAAGGGAAACTCGCCGCCGGCCAGGAAGCTCGCGGTTTCGCCGGAAATCGCGGTCAGGTTCGGTTCGGCCAAGGTGCGGATCACGCCGGCGCGGTCCATTGCCCGCAGCGTCGCCGTGACGTTCTTCCAGGTGCCGGCCGTCGAGCTATTGCTCAGTGGTCCACCGTTAACGGAGAACAGGTTTTGCGTGTTGAAGTTCACCACGGCGGCGCCGTAGTTGAAGGTGCCGCTGAGGTCGATGCCGAGCTGCTTGATCACGTCGCGCTGCACTTCGGCGACCGTGACTTTAAGCATGACCTGGTCGCGGCCGCGCACCGAGATGCCGTTGACCACCTTGGTGCCGTCGCCGACCAGCCGTGAAGCGATATCGAAGGCTTGCTGGGCCTCGGCCGGGCTGGCGGCGCTGCCGGAAAGCATGACGCCGTCGCCGACACCTTCGATGCGGATGTCGGCTTCCGGAATGGTCTGTTTGAGCGCACCGCGCACGCCGTTGAGATCGCGCGTCACCGCAATGTCGAAGCCGGCGATCTGTCTGCCGCTGGCGTCGAAGAAAAAGATGTTGGTCTGTCCGATCGCGACGCCGATCATGTAGACCCGCCGCGACGAACGGATCACCGCATTGGCAATCTTGGGGTCGGCGACCAGAACGTCCTTGATGTCGGCCGGCAGATCGATGGCGACCGATTTTCCGATTCCGAGCGGAACAAATCGCGAGGTCGCTTCGCTCGCCGCCACCTGAATCACCGGCACATGCGGCGAATCGGCGGCTTGCGCGCCGCCGATCGGCGTCAGCCCCGCGCTCACGGTCAGTGCCGCCAGCGCAGCGGTGCGGATCAATGTCCCTATCGCCATGTCCCTTACGTCCCCTCGGTCGTTCATCGCGGTGTGGTCACCGTGCTCACGCCAAAACGGATGACATTCACGGAATTACGTTTGCCCGAATTGTCGTCGGTCGGCGCATCGACCTGCGATGCATCGGTGATGCTGCGAAGCGCCAGCGACAGCGTGCCGAGTTGATGCGAAAGCACCAGCGTTTCGGCCTGCCTGGGCGTGAGCTCGAGCGTCGCGGTCTTGCCGACCACGACCTTCTGGCCGCCCTTTTCTTCCACGTTCTGGTCGATCGCCAACACGCGAATATTGCGCAGCACGGTCTCGCTGCTGCGCTGATCGGCGCCGGCCGTCTTGTCGACTTCACGGCGCGAGAGAATCACATCGACATGATCGTTTGGCAGAATGAATCCGCCGGCGCCGGTCTCCGCCGAAATCTGCGTCGAGACGGCGCGCATGCCGGTCGGCAGGATCGCGGCCATGAAGCCCGAACCCTTCGCGTTCACCAGTTTGGCTTCGCGGATCGGCTCGCCCGCGACGAAAGGCACGCGCGCGATCATGCCGGCGAGGTTCTCGATGGCTTGCGGCTGATTGTTCTTGCGGATGAAATTTCCGGTCGAGGCGCTGGCAGGCCATGCCTGCCATTGAACGTCCCCGGGCGACATGGCCTGGCCCATCGGGATGTCGGCTTTGGCCACCAGGACATCGACGGTCTCGGCCTTAGGCGCAACCGCCTTGATTTCCGGAGGCTTTTCGGAGCGGCCCGCCAACAGTGCGGCAATTCCACCGGCTGCGATGGCGACCGACAACACGACTAAACGCGCGGCTTTCATACGCTCACTCTCACCGTAACATAGCGGCCGGCTCGGCCGCCTAAATCACATGGCGGCCAATGCGACCGCTTACACCGGATTTCATCAGCTAAAGGTCAAGGTATGGTTAAGCAGCGGTGACTAAATCGAGTTAATATTTTCTTGCACAGCGCTGTCTTGCTTGGCGCAGGATTCCTTGGGTCAACCCGGAGGGCATGCTTTTGTGCAAACCGATTGCCAATCACGGATCAAGTCCGGCGGCTGGTCTTTTCGGAATCATGCGGCAGGCACGGAAGTCAGATGCCGATCGCGGGCATCCAGCCGGTTTTCGGGTAGACGATGAGTGCCGCGATCGCGAGCGCGATGCCATAAGGAATGCCGCCGCCGGTCTCATGCAGCCGCATGATCCAAGGCTGGCGGGCGAGGGGGCCCGGCAATGGCAGCTTGCGAAACTGGATCAGCACCAGCGTCAAGACTCCGCCAAGCAAGGATGCGTAGATCAGATAGTCGAGCAGATAGTCGAAGCCGAACCAAAGCGTCGTAGCCGCCGCCAGTTTGGCATCGCCGCCGCCGATCCAGCCTTGCGAAAAGAATCCGAATGAAAACACCAGCACCAGCGCGGCGGCGGCCAAATGCATGCCGATGGCGGCAAAGCTCATGCCGGTGACCAGCGTCAGAAGGAAAAAGCCGCAGGCAAGCGCCAGCGAAAGCCGGTTCGAGATGGTCATGGTCAGTAGATCGCTCGAGGCGGCAAACGCCATCAGGGCGGGGAACAGCAAGAGCCGGATTGTATCCGTCAGCATGATCGGGGTGTTCCTGCGCGCAAGGATCGCGGCCTGATCATCAAATTACGCCGCGCAAGCTTTCCGTTCGGTTAGCGGGCGAGAAGTTTATTGATCGTAAAGCCGCCGCCGGCGCCCCGCGCTCGGGCGGGCGAGGGAAGGCCGCACGAAATTATGAGCAGGAAAATGCGTACAAAAGCAAAAGGCCCCGGCTACCGGCCGGAGCCTTGTGTCGTTCACGACCGGGCCCGACTACTTGAGCTGGGTGGAAATGCTGGTGAACTTGGTGTTCAGCGTGGAGCCGAGGCCGTTCACGACCGCGATGATCGCAACCGAAATGCCAGCGGCGATAAGGCCGTACTCGATGGCGGTGGCGCCCGAGTTGTCCTTGGCGAAACGCAGGAAGAGGCTTTTCATTGGTAACTCCTTGATACACACGTGGCTGTCTGAGCTGATCCAGAGGGCCGGTTTGCCTCTCCGGCTCCTTCGAACCAAGATCGGACCCTACCAATGAGGTATTGCATGCCGGTTAATATCGTTGATGAAACACAGGGCATTCCGATGTATATAGATCATAGTAAACAAGTTGTAACATAAAGAATAAAAGAGTTAATAAATTGTTCAAGAGTTTTATACTATAAATATTTCCCAGTCGATTGTACATATACATGAATTTACATTGGGTAAATTTAGTATTTGTCGCGAATAGCCCGGTAAAGCTGCATTCTCCTGCCACGTGAATACTATCAGGCTGGCTGGTCTTTCGTCGTTACCTTTGGTTGCGCACCCGGCAGCTACATCCGTCAGTGTCGCGAATGCGCGCCATATACCTGATCTTAACCGCCCCGAGACGATACCGGATGGGCCGATTGCCGGCAGCCGCCAGGGCCCAGGCCATGTTCAGCGAATTGTATGCCGTTCTGCAGGTAGCCGGCGAGACCGTACTCAAGATCGTCCCAATCTCGATCGCCCTCGGCATCGTCTTCGCGGTCCTGACCCACTGGTCGGCCTGCAATCCGGGTAACCCCTGGTGGCGAAAGCGCGAGATCGTCACCGATATTTGCTACTGGTTCCTGATCCCGCTGGGCGCGCGCTTTGTGCGCATCGGCCTGATGGTGATGGGCGCCGCCTATATCTACAACATTCATGGCGCCGAAGATCTGATCAAATTCTACGACAACGGCTTCGGTCCGCTTGCCGCCATGCCACTATGGGCGCAGGCGGTCTTTTTCCTGGTCGCATCGGATTTTCTGACCTACTGGATCCATCGCGCCTATCACGGCGGCGGGCTATGGAAATACCACGCCGTCCACCATTCATCCGAAGACCTCGATTGGATCTCGGCCGCGCGGTTTCATCCGGTCAACATCTTGCTCGGCACCGTGCTGGTCGATGTGGCGCTGCTGCTGGCCGGTATTTCACCGAATGTCATGCTGTGGGTTGGCCCATTCACTACCGCCACGTCCGCTATGGTGCATGCCAATCTGAACTGGACCTTCGGGCCGTTCAAATACGTGCTTGCGAGCCCGGTATTCCACCGCTGGCATCACACCGCGCTCGCGCGCGGCGGCAATATGAACTTCGCCGGCACATTCCCGATCTGGGATCTGCTGTTCGGCACCTGGTATATGCCGGAGCACGAGCTGCCCGACGCCTATGGCATCGACGACCAGGATTTCCCCGAAAGCTTCGGCGCCCAACTGCTCTATCCGTTCCTGCGCTGAATTAAAGTTTCAACCGGCGTGGCGATAGGCCGTGCTCTTTGCAAGCTGGCACTTTGCAAGCTGGGCTTTTTGTAGGCCGGGCTCTTTGCAATTCGTTCACCAATTTGCAGTCAACTCGAAGGGTATCGTTTTGCCGGCCGTTGTTGCGGCGGGCATTGTTGCCTTGTCAGTAGCGTTGGAGAGTTCGATGTCGGCGGTGTTCGGGCGTCGCGGGCGGCTGGTCGGTATCATGGCTTGGACGCTATTGACCGCCGCCACGGTCATCGCAACGCCGGCGCAAGCCGACACCGTCACGGTCAGCGTCGATGAGGCGCGGGTGGTGAAGCTGCCCGAGCGGGTCGCCACCATAGTCATCGGAAATCCGCTGATTGCCGACGCCACGCTGCAAAGCGGGGGCATTCTGGTCATTACTGGCAAAGGCTACGGCTCCACCAATCTGCTGGCGCTCGACCGCGCCGGCCACGTGGTGATGGACAAGACCTTGCAGGTGCTCGGCGCCCCCGGCCGCAATCTGGTCGTGGTCTACAAGGGAATCGAGCGCGAGACGTATAGCTGCGCGCCGGAATGCGAGCGCCGCATCACGCTCGGCGACTCGGCGCCCTACTTCGCCACCGCCCTGTCGCAGTCCGGCTCCCGCACCGGGCAGGCGCAGGCGGCTCCGCCAGCGCACTAATCCTCTCCCGCTCAAGCCTGGCCGCGCGCAAGCCGAAAATACGGTTAGCGGTTGCTTAATGCGACCGGCGCGGTTCTCAGTATATCGCGCAAGAATTCGACAAGGTCGCTCTGCTAGTGTCCCGACACCATTCAGCAGTCGAGACGCTTGTCATGTTTGATGCAACTCGAAGCAAGATCGCGGATCGAATGCGCCGGCTGATGCCAGGGCGCCTGGCGCGCCGCTTCGCGCGCCAGCAGGACGGCGCCGCCGCCGTCGAATTCGCTCTGGTCGCGGCTCCATTTCTGGCGCTGACCTTCGCTATCCTGGAAACGGCGTTCGTGTTTTTTGCCGGCCAGACGTTGGAAGCCGCCGCGGCCGATTCGGCTCGATTGATCCTGACCGGGCAGGCGCAGACCGCCGGCTACGCCGCCGCCGATTTCAAAACTCAGGTGTGTGCGCGCATCTACGGATTGTTCGACTGCGCCGGCGGCATGCAGGTGGACGTCAAGAGCTATTCGACGTTCGCGTCGATCAGCACCGCATCGCCGATCACCAATGGCCAGCTCGATACTTCGAAGATGGGCTATTCCCCGGGCAACCCGGGCGACATCGTGGTGGTGTCGCTGTATTACCAGTGGCCGATCTACGTTTCGATGTTCGGCAACAACCTGGCGAATCTGAGCGGCGGCAACCGCCTGCTGACGGCGTCGGCGGTATTCCGCGTCGAGCCTTACAAATGAGGCCGCATGTCATGACAGCAACAGGTCTTCGCATGCCGCGGATTTTCCGGCGCTTCGGTCGCGATCGCCGCGGCGTTTCGGCCGTCGAATTCGCCCTGCTGGCGCCGCTGATGATCGGGCTCTATCTCGGCTGCGTCGAAATCTCGGACGGCGTGAGCGCGGACCGCAAGGTAAGCCTGACCGCCGCCGCGCTCGCCAATCTGTCGGCGCAGGTGTCGACCATCAGCACCAGCGACATGACCAATATTCTCGATGCGTCGAGCGCGATCATCGCTCCCTATTCCGCCAGCAAGCTCAAGATGACGGTGTCGTGCATAAGCATCGACGCCAACAAGAACGCGACGGTCAAATGGAGCGTTACGCGCAGCGGCACGCTGAAAAGCGGCTCGATCACGCTTCCGTCCGCGTTGGCGGTGGCAAGCTCGCAATTGCTGCTGGCCGAAGTCACCTATGCCTATACGCCGACCGTCGGCTACACCATTAGCGGCACGCTCAATTTGACGGACAAGATGTATATGAGCCCGCGCATCACGGCCCCGACTTACGGCGCCACCGCCTGCACTTGATCGGCCTCAGAGAATCGGCAGCGCGGTCGTCGATTTGATCCGCTCCATGGCGAAGCGCGACGTGACGTTCTTCAAGGGCACGGTCGCAATCAGCTTCTTGTAGAAGCCGTCATAGCCCGCGATGTCGGGCACAACCACGCGCAGCATGTAGTCGACGTCACCGGCCATCCGGTAGAACTCCATCACCTCGGGCATGGCGCCGACGACCGCGGCGAATTTCGACAGCCAGTCCTGCGAGTGGTCGCCGGTTTCGATCGACACGAACACGGTGATGCCGAGACCGACTTTTTCCGGATCGATCAGCGCGACGCGGCGCATGATCACGCCGTCGGCCTCCAGCCGCTGCAGCCGCTTCCAGCACGGCGTCGACGAGAGCCCGACGCGGGTGCCGATCTCGGCGACCGACAGCGAGGCATCCTGCTGGACCACGGCGAGGATCTTCCGGTCGATGGCGTCCATTCTCTGTTTCCTTCAAAACTTAGAACTGACGTTCTAATACAGGGCGAGTATTTGGAATTATATTCTTATTTATCCGCACCATCTGTCAATATAGAGAAAAATATTCTATTTCAAGCGCAATCTTTCGCCGCCTGCTGGCGGCTTTTCGAACCGGACCTGGACAGCCATGAGAAAATTTTTCGCTTACCGTTTTGCTGGCGCCCCGCGCCGCCTTGCCACGGCCCTGGCGCTTACGCTGGCAATCGCGGCGCCGGCCGCCGCCGCCGACTTGCAACCGCTGGTGCCGGTGCAATGGCTCAACAGCCATCTGCACGACGCCAACCTGGTGGTACTCGACATCCGCTCGGCCATCGACGGCAGCAAGCCGGAGGCGTTTGCACAAGCGCATATCCCGGGCGCCGTGCACAGCGACTACGACAAGGCCGGCTGGCGCGTTACCCGCAATAACGTGCCGTTCATGATCCCGACCACGCCGGAACTCGAGAAGCTGATCGGCGAACTCGGCATCGACGAGACCAGCCATGTGGTGGTGGTGCCGGCCGGCGTGAACGTGCTCGATTTCGGCTCGGCCGCGCGCACCTACTGGACGCTGAAATATGCCGGCGTCGCCAATGTATCGATCCTCGATGGCGGTCTCGCTGCCTGGCAGGCGGCGGGCTATGGTCTGGACAAGGGTGCGCACGCGCCATCGCCGGCGATCTTCACCGCCGCGATTGATTCGAGCTTGCTCGCTCAAGCGCCCGACGTTGAAAAGATCGCGAACAACGGCGGCGTAACCCTCATCGACGCGCGCCCGGTCTCGTTCTTCCTCGGCAAGGAGAAGGCGCCAGCCGCGGCCGCCTATGGCCATATTCCCGGCGCGCTCAATCTCGACAGCGCGCAGTTCTATGACCCCGCCACCAACCGGCTGCGGCCCAAGGCGGAGCTCGCGGCAATCGCCGGCGAGGTGCCGGCCGGTCCCGCGGTGACCTATTGCAACACCGGGCACTGGGCGGCGACCGATTGGTTCGTGCTGCACGAATTGCTCGGCCACGGGAGCGCCAGGCTGTATGCCGGCTCGATGGTGGAATGGACCAGCAATGCCAGCCGCCCGATTGATTCCGCGCGCACCAAGTGGGACGATCTGAAAAAGAAGCTCGGGCTCGGTTCCTGATATCGGATAGGCTTGTGCATCTAACTCCGCTCATTCCCGCGCAAGCGGGAATCCAGCGCTTGGTCCCCGCTTTCGCGGGGACGAGCGGAATCCGTTCAAGCGGCCTAGGCGACACACCATGTCCACCGCAACGTTGAGCGCGCCCGATACGCGCGCAGCCGTCGGCGTCGACCGTTTGTTCCTTGGCCTGGCGCTGGCCGCCACCGCGGTCCTGATCGCGCTGGTTCTGCTCGACGGCCAGCCCGCCTCGGCGGCGCTGATCCTGGGCGGCTTCGGCCTCGGCGCCGCATTCCTAAAGGCAGAGTTCAGCTACACGGCGTCCTGGCGGCGTTTCCTGACGCGCGGCGAGGCCGGCGGTCTCCTCGGCGGGCTGATCGTCATCGCCATCTGCGCGCTCGCGGTCGTGCCCACCGCCGCGCTCAAGCATGACTTCGGCGGCGCCATCGCTCCGCTCGGCGCATCGCTGCTGATCGGCGCCTTTGTATTCGGCATCGGCATGCAGCTCGCCAATGGCTGCGGTTCCGGCACGCTCTACACCGCCGGTGGCGGCTCGGGGCGCATGCTGATTACGCTGTTGTTCTTTGTGATCGGCAGCGTCGTCGGCAGCCTGTCGCTGCCGTCGTTTCTGGCGCTCGGCGGCATCGATCCAGTGCTGGCATCGGATTATCTCGGACCCTGGGGCGGATTGGCGGCGACGCTGGCCAGCATCGCGCTCGCCGCCATCGCGATTGTCGCGGTGGCCAAGCGGCGCGGGGCGAATTTCATGCCATCGCGTAATTATGTGATCGGCGGCATCGTCATTGGGCTGCTCTGTATCGCGGTGTTTGTCGCCGGCGGGCACCCGTGGAGCGTGACCTTTGGCTACACGGTGTGGGGCGCAAAAATTGCCAGCGCACTCGGGTTCGATTTCTCGCACGCCGAATTCTGGCAATGGCCGGGCCCCAAACACGCGCTCGCCGAGTCGGTGCTGTCCGACACATCGAGCCTGACCGATTTCGGCATGCTGTTCGGCGCCATGGCTGCGGCGGCCGCCAGTAAGCCGTTCGCCGTAACTGCATGGCCACCCTTCAAATCGCTTCTGGCGGCGGCGGTCGGCGGCTTGCTAATGGGCTGGGGCGCGCGGCTTGGTTTCGGCTGCAATATCGGCGCTTTCGTCGGCGGCGTTGCCTCCGGCTCGTTGCATGGCTGGGTCTGGTTTGCCGCCGCGCTGCCCGGCTGCCTGATCGGCATACGGTTGCGGCCGCTGTTCGGCCTGCCGCGCGAGTGATCACGATGAGGAAGATTTACATTGTCGTCGTGGTGCTTGGGCTGGTGACTATCGTCGGCAATCACCTGGTGAGCCCGTCGAGTGGGCGGGCAGTGTCGCCGGAGGATTTCGCCGGCGCCTGCGCGCCCTGTGGCGCGCCTTGTCCGTCGAAGAAGTAAACTTCAGTTCTTTTCCAGAAATTTTTCGACTTCGGCGCGCGTCGGCGCGCCCGAAGCGCCGCCGAACTTGGTGCATTTAAGCGCGGCGGTGGCGCTGGCAAAGCGCAGAATGTCGGCGAGATCGCGCCCCTCGGCGAGGCCAAGCGTGAAGGCGCCGTGAAAGGCATCGCCGGCGCCGAGCGAATCGATCGCCTTCACCTTGAACGCTGGCATGTGGCGTAGCGCGCCGCTTTCGAGCCAATAGACGCCATTTGGCCCGTCGGTGATGGCGAGGAAACCGGAGACGTGCTGCGCCAGCCGCTGCAAACCCGCGCCGTAGTCGGTAAGCCCGGTGGTGCCGTGCAGGGCTTCCGCCGAAGACACCACATGGGTGCCAAGCTTGATCAGCGGGTCGTCCAGCTTGGTCGCTTGATCGAGATCGATCACGATTGGAATCTTGCGCGCCTGCGCCGCGCGGCACACCGCCGTCACGAATTCCGGGAAGCGGTTGTCGACCAGCACGGCATCGGCGTCGGCTACCAGCGCGCCGGCATCCTTCGGCAGCACCTTGCCGAGATTGACGCCGCGTCTGGTGGCGATGGTCTTTTCGCCTTCGGCGTCGAGCAAAATGAGCGAAACTGATGCGGTGCCGCCGTCAACGCGCACCGCGCCGCCGATATCGATGCCCTCGGCGGTCAGATCCGCGACGATGCGCTCGCTCACGGGATCGCCGCTGCCGCCGAGCGGACCGGCGAAGCCAGCGCGTCCGCCTAGTCGCGCGATGGCGACCGCGGCATTGGCGGCGCAGCCGCCGCCGGTGATGATGAATTCCGACGCCGCCACCTTGGCGCCGGGCGCGGGAAAATTCTGCACGCGCATGACGATGTCCTGCACCGAAATTCCGGCGCACAGAATCTTCGGAGCTTTCATTCCAGGCACAGGTTCAGTCAAAATCGATCTCGCCCTCTACCCAGGCGCGGATGATGTGATGCGCGATCGCCACCGGCGGCGGTGTGGTCAGCTGGTCGGGGTGCTTGCGCATCAGCATGGTCTCGACCTCCGCCTTGCTAAACCAGCGGGCGTCTTCTAGTTCCGCGCGATCGACCACAATATCGTGGGTAAGCGCCTCGGCGTGGCAGCCGATCATCAGCGAACTGGGGAACGGCCAGGGCTGCGAGGCGAAATAGACCACGCGGCCGCATTCAATGCCGGCTTCCTCGCGCGTTTCCCGCCGCACGGCGTCCTCGATTGCCTCGCCCGGCTCGACGAACCCGGCCAGGCACGACCACATGGTCGGCAGGAAACGCGGCGAGCGGCCGAGCAGGCAGCGCTCACCCGCGGTCGCCAGCATGATCGCTACCGGATCGGTGCGCGGGAAATGTTCCGCCTTGCATTGCGCACAATCGCGTCGCCAGCCGGCTTGCACGGTTTGCGTTGGCGCGCCGCAGTTGGGGCAGAAACGATGACGTAGGTGCCAGTGCAGCACCGCCTTGGCCTCGGCGATCGGCGGCAGGTCCTCGGGCTCGATCAGTCCCTGCACCGCGATCGAGCGCAGGTCGGTGACATGGAAGCCGTCGCGGGTTTTCAGCGCCTCGGCGGCGGAGGGCGCGATGCCATGCCCGAAGCGAGCGGCGCCTTCCATCAGCCCCAGGAAGACCGTCTCGGTGGCCGGCGCCAAGGCGCGCGCCTCGGCCATCGTGAAGCGCGAATCGTTGAGGGGCGCGCCCTTTTTCAGCACGACCCAGTCGCCGCCAATTACATAGGCGCGGGCGTGCGGCTGCGCCGCCAGCCGCGCCATGGCGTCGGCGTCGGGCCGCAGTTCGGCGGCGCGCTCGATGCGGCTTTGCGTGTAGCCAAGAAGCGGTTTGGGGCCAAGATCGGGACGAGGGGGCATCGGCGAGAAAGTCGCATGGACGCGCGCGAGGCGCAATGTGGGCCGCGCTTTACCTCGCCCCGCGTGCGGGGAGAGGTCGACTTCCGAGCGATCGCGAGGAAGTCGGGTGAGGGGGCGTTGCCACGATTCTAAGCGTGCAGAGATGCCCCCACCCCCCCCCCCCCCATTTATTAAGGCAAAGGCCCCCCCCCCACACCCCCCCCCGGGGGTTGGGATCATGTTAAGGCGACGGTAAATAG
>JBBRAL010000096.1:0-15626 GCA_038206805.1 Hyphomicrobiales bacterium | reverse complement strand
GGCCGCGCAGGTTTACGATGGGATCATCGTTCCGACGAGTAACACCGAATGCCCATCCAGCACGCCGATTTTCTGGCCGGCGACCTATCGCCCGTACGTTAGCAATGCGGCTTCGGGCGCCGGTCAGCCGTCGCAACTGGTCGTGTTCCACAACCATGGTCGAAACGGCATCGGGCTTCGGCTGGCATCGGCCGCCAGCAACAATCAGTTCAACGGCAACGTGGACAAGCAAGCCGGCTTCTACGTCGTCAACACCGACGTCCAAGACAAAACTCAATCGAATACCGGCAACCAACCGCCGGGCGCGAGCGGCCGCACCATTCATATGGTGCAAGTGCCAAATAACGTGACTGCCTTAGACGTCCCCGTGAACAGGTGGATAAAGATCACCGGGACGGTCGTGATGACATCGGACGGCACCAGTCCTGGACTGTTCTGCGCCAAGTCCATTGTCGGCGTGTTCGTGCGCCGGCCGCAGTAGGAAGACAACCAAGAAGCTTCAGGGTATTTCCGACTTTGCACTGCCCGGTCGCCGACGCTACGCCTCGAATAGGCCCAAAGCCGACGTGCAAAGCTCAACAGTCAATGTTTGCTTGGGTACGTCGCTGGCTTCGCTGCGCCACGATAGTCCGGTCACTCTTGGCGCGAAGCGGACAAGCACGAGCGCCGGCCTCGATCAGCCAGGCGGTCAATGACCCTGAGCGGGCAATTCCCGAAGACGCCTCCGCAGCGGCTTGATATATTTTACGGACCGCCGGTCCGGCGGGGCGGCGCATGATTTGAAAATTTAAGCCGGGGCTTAAATCAATGAATTTTCAGCGGCCATGGTGGTGGATTTTATTGCTGGTCTTGGGATTTTGTTATGTCTCTTGGGGCAGATTTCACAACGAGCAGGATACACATCAATATGCCACTTCGCTCAGTGTCAAAGGCGATGCTGCCGGCGCGATTGCAGAATACACCAAGTACCTGACGAAATTTCCGGACGATGCGTCGGCCTATTTCGGCCGCGGTCAAAACTATATGTCCCTGAATCAAATCGATCTTGCGATTGCCGACTTCAGCGAGGCGCTCCAACGCCGGCCACACGATATTTTTAGCCGGTCTGCCCGCGCCAGCGCCTATTATGCAAAAATGGATTACGACAATGCGATTGCGGATCTTACGATCGAGATCGGCGAAGAGGAGAATTTTGGCACCTACTATCGGCGCGGCATGGCCTACCAGCGAGCCGGCCGTTTCGAGGCGGCCCTGGCCGACTTTGAAACATTTCTCTCGCATTACCCCAACTACAAATACGCCGCCAAAGCGCGCGATTGCGCCAGGCAAAAGACCAATGACGGCGAATGCCGGGCGCTGCCAGCCATCCCCGACCCTGAACAAGCGCGAATGCTGGATAAATTCGGCCGCTGCCAGTTTCAGAATAAGTGCGAGTGAAAACGATTTTTATTTTAATCAGTGGGCGGCACGCCATAATCGATTGGACGGCTCATCCACCGGCACGTGAGAGCCAAGAATTTCGGCGCCGTCACCGCTTATCGAATAACATGTTGCTGCTGCTCGCTGTTCCAAGCGGGACAGGTGCAGTCACGGTACAATGGGCTCCAAGCCTTTGGCCTTCATCACCGAAATGGCCGCTGGCGTCGTGAGGTACTTGAGCAGGGCCTTGGCTGCGTCAGCCTCCATGGTAGCGGCGCTAACACCCGCCGTGTAGACGACGTAGTGCTGCAACTCTTTCGGCAGGAGCCCAACCAATTCCACGCCAGGGTCCGCAAGAATAGCGGGGGGAGAGATTACGGCGAGCTCCACTTCGCCCTTGGCGACAGACGGCACCACTGCACTGGATGCAAGCGGCTTGAGCTTAGCGTTCATTTCTGCGGCGATGCCGAGGCGCTCGATCACACCCTTGAAATAAATCCCGCTCGCGCCTTCTCCCGAATAGGCGATCGATTTGGCGTTGAGCAGCGTGCGCTTGAGGGCCTCGGCCGAGCCGATATCGGGCTTCGGGGCACCCTTCTTGATGGCCACTCCGATTGCTGCGCGTGATATGTCAGTGCGTGTACCCGCGGCGACCTTGCCCTGTTTGAGGAGGTCATCGATTATGGCCGGCAAGATGAGGGCCATGTCGAACGTTTCGCCGGCGTCGATCTGACGCTTCAATGCGGCGGAAACGTCGTACTTGATCATGAGCTTGTGGCCCGTCGTACGCTCGAACTGAGGCCCGAGTTCTTCCAACAAGGTCTTGAGCGGCCGGACGCTCAAGACCTTGACGTCGGCGGATTGTGCTGCGTGGCCTTGCGCCAACAGGAGCATAACCCCGATCGCGATTTTGGCTGCTGCGGCAAGCGAAGCTATCCTCAATGGGTCCTCCCAAATGGTTTGAGTGCGTAGCAACGCATCACTGACGGTGCGTCTATCAATCTCATTTTCGGAGATGAGACCGAAAAAAACGCAAGCCTGCTTCAAGCACTGCGCCCGCAGACGGCACTTGCGTCGCAGTTTTCATGGAGAACTCGGCACGCTTCCGCCCTGTAAGCCAATGGTATCATCGTTTTGCGCGCTGTTGGCTAACCAACCGGCACCGTCGCGCGCTGGGTGGGACGGAATTGCGGCTCCCGGCACTTGACGGACAAACCAACCGCGCCCGCGTTTGCCGGCTTTTGGGGCAATAGCGGACATGCACTTTTTTATGAGTCCACGCCCTGATTTTCCAGCCGCCCGGTCATGCCATTCCGCCGGAAGCGGGGGCTTGCGCGCCGATCCAGGCAGCGCTTATCGATGGCGTTCGGCTGCCGCGCTTGCCGGGACCGGTATTTTTCCCGCGCTGGGCGCCGCGCCTGCCGCCGCTATTTTTTCTTCGCGGCTTTCTTCTTGGCGGGCGCCGGCGGGGCGGCCGCGATGGCGGCGGCCTCTTCCGCGTCTCTCGCCAGGCGCAACGCGCGCAACCGCACGGTCTTGGCGCGGTTGGAGGCGGCGTTCGATTCATAGTCCAGCATGGCCCGCTTGCCGTCCTCGGCTTGCCGCAGCTTTCTGAACTGACTATTGGCCGCGGTCTTCTTGCTGTCGTCTGCCAATGCAATCTCCATTGGTGAAATGTCTAAAACAGGTTCGACCGGCAGCGCATAACGACGCGCCGGTCTTGCGGCCCAGGCCGATTGCCTTGCCGGTTACTCTTGCCGATTACTCTTGCCAGCTACATGCCGGTTACTTGCCGGCGGCGGCGCGAAGCGCCTGGTTGATGCGTTCTTGCCAGCCGGGGCCGTCCTCCTGAAAGTGGTCGAGCACATCCCGATCGATGCGCAAGGAAACGACTTCCTTGACGCCGGGAGCGGACGGAGCTTTAGGCGCGGTCTGCGCGGGTTTGGTGGTTGCCGCCTTGAAGGCCATTTCGGCCGCATGCCGCGAATCGGTCGTATGCCGTGTCATTACGGACCTTCTAGCACGCCCGGCGGCAATTTACTTGGTCGGAATTGACCGAAATAGGCCCGTTTACGGGCTCAAAAGTCCCGGAAATGGCGCCGCGCCGTCAATCCCATAGGCCGTAGGCGGCCCATTTCGGTTGCGGGATTTCCGCCCCGATCGTGTAGTGGAACGAGACCACCGCCAGGTGGTCGGGATTGGCCGTGCAGGCATAGCTGAGCGCGTACCATTTGCCGCGGCTGCGGAAGGCGCCGCCGCCGGCCTTGACGGTGTCGTGGCTGACTTGGACCGGCGCCATGGCATTGGCCACCGCGCGATCGGGACGGTAGCTCCTCGCCTCCTTGCGGATGCGCGTCATCGCGGTGTAGTCGCAGAGTTGCTCGATCCGTTCGGCCGGAGCCAGCATCAGCAGGCTTTTCTCGATCCGCGGATCGGCACCCGCCGCCTGCGCCGCAACGAGCAGGGCTGCGCCGGCGGCCAGTCCAAGCACCCGCATGCAACATCCTCCCGCCAAGCAGCCCCAGCCAGAAGCAATTAACCGGGGGCCGGACGGCAAGGCAACCGGCAAAGCCTGCTTGTCCCAAGAAAAGCTTGCAAGAAAAGCGTCGCGGACAAATTGCCACGTGTGACCGGAATGCGCCGCGCTTAGACGTATTTCGGATCGCGGTCGAGCAGTTCGATCGAGATGCCCTGCGGCCCGCGCAGAAAGCATATCTTGATGCCGGGACGCGGCGAATGCGGCGGCTTGCTGAACTCGACGCCCTTGCTCTTGAGGTCGGCGGCGATGGCGTCGATACCGCTGACTGACAGCCCGAAATGGTCGAGCCCCTGATAGGGCGTGGCCGGCGCCGGGTTGACGCCGTCGCCGGCGCTCACCTGGGCGAGGAAGATGTTGGCGCCGCCGAGCTTCATGTCGATGCGCGGCTGGCCGGCCTGCGTTGAGCGCAGCACCTGCGCACCCAGCATGCGCTCGAACCATTGCGCGGTCGCTTCCGGATCCGGCGTGCGCAGGTGGATATGGTCCCAGGTATAGGTCGGCATGGCGTTCTCCCCGTTTATTCTTCCTGTCATGCCCGGGCTTGACACTGCAAGCCGGGTTTAACCGATTTGCAGCATGCAGATTTGCCGAATGCGGGCAAGTCCAGGCAGGTCCGGCCAAGTTCGGCCAAGTCCCGCAATGACAAGGCGGGCTCCCCCCACCTTGCCTAAACCCGGCTTCCGGGCCAAAATCCGGCCAATCAACAACCCGACAGTCAGGGAGCTGAGCCTATGAAAACCGCCGCCGCACTCCTGCTCGCCAGCATTTGCTTCAGCAGCACCGCCGCCTTTGCCGCCACCGTCGACGACGTCAAATGGATCAATCGATGCGTGAACGACAACAAGGGCGACGCAGCCGCTTCGGTCATCCTGAAATACTGCACCTGCATGAACAACAAGATGAGCGAAAACGAAACACAGTCGATCACCCAGTGGGAAAAGACCCACGTCGCCGAGCGCAAGGCCTGCGACCGGGAATCGGGCTGGCGCTAGCAAGCCTTCGCGCTCCACATCCACCGCTCGTCCCGCGGCTCGTCTTGGCAAACTTGCCTTGATGAGCGGACGCATGAGCGCGCCTGGAGCATAAGCGAAGCCGGGGAACGGGGACCCGGACGCTGTCTCGCGCCCTTAGTGTGAGCGCGGCGGCTTTGGCTCCCAGCCGTCGCCGGCGCTTGGTCAGGACGGCCGCCGAAGCCGCGGTCAAGGCCGTGAATTTATAAATCGCACGCCAAATTCTGCCTTGGACGTTTCGTCCCCTGTCAGCTTTTGGGGAGCAGCGGACAAAGGTGAATTTTAGCTCGTGATGACTCGGTCGCTATTGACCCATCTGCGACATCGCCATTGCAACGCAACAGTACGCCTTTCTGGCGGGGCAGGAGCACGGCCGGACCATTCCATTAGCGGGCCTTAGCAAATGGAATTTTCCCTCTTTGTTGACGCATCGTCCGCTACATCGGTCCGAAAGCTTTGACGACCAAAAATGCGGTATTACAGACGTTCGATTAGGCAACATTGCAGGGCAAGGCGATGGCAAAAGTAATAAGGACTCCTCGTGTCCGTCCAAATGTCGAGACGACATCCCATCGGATCGACGATCAAGGTTCAAGATCGGAAACAGTTGCGCGGGTCGTGGCCTTCAGCGACGGCGTTATTGCCATCATCGTCACAATCATGGTGTTGGAATTGAAGACGCCTGTTCTCGAAGGGAATATCCACGGCGATTTCGACTTCGGGTATCTAGCCCAGACGGGCCCAAGATTTCTCGCCTACGTCATCAGTTTCGCATTCGTCTTGACGATGTGGTTCGCCCATGTTTCGGTGATGCGAGGACTGAACTATTCGTCGCCGTCGTTGCTGTGGTTGAATGCTTTTTATCTGTTTTTTATGAGTCTGATTCCGTGGACGACGGCCTTCGTCGGCGAACATCCGCTATTGCCCCAGGCCGTCGCAATGTGGGGGCTGACTCTAACGCTTGCTTTGTTTTGGGGCGCTATTCCTTTGACCTTCCATATTCACAAACTTGATAGTCGAATACCGGCTTGGGCGAAGCGGCGAAATGTATTCACCACAGCGCTCATCGCATTGTCAGTGCCGTTGGCGTTTGTTTCCGTCTATTTGGCCTGGTTTGTGATTATGACATTGCCGTCGTTCTACGGCTTGTCGAACAAGTTTCAAAAGCGAATTTTCAGCTCCAAAAGTGAGCGTCTTGCTGGAGTCTAGCTTCTTCGAAGTGATACACAGCCGAAGAGGTTACTGACTAAGGCGACGTCTTGTTGCGCGGCATGAGTCCGTTCATGGCACTTCGCGTCGTTCGCTGCGTTACGAAATCCAGGTCGCTATTGGACTGACAACGGACGCCGGTCGATCCGGTCGCTGTATTGCAACGCCGTCAATGACCGGAATCGGCAATCTGCCGCGGCCAAGCCAAGATAATTAAGTGGATATTACGCGCGCTGTCGAGCATTTCTGCTTGCCAGAGAACTGTTCCAAAAATCGGAGATTTAGCGGATATGAGACAATATATCTTAGTGTCTGTCCGGAGAGTAGTTGAATCATATGAATCAGTTGTGATTCAAAGGTGGTGGCCTGATTCGAGGAGGGTCACCGATGTGGACGAGCAAGAACCGCGGACGTTACGACCGCAGCAAGTTGCGATACCCGAGCGATTTGACCGACGACGAATGGAGGTTGGTCGAACATTTGATTCCGCCTGGTAAGCGCGGCGGAGGCAAGCGGACGGTGATCATGCGTGAGGTGGTGAACGGCCTTATGTACGTTCTCTCAACCGGCTGTCAGTGGCGCGCGATCCCGAAGGACCTGCCACCGAAGAGCACGGTCTACGAATATTTCGATCTTTGGACTTATGACGGCACACTGGAGAGGATCCACCACGCGCTTTATGAGCAGTGTCGCGAACAAGCCCGGCGGGAAGCCAGTCCGACTGCTGCCATCATCGACAGCCAGAGCGTGAAAGGCGCTGAAAAAGGGGGGCCTGCATTGATCCGCACGGTTACGATGCAGGAAAGAAGATCAAGGGCAAGAAGCGGCACATTCTCGTCGATACATTAGGCCTCATGCTCCACGCCATCGTTCATCCGGCCGACATTCAAGATCGTGATGGCGGCATTCTCGTCATGGCGACCCTGTTCGGGATGTTTCCATTTTTGAAAACGCTCTTCGCCGACGGCGGATATCAAGGGCCGCAATTTGCGAAGGCGATTGCAAGAGTTCTCCCGCATCTCGATGTTGAAATCGTCAAACGTTCTGATCGGGTCAAAGGATTTGTGGTTTTGCCAAAACGCTGGATCGTCGAACGCACCATCGCTTGGCTCAATCGCTGCCGAAGACTCGCCAAGGATTGGGAGAACCTCAATCGCAAGGCGCTCGCGTTCTTGCGCCTCGCATCAATCCGCCTCATGCTCAGAAAACTATGCAATCAACCCTGAAGTCTCCGGACGGACTCTTAGCCGTATCTGTATTCCTGGCGGCGATTATTTCCGGCGGCGAAATCAAAGCCGGGGAAAATATTTTAGCGACCGGGTTTGTCGTTTCCTTCAAGCAACAAAGTGGGGTTTCAATATCCAAGTTGATGTGCAGGCTGGTAAATTTGGGTGCGCGCCGTCGAATTGACGAGGTTTCCATCTTCGCACAGGGTGCGAATACTCCAATTGCAGTCAGCGCCGACAACTGCACTGGGGTCATTCTAACGAATGGTTCAACCTGTGCCGTCGAAGCGGATCAGAGCGCCTTGCCATCATATCCCGATGGAATTTTTTATTATTGCAAAGCGCGGATCGTGGACAACAATACTGGGATGAGGATCATCGGCTCTTTGATGTCATATTTTAATTCCGGCACCACTCTTCAGAGTTCTGTGTCGGATTTTAAGGAGTTGCCCGCCATCCGTTGAACGCCGCCAAGTGGAAGGAGCCGGGCTTCCCCGGATGAATCAGAGCCGAGGCCCAGAGCGTACATGCCAGTTACCGGATATTGCGGTCTGTTAGAGCGATGTTGATGCAATAATAAAACTACGGACGAATGCCATCTAGGCAAAGACAACAAGCAAGCACAGACCGCACCCGCCCTCGCGCCAGGCTGCTTCGGCCCAAGGACGCCGGCTGGTGTGCCGGGGTCATTCGGCCTTATGCTGCCGCTTCACATGCTGGTACATTCAAGACGGAGAGCCAAATCCAAGATTGGATAACCCACGATTCGGGCGGATACTTCCGCCAGTGCGGTCCGCAATGACAGATTAAAAGGGCAAAGAATGTCACGAATTCCGAGGCGCTACAGCCACTTTTTGTTCGGTTTCATTCAGTCAGGACTGACTTGCGCGGTCGCGGCAGGAATTTCGAGTGCTTCATTTTTCAATAACTCAACGTTCGCGAGCCATTGGGCTAAGTCATGGATTATTTCTTGGGCAATAATGACGCCCATTGTTTTGTTGGCTACACCTCTCATTCGATACACCGTCAATGTCTTGACAAGCGGTGAAGGGGCGTGATGGCGGCTTCTGACGCTTCGCCGACAAACCGATCGCGACCGCGCGTGCCGCCTATTGGACTTGCAACGAACATAGGGCTGGCCGGAGGTCCAAATGCGCGGTCGTGAATAACCCAAAGCAGGCATTCACAGAGCGTCGATAGCGTCAGTCGTATTGCGCGCGACTTATCAAACGACAAGTCATTTTGTCGCGATTAATGATGAACAACGTTTACCATTATGGCGGCGTGGAACTGCTTTCAAATATTTGCATAAATCCGCGGCGATGCATACGAACCGCGCCACATCAACCCTTGAGATCATAACGCTACCGATTGGCAATGGGTGGTGCGTCCGAATCCCGGACGGTGATTGTCTGCAATTTGTCAGTGGCATTGAAGGCCGCAGCAAACGCCGGCCAATGGGCGACAAATTCCGCACGCCCGTGGCTAGCCAAACTGAAAACCTTCGCCGAGCGCTTGTGAGCGGCAACAGAAGTGTTTGTAGATCAGAACAATCATGCATAGTTTGAATATCCTCCATGTATTCCGTGCTCCGATCGGTGGGCTGTTCCGCCATGTGGTTGATCTTGTACAGGGTCAGATCGCGCGCGGTCATCGCGTGGGCATCGTCGCAGACAGCCTCACCGGCAATGCCCGCTCCAAGGAGATTTTGAATGACCTCGCGCCACACCTAGCGCTTGGCCTTACGCTCACGCCGATCCACCGCCCGTTCGGACCGCATGACCTGCGGGCGGTCTGGCATGTGATTAAGCGCTTACGAAAAACCCGGCCAAACGTAATTCACGGGCACGGTGCCAAAGGTGGGGCCTTTGCCCGGCTCGCTTGGGCCGGCCAACCGGCGATCCGCGCCTACACGCCGCATGGCGGTAGCCTGCTGCTTGACCACGCCACCCGCACTGGGAAAGCCTATCTGCTGCTTGAGCGCCTGCTGATGCCGTTCGGCGATCTTTATCTGTTCGAAAGCGCCTATAGCGCGCGTATCTTCGACGCCAAGATCGGCCAGCCCTCCGGCCTGGTGCGCATCGTTCATAACGGCGTCACCACCGCCGAGTTCGAACCGGTGGCGCTCGCGCCGTATGCGACCGACCTCATTTTCCTGGGCGAATTCCGTCCCGTGAAAGGCATCGACGTATTGATCGATGCGATCGCCAGTCTGCATCGCGAAGATTTGCGCGTAACCGCAACGCTGGTCGGCGACGGCCCGGAAATGGCGGCGCTGAGCGCGCAGGTGGCGCGCGTCGGAATTGCCGGCGCGGTGCGATTTGCACCGCCTATGCCGGCGCGCGCGGCAATGGCGCTCGGCCGCATCATGGTAATCCCCTCGCGCGCCGAGTCGCTGCCTTACGTGGTTCTGGAAGCCGCCGCCGCCGGCAGGCCGCTGATCACAACCAGCGTCGGCGGGATTCCCGAGATCTACGAACCGCTGTCATCGACGCTGGTGCCGGCCGGCGACGTTCCCGTGCTGGCCGCGGCGATCGGCCAGGCTATTGCCGATTCGAAGACAATGAATGCAATTACCGAGAGGCTGCAAACGCGCGTCGCCGCCTCATTCTCGGCCGACGCCATGGTGGACGGTGTACTCGCCGGCTACCAGCAAGCGCTCGATCATGTACCGGCGTCATATAGCGGCATATTTGCTGGCATTACTAAAGCGCAAGTTTGAATTTATCGCATCCCATAAGACCGTTTAGACGGCATCGATCATATTAGGCTAAGTGCGCGCCTCCGCCGCATATCCCGTTTGCATGAGTCCGGGTTTGGTGCTTCGCGGTCATAATGCTGCACTGAAAACTTTGTCGCCTATATGGTCAGACCGCCGCCGGCATTTCGGCGGCCATCATTGTTGTGATCAATGGTCAGGGCGGCGCACGCAACGACAAGTTCACGAGCATTTCAACCCTGCTCGAATAAGTCTCCACCCGTTCGAGCCAGCGAACGGCGAATGTCACCTATTGGTACATTACTGCGTTCGCGGACATGCGGCCTGTTTTATGAGTGCACGCCCCAATCCGCATTCCACCTCACGCGGCGCGTGACTTATCCCCGCTGTGGCGGCAACGACACACGGGCGGAAACTTCGCACAAAAACTTATCCCCGCTCGCTCCGGCGCAATTATATTGGTCGCGCCTGGCTCAACGAGGGGCGTCTTCGCGAGACGTTTCGAGGATGGAGCCACCCAAGAAGGCCGCTGCCGGAGATCGGGCAGCGGTGTCCTGGGACGATACCGGGGGATAACCCGGCATCGGCGGCGCGGCGCCTGCGGGCGGGGCTCGTAACCCCGTCTCCGGGAGGCCCCGGGTAACCGTCCGGCCCTACTATGGGGGTCTGCCTTTAATGGCTGGACGAGGTGCGGGTGAAGGCGGGCGAAAGCCTGCCGGATAAAGAGGGCGAAGAGTCCTCCGTCGCGCATCCGGAAGCACGGTCCCGGGGACAGAAAAGCCGCCAAATAAGCCCAGACTGCGCAAGCTTGTCTGGGTGGCGCGCCGAGAGGCGCCACGCACCGGCAACGGTGCGTGTACTGACGAAAGGCTGCGCCGACCGGCGCGCCCTCCCCTCGGTTTTTTCCGAGGGGGAGAAAAGGGAAGACGGCGTACCCGGCGCCGCAAAGAATACGGGCGGCGAAGCTTGCTTATTTCAAAAACAAATCGGCGAACCTAAGCGCCAATCGGAAATCGCCGGCGCAGCAATTTCGCTGCAAGTACCGGCGCAATTTTGCTAAATGGAAAGGCGCACGGCGAATCGGACACCGCGTGACGGGCTAGAATTTGGCAGGCAAAATTATTCATGCGGGCGGCGGCATCGCGGTGCGCAACGGCGCGCGCGCGCTCATCGCCGTGGTCCAGCGCAGCAAGGACGAGCGCTGGGTGCTGCCGCGCGGCAAGCTCAAGCGCAACGAACGCGCGGTCGCTGGCGCGCGCCGCGAGGTGGTGGAGGAAACCGGCCATCGCGTGCGGGTGCGCGAATTTCTCGGCGTCATCGCCTATCGGGCGCGCGGCCGGCCGAAGGTCGTGCAGTTCTGGCGCATGCAGGCGCAGGCGCGGCCGAGCTACGATCTGATGAAGGACATCGCGGCGGTCGAGTGGCTCACCCTTGCCGCTGCGATCCGCCGGCTAAGCTATCCACTGGAGAAGCTGTTCCTGCGCAGCATCGGGCGGCGGGCATTGGCGCGCCCCAAACGCGCTGCACGTCGCAAGCCGCGCGCCGGCAAGACCACACGGCGGCCGGTTGCGCGCAAAACACGCGTCGCCAAATCCCGCACTACAAAAACCAAACCGCGCATGCGCAAATCACGCCGCGGCGCGCGCGCCAAACGCGCGACCATGCTGCAACGCATGCTGGGACGGCTTGGGCGGTGAGACTGTCAACGCCTGCGCCACACACTCTGCCCTCGTCCCCGCCGAACGCAATTGCGCGAGAGCCGGGACGACAACCATCTTGCCGCAATTGCGCCACGAGTCTTGCCAAAATTTAATCCGCGCAATTGCCAGCAACGCCTTTTCCAAACGCCCCGTTCATCGCGGATTAACACGCAAAGTCGGAACCTCGCTCCCAAGGCAGACGTTATCGCTGCGGATGAAAAATGCAGAAAGTGATCCGTCTGGCCGTTCAATGGATACGGCCAAATCAATCGAAGGTAAATCATTCGAAGGCGAGTTAATCGAAGGCAAATCAACCGAAGGAGAGTGTGCCATGACCAAGATGACCAAGACGCTGACAGCAATTGCTGCCGCCGCGACCTTTGCCGTCGCGGCCGTGGCTGCGCCGCAACCGGCGCGGGCGGATGGCGGACGTATCGCCGCCGGCATTATTGGCGGGCTTGCCGCCGGCGCCATCATCGGCTCGATCGCCGCCAATAACGGCGCCTACTACAGGCCAGGCCCGGTCTATTACGGCCCGCGCTGCTATTGGGGCCACCAACGGTTCTGGGACGGCTACGGCTGGCGGCGGCACCGCGTACGGGTCTGCGACTGACGGCTGGCCATAAATTCCGAATATAAAAACACGATGTCGCGATAAACAAATGCGATGCCGACTCGAAAAAGCCTGGAATCGGCACGGTTTTGGGGCGTTTCCGTGCCCTGGAACGGGCCGGGGCGATCAAACTTCCGACAAAATAGCGACGTTTCTTTAACCGGAACCGGGACAGGTTCAGTTTCGTGACCCCTCGCGAGTCGGCCCTGGCCGGCCAGCATCTTGGAGAGAAACCCTATGAAGAAGGCCATACTTGCTATCGCCGCGGCCGCGACCATCGCCGCGGGCACCCTGAGCGCTCCGACCGCCGCCAACGCAGGGTGCCGCGGCTGCTGGGTCGGCGGCGCCTTCCTCGGCGGCGCCGTGCTCGGCGCAGCGATCGCCAGCCAGCCGCGCTATTACGCGCCGGGGCCGGGCTATGTCGTGTACAGCGGCTACGCCGAGCCGTTCCCCTATGCCTGCCCGGGCGGCTACTGGGCGCGCCGGGTGACCGCCGTTGACCCCTATGGCCAGCCGGTGCGCTGGAGCCGTCCGCGGCCGGTCTGCCCGTAAAGAAACGGGCCAGTCACCGGACCGGTTGCCCGCTCGGCGCCGACTGGTGACAAAACGATCCCAAATTAATCACCCCCGGGGCCAGCCCCGGGGGTGGCTTTTTTTCGGATAGGTTCTTGCGCAAATAATATTTGCGCACCGAAAATTTTCATCGTCGCAAATCTTCATCGCCGCAATTCTTCATCGCCGCATGTGGCCGAGCACCGCCGCGGTTGGCCAGCAATCGACCTTCAGCCCGTTCTTCTTCTGATAGGCGCCGAGCGCCGCGCGAGTGAGCATGCCGGCCTTGCCGTCGATCTTGTCCTTGTAGAGGCCGAGCGCGGTCAGCCGCTGCTGCATGGTCTCGACGTCCTTGGTCTTGAGTTGCGCATTCTTGCTCCACGGCGTCTCGAAGGCGCGCCCGCCCGCGATGCGGTCGCTCAAATGGCCGACGAACAGCACATAGAGATCGGAAAAATTGTAGTCCTTGAGCACGTAGTAATTTTTCGGCGTCAGGAACGACGGACCGTAGCTGCCTTCCGGCTGCAGCAGCGACGCCGGCAAAGCCAGTTCGCCGGCGCTGAGTTTGCGGTCATGGGCAGGGACAAATCCACGCTTGAGCCATTCGCCGATCGGCATGGTGGATTCCGGAACCCCGATCGAACAATCGGCCGACTTCGGCGCGCGCACCTCGTAGGCCCAGCGTTCGCCCTTCTGCCAGCCCTTGCCGGCGAGCTGCTTGGCCGCCGAGGCCAGCGCATCCGGCACCGAGTGCCAGATATCGACGCGGCCGTCGCCGTCGAAATCGACGCCGTATTTGTAGAACTCCGACGGCAGGAATTGCGTGAGGCCGAGCGCCCCGCCCCAGGACGAGCGCATATCGGCGCGTGGGGTCCCGTCCTGCAGCATTTTCAGCGCGTGCAGGAATTCATTGCGGAAGAAATCTTTGCGCTTGCCGACATAGGCTTGCGTGGCCAGCACGCGGATGGCGTCATGCGGCAGCGTGTAGCCGCCGTAATCGGTCTCGCGCGCCCAGATCGCCAGCACCACATTCCCGGGCACGCCGAAGGTCTTTTCGATACGCGTCAGCGTGCTGCGATACTGCGCCGCGAGCTGCTTGCCGCGCGCGGCCAGGCGGTCGAAGGTCGGCTCGCGCAGATATTGCACGGGCGTCTGGACAAATTCCGGCTGCTGCGGCGGCGGCGCGGCGCGGCCGGGGATGGCGAGATCGGGCAGCGACAGATCGGGTTCGAGCTTGCGCGTAGCGGCGTCGAAGTTGGCGCGCGAGACGCCGAGGGATTGCGCTGCGGGCCAGGTTGATTGCAGGAAGGCGTCGAACGCCGGCTCGGCGCGCGCGTGATTCGCGCCGAGGATGACGAGACCGAGCGCGATCATCGCTACATGCAGTCGAACCATGCGCCACAGATACAGCATCAAGGAAAACCTCGAACGTTCGGAGAACATCCGCGAATCAGAGAACGGATAGTGTCCGGTAAATTGGACATTAACAAAAGGCGGGGAAAGCGCCATTCCGTGCGATCAATCGCCGTTCTATCGGTGCAGCTCAAATTCAAAAGCGCCTTATAGCTTCAACTCCGCGATGGCCCGATCGAGCGGCGCGGACGAGACCTGGATGGTACCGTCAAACGGCACGTCCATATCGAGGATCAGGTAGATCGCGCCGGCGATCAGCGCCGACGACACCACAAAAGTTGTGATGACGACCGCGTTTTGCGGCGCGCGATAGCCGAAGGCGGCAAAAATCAGAACGAGCCACGCGGCCAATAGCACGATCAGCGGCAGCGGAATGCTGCCTTCCGACTGTTCGACCAGCGCCCAGCGCATCTCATAGACCGTCTCGAAGCGCCGTTCGGCCCGCTGCTTGAGCGCGACGCGTTCGGCGTCATCCGGCTTGAGCGCGCGCAGGTCGTTACCGACGTCGGTGAGCATGCCTTCCGCGTGGCGACTGCCGAGCAGCGGATCGCTCTGTCCCATGTGGCGCGCAGCCTGCTGCACATAGGCGAGCAGATGCTGGCGCGCCGCGGCCGTTTCGGGGCCGTAGTGGTCCATGGTGCGGCCCAGCAAAATGAGTTCGGTGGCATAGGCATGAACGTTCTTGTCCACGCTCTCGAAGGTGGTCCTGGCCGAATTGATCATCAGGCCGAGCACCAGCGAAGCCAGCACCACGAAGATATTGGCGAGCAGGCGGACGACGTGTTCCGTCTCGGCTGCGCGGTGCCGCTCAGGAATGCGGTCATACAACGCGCGGCTGCCGAGCGAGGCGGCGACCAGCGCCACGAACACAGCCAGGGAAATCACGGTCTCGGGCATGAAAAGGGTCCGCCGCCGGGGGAACCTTAGCCTGCCGGAACGCAGAACTCTACCGGCTGAACTTCTTATACTTCAACCTATGCGGAATGATGCTGTCCTGCCCCAGCCTCCGCATCTTGTCCTTCTCGTAGTCCTGGAAGTTGCCCTCGAACCATTCGACGTGGCTGTCGCCCTCGAAGGCCAGAATGTGCGTGGCGATGCGGTCGAGGAACCAGCGGTCATGGCTGATGATCACGGCGCAGCCGGCGAAATCCTCCAGCGCCTCTTCCAGCGCCCGCAGCGTATCGACGTCGAGATCGTTGGTCGGCTCGTCGAGCAGCAGCAAGTTG
>JBBRAL010000095.1:0-15643 GCA_038206805.1 Hyphomicrobiales bacterium | reverse complement strand
ATCCCGCACAAGCGCCTTCAGACGACGGCGATCGGCAGGCTTAAGAGTGATGTAAATTCCGGTTCGCATGCGCCAGACTCGCATGCAACAAGTCAGTTGGGAATCCCCTCCGGGATGCAAATGTCAGACGCTATCCACTAGTGCGAAAAACTGTGGACTCTGTAATTATAGCTCTGGATTCCCGCTTGCGCGGGAATGAGTGGATTTTGAAATGCACAAAATTACCGACACCATCTCGATCGATGACTCCGAATTATCGGAGAGCTTCGTGCGTTCCTCCGGGCCGGGCGGGCAGAACGTCAACAAGGTATCCTCGGCGGTGCAGCTGCGCTTCGACGTGCGGCGCTCGCCCGCACTGCCCAATGACGTGGCGGTGCGGCTGATGCGGATGGCCGGCAAGCGGCTGACCAAGGACGGCGTCATCGTCATCGTCGCGCAGAGCCATCGCGACCAGACGCGCAACCGCGCCGACGCGCGCGAGCGGCTGTTCGACCTTATCCGCCAAGCGGCGGTCAAACCCATTCCGCGCCGGCCCACCAAAGTTCCCAAGGCGCAGAAACGAAAGCGCATCGAGGGCAAAAAGCACCGCGGCCACATCAAAAGCTTGCGTGGCGGCAAGCCGGGGATGGAATAGCGGGGGTAGCGGGCGCCCGTAACTCGCGAATGCCCGCATTGCAGCGCTAAACTGGCAACAACCGAATCGCCGCGCTTTTCCCTCGCCCCGCAAGCGGGAGAGGCAAAGGAAATCAAATGCCCGTCCGCCAATTGTCCGAGGCCATGGTCAACCGCATCGCCGCCGGCGAAGTGGTCGAACGGCCGGCGAGCGTGGTCAAGGAGCTGATCGAGAACGCGCTCGATGCCGGCGCGCGCCGCATCGACGTGCTGACCGACGGCGGCGGCCGCCGGCTGATCCGCGTCACCGACGACGGCGAGGGCATGACGCGCGCCGATTTGGCGCTTGCGGTCGATCGCCATGCCACCTCCAAGCTTGCCGGCGACGACCTGTTGTCGATCCACACCCTCGGTTTTCGCGGCGAGGCGCTGCCGTCGATCGGCGCGGTTGCCCGCCTCATCATCACCACGCGACACGCCGGCGAACCGCATGCCTGGTCGATTGAGGTCGATGCCGGAAAAAAGTCGGCCGTCAAGCCGGCCGCGCTCGGTCAGGGCGCCAGCGTGGAAGTGCGCGACTTGTTTTATGCCACGCCGGCGCGGCTGAAATTCCTCAAGACCGACCGCAGCGAGGCGGAGGCCGTGCGCGAAGTGGTGCGCCGCCTTGCCATGAGCCGGCCGGATGTCGCCTTCACGCTGGCCGGCGAGGAACGTGCGCCGGTCACCTGGGGCGCGGCGTCGGACGAACTCGCCCGGCTCGGCGACGTGCTGGGGCCTGACTTTCGCGCCAATGCGCTTGGCATCGACGCGGAACGCGAGGGCGTGCGCGTGACCGGCTTTGCCGGGCTGCCGACGCTGTCGCGCGCCAATACGCTCGGGCAATATCTATTCGTCAACGGCCGGCCGGTGCGCGACAAGCTCCTGGTCGGCGCGGTGCGCGGGGCCTATGCCGATTATCTGCCGCGCGACCGCCATCCGCTCTTGGCATTATTCGTCACGCTCGATGCGCGCGAGGTCGACGTCAACGTGCATCCGGCCAAGACCGAAGTGCGCTTCCGCGATGGCGGATTGGTGCGCGGCCTGATCGTGCGCGCGCTGAAGGAGGCGCTGGCGCGCGAGGGCCAGCGCGCCGCCTCGACCGGCGGCAGCGCCACCGTCGCCGCCTTTCGCGCCGCCGCGATGCCGCGGCGCGGCGGCTATGACTGGCGCCATTCGCCGGCGCGGCCAGCGCCGTGGGCGGCCTCGCGCGGCGGCGCGGCGCTCGGTTTCGCGGAAGCCGCGCAGGCGGCTTTCGAAGTGGGGGAGCCCGCGGCCGATGCGCGCGTCGAAAGCTTCGAGCCGGAGCCTGCGCTGATCGAGCGGCCGCTCGGCGCCGCGCGCGCCCAGGTGCACGAGACTTACATCGTGTCGCAGACCCGCGACGGGCTCATCATCGTCGATCAGCATG
Source organism: Hyphomicrobiales bacterium (assembly GCA_038206805.1). Taxonomy (GTDB): domain Bacteria; phylum Pseudomonadota; class Alphaproteobacteria; order Rhizobiales; family Xanthobacteraceae; genus Pseudolabrys. The sequence goes on along the minus strand of JBBRAL010000095.1, from coordinate 13,584 downwards.
CCGCGCATGAGCGCATCGTGTACGAGCGCATGAAGGCGGCGATCGACAAGGCCGGCGTGGCGCGGCAGATCCTGCTGATCCCGGAAATCGTCGAACTGGACGAGGGCGATGTTGCTCGTTTGGCCGCGCGCACGGACGAGTTGGCACGTTTCGGGCTGGTCATCGAGGCCTTCGGCCCGGGTGCGGTGGCGGTGCGCGAAACACCCTCGATGCTGGGCGAGGTCGATGTGCGCGGGCTGCTTAGTGACCTCAGCGAACACATGGCGGAATGGGACGATGAACTGCCGCTGGAGCGGCGGCTGCTGCACGTCTCCGCCACCATGGCCTGCCACGGCTCGGTGCGCGCCGGGCGTAGGCTCAAGCCGGAGGAAATGAACGCGCTGTTGCGCGAGATGGAAGCGGTGCCCAATTCCGGCCAGTGCAACCACGGCCGGCCGACTTATGTGGAGTTGAAGCTGACGGATATTGAGAGGTTGTTTGGGAGGCGATAGATTTTCTTCTGTCGTCCCGGGCGAGCAAAGCGAGACCCGGGACCCATACTCCGCAGTTTATCTATAGCACAGGGATTATGGCTCCCCGCCTTCGCGGGGACGACCGTTAGTGGTGGCGCAAAAACACCAGTTCCGTCTCATCATATTGCCGCCGCTCCAATTCCTCGTAGCCCTGCGGCGCCATGAAACCCGCATCGGCGGCTTCCTCCACCACGATCAGCGCGCCCGGCTTGAACCAGCCGCCGTCGTGCGCCGCGGCAAGCGCCTGTTCGGCCAGGCCCTTGCGGTAGGGCGGATCGAGGAAGCCGAGCGTGAACGGCTCGAGCGGATGAACGGGTCCAAGCCTGGTGGCGTCGCGCCGGAAAATGCGGGTGACGCCGCCGAGGCCGAGCGCCTCGGTATTGTTGCGCAGCAGGGCGCGCGCCTCCACGCCGTCATCGACAAACAGCGCGTAAGCCGCCCCGCGCGACACCGCCTCGATGCCGAGCGCGCCGGTGCCGGCGAACAGGTCGAGCACGCGCGCGCCGGCGACCGGATCGCCATAGGCATGCGTGAGAATATTGAACAGCGCCTCGCGTAAACGATCGGCGGTCGGCCGCAGCCCGTCGGACTTCGGCCCGGCGATCGGGCGCGAGCGTAAGCGTCCGCCCACCACGCGCATCAGATTTCTGCCCGGCGCGTGATCATGCGTTTACCTCGGCCGCGACGGACGCGGGCCGCCGGAACGGTCGCGGCGTTTCTGGAATCGTTTTTTGAAATTGCGCTGGCTGCTCGATTCCTTCTTGTCATTCCGGTCGCGCGCGTCAGCGCGCGGGCCGGAATCCATAACCCCTGTCTCGCTTTTATTACGTCGGCCGGGGCTAAGGATTCCGGACTCGCGACCTTGCGGTCGCGCCCCGGAATGACGGGGAGATTCATCGCGCGCTCGCACCTCAGGACGACGGGGAACGGGTTTCTCCGCATGATCGACCAGCGGCGCGTCGAAATCGGCAGCGGCCTGGCTGACGATTTTCTCGCCGAGCTCGCTGCGCAGCGCTTGCGAATCGATTTCCTTCACCGCGCCTTCGGCCAGTTCGCCGAGATTGAACGGACCGAAAGACACGCGAATGAGCCGGTTCACCTTCAGCGCCAGCGTCTCCAGAACCTTGCGCACCTCGCGGTTCTTGCCCTCGCGAATGGCGAAGCCGAGCCAGCAGTTGGCCCCCTGTTCGCGTTCGAGCGTCGCCTCGATCGGTCCGTAGCGCACGCCCTCGACCGTGATGCCGGCGCGCAGGCGATCGAGCGCTTCCTGGGTGACGCGGCCATTGGCGCGCACGCGATAGCGCCGCAGCCAGGCAGTGGCCGGCAATTCCAGCACGCGCGCCAGTCCGCCGTCATTGGTGAGTAGCAGCAGGCCTTCGGTGTTGATGTCGAGCCGGCCGACGCTGATCAGCCGCGGCAGGCCTTTGGGCAAGGCGCGAAAAATCGTCGGCCGCCCTTCGGGGTCGGAATGGGTGGTCACCAGCCCGCGCGGCTTGTTGTAAAGGAACAGCCTTGTGCGCTCGGCAAGCGGCAGCGGCTGCCCGTTGACCGCGATGCGGTCGGATGGCTTGACGTTGAGCGCGGGCGAGGTAATCACCGCGCCGTTGACGGCAACGCGCCCCTCCGCGATCCAGGCTTCCGCCTGGCGCCGCGAAGCCAGCCCGGCGCGCGCCATCACCTTGGCGATGCGCTCGCCGGGAATTTCGGATTTGCTCTTGCCGGACATGCTCACTTTCTTGTCATGCCCGGGCTTGTCCCGGGCATCCACGGCTCTATACACGAGTGCAGAGACAGGCGTTTATGGCATCACCCACCTTCATGCAACTTGCCCTCTCGGAAGCCCGCGCCGCCGCAGTACGCGGCGAGGTGCCGGTCGGCTGCGTCATCGTGCGCGACGGCGAGGTGGTCGCGCGCGCGGGAAACCGCACGCTGGCCGACAAGGACCCAACCGCGCATGCCGAATTGCTGACAATCCGTCAGGCGGCGGCTGCGCTCGGCACGGAACGCCTTATTGGCTGCGATCTCTATGTGACGCTGGAACCCTGCGCCATGTGCGCGGCGGCCATTTCGTTTGCCCGTATCCGCCGGCTTTATTTCGGCACCGCCGATCCGAAAGGCGGCGCGGTGGAGAATGGCGTGCGTTTTTTTTCGGCGGCCACCTGCCACCACCGGCCGGAAGTCTATGGCGGCATCGACGAGAGCGCGAGCGCCACGCTGCTGACGGAGTTTTTTCAGAAGAGGCGGTGAATTGCGGGGCGATCCGCACACTCACTTCCCTCTCCCCTTGTGGGAGAGGGTGGATCGCGCGGAGCGCGAGCCGGGTGAGGGGTTAAGGACTCTCGTGAGGCTATGACCCCTCACCCGCCTCGCTCACCAACGTTCGCTCGGCACCGTCTCCCACAAGGGGAGAGGGAAAGAAAGAAGCCTAAACCGTCTTGTCCACCAGCTTGCCCATGCCGGGCGGCGGCGGCGTCTGCTTTTCGGCCGGCGCGTTGCTGGCGTCGCGTTCGTTGGCCTGTTGCTGGGGCCTCGATTGGGGCGATGTTGCGGTCTGCGGCATGATGACCTGGATGCCAATACTGACGTCGCTCATGAACAATACTTTCTCGATTGGCCTCCAGTGTAACGCGCAGGTCTCAATTTAGCGCAACGCGGAACTGTGAAATCCGGCCCTGCGGTGAAAGGATTTGTTGACTCTGCTGTCGTCCCCGCGAAGGCGGGGACGACAGTCAAGCCTGCTGCGCGAATTCCCAGGCCTTGTCGGCGAGCGGGCGGACCATCTCGGCCTTGGCCGGCGCGAACTCCGATGTGGCGGTGCCGTCGCGTACGCGGCCGATGATGCCCTGCAGGATGGCGGCGATACGGAAGAAATTATAGGCGAGATAAACCGGCAGTGCCGGGCGCGGATCGAGCCCGGTGCGCGCGACGTAAGATGCGACATAATCCGCCATGGTCGGAATGCCGAGGCGGCCAAGGTCGTGGCCGGCGAGCGAGGCGGTGCCGGCCGCGCTTTCCGAATGCGGCATGTGCCAGGCCATCAGATGATAGGTGAAGTCGGCGAGCGGGTCGCCGAGCGTGGACAACTCCCAGTCGAGCACTGCGAGAATTTCCGGCCGCTCGTGCGCGACGATCAGATTGTCGAGCCGGTAGTCGCCATGCACCAGCCGCGCTCGGCCGGCCGGCGGAATATGCCGCGGCAGCCAATCGATCAGCCGTTCCATGGCCTCGATGGTCGCGGTCTGCGAGGCGCGATATTGCTTCGACCAGCGATCGACCTGGCGCGCGACATAGTTCTCGCCCTTGCCGAATTCGGCCAGCCCGATCGCGGCGGGATCGAACGAATGCAGGCGCGCGATGGTGGCGTTCATGGCGTCGTACACCGCGGTGCGCTCGGTGGCGTTCGAGCCCGGCATCTGCGGCTCCCAAAACACGCGACCGTCGGCAAAGCTCATTACATAGAATGCCGTCCCGGCGACACTTTCGTCCTCGCAAAGGCAGAGCGGCTCGGCCACCGGAAAATTGTTGGCATGCAGCGCGCTGATCACACGATATTCGCGCTCAACCGCATGGGCGGAGGGCAGCAGCTTGCCCGGCGGCTTGCGGCGCAGCACGTAACGCCGCGCCGGTGTTTCCAGCAGATAAGTCGGGTTCGACTGGCCGCCCTTGAACTGCTTGACCGTCAGCGGGCCGGCAAAGCCCTGCACGTGCGCCCTGAGATAGTCTTGCAGCCGCGCGGCATCGAGACGCAGCGCGGCCGCTGCCTCCTTGGTGCCGGAAAAAGCCTGCTGGCGGTCGAGGGGTGTCATGACGTTGTCGTTCTGAACAATCGTGCCGCATACTTGGCGCCACCTCTCCCCTGGGGGGAGAGGTCGGCGCGCGAAGCGCGACGGGTGAGGGGGACCAGGCATACGAGAGTCACTTGCCCCCTCACCCCAACCCTTTCCCCCGAGGGGAGAGGGAGTCCGCCCGAGTTCGTGGCGACATTGAATTTCACTTCTTCCCCTCAAACGCAATCGGCGCGTCGGCGTAGATATTGTAGCTCTGCGTCTTCGGCTTGGCCTTGTCGTCCTCGTTGACGTAACCGATCGAGCTTTTGCCGATGAGCGCGCGCGGCAGGATCATCACCCGCACGAAGCGGCTGGGCTTGTCGCTTGCCGCTTGCGCGAACACGGTATCGGGGCCCGATTCGTACCAGGCGCCGCCCGGTCCATACGAGGTCGAGCGGCCATGGGTGTCGATGCGGATGCCGCCCTCGACCAGACAGCGGATGCCGGGTCCCTGGTGGTGGTGCATATAGGCGCAGCCGCCGGGCGGAAACGCGACGCTGTCGCCGCGCATCAGCAACTCGCCCTTCGGCAAGGTCTCCAGATAGGCGGAGAGCTTCTCGTGCGTGATCATGCCGGGCGCGCAGGCGACCGTGGTGCCGCGATCGCCGCGCGTAAGCTCGAAGCGCCAGCAGGTGACGCCGCTGGCTCCTGGCTTGATCGTGGCGGCGCCTTCGCCCTGCCAAGCCTCTTCTGCGTTCAAGACTTTGCCGTCGATGGTGGCCGTCCCGTGCACCACATAGATAAAGCGCGGCAGCGGCGCCAACTGGAACACGACATTCTCGGCGCTCGAGAGCACATCTTCATAAAGCCGAAGCACGGGATGCATGAGCGGGTCTCCTGACTCTCGACTGTCATTCCGGGGCGCGAGCGAAGCGAGCGAGCCCGAAATCCATAATCACAGACCGGGGTTATGGATTCCGTGCCCGCCCCTTCGGGGCATCCCGCAATGACAATCAGGTCGCACTGAAAAAGTCTAGCAGCGCCTTTGCCGTCGCATCGGGGTTTTCCTCGGTGAGGAAATGGCCGGAGTCAATCGGTTGACCGGTCGCCTGCGGCGCCCATTGCCGCCAGATCTTGAGCGGGCCGCCGGTCTCATTGGGGATGCCGGCGGAGCCCCACAGCGCCATCAGCGGGCATGCAATCGTGTTGCCGGCGGCGCGGTCGGCCTCGTCATTGGCCAGATCGGCGCCGAAACCGGCGCGGTAGTCCTCGCACTGGGCGTGGATGCGTGCCGGGTCGGAGAACGACGCACGATAATGCTCCATCGCGCGCGGGTCGAAGGCCGAAAGATTTTTCGACTTGGTCCAACTCGCCATCTTCCATTCCAGCAATTCGACCGGCGCCTTCGAGATCAGCATTTCCGGCAGCGGCGCCGGCTGCGCCAGGAAAGGCCAGTGCCATACTTTCATGGCCATGTTGCGGTCCATGCCGTGCCACATGTCGTAGGTCGGCACGATGTCGAGGCTCGCCATACGCTCCACGCGGCCGGGATGATCGAGCGCCAGCCGGTAGGCGACACGGCCGCCGCGGTCATGGCCGGCCAGGCGAAATTGCGCGTGGCCGAGCCTCGCCATGACTTCGACCATGACCTTGGCCATTGAGCGCTTGTCGTAGGGGGCATGATTGGCGTCGGCGTCGGGAACTGCGGACGAGCCGTAGCCGGGCAGATCGGGGATCACCAGCGAAAAACGCGCGGCAAGCGCCGGCGCCACGCGGTGCCACATCACATGGGTCTGAGTGTAGCCATGCAGCAGCAACAGCGGCGGCCCGTGCCCGCCGATGCGGACGAAGATATCCCCCACCGAAGTGTCGATCCGCTGCGCGGCAAAGCCTGGGAACAGGTCGGCGAGATCGGGCATGAATTATGTCTCCCGCGCAATTGCACGCCAGCCGATGTCGTGGCGGCAGAAGCCGTCCGGCCAGTCGATCTTGTCGACCGCCGCATAGGCACGGCTCTGCGCTTCGCGCACAGACTTGCCGCGCGCGCAGACATTGAGCACGCGTCCGCCATTGCTGAGAATGCGCGCGCCGTCCACTTTGGTGCCGGCGTGGAAAATTTCCACGCCTTCGACCTGCGCCGCCGCATTTAGCCCTTCGATCGGCGTGCCTTTTTCATAAGCGCCCGGATAACCTTTCGCCGCCATCACCACCGCGATCGCCGCGTCTGGATACCAGCGCAGGTCGAAATTCTTCAATTGCCCGTCGCGCGCCGCCAGCAACGCCGGAACGAGATCCGACATCAGCCGCAGCATCAGCACCTGGCATTCCGGATCGCCAAAGCGGACATTGTATTCGATCAGTTGCGGACCATCTTTGGTGATCATCAGGCCGGCGAACAGCACGCCCTTGAACGGTGCGCCCATCGCCTTCATGGCGCGCACGGTCGGTAAAATAATTTCGTCCATGACGCGCTTGTTCATCTCCGCTGTCATGATTGGCGCCGGCGAATAAGCACCCATGCCGCCGGTGTTTGGCCCCTTGTCGCCATCGAACACGCGTTTATGGTCCTGCGCCGAGGCAAGCGCGATCGCGGTGTCGCCATCGCACAGCGCGAAGAAGGAGGCTTCCTCGCCGACCAGACAATCCTCGATCACGATTTCCCAGGCGGGCGCGCCTAGCCCGCCGCCGAACATCATGTCGATGGCGGCTTCCGCTTCCTGCACGGTCTCCGCCACCACCACGCCCTTGCCGGCGGCGAGTCCGTCGGCCTTCACCACGATCGGCGCGCCCTTGCGCCGCACATAGTCCTTGGCCGCGCCTGCGCCCTTGAAGCGCTCGTAAGCCGCGGTCGGAATCTTGTTGGCCTTGCACAGATCCTTGGTGAAGCCCTTGGAGCCTTCCAGCCGCGCCGCCCATTTACACGGGCCGAAGGCCTTGATGCCGGCTTTTTCCAGATCGTCAACAATGCCGGCGCAGAGCGGAGTTTCGGGCCCGACCACGACCAGGTCGATCTTGTTGTCTTTGGCGAAATTGATGATCTTTGCGTGGTCGGCGATGTCGAGCGCCACGCACTCGGCCTCCTGCGCGATACCGGCATTGCCGGGCGCGCAATAAAGCTTATCCGCGAGGGGACTGCCGGCGATTTTCCAGGCCAGCGCGTGCTCGCGTCCGCCGGAACCGAGGATGAGGATGTTCATGCACACTCCACTTTACCTCTCCCATAGGGAGAGGTCGCCCGCCGAAGCTTTAGCGAAGGCGGGCGGGTGAGGGGTTAGAGCCTATAGACAGTCCGTAACCCCTCACCCCAACCCTCTCCCTATGGGAGAGGGAGTCTGGCCGCATTCGTGGCGCAGTCCTGAAATACGGACAGTAAACAGCGCCGCTTTTTGTGTACCATGCCCCCTTAGCCCAGCAAGAGATTCGAACCGTATGCCTGAAGCAGTTCTCAACAACGTCGTGGAATGGACCGTCTCCGAGCTGTCGGCGGCGCTGAAGAAGACCGTCGAGGACGCCTATGGCTTCGTGCGGGTGCGCGGCGAGGTGTCGGGCTTCAAGGGGCCGTCACCCTCCGGCCACTGCTATTTCCGCCTCAAAGACGACCGGGCGGTGCTGGAAGGCGTGATCTGGAAGGGTGTCTGGGGTCGCATGCGGGTCAAGCCGGAAGAAGGCTTGGACGTGATCGTTTCCGGCAAGCTCACCACCTTTGCCGGCTCGTCGAAATACCAACTGGTGATCGACAGCCTGGAGCCGGCCGGCGTCGGCGCGCTGATGAAGCTCTTGGAGGAGCGCAAGAAGAAGCTCGCCGCCGAGGGCCTGTTTGACGAAGCGCGCAAGCAGCTCATTCCGTTCCTGCCGGAGGTGATCGGCGTCGTCACCTCGCCGACCGGCGCGGTCATTCGCGACATCCTGCACCGGCTGGCCGACCGTTTTCCGCGCCGCGTGCTGGTCTGGCCGGTGCGCGTGCAGGGCGAGGCGTCCGCCGCCGAGGTGGCGAACGCAATTGCCGGCTTCAACGCGCTGCCCGAACGCGGCCCACTGCCGCGGCCGGACTTGATCATCGTGGCGCGCGGCGGCGGTTCGCTCGAGGACCTGTGGTCATTCAACGAGGAGATCGTGGTGCGGGCCGCGGCCGCGAGCATGATCCCGCTAATCTCGGCGGTCGGCCACGAGACCGACGTGACCTTGATCGATTTTGCATCCGACCGGCGTGCGCCGCCGCCGTCCGCCGCTGCCGACATGGCGGTGCCGGTGCGCGCCGAACTGATCGCCGAGCTGATGAGCAAGGCGCGACGCGCGCTCGGCGCTTGGAATAGATCGCAATCAATTCGCCGCACCGAATTGCATTCGGCGGTGCGTTCCCTGCCGAAAGATTTGCTGGCGGTTCCGCGTCAGGAACTCGATAATTTGTCGGCGCGGCTGCCGCGCGCGCTGCGCGCCAACGCGCAAGTTCATCATACGCAATATTCGCGTATCGGGGGCCGCTTGGCTCCGCAACTGCTACGTACCAATGTCGAACGCCGGCGCGAGCGTTACGAGAGTTTGAACCGGCGGCTCAAAAGCGGTCTGCTCGCCAACGCGCAAGCGCATCGTGTGCGGCTGGCGCGCTATCGCGACCGGGTCGTTGCCTTTGGCGAGCGTTCGCAGCGGGCGACAATCGCACTTTTGTCTCAGCGCAAGGCGCGGGTCGAAAGCGCCGGTCAGTTGCTCGCGGCCTTTTCCTATCGCGGCGTGCTGGCGCGCGGCTTTGCGCTGGTGCGCGACGGCGGCGGCCATCCGCTGCGTTCGGCGTCAGCCGTTGCCGCGCACATGCCCCTCGTTATCGAATTTTCCGATGGCCGCGTTGGCGCCGTGGCGGATGGGCAGGCGCGGGATTCAAAGCCGCGGCCGGCTTCCGCCGCCCGCACGCCCGGCCGTGGCAGCCAGCAAGGCAAAAAGGGCGGGCAGGGAAGCCTGTTTTGAAGGGTTTCGCTTGCGCGTTCGAACGACTATCTTGGGCCTATTGCCCGCGCTGGGCGACCAGGGAGGCCGAATTTGCTCAATCGCTACGATCGCTCCTCGCCGACGAACGGCGAGGCCGAGGTCAGATACCTCGACGGCGATTTCCGCGTGGTCAAGCCCGGCGCCTTCGTGCGCTGCGCGGTGACCGGCATGCCGATCCCGCTCGAGGAACTCAAATATTGGAGCGTCGATCTGCAGGAGGCCTATACCTCGCCGGAGGCTGTGTTGCAGCGCCAGCGCTCTCCTTCTACCTCCCCCTGAAAGGGGGAGGTCGTCCGCCACGCAAGTCGGCTATAGCCGACTTGCGAAATCGTAAATGCCGATCTCGGGTAAACCCGAAATCGGTGGCGGGCGGGTGGGGGTCTATAGCGCAGTAACGACTCGCGCGTTTTCAGAATGACCCCCTCCCTAACCCTCCCCCTTTCAGGGGGAGGGAACAGAAAGTTACCGCCGCAACTTCGCCAGCAGCAGCGCGCGCAATTCATCCGCCTCGCTCAAAACCAGTGTGACCGGCAGCACGTGCGCCTTGGCGAAGAGCGCCGTCAGCGATGGCGCGCCGGCCATGCGCGCATGATCTTTCTCGGTGGTCAGCAAGGCCAGACCGTCGTGCTCGGCCTGCATGACCAGATCGGCGGCCTGTTCGGCGTTATAGCGGTGATGGTCGGGAAAGGCCTTGCGCTGCGCCACGGTGATGCCGGCCTGCATAACGGTTTCGAAAAACTTTTCCGGATCGGCGATGCCGGCAAAGGCCAGAACCTTACGCGCCTTGAGCGCCATGACCGCCGCCGCGTCGGGCGCCAGCCGGGCGTGAAAAACCGGCAATCCGTGCGCGCTGGCTTGCGCAACGACTTCGCCGGCGCCCACATCCTCGCCCACCACCAGCAGCGCATCGCTGCGCTTGAACTGCGCCTCAAGCGGCGCGCGCAAGGGTCCGGCCGGAAATACTTTGGCATTGCCGATGCCGCGCCGCCCGTCGATCACAGCAATCGTAAAATCCTTGGCGAGCGAAGCGTTCTGCAAGCCGTCGTCCATGATGACGAGGTCGGCGCCGGCCGCTAGCGCTGCCTCGGCGCCCGCCACGCGTTCGCGCGCAACGATAGTCGGCGCAACGCGCGCCAGCAGCAGCGCTTCGTCGCCGACCGCGTCGGCGCGATCGTTCAGCGCATCGACGAGTTTGGGCCCGCTGACGCTGCCGCCATAGCCGCGGCTGAGACAACAGGGACGCAAGCCCGCGTCCTGCAACATTCTGGCGAGCGCCATGACGGTGGGCGTCTTGCCGGCCCCGCCGAGGGTGAAATTTCCCACGCACAGCACCGGCAGGGCGGCGCGCGCGCCCTTGCCCGCCATCCGCCGCGTGGCCACGGCGCCGTAACCGGCGGCGAGCGGCGACAGCAGGCCCGCCAGCAGGCCCGGTTTACGCCACCAGAATGACGGCTCACGCATGGCCGGCTCGCCGATCCAGTTGCATCTGCAACAGATAAGGTTCAAGCGCTTGCGAGGTGCGATCGAGCGCGCCGCCCTGTGCCTCAACCGTCTCGCGCGCGGCATCGGCCACGCGCGCACTTGCGGCGGGCGCCGCAAGCCATGCGGCAAGGCTGGCGGTGAGCCCTTCGGCGTCGGTGACAAGTGCGGCGCCGTGAGCGTGGTCGAGTTCGGCATACAGATCGGCGAAATTCCAGACATGCGGTCCGTGCAGGATGGCGGCGCCGAGTTTGGCCGGTTCGATCGGGTTCTGCCCGCCATGCAGCACCAGCGAGCCGCCGACGAATACCATCGGCGCCATGCGATAGATCAGGCCGAGTTCGCCCATGGTGTCGGCCACATAGATATCGGTTGCGGCATCCGGCAACTCGCCGCGCGAGCGCAGGCGCACGCTCAGCCCGGCGGCTCTGGCGAGATCGGCCACGGCCACGCCGCGGTCGGGATGGCGCGGCGCAATCAGCGTCAGCAGCCCGGGAAAGCGCGCGCGCAAGGCGGCATGCGCCTCGATCATGACGCTCTCTTCGCCGGCATGGGTGGACGCCGCCGCGATGACCGGCCGCGCGCGAACCGCGTCCGCCAGCGCCTTGAATTTTTTCGGGTCGGCCGGCGGCGCCGGGCCGTCCAGCTTGAGATTGCCGGTGGTGACGATGCGCGGCGCGCCCAATTTATCCAACCGCTCGGCGTCGCCCGGCGTACGCGCCAGACAAAGGTCGAACCGCCGCAGCAGGTTGACGATGGTCGCCGGCAAATAGCGCCAGCGCCGGTACGAGCGCTCCGACAGCCGGGCATTGACCAGGATCATCGGCACGCCGCGCGCCGAGGTTTCGATCATCATGTTGGGCCACAGATCGGATTCCACGAACAGCGCCAGATCGGGCCGCCAGTGGTCGAGGAAGCGGCGCATGAAGCGCGGCACGTCGAGCGGCAGGAACTGATGGATCACGCCGCCCGGCAGCCGCTGCTCGGCCAGCCCGCCCGATGTCACGGTGCCGGAGGTGACCAGCATGGCGACGCCGCGCGTTGCGATGCGCTCGATCAAGGGCAGCACGCTCACCAGTTCGCCGACGCTGGCGACATGCAGCCAAACCAGGCTGCCCGCCGGCCGCGCCAGGCCGGCTTGTCCGTGCCGTTCCGAAAGGCGCACCGCATGCTCCTTGCCGCGTTTGAGGCGGCGCGCCAGCAGCAACGGCGCCAGCGGCGCCGCCGCCGCCGACAACAACCGGTAGGCGCGCAGCGCTGCGGGCAGTTTTTCGCTCACGGCTTGCCGCTCCCGCGCCGGTCGGCAATGTCGTAGGCGCGCGCGGTGATGCGGTTGAGGTCGGCCTCCACCCGCTGTCGTGCGATTTCCAGCGCCGCGTCGTTGGCGTCGGCGGCGACGTAAATGGCGTCGCTCGCCACCAGCGCCACCCGGCTGCAGGGAAGATTGATCGCGGTGCGGTCCCAATTGTCGAGCTCGATGCGGCGGCTGCTCGCGATCGCCACCGGGTAGATCGGCCTGCCGGAATGCTTCGCCAGCTTGACGACGCCGAGGCCGGCGATGCGTGCAACCTTCGGCACGTCGGCGGTGAGCGCGACATTATAGCCGGCGTTGAGCGCGTCGAGCATATCGGTGAAGGCGACGGCGCCGCCCTTGCGGTGGAATTCGCCGTTATGCGCGCCCGAGCCGCGAATGGTGCCGATGCCGAGCTTCTCGGCGGCGCGCGCATTGAGTTCGCCGTCGCGGTGGCGTGAGATCAGAACCTTGGCGCGATGCCTGGGATCGTTACGCTTCCTGACGAAGGGCGCCATAAAATGTTGGCCGTGCCACATCGCCATGATCATCGGCATCTCGATGGTGTCGTAGATATTGGCCGGTTCTACGATGGTGCGGTTTGTGTACCAGACCAGCCGTAGATACCACGCCGCCACCGATCCGACAAAGGACTGGAAGGCGGACGATGCCACGATACGTTTGGTTAAAGGCATCCGCCCCCGCATAATTCTTTCCGGCTTCAGCCGGTTTTCTGGCCCGGATTGTCGGGATCGAGCAGCCGGTGCAGATGAACGATGAAATAGCGCATATGCGCGTTGTCGACGGACTGCTGCGCCTTGGCCTTCCAGGCCACATAGGCGGTGGCATAGTTCGGATAGACGCCGACCATCTCGACCTTGTCGAGATCCTTGAATTCGGTGCCGGTGAGGTCGGCAAGTTCGCCGCCAATGACAAGATGGAGCAGTTGTTTGGCTGGTTTGTCGGACATAGGCGGATCCTTCGAAGAAGCCCGGCATTGAATTTTCTAGGGACTTACACGGGACTCAAGCGAGATTGCAAAGAAGATTGCAAAGCAGATTACATGTGAACGAACCCGGGGTCAGTTTACGCGAAATCCGGCGGGCGGTCGCGTACCAGATCGATCAGGCTACCATGGCGGGAGAGCCCCGCCGCAATCAGCGCGCCATGCTCGGTATGGGGTTGGTTGTAGCGTAAGGACTGCCCGGTGAGATCGGTCATCGCGCCACCGGCTTCGTGCACCAAAAGGTCGGCCGCCGCAAGGTCCCAGTCGTGGCTGCCGGGCGTAGCAAAGGCGACATCAAGTGCGCCATGGGCCACTCGGGTCAGCCGCAGGGCCAGCGAATGCACCTTGGGTTGCGGCAGGGCATCCGGCGACAGCGTCGTGATGTGGTCGAGATAGCGTTTGGGTCCGGCCAGCCGGGCGCCCGAAAGCCCGCTGCCGCCTTTGGCCATGATGCGCGCGCCATTCAGGGTGGCACCCTGGCCGGCCACACTCAGGAACATTTCGTCGGTCACCGGCGCGTATAGCGCGGCGATCAGCGGCCGGCCGTGT
>JBBRAL010000094.1:0-15964 GCA_038206805.1 Hyphomicrobiales bacterium | reverse complement strand
GAGCCGAACAACGTCAGATTCCGTTTCACCCGCCGGGTGCGTCATGACAGCCTCGCGCAATCCACGATAAGCTGCTGATCGCTATATCTGAATCGCGCAAGCCACGCCGAAACTCAGCGCGTCATCCGGGGAATGCGGGTTTAGAAGTCGTTCCGTCGACTCGGATGCGGACGATGCGGTCCCCCGCGTCCGTATCCGAAAGTCGCACCTACGGCGCTGAAAAAATTAGATCGAGCTTATATTCGGACTTTTTCAACAGAATCGGCCCGTAGCGGACACCCCACTCGCGCTTTAGTGTACCTTTGATATATTTTAACGGTCTGTGCCGAGGGCTACTCATTATTTCTTTAACAATTTGATGGGGCGGACAATGAACCCGAATTCACTGATTATCGATTTTCACGTCCATTTCTTGGTACGTGAGGTATTGGAGCAGTGCCTTCCGCACTCCGTTGCTACCAATCTCGGCCATCACAAACTTCCGCCGCATCTGTTTGCGCTTTTCGAGAAGATGATGACACCCCAAGGCATCATCGAGGACATGGACAGGCTCCAAATCGACATGAGCGTGATTTCCTCGGCGGCTGTCATTGAGCCAATTCACTGGGCCGAACCTTCAGTTGCTCTCAAGATGACGCAGCAACTCAACGACACCGCCGCGGCGCGGGTGGCCCATACGCCCAAGCGCATCATTGGCAGCTTCGTCCTTCCGCTACAGGACATGAATTTGGCGATGTTGGAATTCAAGCGCGCGGTCGGCGAACTTGGCCTTAAGGTCGCGAACGTTCCAGCCGAAGTGCGTGGCAGCTACCTAGGCAACGTTGAATTCCGGCCATTCTGGGAGGCGGCGCAAGATGCGGGCGTGGTTGTGTTCATGCATCCAGACGGCGCAAAGGACCCATGGTTCTTTCAGTGGGGGATGTGGAATTCCCTCGGCCAATCTCTTGAAGAAGCAAAATTCATGGCGTCGGTGATCTACGAGGGCATTCTTGAAACATACCCAAGGCTCAAACTCGTATTGGCGCATGGTGGCGGCTATTTCCCACACAATATGGGGCGGCTTGATCGTAACGTAAAAAACGCGCCGCACAGTATGAAAAACATTACGCGCAAGCCGAGCGAGTTTCTCAAGAGCGTCTATTACGATACCTGCCTGTACGATCCGACGGTTCTAAACGCGCTGGTCAAAGTCGTCGGACCCGACCGTCTATTACTTGGGGCGGATTGGCCCATCGGCGAAGCTGATCCACTGGGCTTCGTAGATCTGTGCCCGGACGCTAACGATACAGAAAAACTTATGATCAAGGGCGGACGGGCGGCCGAACTCATCGGCCTCCACTAGCTTCAGTTTTGAATGTCCGCCGTTTTTTTTTTGAAAAAGTCAAAAGCTCTGCCACGACGAAAGGCCTTTCAAATCGGAGCAATATCTTCGATCGACTTAGCTTGCCACTGCAAATCAGTTAAGAGGTCTCTGCGTTTGTTGGACCGCAGAAAATGAAATCCCATGTCCGCGTTTTAAAAGCGCACATACAAGGCTAAAAATTCTGACCACGTCGATGCTCGGATTTTTTAACCGAATCGGTCCACAGCAGATATGCCTGCGCTTAGAAATAGCCACTTCTGGTTGATCATCCGGTATAGGTGAAGGCGACATGGGGTACGCCTTCACTCAGGAAGGCGCCGAGTTCCTGCATTTCCATTTTTCGGTGTGCTCGGAGCGAGGGCGCGTTGTCGGCTCGCACGAAAGTCATGGCGGGGCGTCCAGGTAGACGCGCTCGCAATTCCTTGAACATGATGCCGGCGAGACCCCTTCCGCGCTCCGTTGAGGCAACGCAAACCGGGCCATAAGCGTAGCAATCGGGCGGTGCAGGGAAACTGCGCAACATGGCTTGGACGATTGCGACGTGGGATTTCGCGGCCAGCGTCGTTGCAACGACATATCCGACCACCTTGCCGTTACGTCGAGCCACGATCAGCGGCATTTCAAGCATGGTGCGTTCGAACCATTCGGCGTTCTGGCGCACCGACAATCCGCCACCATTGTCGGGCAGATTGGGTTCCTGAAGGGCAAGAATGCCGGGTATATCGGCCGGCGTAGCGAGAACTATTTCGTAGTCTTCGGTCAGGCCCATCAGTCCCCCTGTGACAGATGATGTAGCCAAAATACCACGGTAATGCGTGTTGTGCCCAACAGCGACATTGGCCGTTCGCCAACCTGTAGGCGGACTTTCTCACTTTTTCGACGATTTACGATGCGGCATTAACAGTGCATATGCGGTTGCAACGGCTGAGAGCAAATACGCCGAGTAAGCGGCCATAGGCAGATACAGGCCGCCGCCCCAATGGACAATCAAACTGACACCTCCCGCCGCCGCGAGGAGATAGAAGAACGCGGCCAGCACGGGAACGCGAATGGATAGACCTTCGTGCTTACGAAGTTCATTGAAGATGACGGGTCCGGGTAGCAAACATGCGCATGCCAGATTGAAGACGATCAATTCAACGCCAAGTACAATCACGTCCTGCGGCAAGAGAACAAGATTTGAACCGATCATGATTGTGATCATGCTCAAAGTAGAATTCCGAGCGCGCAATCGCCAATGCAGCGAGGATAATATTTGATTTGCGCGAACCGCTGTCGCGACAATTATGAGGCCAGCGATCACCGCGCCGCTGCTGGCAAGAATGGCATATGCCTCGTGCCAATCGTTCGGGTGATACATGCTTTCCAAGGCGGAAAATCCTTTCGGTGTTATTCGCACGCGGGAAAACTGCCGCGCGTTCCATCTTAGTAAAACCATCGCCAATTGTCGCTAGTAAGCCATGCTTGGCTGAACGTCACACTCCGGCGTTGTCCGCTTTTCAACAGAATCGACCCACAACGGACATTCCAAGGTTTCGCTTGGCAAAACTCAGCCTCTTAATTACGGTCCATTTCACGGGCGACGGTACCAAGAGAGCGCATGTTCAGATCTTCGAATGTGCGGAGCGGGAGACCCGCGATGGAAGCCAGAATCGACGAGATCGGTGCCGACGTATATCGGCTCTCTGTATTCGTGCCTGAAATCGCACCTCCTGCCGGCTTTACCTACAATCATTTTCTGATCCTCGGCGATGAGCCTTTGTTATTTCACTGCGGGCGCAGAAAGATGTTTCCGCTCGTATCCGACGCTGTCGCAAAGATCATCCCCGTCGATAAATTGCGCTGGCTAACCTTCGGCCACTTTGAAGCGGACGAGTGCGGATCGATGAACGAATGGCTGGCGGCGGCGCCGCAGGCGCAACTTGCGCATGGTATGGTTGGCTGTCGTATATCCATTGCCGATATGGCTGACCGCCCACCGCGCGTGCTCTCGGACGGCGAAATTATCGATATTGGTGGCAAGCGCTTCCGCTACATCGACACGCCGCATGTCCCCCACGGCTGGGATGCCGGCGTTATTTTTGAGGAGACGACGAATACACTGTTCTGCGGAGACTTGTTCGCCCATCTCGGCAATCCCCCAGCAATCACGTCGAGCGATATCATCGGACCGGCCATGGCCGTTGAAGATCTGCTCCACCCAACGAGTCTTGGGCCGACAACCGCGCCAACCATTCGCAAACTGGCCGAACTCAAGCCAACGCTCTTGGCCACTATGCACGGTGCGTCATTTTCCGGTGATGGAGCCGCCGCGCTACAAGAGTTGGGCGATCATTTTGATAAACGCTTACGCGCGGCACTTGGGGCATAGTGGCATAAGCAACCCTAAGTGTCTGTCCGGGAACATATTGAATCCGTTGAGTCGTTTGTGATTCATATGTGGTGACCTGATTCGAGGAGGGTCACCGATGTGGACGGCGCAGAACCGTGGGCGTTACGACCGCAGCCAATTGCGATACCCGAGTGATCTGACCGACGACGAATGGGCGCATGTCGGGCCGCTGATTCCGCCGGCCAAGCGTGGCGGCAATAAACGCCACGTCGACGTGCGCGAAGTGATGAACGGGATCATGTATATTTTGAGTACGGGATGCCAGTGGCGGGCTATCCCGAAAGACCTTCCGTCGCGCAGCACGCTGTTCGATTATCTCGACTTGTGGAGCTGGGACGGTACGCTGGATCGCATCCATCATGCGCTTTATGTGGAGTGCCGCGAGCAAGACGAACGCGAAGCCAGCCCGACCGCCGCGATTATCAACAGCCAAAGCGTGAAGAGCGCTGAAAAAGGGGGGCCTGCATCGATCCGCATGGCTATGATGCGGGCAAGAAGATCAAGGGCAAGAAACGTCATATTCTCGTAGACACGCTGGGCTTGTTGCTCCACGCGATCGTTCATCCTGCCGATATTCAGGATCGCGACGGCGGCATCCTACTTCTTGCAACCCTGTTCGGGATGTATCCTTTCTTGAAGAAGCTGTTTGCCGATGGTGGTTATCAGGGGCCGGAATTCCAGAAGGCGCTTACGAAAATTATGCCCCACCTCGAAACTGAAATCGTCAAGCGCTCCGATCAGGCCAAAGGATTTGTGGTGCTGCCCAAGCGCTGGATCGTCGAACGCACCATTGCGTGGCTCAACCGCTGCCGAAGGCTTGCCAAAGATTGGGAGAACCTCAATCGCAAGGCGCTCGCGTTCTTGCGCCTCGCATCAATCCGCCTCATGCTTCGAAAACTTTGTAATCCCGCTTGATGTTTCCGGACAGACTCTAAGAGGGTGCGCGGCAAGCGTTGGCGCTATGGCAGCTAATGACCCTTCGCGTAATTTCGCGGCAACGTGGTAATTTGGCGCTCTTGGGGGTAAAGCGGACATCATGCGGATCGCAAGGTCTTCAGGTCCTGCCTTTTGAAAATGTCGTCGCACCTGGCTCAATTCGTACCCATGGCTGCGCGGAGTTGGTCCAGAGATGATAGTTGGGCTTTAGCCATGACTTATCGTCGAGAGTGCCAGCCTTGATAATTATTGCTCCCGGCAGCGCCTCCGTTTCGGTCGCAAGTGATGACCCACAATTTCTGCAGAACTTTCGCGAAAGCGGTTTCCCGCTCTCGCCTTTGTCCGCATAGGACGCGAGACTTTGTCCCTGCCACGTCAAACTCGGCGCTGGAACGACGACATTCACCGAGAATGCCGAGCCAGACACTTTTTGACAGTGGGTGCAGTGGCAAATTGCCGTTCCCAATGGTTCGGCATCGCACTCGTAGCGTACCGCACCGCAAAGGCAGCCACCGGAGATTTTTGGCATCGCTTTCCTCCAGCGAATTAAACCGCTTTCCTCCCGATAACGATCAAAAAAGCTGGCATAAGGACCATGGGAAGCCGACCGGCAACTTGCGATGTTTGAACACTTTCCTTGCAAGTTGGCGACTGGCAATTAGATGCCGTGCGCAACAAAACGACTGCGTACCGGGCAACTATATCTTCTGGAAATCGGGCGGTATATCGAACGACAAGCCATCTATCGCAAGGTTTTGTTAGACGTCGCTGAGCCGCTTCGGATCGATAACGCCGTTAGCTAAGTCCGGTCGACTCGCCGCCGCGCGAGGCGGTCTAAAACCGGTAGTTCACCAGCGCGCGAACGATGTTCACGCTGTTTTGGCTCGAGACCGTGAGCGAGTCGCTGGCGGCGCCAAAGTAACCGGCGAATGGCATTGTCGTATTGGTTCGGCCGAGGTCGATGTAGAGGTATTCGACACCGACCGACCACTTGTCCCAACCGTATTCAAGCCCGGCGCCGAGCGCCCAGCCGAACTTGGTCTGAGTATTCGACCCGCTGCCGGTAGGCGCACCGCTGGATGTGAAATTTAGGCTCTCGCGGATATGCCCAAAGGCAAGTCCGCCCGTCCCGTAGGCCAGCCAGTTCTGCATCGCATAGCCGAACTTGCCGCGGACGGTGCCGAACCAGTCGATCCTGCGGTCGAGCGTCGTCGTCGCGACCAGGTTAGGCGGCACCGGCGCGACGGAGGCGAACGCACCTTGTTTGTGCATGTCCGACGCCTGAAAGTCCGCAACCAGACCGTATACCGTTGTGCTTGTCTGCCAGTTGTAGCCGACTTGCGCGCCGCCGATGGCGCCACTGGGATTGACGGCGCCGATGGGGAAGCCACCGGCATTGAAAAATCCCGTCAAGCCGACGCCGGTCGTATCGACCAGCGAGAGGTTTGGACTGGCGCCGCTGCCCCAGCCGTAACCGACATTGCCGCCGGCGTAGAAGCCGGACCAATTATAGGCCGCCGTTTTCAGGGCGAAAGCTTTCGCCGGCATGTCCGCGGCCAACGCGGCTTGCGAAACGCCAAGCCCGATCGCGGCAACAATCATGAACACTCGTTTGCTACGCATGGCACATTTACCTTTAAACGTGTTGCACCGACATGCCCCGGCCCGCGCCGAGACCAACTGCCATCAAATGCTAGTATTCCTGCCCGTAGCCGAGCAACTCCTTCAATTTGTCGGGCAGGATCTGGCCGGTGTCGTTAATTCGGAGGAACTGCAGATACCGCGCATGGGCTCGATTTTGTGCGTTCAGGTAATGGCCCGGAAGCGGCTTCTGCAATTCGCTATCGACCAAACCGGCGAGTTGTTTGAGCAACCCCGGCACGCGCGGGTCCTTTGGTTTGTTGTGAGTTTCCGCACGACCCCCAGGGGTCGTGTAGTCGTAGAATTCGACCTCGGTCGTATTCGGCTTGATCGTCGTCGTATGTTTTAACCATTTCGAATAGGTGGCGATCTTCTCGGTCTTCGTGCGCATACAGAGGATTTGCAACGCCGCGTTATTGTAATTGTATTGCGGTGCAACGGTCTCGTCGGTCGCCAACAAAATATAGTCGCGCCCCGCCGCGGCCGAGGATTTCAGCATCGGGATCATGTCGTGGCGCTTGCCATATATCTCGCCGATCAGCCCGCGCAACCAAGTCTGGCGGCCGTTATGGCCGAGGCTGACAAGCAGGTTCAGCATATCGACGTGTGACGTCAAACCGTCGCGAACGACGTCGATGTCGCCGGTGAACCGGTTGCTCGGGTCCACCACGACCAACGGCACGTGGGTCGCCTCTTCGTAGGCCGTCACCGCCTTGTTTGTGACGAGGCCATGCGCGCCGCCGTAATCGCCATGGTCGGAGGTGAAAACGATAACAGTGTTGCTCGCAACGTCCGCAGGCAGCGCATCGACCACCCGGCCAATCTGCGTATCGACGAGCGTCATTATCTGGGTGTAACTGTCGAGATTGCGCTGCCAGTAGCTGTAAGGCGCCATCCCGATGCCATAGCCCGGCGCTGCATTATTCGGATAAGGCTCGATCGTGAATTGGTCCTGACCAGGATCTTCGCTCACGCCGCCCCAGACGAATTGGGAAAAGGTGCGAACGAACATATGAGCCGCCGGCTTGTTCTTTTCGAGCTGCGCCGTCGTTTCCCAGTTCGGAGGCACGGCCGGATAGCCATAGGACGGCGGGTTGTTGATGGTGTCGTCGCTCGGCGACACCACCGGCGGATAGTTCATGCCGTTGTTTTGCGAATAAAAGGAGAAAGGCTTATAATAAGGGCTCTGAAATACGTCCTGATTATCGAACAACCCATTGTAGGTCTCGAATTCGGTGCCGCCCCAGAAGAATTCGTGATCGTGCGGGTTCACGAAGCCGACGGTGAGGCACCAGGGCTGCTCCGACGTCGTGCGCTGACCGAGCCAATCGACGGCCCGATCGGCAATGTCCGCGTCGTTATAATAACCGTCGGTATGGTCGCCGACCGTGCCCTGAAGATTCGAGCCGGTGGGGTCGGGAAACCCATTCAGGCTGTCGAAGCCGTAGGGCTCCAGCGGCATTGCGAGTTGCTGCAATGACCAATGCGATTTGCCGACATAGGGCGTCTGATAGCCCGCCTGCCGCAGCAATTTGCCGTAGGTGGGAAATCCGACATCCAGCGAGGGCGTGACCGAGACTTTTGTGTCCGGCCCGCTCTTCACAGTTTGCGAAATCCACTGCTGATGGCTATACAGACCCGTTACGAGGCTGGCGCGCGATGGCGAGCATGCCGTTGTGGCGCCGTAGTGACTACTGAATTTGACGCCACGCTGCCACAGCTTGTGGGTATTCGGCATGAAATTGGCGAGGAACTGGTTTACGTTCTTCACGCCCGTCGGAAACACCGAGGGGAAGCGCAACTGATCGACCATGATGAAGAGAATGTTCGGCTGCGCCGGGCTAGCCTTAGACATGGTGGTCAGCGGCTGCGATAACGCCAGACCAAGGCCGCCTACCGAAGCCTTCTTGATAAAATCTCGACGATCCACGATAGCTCTCCCTATGGCTGTGTCCTGCACGCCATCGGAAAATCGGGCGCAGATGCGCGCGCGATAAGTCGAGGCGCCCCAATCAGTCCAGGAAGGTCCAGTCGAGCATGGCTTGAGAGTGCGGCTCTGCGTATGCACAAAGGCTCACCCCGCCAGACAACGGCCCCCCGCCGTTCATAGCCAATGCTAAATTTACCCCCGACGAATGCAACCCAAAAGTTAAATTTTTTTAATTTTGCTTAATGATGGCAACGGCCGCCGGTTAATGAGCGGCGATTTCGGCACATTAACCGGGATTCCTCAGATTAATCCTGAACTGACGCAAATTTTGGCGCATTTCCGGTCTTTTCGCAAGGCGGCCTCGATGTATGGAGGGCTACCAGCGGGCCGGACGGCCCGGGCGGTGGTCGCTGGCCTGATCTGGCCGTTTTCCTTGGCATTTGGGCACACCCCTTCCGTCGGTCGCTGTTGAAAGCCTGAACATCGAACGTCTCACGCTGGCGCGGGTGGCGGCTGCGGCCGCAGTTCTGCGATTAGCCGCAAAATCTCCTGGAACATTTGCCGTGGGATTGCGACCTCGGCCATCTGGAAGGCGATATAGCGACCGTGGCTCACGACCTTGGCGCCGATCTTGATCAACTTCTCCCGCAGGCTCGTCAGCGACCAGTCCTTGATCGGCTCCGGCGTCGCCAGCGTGCGCAGGAAATTGCCGAGATTGTAGGCCAGCGCATGAAGCTGGAGCCGCACGGCATTGGCAGCGAACGTCCGGCACGACAGCCGCGTCCACTTGATCGCGCCTTTGCCTTCCTTGATCCACTGCTCGCACGTCCCGCGCTTGTTGTAGAAGGCGACCACCTGCTCGGCCGGGCGCGACAGGTTGGTCACGATGAATCCGACGCGCGGAACTAGCTCGCCCGGATGCCACTCGACCTTGGCGACGACGCGACGCGGCTTGGTCCAGCTTCCGGCCTGATAAGTGAAGTTGGCATAGGATCGGCGCACATGGTGTGGAGGACGCCCGACCGGCCGCGTCAGTAGATATGCAATCCTCCCCTGCAAGACGTTGTTCTTCGGCAGACGGATCGCATACTTGATCCCCTCGGCTTCGAGGTACTCGTAGACATCGGGATTGGCGAAGCCCGCGTCCGCACGGAAATAGATGCGTGAGACCTTGCCCTGGTAACGCGCCACGACGGGCTTGAGCACAGTGTTCCAGCCGTCGGCGCTGTGAACATTGCCTGGACGAAGCGAGCAGCGTTCCAGGTCACCGAACTGGTTGAACACGAACAGCGGGTGATAGCAGGTGCATTCGTAATGGCCGTTCCAGACGCTGCTCTCCTGTTCGCCGTGCGTCGGGCTCACGCTCGAATCCATGTCGAGCACGATGCCACGGGGCGGTAGGCGATCATGAACGCGGTCGATCCATTGGCCGGAAAGATCGGCAAGCGCGGTCAGGTTCTTGTCTGCCGCAAGCCATTGCGTCTCGAAGCGGCCCATCTGGCTCGGCGAGGCCGCACAGCCGTGAGCTGCTTTGCCGCCAACAATCCAGCGCATCGCCGGATCATGCCGCAGGCGCTCGGCATCGTTCACGTCTTCGTATCCAGCAAGGCGACCAAATACCGACTGCCGGAACAACTCGGCCAATGCGTGCCGACCATTCTTGCCCGTGCGTGCGTCGGCCAGCACATCACTCGCCATTGTCGTCAGCCCGAGCACGTCGTCGAGCTCACGATAGGCAAGCAGCCCGGCATCGGAGGTCACCATGGAGCCGCGAAACTGCAGCATCAATCGGCGGTCAAAATCGAGCCGGACGACGTTGGATTCCGATTCACCTGCCGGGTGCGTCATGACCGGAGCCTCAATCTGCGAATAAGCTACTGATTATAATAGCTGAATCGCACGTCAGACCTTACAGATTTATGCTCCATCCGGGCAATGCGGTTTAAAATGTGAGCGGGAACAAGCCGCCCTTATCGGATGGAATTAGTCCGACGTCAAACAACTTTGCTTGTGAGGGAACCCGCCGCTCGATCGGCTATCACCGGCCAAATATCTTTGATCGGATGGCGCCCAACAAACATTACGACAATGTAATTTTCAATCTCTCCAATGTGATAAACGCAGCGAGCGCAGCCGCTCTGCTAGATTTAGCTGCAGTGCCTCGGCGCATTCTGCATATATGCCTTGGGCGGCAGCTGTTGGGGGCAGCTGTCGTAACGCGCGGATCGCCGATTTATGAATTGCTTTTCACAGGGCGATAAGTGAAAATTTACGTTACGGCTTAGCTTTTGTCGCTGGGCACAAAGGAGCGAATAAGCCCGGCGCGTTGTTTGACCGGAATAACAAACGAATATTCCTCGGGAGGAGCAAAATAATGAACAAGTCAACATCGAATAGCAGTCTATCGCGCCGCACAATTCTCAAGGCCGGCGTGGCGGCGGGCGCCGTACAGATCGCGTCGCCATTCATCGTCAGTGCCCTTGGCGAAACGCCCATCAAGCTTGGTATGGTCGATCCTCTGACCGGCGTTTACGCGGCGATCGCGGAAAGTGAAGTCGCCGGCGCGAAATTCGCGGTCGAACATGTCAACAAGGCCGGCGGCGTTCTCGGTCGGCAGATTGAGTTGCTGGTCGAAGATTCCGCGAACAACGTCGGCACCGGCGTGCAAAAGACCCGCAAGCTGATCGATCGCGACCAGGTTGACTGCATCATCGGCGATGTCAATTCAGGCATCGCGCTGGCAATGGCCGGAGTCACGTCTGAAAAGAAAAAACTGCATATCGTTTCGGGCGGTCATGCCGACGCCGTCACGGGAGCGAACTGCCACTGGAATGTTTTCCGCGTCTGCAACACGACGACGATGGGCGTAAACGCGATCGCCGACACGCTGATCGAAAAGTTCGGCAAGAAGTGGTACTTCCTCACGCCCGACTATGCGTATGGTCATTCGGTGCAGGCGGCTTTCGTCAAAAAGCTCAAGGCGGCCGGCGGTGAATTTGCCGGCGACCTGGTGCCGCTCGGTTCGGCTGACTATTCGGCCTATCTCATCAAGGCAAAATCCTATGCGCCGAAAGTGCTCATCAACGTCATGGGTGGCGGCGACCAAGCTAACAGCCTGAAGCAATTCGCCGCATTCGGCCTTCAGAAGCAAATGGCGGTTGGCGGCACCCTGTTCGAGTTGGAAACCTTGCGCGCAGTTCCAGCCGAGGCGCGCGTCGGCTGGTGGACGATGGAATGGTGGTGGGATCAGCCGGATAATCCCCACGTCAAGAAGTGGGTCGCCGATATCCGAAAATCGATCGGCGGCAAGGCGCCATCGGCGCGCCACTGGTTCGGCTACGTCTCAGTGCAGACGTTTGCTGGGCTGGCCAATCAGGAAAAGACCGTGGACGGCTTCAAGCTCGCCCACGCGATGCAGGGCTACAAGTTGCCGCCGGAGGTCGCACTTCAACCGGGCGCTCCCTCTTATCGCGAGGGCGATCACGAACTCATGGCCGCGGTGTTTGCCGGCGAGGCGCACATCGCCAAAGGCGATCCCGACAACATGTTCAGTGTCGGCGCGGTGGTTCCGGGCGAGAAGGCCGCTGGGCCAGTGTCCGAAACCGGATGCACGATCGCCTTTCCGAGTTAAGCCGCCGCGAAAGCAGCTCAGCAAAGGCGCATATGATCGGACGGGGTCGTGATCCCCACGACCCCGTCTCGCCCGCGAGCCTTGGCTGATCGGTCCGCTGCGGTTGACCAACGACACATCGAAGTTCTTGCACCTGCTGGAGTGCCGCCATGACCACTCTGCTGCTGCTCAATATGACCAACGGTCTCATCGTCGGTGCATTTTATGTGCTGATGGCGCTGGGCCTTTCGCTGATCTTGAATCTGAGCGGCGTCATCAATTTTGCTCATGGCGGCTTTCTCGCCCTCGGCGCCTATGTCGCCTACACGATCGAACCCGTCGTCGGATTTTGGGCCGCCTTGCTGATCGCGCCGCTTCTGGTCGCCTTACTCGGCATCGTGGTCGAGCGTGCGCTGATCAGCCGGCTTTATCGCCTCGACCCGCTTTACAGTCTGTTGCTCACCTTCGGGCTGGCCTTCGTATTTGAAGACGTGACACGCGCGGTTTGGGGCGCGACCGGGCTTCCGTACAAGGTTCCCGACGCGCTGACGCAGCCGATCAGCCTCGAATTCTTTTTCATTACCTGGTACCGGCTGCTCATGGTTTCGATCGCCGCTGCCGTTGTCGTCGGGCTGTTCTTATTCTTGCGCATGAGCCGGCAAGGAATCCGCATTCGCGCCGGCACCTTCGATCTGGACACGTTGTCCTCGCTCGGCGTCAACGTGCGCGGCTTGCGCACATTGAATTTCGCCGTCGGCATCTTTCTGGCGGGGCTCGCCGGCGTGCTTGCTGGCGGCCAGCTCAGCCTCGAGCCGACCATGGGCGCGGGCCTGCTGATGCCGAGCTTTGTCGCGATCATCGTCGGCGGGGTCGGCAGCCTCCCGGGAACCCTGTTCGGGGGATTGCTGATCGGGGTTGCCTCCGGCCTCACCGCGGTGTTTTGGCCGTCGGCGAGTGAAGCGGTGATCTACGTGATGATGGCGGTCGTGCTGCTGATCCGGCCGCGCGGCCTGTTCGGCGAAGAAGGGCTGTTGTCATCATGATGACGGATACTGCGCAGCGTAAGTTGGTTCTGCTGGCGGCGATCTGGGTGATCTTGCTGACCGTTCCCTACTGGCTGCCGTTTACCGGCGGTTACATGGCGCTCGGTACCCGTGTTCTGGTTCTTGGCCTTGCCGCCATGTCGCTCAACTTTCTGCTTGGCTTTACCGGTGTGCTGTCGTTCGGGCATGCCGCTTATTTCGGTCTCGGCGCCTACGGCACGGGGCTCGCCCTCAAGTTCGCGACCAACAGTACGCCGCTCGCTCTGTTTCTCGGGACCTTGCTCGGCGGCGTCGTCGCAGCACTATTGGGGGCGCTAATCGTCCGTCGCCGCGGTGTTTATTTCGCGATGGTGACGATCGCCTTCGGCCAGGTGTTTTATTTCATCGCGTTCCGCTGGCACAGTCTGACCGGCGGCGACGATGGCTTGTCCGGCTTCAAGCGCCAGCCGCTGAATTTTGGCGTATGGACCGCCAACATCCTCGACAATGCCGTGCTTTTCTATTTCTTCGTGCTGGCGGTATTCGCTATCGCGACGGCCATCATGGGATTTCTGCTGCGGACGCCGTTCGGCCACACCTTGCTCGCCATTCGCGAAAATGAACGCCGCGCCCGCTTTCTCGGCATTCCGGTCGAACAGCACATCTGGCTTTCTTTTACGATCTCCGGTTTTTTCGTCAGCCTGGCGGGCGGCCTCAACGCGCTGCTCAATAACTTTGCCGACCCGACCATGCTGAACTACAATCAGTCCGGTGAAATTGTCATCATGGTCGTGCTTGGTGGCATGCGCTCGTTCTGGGGGCCGCTGGTCGGCGCCGCCGTGTTTGTGGTGCTGCAGGATTATCTGTCGAGCATGACGACCAACTGGATGTCGTTTCTCGGAGCGATCTTCGTCCTTGTGGTCCTGTTCTTTCCACGCGGCGTGCTTGGCATGAGGTTCGGCAATCTGCTTAACATCGCCGGGTCGTGGCTCAAATTGAGGCGCGCGACGTCTTGAGCGGACCAAGCGAAAATTTGCTGGATGTACGCAACATAACCAAGGCTTTCGGCAGCCTGGTCGCGGTCAGCAACGTGTCGATGTCGGTACCGGCGGGTGAATTGCACGCGGTGATCGGGCCAAATGGCGCCGGCAAGACGACCTTTTTCAATCTGATTAGCGGGCTTTTTTCGCCCGACGTCGGCGAGATTGTGTTCGCCGGAACGAATGTGACGCAATTGCCCGCCTACTGCCGTGTCCAGAGCGGCATGGTGCGGACCTTCCAGATTACCGAAATATTTCCGGAGATCTCGGTGCGCGAAAACGTGCGCATCGCCGCCGAAGTCGCCGCGGGCTATCGGCTGCGGCCATGGATCAGCGGCGCCGAGACCACGGCGATCGACAAGCATATCGATGAGGTGTTGGCATTGACCGGCCTTTCCGGCAACCAAGACCGGCTTGTCAGCGAGCTCGCGCACGGCGATCAGCGCGCAACCGAGATCGCGACCGCGCTCGCACTCAAGCCACGGTTGCTGTTGCTCGACGAGCCGACGGCCGGAATGGGCGATCAGGAGACTTACGAGATTACCGGACTCATTCGCCGGCTTCACCGCAACAGCGGCTACACCATCGTTCTTATCGAGCACGACATGCGGGTGGTCTTTCATCTTGCCGATCGGATGACCGTGCTCGACCAGGGCCGCGTGCTGGCGCAAGGCTCGCCGCAAGAGATCGCCGCGAATGAAGCGGTGCAGGTCGCCTATCTGGGGAAGGCGACATGAACGCGCTCACAGTCGAACACATTCACACCTTCTACGGCAAGAGCCACATTCTCCACGACGTCAGTCTCGACGTCGCGGAAGGCAAGATCACGACGTTGCTCGGCCGCAACGGCGCCGGCAAGACCACCACGCTGCGCAGCATCATGGGCTTGACGCCGGCGCGCGAAGGCAAGGTCACGATCTTCGGCAACGACACGACCCGCTGGCCGCCGTTCAACATCGCTGCGCTCGGTGTTGGCTATGTGCCGGAAGGCCGGCGCATTTTCCCCAATCTGACGGTGGACGAGAACCTCCAGGTGCCGGTTCGGCGCGCTGGTGCCTGGACACCGGAGCGGATTTACGAGTTGTTTCCGCGTCTGGCCGAACGCAAACAGAATATGGGCCGCCAGCTATCCGGCGGTGAGCAGGAAATCCTGTCGATCGCGCGCGCGCTGATTATCAATCCGAAACTTCTCATTCTCGACGAACCGTCTCAAGGTTTGGCGCCGCTCATTGTACGCGAGGTCTTTAGAATCATTGTGCAAATGCGTGCTGAGGGTATTTCGATCCTGCTGGTTGAGCAGAACGCGCGCATGAGCCTGGAAATCGCCGACAACGCGTATGTGATCGACGACGGCACGATTGTTTACGCAGGCACAGCTGCCGATCTCGCCAGCAATGAGGAACGTGTGCAGGCGCTAGCAGGAGTTAGCGCGAAAGACTGGTCGATCGATGAGCTGTTGCGCGCACCGTAGCGCGGCCACAATCGGACGCTATTTGATTTCGGGACGCTCAGGGAAAGTGCTTTTTTCGCTGGGTTAATATCGCACGTCGCGAAAAGCGTCCGCCTATGGCCCTTCGCGACAATTCACTTGTTGCCTCGAATGGTCGCTGTGCCCCCGCTACCGACCAAATAATCCGACATTGCGGCCATCCCGGTCGGTCAGGTGGGTCGGGGTGAACGGTCGCTAATCGCCGATTTATGGTCGCTATCGGGGGTGAAGCGAACATGGCGGGGCATCTCATTTTGGTAGCGAATGACCCTGGCTGTGTAAAAACGCACGGCAAGTTTTGATTCTCGCGATAAGATTCTCGCGCGATTTGCGGGAGGGTCAGATGAGGCGCTTCGTTGAAGGGGCGGATCGCGGGCAGAACACGCTATTTCCCGAATGTCTGGAAGATTGGATCGGCGAGGACAACCCGGTTCGGGTGATTGATGCCTTTGTCGACGAACTTGATCTGGGTGAGCTTGGGTTTGGCGGGGTCGAGCCCGAGGTCACCGGCCGGCCCTCGTATCACCCGTCGGTCCCGCTG
>JBBRAL010000093.1:0-15975 GCA_038206805.1 Hyphomicrobiales bacterium | reverse complement strand
AACACCGCGCGCGGGACGCCTTGGAACTGGCGGACTTGCGGTTATTCGGATTTCGACAAGCCTCGATGTCGCGAGGCGTCGAGGTCCGTGGGTCCGAGCATTCTTGTTTGCGCACACTGCGTAAACTTGAGTGCGCCCGGGACCCTTGGCGTCCCGCGCGCCCTCGGTTTTTTCCGGGAGCGGCGGCAGGAGACAGTCGACGGCGTACCCCGCGCCGCAAAGAATAGGGGCGATGGCGCATGGCTGTTTGATAAAATATTCCGCTCATTCCCGCGCAAGCGGGAATCCAGCCCTTAAGGCAGCAGATCACAAAGAACTGGATGCCCGCTTGCGCGGGCATGAGCGGAGAGGCTGGCGCAGGCGAGCTCACACCGGCTTCAGCAAAACGTGCTTCTTGCGGCCGAATGAAAGTTTAATCACGCCTTCCTGCGTCAGGTCCTTGCCGGTCAGTGTCATCTTCTCGTCGGTCACCGTTGCGTCGTTGACCTTCAGTCCGCCGGCCTTGACCTGCCGGCGCGCTTCGCTGTTGGAAGCGACCAGCCCGGCTTTGTCCGCAAACGCGGTCAGCACGCCGAGACCGCGCTCGAGCTCGGCGCGCGCGATCTCCACGGTCGGCAGTGCCTCGGCGAAGGAGCCTTCCTCAAAGGTTTTGCGCGATGTCTCGCCGGCCTCGTTGGCAGCCGCACGGCCATGCACCAGCGCGGTCGCTTCGGTAGCGAGCACCTTCTTGGCCTCGTTGATTTCCTGGCCTTGCAAGGCGGCGAGCCGGCCGATCTCGTCGAGCGGCAGCACGGTGAACAGCTTGAGGAAGCGCGTCACATCGCCGTCCTCGGTGTTGCGCCAGTATTGCCAATAATCGTACGGGCTCACCAGATCGGCGTTGAGCCAAACCGCGCCGGCGGCGGTCTTGCCCATCTTGGCGCCGGACGAAGTCGTGATCAGCGGCGCCGTCAGCGCGAACAATTGCGCGTTCATCATGCGGCGGCCGAGATCGATGCCGTTGACGATATTACCCCACTGATCCGAGCCGCCCATCTGCAGAATGCAGCCATGGCGCTTGTGCAATTCGACGAAGTCGTAGGCCTGCAGCACCATGTAGTTGAATTCGAGGAACGACAGCTCCTGCTGGCGGTCGATGCGCAGCTTCACCGAGTCGAAGGACAGCATGCGGTTGACCGAGAAGTGCTTGCCGACGTCGCGCAGGAAGTCGATGTAGTTGAGCGTGTTGAGCCAGTCGGCATTGTTGGCCATCACGGCATTGCCGCCGGCACCTTCGAATTTCAGAAATTTGGAAAAGATCGCGCGGATGCCGGTGAGGTTCTGCTCGATCATGGCCTCGGTGAGGATGCGCCGGCTCTCGTCCTTGCCGGACGGGTCGCCCACGCGCGTGGTGCCGCCGCCCATCAATGCGATGGCCTTGTGCCCGGTCTGCTGCAGCCAATGTAGCATCATGATCGGCAATAACGAGCCGACATGCAGCGAGGCCGCCGTGCAGTCGAAGCCGATATAGGCGGTGATGGGGCCGGCCAAAGCGCGCGCGTCCAGCACCTCCGGCTCGGATACCTGGTGGATAAAGCCGCGCTCGGCAAGAATGTTAAGGAAGTCGGATTTATAGGCGCTCATTGTTGGGTCTCTTGGACCGCAGGTTGGGGCCGCGGGCTTGTCGCTTCTGGGTGGCCGGTGGTGTAACAGGTCCGGCGTAAAGGAAAAGGGGTTCGGGTTTTGGGGGTAGTCAAGGCGATTGGGCTGATGAGCGGGACCTCGCTCGACGGCGTCGATGTGGCGCTGATCGAGACCGATGGCGCGCGTATCGCCGGTTTCGGGCCGAGCGGTTACCGGCCCTATTCGGACGATGAGCAGGATCTGCTGCGGGCGGCGCTGCACGCAGGCGCCGCCGTGAGCGAGCGCGCCGCGCGGCCGGGCGTGCTGGCCGAAGCCGAGGAATTCGTCACCCGCGTCCATGCCGAGACGGTGGAAGCCTTCCTCGACACCGAGCATATCGACAAGGCCGAAATCGCGATTGTCGGTTTCCATGGCCAGACCGTGCTGCACAAGCCGGCGGCGCGGCTGACCGTGCAGATCGGCGATGGCGCGGCGCTGGCGCGCCGGCTCGGCCTGGCCGTGGCCTACGACTTCCGCGCCGCCGACGTAGCCGCCGGCGGGCAGGGCGCGCCGCTGGTGCCGGTGTTCCATCAGGCGCTGGCGCGCGATCTCGACTGGCCGCATCCGATCGCGGTGCTCAATGTCGGCGGCGTCGCCAATGTCACTTTTGTCGATGGCGGCGACCCGATCGCCTGCGATACCGGCCCGGGCAATGCCTTGATCGACGATTTCATGCGCGCGCGCACCGGCGCGCCGCTCGACCGCGACGGCGATCAGGCATCGAAGGGCCGCGCCGACGAGAGTTTCATCGAGCGCGTGCTGGCGCATGGGTTTTTCGGCTTGCCCTGTCCGAAATCGCTCGACCGCAATGCGTTTGCCTTTGCCAATATCGGATTGCCGGATTTTTCCGTCGCGGATGGTGCGGCGACGCTGTCGGCGCTGACCGCGGCTTCCGTTGCGCGCGTCGTGCGGCATCTGCCGGAGCCGCCGCGCGCCTGGATCGTGGCCGGAGGCGGCGCGCGCAATCCCACACTGATGCGCATGCTTTCCGAGCGGCTTGCGCCGGCCAGGGTCGAGACCGCCGATGCCATCGGCTGGTCGTCGCAGGCGATCGAAGCGCAGGCCTTCGCTTATTTGGCGGTGCGCACACTCAACGGAATGCCGATCACGTTTCCGCAGACCACCGGCGCACCCAAGCCGATGCCGGGCGGCGTGATCGCAAAGCCCTGAACGCAACGCTAAGGAATCTTGCGATGACAAGCTTCGATTTGACCAAGCGGGTGGCCCTCATTACCGGCGGAAACGGCGGCATCGGCCTCGGCATGGCCAAGGGCTTGGGCGCGGCCGGGGCGGCCGTGGTCATCGCTGGGCGCAACAAGAGCAAGGCGGAGGCGGCGCTATTGGAATTGCGGGCGCTCGGCGCGCAGGCCGATTTTGTCGAGCTGGACGTTCTCAAGGAAGAATCATGCCGCCAGGCCATCGCGCTCGCCGCCGAGCGCTATGGACGTCTCGATATTCTGGTCAACAATGCCGGCACCACCGTTCGCAAGCAGCCGCAAGACCTGAGCGCGCAGGATTGGCATCACGTGATGGATACCAATCTGACCGGCGCATTTATCTGTTCGCAGGCGGCCTATCCCCACATGGTGCGGGCCGGCGGCGGCAAGATCATCAATACCGGATCGATGATGTCGGTCTTTGCGTCGTCTTATGCGACGCCCTATGCGACGAGCAAAGGCGGCATCGTGCAGATGGCGAGGTCGCTGGCGGTCGCCTGGGCCAAGGACAATATCCAGGTCAACACGATATTGCCGGGCTGGATCGACACCGATCTCACCCGTCAGGCGCGCGAGCAGGTCGCGGGCCTGCATGACAAGGTGATGGCGCGAACCCCGGCCCAACGTTGGGGCGATCCGGACGATTTCGCCGGTATCGCGGTGTTTCTTGCGTCGCCGGCGTCGGATTTCATTACCGGCGCGGCCATCCCCGTCGATGGCGGCTATTCGGTGCAGGTATAGTGGCGCCGGCAAAAGGGGACAGTGCATGGCCGACAATTTGGTGATCATCGCCGGCGGCGGCATTGGCGGTCTGGCGACGGCGCTGACGCTCCACCAGATCGGCGTGCCCTGCGTAGTCTACGAAGCGGTGCGCGAATTGCGCCCGCTCGGCGTCGGCATCAATCTGCAGCCCAACGCAGTGCGCGAACTCTACGATCTCGACATCACAGCGGCCGATCTGGACCGGGTTGGACTGCCGGCGCGCGAATGGGCCCTCGTCGGGCTTAACGGCAATGACATCTATTCGGAGCCGCGCGGGCCGCTGGCGGGCTACAATTGGCCGCAATACGCGGTGCATCGCGGCCACCTGCATATGCTGCTGCATCGCAAAGTGGTCGAACGCATCGGGCCGGATGCCGTGCGGCTCGGCAGCCGCGTCAGCGGCTATCGCAAGCGTGCCGATGACGCCATCGACGCCCTCATCGAACATGCCGACGGTTCAACCTCGGTGGCGCAGGGAAGTCTGCTTATTGGCGCCGACGGCATCCATTCCGCCATCCGGGCGCAGATGAACCCGTCCCAGCCGCCGATCCACTGGGGTGGCGCGATTATGTGGCGCGGCACGACCTGGGCAAAGCCGATCCGCACCGGTGCGTCTTTCGTCGGCCTCGGCACCCATCGTCACCGCATGGTGTTCTATCCAATCTCGCATCCCGACCCCCAGACTGGCCTTGCGATGATCAACTGGATCGCCGAGGTCACAATGGAAAATGCCGAGGGCTGGAAGCAGAGCGGCTGGTTTCGCGAAGTGAGCACCGGCGACTTTGTCCATCATTTCGACGGCTGGGTGTGGGACTGGCTCGACGTGCCGGCCTTGATCCGGCAGGCCGACACCGCCTTTGAAAATCCTATGATCGACCGTGATCCGATTGCCACGTGGCGCGACGGGCCGATTGCGCTCCTGGGCGATGCAGCGCACGCGATGTATCCGACCGGCTCTAATGGCGCGAGCCAAGCCATTGTCGATGCCCGTGTTCTGGGCGCTGAGATGATCAGGTATGGCGCGACGGAACAGGCGCTGGCCGCCTACGATGACAGGCTTTGCGAGCCGATATCGAAGCTGATTTTGCGCAATCGCGGCGCCGGACCGTTCGGGCTGCTCAATCTGGTCGATGAGCGCTGTGGCGGCACATTCGACAATATCGACGATATCATTCCGCCGCAGGAGCGCGCCGCGTTCATGGCGGTCTATCGGGCCGCCGCCGGCTTTGCCGTCGAGCAGCTAAACAGCGCACCGCCGACGATACCAAAGGGCGCGCGCGTGCGCGAGGCAATCCCCTGAAGTGGCGGCCAAGCGGCTTACGCCGCGGTCGGCTTTCTCTCGGTCTTCAGCCGCTTGTCGAGGTAACCAGCGATCGAGGTGAGCAGCGTCTCCACCTTGCCGTCGAAGAAATGGTTGGCGCCCTGCACGACCTTCTGCTCGATGATGATGCCCTTTTGCGTCTTGAGCTTGTCGACCAGCGTGGTGACGTCCTTGGCCGGTACCACCGCATCCTTGTCGCCATGAATGATGAGCCCGGACGACGGGCAGGGCGCCAGGAACGAGAAGTCGTAGAGATTGGCGGGCGGGCAGATCGAAATGAAGCCCTCGATCTCCGGCCGACGCATCAGTAATTGCATGCCGATCCAGGCGCCGAACGAGAAGCCGGCGATCCAGCAGCTCTTGGCCTCCGGGTTGATGGTCTGCGCCCAGTCGAGGGCGGCAGCGGCATCCGACAATTCGCCGGTGCCGTAGTCGAACGAGCCCTGGCTGCGGCCGACGCCGCGGAAATTGAAGCGCAGCGCCGAAAAGCCGCGGTGCACGAAGGCATAGTACATCTGATAGATGATCTGGTGGTTCATGTTGCCGCCGAACTGCGGGTGCGGATGCAGCACGATGGCGATCGGCGCGTTCTTCTGCCGCGCCGGATGGTAGCGGCCTTCGATCCGTCCGGCCGGACCGGTGAAAATGACTTCGGGCATTGCTGTCGACCTCGAACCTGGCTTGCCGCAACTGGCGTTGGCGGCGTCGGAAGTTTGCGTCACGACTGGCCGATTTTGGGCACCAGGCGCTAGTTTAGAATTATTCTAATTATTTGATTTCCGCTGGTCATGGCCGCAACACCGGCTATAAGTTGGCAAGCAAACCGGTCGAGTGAATGTGGGCTTCTAACACGACCCCCCAGGCAAAAAGCAAGCTTTTTGCGGGGGCTAGAAGCAAATCGGTAATCGGATACGGACGCAATTGATGGCTGAGCGGGCCTATTTCGACTGGAACGCGACCGCACCCCTGCGGGTCGAGGCGCGCCTCGCGATCGAGGCAGCGCTTCATCTGACTGGTAATGCGTCCTCGGTGCATGCGGAAGGGCGCGCCGCCCGCCAACTGATCGAAGAAGCGCGCAACAGCGTGGCTGGCCTGGTCGAATCCGAGGCCAAGGGCGTCACCTTCACCAGCGGGGCGACCGAAGCCAACATGCTGGCGCTGACGCCGGCGCTCGAAATCGGCGGATCCAAGCTGCCGCGCGACCGGCTGTTCGTGTCGGCCACCGAACACCCCTCGGTGCGCAGCGGCGGCCGATTTCCAGCCAGCGCGGTCGAGGAATTGCCGGTCGATGGCGACGGTCGCCTCGATCTCGCCGAGGTAGAGCGGCGCATCGCCGGCGCGGAGCGGCCGCTCGTCTCGGTTATGCTGGCCAATAACGAGACCGGTGCGATCCAGCAGATCGCGCAGATCGCGCAAATCGTGCACGCCGCCAATGGCTTGCTGCACGTGGACGCGGTGCAGGGGGTTGGCCGCATCGACTGTTCGATTGGCGAGATCAACGCCGATCTTCTCAGCATTTCCAGTCACAAGCTCGGCGGCCCGCAGGGCGCCGGTGCGCTCATTCGCCGCGGAGACATCCATATCGGCGAGCCGCTGATTAAGGGCGGCGGCCAGGAACGGGGCTATCGCGCCGGAACCGAGAACGTGGCGGCGATTGCTGGTTTCGGCGCCGCCGCCATGGCCGCGGCTGCCGCAAGGCAGGCGGACGCCCCCCGCATGGCCGCCTTGCGCGACCGCTTCGAGGCCGGGCTTATGGCGGCACTGCCGCAGGCGGTGATTTTCGCCCGCAACGCGCCGCGGCTGCCCAACACCACGCTGTTCGCGGTACCCGGCTTCAAGGCGGAGACTGCCATAATCGCCTTTGATCTCAATGGTATAGCGGTTTCGTCCGGTTCCGCCTGCTCGTCCGGCAAGGTGCAGGCTTCGCATGTGCTGGCGGCCATGGGGGTGGAACTAGACCTGGCGCGCGGCGCGCTGCGCGTCAGTCTGGGCTGGAGCACCAGCGACCGCGAGGTCGAAAATCTGCTGAATGCTTTGACTAAAGTCAGTTCGTCCTTACTTAAGAAGCATGAGAATTCACGCTTGAACTCGGGCTTAGCCGCCTAGCGCAAGGGCGCGAGCAATCGCCGCTAAAAGGAATGATCGCAACGCAAAAAGCGAACCGACCATAACCGACAAATCCAACCCGCGGTCCTTGAAACCGTAGCGGAGGAAAGAATGCCGGCCGTACAAGAGACCGTCGATCGGATCCGCCAGATCGACGTCGATCAATACAAGTATGGGTTCGTGACCGATATCGAATCCGAAAAGGCCCCGATCGGCCTTTCGGAAGATACCGTGCGTTACATTTCGGCCAAGAAGAACGAGCCGGCATGGATGCTTGAGTGGCGGTTGGAAGCCTATAGACGCTGGCTGACCATGCGCGAGCCGACCTGGGCGCGCGTCGATTATCCCAAGATCGATTACCAGAACGCCTATTATTTTTCGGCGCCGAAGAAGAATGCGCTGGCTTCGCTCGACGAGGTCGATCCGGAGATTCTGCGCACCTATGAGAAGCTCGGCATTCCGCTGCGCGAGCAGGAAATCCTTGCCGGCGTGGTTCGTCCGGAGGGCGAGCGACGGGTGGCGGTGGACGCGGTGTTCGATTCGGTTTCGGTCGCCACCACCTTCAAGGCGGAATTGAAAAAGGCCGGCGTGATTTTCATGCCGATCTCGGAGGCGCTGCACGAGCATCCCGATCTGGTGAAGAAATATCTCGGCACCGTGGTGCCGGTAACCGACAACTTTTTTGCGACCTTGAATTCCGCCGTGTTCTCCGACGGCTCGTTTGTCTACGTACCGCCGGGCGTACGCTGCCCGATGGAGCTTTCGACCTATTTCCGCATCAACGAGAAGAACACCGGCCAGTTCGAGCGCACGCTGATCATCGCCGACAAGGGCGCTTACGTCAGCTATCTGGAGGGCTGCACCGCGCCGATGCGCGACGAGAACCAGTTGCATGCCGCCGTGGTCGAGCTGGTCACCCACGACGATGCCGAAATCAAATATTCAACCGTGCAGAACTGGTATCCCGGCGACGCCGACGGCAAGGGCGGCATATTCAACTTCGTCACCAAACGCGGCGACTGTCGCGGCGCGCGCTCCAAGATTTCCTGGACCCAGGTCGAAACGGGTTCGGCCATCACGTGGAAATATCCAAGCTGCATCCTGCGCGGCGACAATTCGCGTGGTGAATTTTACTCGATCGCAATCTCGAACGGCCGTCAGCAGGTCGACAGCGGCACCAAGATGATCCACTTGGGAAAAAACACGACGAGCCGCATCATCTCCAAGGGCATCTCGGCCGGAAAGTCGAACAACACCTATCGCGGGCTGGTCACCGCGCATCGCAAGGCGACCAATGCGCGCAACTTCACCAATTGCGACTCGCTGCTGATCGGCGACCAATGCGGCGCGCATACCGTGCCCTATATCGAGGCGAAGAATTCCTCCGCCGTGTTCGAACACGAGGCCTCGACCTCGAAAATCTCCGAGGACATGCTGTTCTATTGCCGGAGCCGCGGTATGTCGGCGGAAGAGACGACCGCGCTGGTGGTCAACGGCTTCGTCAAGGACGTGCTGCAGCAGCTACCGATGGAATTCGCGGTCGAGGCGCAGAAGCTGATTTCGATCAGTTTGGAAGGTTCAGTCGGATAGTAGAGGCACTAATCCGCTCATTCCCGCGCAAGCGGGAATCCAGGGCCAAGAACTGGGTCCCCGCTTTCGCGGGGGCGAGCGGAAAAACGGATAAGTGGAAAATAAGACAATGTCGTTGCTTGAAGTCAAAAATCTGCATGTCGAGGTCGAGGGCAAGAAAATCCTCAACGGCCTGACGCTGACCGTCGAAAAGGGCCAGGTCGCCGCCATCATGGGGCCGAACGGCTCCGGGAAATCGACGCTCGCCTATGTGCTGGCCGGCAAGAACAATTACAAAGTCACCGAGGGCGACGTTCTGCTCGACGGCGAGAGCATCCTGGAGATGACGCCCGATGTGCGCGCCGCCAAGGGCGTGTTCCTGGCGTTCCAGTATCCGGTGGAAGTGCCCGGCGTTGCCACCATGACCTTCCTGCGCACCGCGCTTAACGCCCAGCGCAAGACGCGCGGCGAGCCGGAATTCTCCACGCCCGATTTCATGAAACTGGTGCGCGACACCGCGGCCCATCTGGGCGTCAGCCAGGAAATGTTGCGCCGCGCGGTCAATGTCGGCTTCTCCGGCGGCGAGAAGAAGCGCAACGAGATTCTGCAAATGGCGGTGTTGCAGCCGCGCCTGGCGGTGCTCGACGAGACCGATTCCGGCCTCGACATCGACGCGCTCAAGATCGTGGCCGACGGCGTCAATCGCCTGCGCTCGCCGGAACGTTCGATGATCGTGATCACCCATTACCAGCGGCTGCTCGAATACATCGTGCCCGACGTAGTGCATGTGCTGGCAAAGGGCAAAGTGGTGAAGTCCGGCGGCAAGGAGCTCGCGCTTGAGCTCGAGGCCAAGGGCTATGCGCAATATGCGGACGAGGCGGCGTGAAGGTGAAAATTAATCGTCGAAATTGAAACGAAACTGGGCTAGACTGCGATCATGACCGAAACGGAGAACCTGGTCCTCCAACATCTGCGCGCGCTCCGCGAGCAGGTCGATACGCTGAATGCACGGCAAATCGAGACGATGCAGCGTATCGGGGCTATGGAAGTTCAAATGGGCCATATGGCGACTCAAATGGCCAATCTTTCGGTTCGCGTTGATCGCATCGATGCCCGTCTGGATCGGGTTGAGCGCAGGCTCGGCTTGGTTGAAGTGTGATCGCGGCTTCGGCCGCCGTTCACTGACGTAAGGGCTACGATGACTGAGCTTACTCCAATCAAGACTCCGGCCGAGCAGGCGCTGAGCGCTGCTTTCGCGGGTGCGCGCGCGCATCTGCCGGGCAAGGGCGCGCTCGCGGCCCTGCGTGAGGATGCGTTCCGGCAATTCGAGGCGCGCGGGCTGCCCAACCGCCGCGTCGAGGCCTGGAAATATACCGACCTGCGGGCGTTGATGCGCGAATCATATCCGCTCGCCGCGCCACCCGATGCGGCGGCGAAGCAACGCGGCAATGTCGACGACAAGACGCTGGCTGGGGTCGATTGCCGCCGCCTTGTGTTTATCGATGGCGCCTTCGCGCCCGATCTTTCCGATCTGACGCCCGAGGCGGGGCTGACCATCGGCTCGATGGCCGACGCGCTCGCCAAGGGCGATGCGTTGGTGACCGCCCATGTCGGGCGCACTTTCGCGACCGATGACGTGGGTGTGGCGCTCAACACCGCCTTGATGGGTGACGGCGCAGTGATCCGCATTGCCGCTGGTACTGTGCCCAAGCGGCCGATCCATCTGGTGTTTGCCGCCGGCAGTGACAAACCGAATTCGGCCTTCATCCGCTCGCTGATCGTGGTCGAAAAGGCCGCCAAGGCTATTATCGTCGAAAGCCACGACAGCGGCGCGTCGCAGATCAATACCGCGCTCGAATTGACGGTCGGCGATGGCGCGCAGCTGGATTATTTCAAGATCACGCATGGCCGCGCGCTGCACCTAGAAAGCCTGCTGGCTTCGATCGGCGCGCGCGCGGTGTTCAACAGTTTTGCCTTCACCAGCGACGCTGAACTGGTGCGCAACCAAAATTTCATCCGCTTTGCCGGCGAGGGCAGCCAGGGCAATATTCGGGGCGTCAATCTGCTGCGCGGCAAGGAGCATGTCGACACCACCTTGCTGATCGAGCACGCCGCCGCCCACTGCGTCAGCCGCGAGCAGTTCAAGACCGTGCTCGACGGCGAGAGCCATGGCGTGTTCCAGGGCAAGATTGTCGTCAAGCCGCATGCCCAGAAAACCGACGCCAAGATGATGACGCGCGCGCTGCTGCTCTCCGACCAGGCCGAAGCCGACAACAAGCCGGAGCTGGAAATCTTTGCCGATGACGTGGTCTGCGGCCATGGCGCCACCGCCGGCGCGCTCGATCCGGGATTGAAGTTCTACCTGATGTCGCGCGGCATTCACGAGAAGGAAGCCGAAGCTTTGCTGATCCAGGCTTTCATCGGCGAAACCATCGACGAGATCGCGCATGAGGGCATCCGCCACGCGCTGATGTTTGCCGCGCTGCGTTGGCTGGGAGCGCGGGCATGAGCATTCACCCGGCAGTGAGCAACGGTTCCTACGACGTCGCCAAGATCCGCGCGGATTTTCCCGCGCTGGCCATGCAGGTCTATGGCAAGCCGCTGGTCTATCTCGACAATGCCGCATCCGCGCAAAAGCCCAAGCAGGTGCTCGACCGCATCCAGAAAGCCTATACCGAGCAATATGCCAACGTGCACCGCGGCCTGCACTATCTGGCGAACGAAGCGACCGAAGCCTATGAAGGTGCGCGCGAGACCGTACGCGGTTTTCTCGGTGCGGCACGCAAGGAAGAGATCATCTTCACCCGCAATGCCACCGAGGCGGTCAACCTGGTCGCCGCCACCTTCGGACGTGAGCGTATCAAGCCGGGCGACGAGATCGTGCTCTCGATCATGGAGCACCATTCCAATATCGTGCCTTGGCATTTTCTGCGCGAACGCCACGGCGCGGTGATCAAATGGGCGCCGGTCGACGATGAGGGCAACTTCCTGAACGATGAATTCGAGAAGCTGCTCGGACCGCGCACCAAGATGGTCGCCATCACCCAGATGTCGAATACGCTTGGCACCACGGTGCCGGTGAAAGACGTCGTCAGGCTCGCGCATGCGCGCGGCATTCCGGTTCTGGTCGATGGCGCACAAGGCGCCGTGCATCTCGACATCGATGTGCGGGATATTGATTGCGATTTCTACGTTTGCACCGGGCACAAGCTCTATGGCCCGACCGGGATCGGCGTGCTGTACGGCAAATACGACCTGCTCGCGGCCATGCCGCCGTTCAATGGCGGCGGCGAGATGATCCGTGACGTGTTTGAAGACCGCGTCACCTATGGCGAGCCGCCGCACCGCTTCGAGGCCGGCACGCCTGCGATCGTGCAGGCGATCGGGCTCGGCGCCGCCATCGACTACATCAATTCCGTCGGCAAAGCGCGCATCCGCGCGCATGAGGGCGCGCTGCTCAAATACACGCATGACCGCCTCGGCCAGATCAATTCGCTGCGCATCATCGGCAAGGCGCCCGGCAAGGGGCCGATCGTCTCGTTCGAGATCAAGGGCGCCCATCCGCACGATGTCGCCACCATAATCGACCGTTCGGGCGTAGCGGTACGCGCCGGCACCCATTGTACGATGCCATTGCTCGCTCGTTTCGGCCTGACCGCGACCTGCCGTGCATCGTTTGCCATGTACAATACCCAGGATGAGGTGGACACGCTCGCCGCCTCGTTGATCAAAGCGCAGGAATTTTTCGCATGACGGAGGAAACCCCCGTGACCGACAACCCCGCCGTTGCGGAACGGCCGCCGGAAAACGCCACCGTGGTCGGCTCCTCCGCGCTGTCGCAAGACGAGCTCAACCGGCTCACCGACGACATCATCGCCGGGATCAAAACCGTCTACGACCCGGAAATCCCGGCCGATGTCTACGAGATTGGCCTGATCTACAAGATCGATATCGGCGACGACCGGTCGGTCAAGATCGACATGTCGCTGACCTCGCCGAATTGCCCGTCGGCGCAGGAACTGCCGATTATGGTGGAGAATGCCGTCGCCTGCGTGGCGGGCGTGAAGGATAGCAAGGTGGAAGTGGTGTGGGACCCGCCCTGGGATCCGAGCCGGATGTCGGACGAGGCGCGACTCGTGTTGAATATGTGGTGAGAAATAAAGCGCGAATGGCGGGTGGCGAATAGCGTTTGGAAGCGCGATATAGAAATCGAAGAGGATGACCATGGCTACTGCACGGCCGCGACCCCAGGTAATGCGGCTTACCGAAGCCGCCGCGATGCGCATCAAGGACGTGATGGCGCGGGCCGATAAACCCGTCATGGGCGTGCGCGTCGGCGTCAAGAACGGCGGCTGCGCCGGCATGGAATACACCATGGAATATGCCGACGCGGTCAAGCCCTCCGACGAGGTGGTGGAGGACAAGGGCGTCAAGATCCTGGTCGATCCGAAGGCGGTGCTGTTCCTGCTCGGCACCGAGATGGACTACAAAACCGAAAAATTGTCGGCCCAGTTCATCTTCAAGAATCCCAACCAGACCTCGGCCTGCGGCTGCGGCGAGTCGGTGCAGCTTACGCCGGCCAAGGACGAAGCCGGCGGCGCGGCGTAACACCCGCCGGTCTTATTGCCGTGGATGCCGACTATATCCGCGATCTGTTTTGCGAATTCGGCACGGTTCGTATTCGCCGCATGTTCGGCGGCGCCGGGCTCTATGCCGGCGACATCATGTTCGGGCTTGTGTCAGACGAACTGATCTATCTCAAGGCCGATGCCGGCACGGTCGCGGCCTTCGAGCGCGAGAATTGCGCGCCCTTTGAATATGTCACCAAGAACGGCAAACGGGCGGTGATGTCGTATTGGGTAAGCATACGCTGAGTACCGCGAGCGGGCGGCTCGGATTACAATGGTTTAAGCGGCGGCCTGCTGCAGGTCCTGGTATTTCCAATTCCAGGGTAGAAGTTCTGGAAGCCGGTTCTGCGGAATATCGGCGATGCGGGCAAGCGCGTCGGCCAGCCAAGCCAGCGGATCAACGTCGTTGAGCTTGGCCGTCATGATCAGCGTCGTCATGGCCGCCGCCCGGTCGGCGCCCCGTTCGGAGCCGGCGAAGAGCCATGACTTTCGCCCCAATGCAAATCCGCGAAGCGCGCGCTCGGCCGCATTATTCGTGAGACAGACCCTGCCATCGCCGATGAAGCGGGCGAACCGATCCCAGCGCTTGAGCATGTAGTCGATCGGCGTGACGACAGAGGCCGAGCGCGAGAGGCGCGATCGCTCGTCACGCAGCCATGCTTCCAGAGCGGTCAGCAGAGGTGCGCTTTGTTCTTGGCGCACACGCAGGCGTTCTTCGGCACTCAGGCCGTTGATACCGCGCTCGATATCGAATAGTGCGTCGATGCGCTTGACCGCTTCCAGCGCAATCGGCGAGATCGCCGCCGCGTTCCTTCCACGCCGTGCATTGGCCGCAATATCGGCCAGTTCGAAGAACTGCCGTCGTGCGTGTGCCCAACACAATGCCGACGTGATCGCGCCCGGAGCGCGCGACGGATCATAAAGCCCGTTGTACCCGCTATAGGCGTCGGCCTGCAGGATGCCGGTGAAGTCCTGAAG
Organism: Hyphomicrobiales bacterium; assembly: GCA_038206805.1. Classification (GTDB taxonomy): domain Bacteria; phylum Pseudomonadota; class Alphaproteobacteria; order Rhizobiales; family Xanthobacteraceae; genus Pseudolabrys. The sequence goes on along the minus strand of JBBRAL010000093.1, from coordinate 1,732 downwards.
ATGCCGCGCGGGATGCTCCTGTCGTCGATCGCGCGAGGCGTAATACAACGCCGCTGGCGGCGCGCGACTGCCAAAGGGACGATCGTCACGAACATAAGTCCAGATATGCCCTGTGACCGTCTTGCCCTTGGCCAGGATCGGCACGGTCGTGTCGTCGCCATGCAGCCGCTCAGCAGCCAGCACGTGGCGCTCGATCAGCGCATGCAGCGGCTGCAGTACTGCCGTGCAGGCGCCAACCTGGTCGGCCAGCGTCGACACACTCAGATCGATGCCTTCGCGCCTGTATCGCTCGCTCTGGCGGTTCAGCGGCTGATGCTGGCCGAACTTCTCAAACAGGATCATGGCCAGCAGGTTCGGTCCGGCAAAGCCACGTGGGGTGACATGGAACGGCGCCGGCGGCTGCGTGATCTTCTCACACTCCCGGCACGAGAACTTCTCGCGCACAGTCTGGATCACCTTCCACTGCCGCGGGATCACCTCCAGCGTCTCGGTAATATCCTCGCCCAGCTTCGACAGCTTCGCCGACCCGCAACAGGAACAGCTTTCTGGTGCGGCGATGACAATACGCTCGCGCGGCAGATGATCAGGGAATGGCTTGCGCGAAGGCCGCTTGCGCTGGAACGATTGTATCGTCTGCGTCCGGGCCGCTGCTTTCTCGGCCGCCAACTCGTCCTCGGTCGCTGCCGCCTCCAGATCTTCCAGCTGAAGCTCCATCTGCTCCAGCAGCCGTGCCTTGCGCTCCGAGTGGCTGCCGTAAAGCGCCCGGCGAAGCTTCTCGATCTCGAGCTTGAGATGGGCGATCAGCGCTTCTGTGCTGGCGTTCACCGCCACCGCGCGAGCCGCAACGGCCTCGGCTTCCACGCGGGCGACGCGCTCGGCGATGATCATCGCGTGAGCGGCTGCAAGATCGGATGGCAGAGATTCAAACGCCGATGTCATGAGGCGAGAGAATCATATTCGTCAGTAACTGCAAAGAAAAAACCGTCACCCCACCGACGTCGGGCGCCATGTTTGCTGCGGATTGCGCCAATCGATTCCGGACAGCAGATAGCCGAGCTGGGCCGAGGAGATCGTCACCGCGTCGTCGGCCGGGCTCGGCCACAAGAAGCGGCCCCGTTCCAATCGCTTCGCGAACAGGCAGGCTCCCTGGCCGTCATGCCATATCACCTTCAATAGATCACCGCGGCGTCCGCGGAACACAAAGAGGTGGCCGCTCAGTGGATCGCGCCGTAGCACCTCCTGCACCTGCAGCGACAGGCCCGGAAAGCCCTTCCTCATGTCGGTGTGACCGGTCGCCAGCCAAACTCGGACGCCGCTCGGGAGCGGGATCATGGCAGCGTCTCAAGTCCACGGATGATCGGAAGCAGCGTCTCCACGTCTATGTCGCAATCAACAATAACGCGCCGGCCGTTCGCGCTTACAATCTCCATTCGACGACGGTGCGGACCTGTCCCATTTTCAAGCCGTTCCGGCACGATCACCGCCGGCACAAACGCAGGAGCCTCGCCAAGCCGACCTTCCCGATACGCCTTGCGCCAGCCGAACAGGAGCTGGTTGGAAATCCTATGCCGACGCGCCGTTGCAGATGCCAGCCGCGGACCCGAAAAGCTCTCCTCGACGATCCGCAGCTTCTCCTCCCCCGTCCATCGACGGCGGCGGCCCGTGTCAACAATTTCAAGGCGACTGATCTGGTGACTGTCAGTAAGGCTATCCATACCGACAGTCAGCTACC
>JBBRAL010000092.1:0-16474 GCA_038206805.1 Hyphomicrobiales bacterium | reverse complement strand
TCGTAGTTGCAAATGACAACTATGCTCCGGTTGCTCAGGCCGCGTAAGCGGTTTGACTAACCAAGCCTACAAGCCCTAGCCGTCTTAGCAGCGGTTAGGCGGGGTTCGGAGGCACCTGGCAACAGAAGCCTCCACTTTCATTTTCCCTTGCCGACGGCGGCGCGCTAGCATCCCTACCGAATCCCAAGGCAGTTCCGCGAGCCCGCATGGCCGACCATATCCGCTACGATCTTCTGACCCAGCAGGCGCTGCGCGACGTGGTGCGCAGCGTATTGGCCGACGCCGCCAAGAAGGGCCTGCCCGGCGATCATCATTTCTTCATCTCGTTCGACACCCAGGCGCCCGGCGTGCGCCTGTCGGAGCGGCTGCGCGCGCAATATCCGCAGGAGATGACCATCATCCTGCAGCACCAGTTCTGGGATCTGACGGTGAGCGAGCTCGGCTTCGAGGTCGGCCTGTCGTTCGGCGGCACCATCGAAAGGCTGGGGGTGCCGTACGAGGCGATCAACGGTTTCTTCGATCCGTCGGTGCAGTTCGGCCTGCAATTCGAGGAAGTGACCGAGGGCCAGGAGCAGAATGACGACAGGCCGTCGCCGGTCAATGCGCTGACCAAGGGAAAACTCAAGGCGCTGGAAGCGGTGCAAGATAGGAACCAAGATAAGAACCAAAATAAGCACCAAGACAAGCACCAAGAGAACGACCAAGAATCAAAACAAGCCAAGCCTGCTAGGAAGACGCGGGTGCCCTCGATCCCGCAGCCCGGCCTAGGGTCCGCGACACCGGCGGCGCCGCCTGCCTTGGCCGCGGTGCCGGACCCAACGCCTGACAAGCCCAAAGGCGGCGGCGAAGTTGTCCGGCTCGACCGCTTCCGCAAGAAGTAATGGCCAAAGAGCCCGCCAATATTCGCCGAAAAACGCGGCAAAAAACCCGCCAGAAAACCCGCATCGAAAGCGACGCCTTCGGGCCGCTGCAAATCCAGGCCGACCGGCTGTGGGGCGCGCAAACAGAGCGCTCACTGCATAATTTCCGTATCGGCAGCGAGCGCATGCCGATCGAAATCGTGCGCGCGCTCGGCCTGATCAAACGCGCAGCGGCAGAAGTCAACCGCGATCTCGGGTCGCTCGACCAGCGGCGCGCCGCGGCCATCGTCGCCGTGGCGCAGGACATCGCCGACGGCAAGCTCGACGCGCATTTCCCGCTGCTGGTGTGGCAGACCGGCTCCGGCACGCAGAGCAACATGAACGTCAACGAGGTGATCGCCAACGCCGCCAATGTGGCGCTCGGCGGCGAGCTCGGTTCGAAAAAGCCGGTGCATCCCAACGATCACGTCAATATGAGCCAGTCGTCGAACGACTCGGTCCCCAGCGCCATGCACATTGCCGCGGCGACAGCGATCACGCGCCACCTGCTGCCGGCGCTCGAGCGCATGGGGCAAGCGCTCGACAACAAGGCCAAGGAATTCGCCAAGATCGTAAAAATCGGGCGCACCCACATGATGGATGCCACCCCGATCACCTTGGGGCAGGAATTCTCCGGCTATGCGAGCCAAGTGAAATCGGCGGCGGCGCGCCTCGCCGGCGCGAGCCGCGAGCTTTATCCGCTGGCGCAGGGCGGCACCGCGGTCGGCACCGGCTTGAATTCAAAGCCTAAATTCGCCAAGGCGTTCGCGCGCCGCATGGCGCAACTGACCGGATTGCCCTTCGTCAGCGCGCCCAACAAGTTCGAGCACATGGCCGGCCACGACGCCTATGTCTATGTGCACGGCGCGCTCAATGCCGCAGCCACCGCGCTGTTCAAGGTGGCCAACGATATCCGCCTGCTCGGCTCCGGCCCGCGCTCAGGGCTAGGCGAATTGATCCTGCCGAGCAACGAGCTCGGCTCCTCGATCATGCCGGGCAAGACCAACCCGACCCAGAGCGAGGCGCTCACGATGGTGTGCGCCCGCGTGTTCGGCAACCAGACCACCGTTACGGTGGCCGGCAGCCAGGGCCATTTCGAGCTCAACGTCTACAAGCCGGTACTGGCCTATTGCATGCTGCAATCGATCCGGCTCCTGGGCGACGCGGTCAATTCGTTCACCGACAATTGCGTGGTGGGGATAAAGGCCAACGAGCCGCGCATCGCCGAACTGATGGCGCGCTCGCTGATGCTGGTGACGGCGCTGGCGCCGAAGATCGGCTACGACAAGGCGGCGCAGTTGGCCAAGGCGGCGCATGCCAATGGCACGACGCTGCGCGAAGAAGCTCTTCGTCTCGGTTATGTCACGGAGCGCGAATTCGATCGTCTCGTGGCCCCTGAAAAAATGACCCGTCCCCAGCAATAATTCGAATGATTCTTTTTGAAGGGCAGCGGCGGCCAGTGGGCAACCGCGGTCTTCGAGGATGAGCGACCATTTTCGCTGCTGCAATTATAGGGAGCTCGTAGCGAAGCCGTATCCTGCGGCAGTGAGCTAATAATTCAGAATACAATATGTGTATCGCGGGGCTAATTTACTGAAGTTCCATGTCATTTATCGCATTACGGACGCCGCCCGAGCGTTTGGTAAACACCCATTTCATGTTTTAGATAGTAAATCTTTTCGAACAACTAAATATACATTCGGCAATGTCTTGCCACCGCGATAATTATACCGCTTTTTTCTGGTGGTATTCGATAACAGTCACTTAGCGATCTATTGCGATCAACCAACCGTGTATTGAAACTTTGTGGTAATTGCAGCCAAGCTAACGGACGCAATCTTGCAGAGTCGCCGGCGCAAATTTTCAAAGACGAATTTCCGTCAATGTGTCGGCGTAATTGGCGGCGATGCACATTGGCAGCGATGCACAAGAGCAAAATTGGAACCGGGCAACAGGTTTCCGGTTCGTATCGAGGGGCGCTATGGCTGAACTGGTCAATCTTCGAGCCGCGCGCAAGCGGGCGAAACGGCAAAACGACGATCAGCGGGCCAATGCCCATCGTCTTGCCCACGGTCAGCCCAAACACCTGCGAAAGTTGGAAGCTGCGCGGCAGGCGAAAATCGGCCATAGCCTCGATCGGCACCGGATCGAACCGGGAGACGGCCGATGAAATCGCCGGTTGTCAAACGCTCGATCGTGGTCGCGGGCCACAAGACCAGCGTCAGTCTCGAAGACGACTTCTGGAAGGGGCTGAAGGAAATCGCCATCGGCCGGGAGATGACCCTGTCGGACTTGGTGGCCTCGATCGACACCGGCCGCAAGCACGGCAATCTGTCTTCGGCAATCCGCCTGTTCGTTCTCGATTACTATCGCGCGCAGATTGGCGACAAACGCGGCGCGCAAGGCGCCTCGCGCGAAGCAGGCGCGGCGCGCCCAGCTTCCTCAGTTCTGCGGGCTGACTGACGCCGCCGGCCGGGTTTCGCCTCCCGGCTTAGGCAATGGCCCGACATCGACCGGCGCCGGTAAAGCAGGCGCCAGATCTCCCGGCCGCGGCAATGCGCTTTCGCTCTCGCGCAATCGCCTCGCCTGATTTTCGATCTCCTGCTGCCGGTTCGCCTCGATTTCGAGCAGCCGCTTTCGCCTCGCCTCCTCTTCGCTGGCCCGCTTTCGCCGCGCTTCTTCTTCGATAGCGCGCAATCGCTTCGCCTCGTCTTCGGCCGCCCGTAATCGCTTCGCCTGGTTATCGACCGCCCGCAATGTGAGCCATCCGGTCAGCGCGGACACATCGATGCTGCGCGACGGCGCCGCAATCGGGCCTTTCAATGCCATGAAAATATCCGGCCGGGCGCCGGCGGCCTCGCTCGCTCCCGACAGCATCAGCCGCGCGTCGATCGAGCCATCCGTGAGATCGAGATTGCCGGATATCGACAAGTTCGCGTCCTTGCTTTCGGTGGCAACGTTGCTCAACCGTATCTGTCCGGCGCTGACGGCGATGACGCCTTCGGCGTGTTTCACGGCAAGCTGACCGCTCTCCAATGCCTTGCGCACAACGTCGGCGATACGTGCCGAGTCGATCGTCAATCCCCGGTCCACCGCGCGGGTGACGGCGTCGAAGGCGCGCGGATCGAGGCCAGCGAATTGGGCGGCGTCGAGCGTGATCTTACCGGACCCTTGTAATGAGCCGATCAATGCGACCGGGCTCAATCCGGTCCCCGCCATTTCGATAACAAGTCCAAGCGAACCGGTGACCGGGGGCCGCGCGCTCGCCGGAAGCAAGACAGCGGCATCGGCGCCGGTGAGTGAAATTTTGACCTGCGCCGTCAGTCCGGCCTCGGCGTCCTGGAAAGAGATTTGACTGGCGAGCTTTCCGCCTGAGACATCGCCAGTCATGCCTGAAAAAGCGAATTCACGTTTACCGAAGCGCAGTGTGGAGCGGAATGCTCGCGCGGTGAGCCGCGGCGATAGCTCAAGCCGCCCTGCCTTGAGTACGACCTGGCCTGCCAACTCGCCGAATGCGCCGTCCAAGAACGGCTCGGTCGACCAGACCCAGTCCTTGTCGGTGCTGGGGGCGGAGGCCGGCATGCCGATCGCCGCCGCCATCAGACCGACGCCGTCGATAGTGTCGGCATCGAGCTCGCCTTGAAGTCCATTCAGCCGCGGCAGCGCGAAGCCGAGTTTTCCGCGCAAGTTCGTACCGCCGATATTGGCATTGATATCGGCAAGCGTAATTTGACCGCCGGCAAGCGCGACACGCCCCTCGAAGCTGACCGGCAATGCCGTGCTTTCGTCGTGGGCGCGGCGCAGGGGCGCCATATCGGCGCGTACGATCCTGGCGTTCAGCGTGGCCGAAGGATGGGCGGCAAACGGACGCGCGCTGCCATTGGCGTTCGCCTCAAGGCCGCCGGCGGTCAGCCGGCCGTCAACGCGCATTTCGCCGTTCGCCGGGCCGCTGGCTTTGACGGTCAATGCGCCTTGGCCGGCCTTCACGGTTACCATGCGATCGAGACCCAGCATGGCGACCAGCGCCTTGCCGTCATCGGATTCGAGCTTTCCGTCCAGCCGCATGTCGCCAACGCGGAAGGTTGTCGGATCGGCATTGGCTTGCCCGTTCAGCGCGACCCGTACCTTGCCGAGGCTACCGTCAATTCCGAACTTGGCCTGCGTCGCCGATGCTCCGCCTTCGACCGTCAAACGCGCATGCAGTTTTGCCGGCGCCATCGCCGGCGCACCGCGGCCGAGTGCCTGCGCGGCATCCGGCGCATAGCGCGCCAGCAAGGCCATGACCGGCGCCATATCCGGCGCATCCAGATCGACGCGAATGCTGCCTTGCGAGGGCTCCGCAATGACGATGCGGCCACTGGCCGAAAAGGCGGCGCCGCCAAGATCGGCCACTGCCAGCCGGTCAATCTGATAATTGTCGCCTTCGATCTTCAGCCGCACGCCGACATTGCGCGCAGCAAGGCCAGCCAAGGTGGCGCGGCCGATTTCCGCGGCGATTGTCATATCGTGCGGGCGTTCGATAGCGGAGCCAGCGAGCAAGGCTTTGCCGAAGCCGAAAGCGGCATCGATATCGAGCTCGGGGGCATTGAGCTCGGCGTCGAGCTTGGCCAGTTTATTCGCGGTAGCGAACACATAGACAAGACGGCCGGCAATAGGCTTGCGATCGAACTCGGCTTTGAAGCGCTCGACCGCGATCTTTTCGCTTCCGAGCGTGACGTCACCGCGCAGGCTCAAGGGCCGTAAATCGCCCTGGGCGATTTCCCCTCGGCCTTCCAGCCAGGCCGATAATACCCGCGGATCGCCGGCTTCGATCTCGGCCGGTCCGGTGAAAGCGACGCCGGAAGAGTCGACCGCGAGATGCCCGCTCAGCCGCACTTGGGTAAAGCCCGGGGCACGGAACTCGAAACGATCCAGATTCCATCCGTTGGCGTCGGTGCTGATATCGCCGCGCAAATTCTGAACGGTGCTGCCGCCGAGCGTGACCTGATCGATGCCGATGCCGATCTGGATCGGGATGGCGGGACGGAATGCGCCGCCGCCCAATTCGGCAAGCTCGCGGATGGCAGCCGCCGGCAGCGGCCGGCTGCCATCGCCGGCGGCCAGCGCGCGATCGAGATCGATCTGCCGGCCGGACAGCACGCCGTCGAAGCGCGGATTGGTCCCGAACTTAAAATTTGCGTCGCCGCTGAGCTTGAGGCCCTGCTCCTCTGATCCGTACTGGAACTCGACCTGCTGCATCAGGGCCGCGGCGGCGGTGGCCTTGATCTTGCCGCTCACGCGCCACGGCTGGCTTAAAGTCCCGCCCGCCTGCTTCGCGCCGCGCGGTGCGATCCCGACCGGCCGCGCCAGATTCAAGCTGCCGTCGAAACGCGGCTCGCCGCCGCCGAGCATAAGAGCACCATCGACTTCGATGCTCAGCGGGTGATTGACCGGATCGACATTGACATGGAGCTTGAGCCCGCCGTCGTCGCTGTAGCGGCCGGCGGAAATCCGGAACGGATAAAGCTCAGTCCCGATGCTGACGGCGCCCTCGCCCTTGAGCGGACCGATGAGCGAGCGCGCCTCGCCGTTGAACCAAAGCCGGTCGAGGGTGACGCTGGCGCCGTTTGCCGCGTCGATGAGTATTACCTTGCCGTTCTCTATGCTCAGCCGGTCGATCGTCAGTCCGTCGGGATTAAACCCGACCGCAATATTGGGCGCCTGCACGTGGCCGGAGGCGTCGAGGCCGAGGCTGATCTGGGGTCCCGCGAGATGCACCTCGGAGGCCCGCCACTCGCCGCGCATCAGCGGGCCGAGCGCGAACTCAATGCCGAGCGAACTGGCTAGAATCTTATGGTCGCTGCTGCCGCCGATCTCGATCGCATGCAAAGTGAGCCGCGGCGAGGGCAACAGGCGCGCGTCGATATCGCCGGTCACGCGCACATCGAGGCCAACCAGATGGCTTGCTTCCGCCTCGAACAGCGCGCGATAGCCGCTCCAATTGATCAGCAGCGGGCCGACCAGCGCTGCAAGCAGCGCCAGTATGATTGCAATCGCCAATCCGAGCAGGGTGGTCTGCAACGCCAACTCCAGCGCCGATCCGCGCGACTTACGCCGCGTTCGCGCCTAACGATATGAAATGTACGCTATTTTTGCCGATTTTTGGCGGCAAATCTATGTCGGCGGCAGACCTTGATCGAATGGGACGATCTTGCCGGGATTCATGATGTTCTGCGGATCGAGCGCGCGCTTGATCGCGGCCATGACCGCCATGGCCGGCGCGCCATGCTCGGCCAGCAGGTATTTGGCCTTGCCTTGCCCGACGCCGTGCTCGCCGGTGCAGGTGCCGTCCATCGACAACGCCATCTCGACCAGCCTCTCCATCAGTATCTTGGCGCGCCTGACCTCGTCGGCATCGCCCAGGTCGACCATCAGCGACAAATGGAAATTGCCATCGCCGACATGCCCAAGAACGGGCGCGACCAGATTGAGTTCGGCGACCTCGCGCTGGGCGGCGGTCACGCATTCGGCCAGCCGCGAGATCGGCACGCAGACGTCGGTGGCGAAGGCCGCCGCCCCTGGCCGCAGATGACGCGCGGCCCAGTAGCCGTCGTGCCGCGCCTGCCAAAGCCGGTTGCGGTCCTCCGCCTTGGTCGCCCAGTCGAACGGTCCGCCGCCCAGTTCCTTGGCGATCTCGCCGAAACGCTCGGACTGTTCGGCGACGCTGGCATCGGTGCCGTGGAATTCCACGAACAGCATTGGCACTTCCGGCAGGCCGAGCTTGGAATAGGCGTTGACCGCTTTGATCTGCAGGGCGTCGAGCAATTCGATGCGCGCGACCGGAATGCCCGACTGGATCGTCATGATCGTCGCCTTGCAGGCGGCATCGACCGAGGGAAACGGGCAGACGCCCGACGCGATGGCTTCCGGAATTCCCGACAGCTTGAGCGTGAGTTCGGTGATGATGCCGAGCGTTCCTTCCGACCCGACCATGAGGCGGGTGAGATCGTAACCCGACGCCGATTTCTTGGCCCGCCGCGACGTGGTCATCAGTTCGCCGTTTGCCAGCACCACCTTCATCGCCAGCACATTGTCTTTCATGGTGCCGTAGCGCACCGCATTGGTGCCGGAGGCGCGCGTCGCCGCCATGCCGCCGAGCGAGGCGTCCGCGCCGGGGTCGATGGGAAAGAACAGACCCTGGTCGCGCAGATGTTCGTTGAGCGCCTTGCGGGTGAGCCCCGGCTCGATGACGCAATCGAGATCTTCCGCATGCACGGCCAGCATTTTGTTCATGTCGCGGAAATCGATCGACACGCCGCCGAGCGGCGCATTGACGTGGCCTTCGAGCGAGGTGCCGGTGCCGAACGGAATGACCGGCACGCCGTGCCGGGCGCAAATGCGCACGATCTGTTGCACGTCTTCCGTGCTCTGCGGAAACACCACCGCCTCGGGCGGCTGGTTGGGCACCCAGGTCAGCGTATTGCCGTGCTGCTCGCGCACCGCCTGCGAGGTCACCAGGCGATTGCCGAAGGCCGCGGCCAGCGCCGCAATGACGGCCGCGATTGCCGCCGGATCGCGGGTCTGTTCCGATGCCTTGGAATTTGTCGCTATCGCGCCTGCCATCGCCGCCATTGCATTTTACCCCGTGCGCTGGAGGCGAACGTGGCGGGGATGACGGATGAGGTCAAGCGCTCGGGATACGTGACGGGTGCGCGCCAGATCCGCGGCGCAAGTGGGCTATTTTGCAGCGGAACGCCGCGATCGACGGTTGCCAGCGCGTCAGGAATACATGCGCCAGACGACCTGGTCGTCCTGCGGAGCAGCCGGATTGCTTTTGCTGACCGACACGGCCCAGGCCACGACCATCGCCGCGAGAATGAGCAGAAACGTCCCCCTGGCCATCTTGCCGAGCATTGCCGCAACTCCCCTGCCTTTTTTTAAAGATAGCCAAGGGATACCGCCGCGTACGGCGATCGTTAATTTTTGGTTAACGCCGCCGGCAAGCCATTGAAAACGCCGGGCTTGTCGCCGGACCGGAATTGTCAGTGCCGCGGTTGGCGGTCGCAGACGGACGCAATCCCGGGGCTTGGCCGGCCGGCGTGACATTTGGGCACGGCACCGCGTCCGGTGGACGGGCAAACTCGGCTGGCGTAGGTAATGCCCCGCGTTCCAACGATCGTAAATTCGGAGTTTGCAATGGCCGGCCCTGTAATTGCTGTCACCGATAGCGTCTTTCCAACCCTCGACCCGGCCAAGGCGGCGCTGGCGCGGCTTAATCCGACCTTCCTGATGTCGAAAAGCTCCGGCGCCGACGACATCCTCAGTGTCGCCAAGGATGCCGACGCCATTCTGGTGACCTATGCCAAGCTCACCCGCGAGATCCTCTTGCAGCTGACCAAATGCAAGGCGATCGGCCGCTTCGGCCTGGGCGTCGATAATATCGATCTTCCCACCGCCAAGGAGAAAGGCATCGCCGTCAATTACGTGCCGGATTACTGCATCCGCGAGGTTTCCGACCACGCCATGGCGCTGCTGCTGGCGCTGATCCGCAAGATTCCGCTGTCCAACAAACTGGTGCAGAGCGGCCGCTGGGAAATGCCGGCCGTGGTGCCGATCCGGCGCATCGAGGGAACCGTGCTCGGCCTGGTCGGCTTCGGCAATATTCCGCGCCTGGTGGCGCCGAAGGCGCAGGCCTTCGGTATCAAGGTCATCGCCTACGATCCTTACGCCAAGCCGGACCTGTTCAAGTCGGCGAACGTCGAAAGCGTCGACTTCGACACGCTGTTGAAAACCTCCGACTACATTTCCGTGCACGCGCCGCTGCTGCCGGCGACGCGCGGCATGATGAACGCGGACGCATTCGGCAAGATGAAGAAGGGCGCTTTCATCGTGAATACCGCGCGCGGGCCGCTGATCGACGAACCGGCTTTGGTCGCCGCGCTCGGTTCCGGCCAGATCGGCGGCGCCGGCCTCGACGTGGTGACGAGCGAACCGCTGACGAAGGATTCTCCCCTGCTCGGCCGCGACAATGTGATCGTCTCGCCGCATACCGGGTTCTATTCGATTGAGGCGCTCAACGAACTGCAGACCAAATGCGCGACCGACGTAGCGAGTGTGCTCAGCGGCGGGAAAGCGGTTTATCCGATTTCGGCCTGACCTCGTCATGGCCGGGCCTAGCCGTCCGAAAGACGGTGTCGCTTCGCTCGCCTATGTCCCGGCCATCCACGCCTTACTTTTTATTCAAGACGTGGATGCCCGGCACAAGGCCGGGCATGACAAAAAGAGAACGACTGACCCATGCTCGACCGTACCGATCCCGCTCCCTTCGCCGCGCCCTTCGTCTCCTCGGTGATGAAGATCGAACCGCAATGGATCGACTATAACGGCCATCTTAACGTGGCCTATTACAACGTGCTGTTCGACCGCGCCGTCGATGAAGTCTACGAACTCATCGGTCTCGGGCCCGACTATCTTAAACAGAGCGGTCACTCGACCGTTGTTGCCGAATTGCATGTGCGTTATTTGCGCGAAGTGCACGAGGCCGACTTGTTACGGGTTACCGTCCAACTGCTCGGTTATGACGAAAAGCGCATCCATCTATTCGAGCAGTTGCTGCACGCGACCGAAGGCTGGGTGTCGGCGACGTCGGAAAGCATGACGCTACACGTCGATATGACAGCCAAGAAAGTCGCGCCGTTCCCCGACAACGTCCTGCGTCTGGTCGAGCGAATGAAGGTTGCGCATGCCGGCCTGCCCCGGCCGGAAGCCGCCGGGCGCAGCGTCAGGATGCCGGGGAAAGGTTGACGCGTAGCAACAATCGAGCTGCGTTATACCTGATATTTTACGAAATAGTGGACATGGCAAAACCGCGTCGTCGCTTGCGCCGCAGACCTGAAGCCGCCCTACGACCGCAACTGGATTTGCATCGCCATACGCACAAGTTCCGCCAGATTGCGCGCGCCGATCCTCTCCATGAGCCAGGCGCGATGGTTCTCGACGGTTTTTGAACTGATATTGAGCCGTTTTCCGATTTCCTTGCTCGATAGCCCGGCGACAGCGAGCTCCATGACTTGACGCTGGCGGAGAGACAACGAATTGAACCGGGACTGCAATCGTTCCAGTTCGGCAACATCGCCTATCTGCTGCCGTCCCTGCTCCACCGCATTGCGGATACTGGCGAGAAGACGATTTTCATCGAATGGTTTTTCGATGAAATCGAACGCTCCGATCTTGATGGCTGCCACCGCCATATCGATGTCGCCATGACCTGTGATCAGGATAATCGGCCGGACGAAGCCCCGTGCGTTGAGGTGACCGACCAGGTCGAGCCCGGACACTCCCGGCATGCGCACATCCGAGACGACACAATCGAATTGCGTGGAGTCAACGGCCGCAAGAAACTCTTCCGCGGTATTGAAGCAAGAGGTATTGAGTTCGTTCCGCGCAAAATATAGTCGCAAGGAGTCGAGCACCGCCGCATCGTCGTCGATAAGTGCGACGTGGATCGGATCAACCATGATGCGACGCCTTTATGACGGGAAGCGTGAAGTGAACGGCGGCGCCGCGCGCATTTTCGGCCAACCAAAGACGACCGCCGTGGGCCTCGATAATCGATTTGCACAGCGGCAATCCGAAGCCAAGGCCTTCGGCCTTAGTAGAAGAAAATGGAAGAAACGGATTCTCGAAACGAGCACGCGGAAACCCGGGGCCGGTATCGCTGACCCGGATTTCGACGAAGTCCGCGCCGGCGGCCGAAGCTTCGATCGAAATGGTACCATGGATGCCTCCGGCCTCGCCGATAGCTTCGATCGAGTTGCGCAAAAGATTGAGCAGGGCCTGCTCGATCTGCAGAATATCCACCATAACGGGTGGAAGATCGCTGGCGAGGTCAGCACGCGCGCTGGCATGGATTCGATCGAGATCGTGCTGGCATAACGCCAGCGTCTCCTTGACGATGCGTTCGACGCTGCACAGGACGCGATTACCACGGTCGAGGCGGACCAGCGCCCGTAGCCGTCGCACCACTTCGGCTGCTCGCTCGACCTGTGCGGCCGCTTTCTTTGCGGTCTCCGCAACCGTCGCAGGGTCGGTATTCCCCGAACGTATCGCATCGTCGACCAATCGCGTGTAAGTGCCCGCGGCCATCAAAGGTTGGTTCAATTCGTGCGCTATGGCGGCGGCAAGCTCACCCATGCTGCCGAGGCGGGCAAGACGGGACAATGAATCTTGCTGCAGTCGGAGCTGGGACTCCGTCCGGCGGTTTTCCGTGACCAGCTCTCCGGCGATGAGGCCGGTGGTTGCGAGAACGAGCATGAGTGCCTGAAACGCGGTTACGTCGTGACCTTCCCCCGGAAAAAATATAACGCCAAAAATCAATCCGAGCTGGGTGATGAGAATGCCGACGATGACGCCTTCGGTTCCCGTGCGCACGGCCATCCACACGATCGGCAGGAATAAGACATAAAACAGTTGGAACTGCTGCTCTTTGGCGTAGCCGAACACGAGCGCCAACGCGCCGATGATCGCGGCAATTTGGAGAAATGTTTCAACGGACATGCGTATAACGCTCCGGCGCGTTAGTGCGATGAGCGCAAATGGCGCAAACACCACGATGCCTATGACATCGCCGACCCAATAACGAAGTGTCGCTGCGGCAAAGTCCTTAATCGGCAGCAACCCCGCAGCGGTCGTCACCGCCACATAGCTCGCGGCCACGAATGCCGCGCTCACCACCGCCACGAGAATCAGCAGAACCATGTCCCGCATCGACGATAAGGACGGGTCGAACTTCGTGCTCGGACGCAACAAGAATACCGATGACGCTGAATAACCAACGCCGATCAGGGCCGTGCACGCCAGTTCGATGCCCCAGGGCAGCGGCGATTGAATCTGGATCAAATCCGAGAACAATGGGCCGATAAACAGAAAGGGGATCATCCGTTGGCCGAACAGCAGAACCAGGACAAAACTTAATCCAGTGCCAGGGTTCCAAGGCGTAATGCCGAACGGCGCATAGGGTTCGATGAAACTGATCCAATCGAGCAGCACGTAGCCCACAAGATAGGCGATGCCAGGAATAGCCATGGGCAGTGAAAGCAGCAGCGGGTAGATCACTGAATTCGATCGCATCGGCCGGTCTCGATTGAGCATTTTAGTCTACGCCTTTTCCCAACCGGGCCGCCCGAGGAGTTACCCCTGGGTGTTTATACCCAGATGATAACACCCAGAGATATTGCCTTGGGTATTCGTCCTGAATTGCCGCGGCGTGTCCATCTCATAGTCTATTTTTTTGAGGTGTCCGGAGTCATCTCAGCGCGAATTCGCGTGGTGCTGAATCGATGACCTATCGGAACTGAATTGCCAACCGGAGTACGCCGATGAGAACGATCATCTCTCTAGGGAACGTCGGTCGATCAAGCGGCAGATTGCATATTCCAGTCTCAATCATATCGGTTCTTGCCGCCTTTGGGGTGGTGGTGGCGTATTGGTCGCCGGCCTATCTCACGATTCTGGACACGCTCGGCGGCGAACTTTCGGCGCAATCGGAAGCCCTCGGGTGGTCGCTGTTCGCTGTTGGCGCCTTCGGCTTGGGCAGCGTTGTTTACCTTGCCTGGCAAGACACGCGCGATCCGGCATGGCGTGCGACGCATGGTCTGCCGCGGCTCCCACGATAGATTCGCGTTTGAAACTGAACAACTAGCATCTAGACGAGATCGAAGGGCCGCGGATGATCGACATATTGAGCGGTCTGACCGTCAATCTTGGCATCAATACCCAGCCGCAGTTCTGGGTGTCGGTCGTCGAAATCATCTGGATCAACGTTCTACTGTCGGGTGACAATGCGATCGTCATTGCGCTCGCCTGTCGCGGCTTGCCGCCGAAGCAACGGCTGGCCGGCATGGTGCTCGGCACCGGCGTCGCACTTTTGCTGCGCGTCGTTTTCACCAGTCTCGTCGTGACGCTGATGTTCGTCCCGTACCTTAAGATCGTGGGTGGGGCGGCTTTGTTCTGGATTTCGTTGAAATTGCTTGCGCCTGATGAGCCAAAATCGGTTGCGGGGGCCGGCAAGGTTGCGGCGCCGAACAAAACCGTGCTGCGGGCTGTGGCGGTCATCGCCGTCGCCGATATTGTCATGAGCCTCGACAACGTGATCGCGGTGGCGGCGGCCGCAAACGGCAACTTTGCCATGCTGATATTCGGGCTCGGCGTCAGCATTCCCATTATTGTCGCCGGCGCTACCGTCTTCATGGCGATTGTCAATTACTTTCCGCTCATCATCTGGGCCGGCGCGGCGGTGCTCGGTTGGCTCGCAGGCGACCTGATTGCCACCGATCCTGTTGTGCTCGAAGGCGCAAAGGCTTTCGGACCAACCGCACACGAAAAGATCGCGCTGGCTTGTTCGATCGTAGGGATGTCCGGCACGCTGCTTGGCGGGTTGCTCGTTCGTCGCGTAAGACTGCCGCTTCAGGTTTAATCCCGGCGGGTTGGCGAGCCCGCCTCTTAATCAATCCGCCCGCCCGAAAACCTTCTCCCCGGCACACTCAGGAAATATCCGACCGCCTGGCCGCCGTCGGCGCCGACGACGCTGCCGGTGGTGTAGCGCGCGTCTTCGCTCGCCAGAAAAATCGCCGGCCCGGCGATGTCCTCGCCGGAGCCGACGCGGCCCATCGGTACGCCCTTGCGGCGGCCCTCGTAGATTTCCGGATCGGCATACATCGCCTCGGTACCGGGCGTGCGGATATAGCCGGGCGTGATGGCGTTGGCGCGGATGCCGTAGGGCGCCCACTCCATCGCCTGCAATTTCGTCAGCATGATGAGGCCGGCCTTCACCACCGAATAGGCGCCGGCCCAGTTGTACGGGAACAGCCCGGCGATCGAGGCGATGTTGACGATGCAGCCGGACTTCTGCGCGATCATGTGCTTGGCCGCGGCCTGGCTGGTCATGAACGAGCCCTTCAACCCGATATTCATCGTTGTATCCCAGGCAGCTTCGGGCAATTGCTCAAGCTTGCCCGGCACGATCTTCATCGCGTTGTTGACCAGGATGTCGATGCGGCCGAACTCCTGAACCACGGTCATGACCAGCCGCGCGATGTCGGCCGATTTCGAAACGTCGGTTGCGACGCCGATGCTGCGCACGCCGGTCTTGGCGACGTCTTCGGCGGTGGCCTTGGCGGTGCCCGGATCGATCTCCGCGATGACCACGTGGGCACCTTCTTTGCCATAGGCGAGCGCGATATCGCGGCCGATACCACGGCCGCCGCCGGTGATGACCGCTACCTTGTCCTTCAAGCGCACGGAATTCCCCCTCAATTGTTCGGAAATGTCGGAAAACCCACGCTAAAGCGGTGGGGAGATGCCGACAAGGGCGTGGGCGGCCCTCGAAATTGCCACCTATGAATGCCATCTTTGGCATTGAAGGAATCATCGACAATATGGCCGAGCTAAAGCGTACCGCCGCCGTTCCGTTGAGCCCGCCCGCCGCCGGCGGGATTGCCGCGCGCGCGATGGGGGCGCGCGGCGCGGCCTATCTGGCCGATCTCAACCCCGAGCAGCGCGAGGCGGTCGAGACGCTGGACGGACCCGTCCTGGTGCTGGCGGGCGCCGGAACCGGCAAGACCCGCGTTCTGACCACGCGCATCGCCCACATTCTCAATCTGGCCCGCGCCCGGCCGGCCGAAATCCTCGCCGTCACCTTCACCAACAAGGCGGCGCGCGAGATGAAGCTGCGCGTCGGCCAGATGGTCGGCCAGATCGTCGAGGGCATGCCCTGGATGGGCACTTTCCATTCGATCGGGGTGAAAATCCTGCGCCGCCACGCCGAAATGGTCGGTCTGAAGTCGAATTTCACGATTCTGGACGTCGACGACCAGATCCGGCTGATCAAACAGATCCTGGAAACCGAGAAGCTCGACGAAAAAAGATGGCCGGCGCGGGTGTTCGCCATGATCCTCGACGGCTGGAAAAACCGCGGTCTGACGCCCGACCAGGTGCCGGCCGGCGAGGCGGCCAGCTTCGCCAATGGCAAGGGCAAGAAGCTGTACGTGGCCTATCAGGAGCGGCTGAAGACGCTCAACGCCGCCGACTTCGGCGACCTGCTCTTGGAGTGCATCAGGCTGTTCCGCCAGAACCCGGACGTGCTGCGGCAATACCAACAGCGCTTCAAATACATTCTGGTGGACGAGTACCAGGACACCAACGTGGCGCAGTATTTGTGGTTGAGGTTGCTGGCGCAGAGTTCTCCGCTCACCTCTCCCCGCGCTCCGGTACCCTCTCCCCTGGGGGGAGAGGGTGGCGAGCAAAGCGAGCCGGGTGAGGGGGAAAGTGACTCTCGAGAGGCCCTTGCCCCCTCACCCCAACCCTCTCCCCCCAGGGGAGAGGGAGTCCCGCCAAGTGTGCCGCTCGCGGGTGCTCAACTGCAAAAACAGAAAAACATCTGCTGCGTCGGCGATGACGACCAGTCGATCTACGGCTGGCGCGGGGCCGAGGTTGCGAACATCCTCGAGTTCGAGCGCCATTTCCCCGGCCCGACCGTCGTGAAGCTCGAGCAGAACTATCGCTCGACCAACACCATCCTCCGCGCCGCGAACAGCCTC
>JBBRAL010000091.1:0-17176 GCA_038206805.1 Hyphomicrobiales bacterium | reverse complement strand
GGAACAGCGCAAGCCATCACCGACACAATCTTCCAGTACTCGTCGCCAAAGACCGCTTATTTTGGAATCCCGGCCGCGGCCTTCACGCCGCATGGCCTCTTCAACGATTACGTCCACACCGGCAAGTCCATACAAGCCTACTCAAATAACGTGACGTGCTTTAGTGCCCCGGTTAATTTGCCGGACGGAGCGCTTATGTCAAAGCTCGTAGTTTGGTACTCGTCGCTCGCGGGGTGGGGCTCTTTTTCGGTGGGACTCGTCCGCAATAAATTGTCCGACGGCTCGGATGAAACCATCCTCTCCAAGCAGCCTGTAACCACTAACGGAGTGTATCAGCAAGCCAGCTTCACCATGACCGGCGCCTCGTTGAGAACGGTCGATAATACGCATTACGTCTACCGCATGGATATGTGTGTGTCGGGCGCCAGCACGATCGACCCCAAGTTTTACTCGGCCCGCATCACCTACACCTACACAAATGCTGGTGATTAAAGCGACAGGCTAGCCGATCTTGCCGCCATCAATTACCGTGAACCGCTTGCGGCGAGCCCATGCGCCATCGCGGGCGTGCCGCGCAGGCTTTCATGCACGCGGCACAGATTGTAGTTGGCGAAATTGCAGCATGGCGGCGGCGATCCGACTGGTCGATATGGACAAGCTGGCAGCCTGAGATAAGGTGGTTCGTCGCAGACGATGATAAGGCTCTTTGCTTTTTTTCGTCGCAGCGAATGACACTAATGGCACATCGCGGCATTCGCTGCGCCGCAATAGTTTGGTCGCTATCGGATGTACAGCGGACTTTGCACGCCATCCGAAGCACGTTTATGAGTCCACGCCCTAGCACACGCCCCTGAGACGCTGCCCCTCGCCTCTGCTAGAATTGCACCAACACAAAGAGCCGGCCGTCAGAGCCGGCTTGGTGCCAGGGAGGCGACCCATGCTGCTCGTGACCAAAGCGCTTCGGCGCTTGCTGATGCTTGCCGGCTTCGTCCTGCTGGCGAGTGCTTTTCCCGCCTGCCTCTATGCCCAGCAGCCAGTAAAAATCGGCGCCGGCGAAATCGGCGGCGCCGTGACCAGCGCAAAAGGCCCGGAAGCCGGCGTCTGGGTGATCGCGGAGACCACGGACCTGCCCACCAAGTTCGCGCGCATCGTGGTCACCGACGATTCCGGACGCTATCTCATCCCCGATCTACCGAAGGCCAAGTACAAAGTCTGGGTGCGCGGCTATGGGCTGGTCGACTCAGCCAAGGTCGATAGCGAGCCCGGTAAGCCGCTCAACCTCACCGCCGTAATCGCGCGCAACGACGCCGCCGCGGCGCATTATTATCCCGCCATCTACTGGTACGCGATGATGAAGATACCGCCCGCCGGCGAGTTCGGCGGCAAGAGCAACATTCCGGAAAAACTCACGCAACACGATTGGCTCAAGCAGGTGAAGAACATCGGCTGCATTGGCTGTCACCAGCTCGGCCAAGAATCCACCCGCACGATTCCGGCAGCGTTTGGCGAGTTCAAGTCCGGCGACGAAGCCTGGATGCGGCGCATCCAGTCAGGCCAGTCGGGCGAGCAGATGACCAACCAGCTCGCCGGAAATTTCGGCGGCGCGCCGTTCAAATATTACGGCGATTGGACCGACCGCATCGCCAAGGGCGAACTGCCCAAGGCCAAACCGCCGCGGCCGCAGGGCGTCGAGCGCAATATCGTGGTCACGTCGTGGGAGTGGTCCACGCCGGACAAATATCTCCACGACCTGATCTCTTCGGACCGGCGCAATTCGACGGTCAACGCCTACGGTCCGTTATACGGCTCGCCGGAATATTCAACCGACAACATGCCGATCCTGGACCCAAAGACCAACAAGGTTTCGTTCTTCAAGATGCCGGTGCGGGATACGAACATGCCGGAATCGATCGGGCCCGGCCACGCCGCCAGCACCAAGCCATTGCAGGCATCGGCCTACTGGGGCGAAGAAAAGCTCTGGGATACAAGAGCCAACAACCACAATTCCATGTTCGACAAGAAGGGCCGCATCTGGCTCGCAGCGACCGTACGCGGCCGAGGCAACCCTGCGTTCTGCAAGAAGGGCTCCGACCATCCGTCAGCCAAGGTGTTCCCGCTCGATCAATCGTCGCGTCAGGTGGCGATGCTCGATCCGAAGACCATGAAATACACGTTCATCGATACGTGCTTCGGAACCCATCACCCGCAGCTCGGCTATGACGCCAACGACACGCTATGGCTGAGCGGCACCGGCCCGGTCGCCGGCTGGGTCAACACCAAGATGTTCGACGAGACCGGCGACGCGGCAAAGTCGCAGGGCTGGTCGCCGTTCGTGCTGGACACCAACGGCAACGGCAAGCGCGACGACTTTGTCGAGCCCAATCAGCCAATCGATCCGGCCAAAGACAAGCGTATCGTGCCCGGTTCGGGACCCTATGCGGTGATGCCGAGCCCGGTGGACGGTTCGATCTGGTACACCGTCGGCGTGTTCGGCGGCCCGCCGGCCGTCCTGCGCTTCGATCCGGCGACCGGACTGTCGGAAGTCTTCAACGTGCCGGCGCCCGCTTTCGGCATCCGCGGCGGCGATATCGACAAAAACGGCGTGGTGTGGGCTTCGCTGTCGAGCGGTCACCTTGGCAGCTTCGATCGGCGCAAATGCAAGGGTCCGCTCAACGGCCCGAAAGCGACCGGCAACCATTGTCCGGAGGGCTGGACGTTCCACCAGTACCCGGGCCCCGGCTTCGAAGGCATCGGCGAGAACAGTGCCGAGTCGAGCTATTACACCTGGGTCGACCAGCACAACACGTTCGGGCTGGGCGAGAACATCCCGATGTCCACCGCCAACCTCAATGACGGCTTCGTTGCGCTGAAGGACGGAAAGATGGTCACGATCCGCATCCCGTATCCGATCGGCTTCTATGCCAAGGGCTTCGACGGCCGCATCGACGATCCGAAGGCCGGCTGGAAAGGCCGCGGATTGTGGAGCACCAACGGCGACCGCACACCATGGCTGATGGAGACCGGCAAGGGCTCAAGGCCTCGCGCCGTGCACATTCAGCTGCGGCCCGATCCGCTGGCGCGTTAAGCGCGGCGCACCGGAATAACCCCGCCGCACGCCGCGGCGGGGTATGATCGAGGTCAGCCCGGTTATCGCCTGCCGGACCCGGAGTGCGCTTGCATGGCCGACCTCGTTGTAAAAAATCTCAGTCTGCGGCTCGGCGACAATGAGATTCTGAGAAGCGTTTCGCTCAGCGTGACGCCCGGCCAGGTGGTGGCGCTGCTGGGACCTTCGGGCAGCGGCAAGACCACACTGCTGCGCGCCATTGCCGGGCTCGAACTGCCGCATGGCGGCTCGATCGCGATCGGCAACAAGGTGTTTTTCGACGCCGCGCGCGGCATCGAACTGCCGGCCGAGCAGCGCGGCCTGGGCCTGGTGTTCCAATCTTATGCACTGTGGCCGCACCGCACCGTGTTCGACAATGTCGCCTATGGGCTCAGACTGCGCGACACGCCCGCCGCCGAGATCAAGAGCCGCGTCGACAAGACGCTGGCGCAGATCGGGCTTGGGGCTCTGGCTGAGCGCTATCCGCACCAGCTCTCCGGCGGCCAGCAGCAGCGCGTCGCCATTGCGCGCGCGCTGGTCTACGAGCCGCCGGTGATCCTGCTCGACGAGCCACTGTCCAATCTCGACGCCAAGCTGCGCGAGGAAGCGCGCGCCTGGCTGCGCACGCTGATCGTCACGCTCGGCCTGTCGGCGATCCATGTAACGCACGACCAGGTCGAGGCCATGGCGATTGCCGACCGCATCGTGCTGCTCGACGCCGGCGTGATCGCGCAGGAAGGCGCGCCGACCGCGCTCTACAACGAGCCGGCGACGCTGTTCGCGGCCGAATTCATGGGCAGCAACAACCGGCTTAGCGGCGCGCTGGTGGAGAACTCCGGTGGCCATGCGGCCATCGATGTGTTCGGCGAGCGCCTTGCCGGCATCTCCCGCACTACAGCCGCCATCGGCGGCAAGGCGACCGGGATCGTCCGGCTTGAACGCGTGCGCTGCGCGTCGAGCGCCGGCTCCAACCGGCTCAAAATGGAATTGAAAGCGCCGATGTATCTGGGCGAGCGCTGGGAGCTGGTGTTCGTGCGCGAGAACCTCAGCGTGCGCGCCTATGCGGCGGCGCCGCTTGCGCCGGGCGAGCATTATGTGGAATTCCCGGCGGATGCGTTGTGGGTGTTTTAGGTTTCTGTCATTCCGGGGCGCGGACGAAGTCCGCGAGCCCGGAAACCATAATCCTAGCGCTGCGGAGTATGGATTCCGGGTCCACGCGCCAAAGCGCGTAAACGCGCTTATGGCGCGTGTCCCGGAATGACGATATGAGATTGGCATGTCCGACTTCCACGGTGTTTTCCCTTATCTCGTCTCACCCATCGACGCGTCCGGCCGCATCAAGACCGACGTGCTCGGGCGCCTGGTGTCCGACCTGATCGAGGCCGGTGTGCATGGGCTGACGCCGCTCGGCTCTACCGGCGAGTTCGCCTATCTCAACCGCGAGCAACGCCAGACCGTGGTACAGGCGACCATCGAGGCGGCGGCAAAACGCGTGCCGGTGATCGCAGGCGTCGCTTCGACCTCGACCGCCGACGCGGTCGCGCAGGCCAGGCAATACCAGAAGCTCGGCGCCGACGGCATCCTCGCCATTCTGGAAGCCTATTTCCCGCTGCGTGACGCGCAGATCGAAGACTACTTTCGCGCCATCGCGGACAGCGTGGACATTCCGGTCGTGCTTTACACCAATCCGCAATTCCAGCGCAGCGATCTCACGCTCGACACGATCGCGCGGCTCGCCGAACACCCGCGCATCCGCTCCATCAAGGATGCCTCGACCAATACCGGGCGGCTACTCTCGATCATGAACCGCGCGCCCTCGATGAAAGTGTTCTCCGCCTCCGCGCATATTCCGGCGGCGGTGATGCTGATCGGCGGCGTCGGCTGGATGGCCGGCCCGGCCTGCATCGTGCCGCGCCAGAGCGTCAAGCTTTATGACCTTTGCCGCGCCGAGAAATGGCCGCAGGCGATGAAACTCCAGCGCGAGCTTTGGCGCATCAACGAGGCCTTCGCGCGCTTCAATCTGGCCGCCTGCATCAAGGCCGGGTTGCAGATCCAGGGCTACGCGGTCGGCGACCCGGTGCCGCCGCAGGCGGCTTTGAGCGCGGAGGATCGCAAGGTGGTCGAGGGGATTTTGGCGTCAATATAGGCCGCTCGTCCCCGCGAAAGCGGGGACCCAGCATTTTACTTACTGGATTCCCGCTTGCGCGGGAATGAGCGGAATGTGCGGCAAAGCTTCGCCCAACCGATTCTTAACGATTCCTTGCTAACCGGGCGCGATGGCCTTGCCGACGCTCGCCTCCCGGCCGCCGCCGGAGCGAAGGGAACCCGTGGCGCCAATCGGTTCCGAGAATATTGCGTCCGCGCGGCCCTCGCTGGCGGGCGTGATTGCGCGCATCAAATCCATTCTCGCCGAGCGCAGCGACAGCCGGCTGGCGCAACTGGTGGCCGGAAAGGTTTTCCTGCTGCGCGTTGCCAGCGCAGTGCTCGCGCTCGGCACCCAGGTGCTGCTGGCGCGCTGGATGGGCAGCTTCGAGTTCGGCATCTACATCTATGTCTGGACCTGGGTGCTGATGATCGGCGCACTTTCCGACGTCGGCCTGTCGTCGGCGGCGCGCCGTTTCATTCCGGAATACACCGAGCTCAAGGCGCTCGACCGCTTGCGCGGATTTCTCAGCGGTTCGCGCTGGCTCGCCTTCGGCATCGCCACGGCAATCGGCCTTGCCGGCGCGGTCGGAGTGACTCTATTCGCCTCCTACCTCGATCGCTTCGCGGTGGTGCCGCTCTATCTCGCCTGCGTCATCATCCCGATCTACGGACTGGTGCAAGTGCAGGCCGGCATCGCGCAATCCTACGACTGGCCGAATCTGGCGATGATGCCGTTCTTCATCATACGCCAGCTCGCCATCACGATCCTGATGGGCGCGGCCTATATGTTGGGCGCGCCGACCGACGCAGTGACGGCGATGATCGTCGCCGTCGTCGCCACCTGGGCCGTCACCGTCGGCCAGATGGTCGTGCTCGACCGGCGTTTGAAGGCCAAGGTGCCGGACGGACCCAAGCGCTACGAGGTAAAGACCTGGTTCGCCACCTCGCTGCCTATCTTTGTGGTCGAAGGCTTCTACCTGCTGCTGACTTACGTCGACATTCTCGCCATCGAGCATTTCCGCTCGCCCAACGAGGTCGCGGTCTACTACGCCGCCGCCCGCCTGCTGGCGATCGTAGCCTTCGTCTATTTCGCCATCGCCAGCGCCACCACTCACAAGTTCACTGAATATCATGTGACCGGCGACCAAAAGCGGCTCGCTTCGTTCTTCGCCGAAACCATCCGCTGGACGTTCTGGCCCTCGCTCGCCGTCTGCGCAATGATTCTCGTGTTCGGGCGGCCGCTGCTGGCTTTGTTCGGCGCCGGTTTCGAGAGCGGCTATATCGTGATGTTCATCCTCAGCATCGGCATGCTGGCGCGCGCGGCCGTCGGCCCGGCCGAGCGGCTGCTCAACATGCTGGGCGAGCGCAAGCCATGCGCCTGGGTCTATGCGAGCGCCTTCGCGATCAATCTCGTCCTGTGCGTGATTCTCATTCCGCGCATCGGCATCGAGGGTGCCGGCATTGCAACCTCGACCGCGCTGGTCGTGGAATCGGTCATGCTTTACCTGGTGGCCAAGCGGCGGCTCGGCTTCCACGTATTCATCATGGGTGGCGGGAAAAGCTAGCTGTCATTCCGGGGCGCGAGCGCAGCGAGCGAACCCGGAATCCATAACCCCAGCGCTGCGAAGTATGGATTCCGGGTCCGGCCCTTCGGGCCGTCCCGGAATGACTGAAAAAGCTACACCTTCTCCCTCAACAACCGCCTGATCACCTTGCCGGTGGTGGTCATCGGCATGTCGTCGATGAAGGCGACTTCGCGCGGATATTCGTGCGCCGACAGCCGCGTCTTGACGAAGCCCTGGATTTCGGCGGCGAGATCGTCCGACGCCGCGTAGCCCTTCTTGAGCACGATGAACGCTTTCACGATCTCGGTGCGCAGCGGATCGGGCTTGCCGACCGCGGCGGCCAGCGCCACCGCCGGATGGCGAATCAGGCAATCCTCGATCTCGCCCGGCCCGATGCGGAAGCCGGCCGAAGTGATGACGTCGTCGTCGCGGCCGACGAAAATGAAATAACCGTCCTCGTCCATCACGCCCTGGTCGCCGGTGGTCATCCAGTCGCCGATGAATTTGTCGCGCGTCGCCTGTGGCTTGCCCCAGTATTCCAGGAACATCACCGGATCCGGTCGCTGCACCGCGATCTGGCCGACCTCGCCGGCCTTCATCCGATTGCCGTCGCGGCCGATCACCGCCACGGTGTGCCCGGGCGTCGGCTTGCCGATGGCGCCCGGACGCAGCACGCCGAGCGCAGCGCAGGAGCCGAGCACCAGATTGCATTCGGTCTGGCCGTAAAATTCATTGATCGGCAGACCGAACGCCGACTTGCCCCATTCCAGCGCCTCAATGCCGAGCGACTCGCCGCCGGACGCGACCGTGCGCAGCTTGAAATCGAACCGCCCGCGCGGGCTCGGCACCGCCCGCATCATGCGCAGCGCCGTGGGCGGAATGAACGCATTGCGCACCCCGGCCGACGCCATCAGCGCGAAGGCCTCTTCCGGGTCGAACTTGTCGAACTTGCGCGCCACCACCGGCACGCCAAGCTGCAAGCTTGGCAGCAGCACATCGAGCAGACCGCCGGCCCAGGCCCAGTCGGCGGGCGTCCAGTAGCGGTCGCCGGGTTGCGGGAATGGAAAATGCGGCAGCTCGGCGCCGGGCAGATGCCCCAGCAATACACGATGGCCGTGCAGCGCACCTTTCGGCTGGCCAGTGGTGCCCGATGTGTAGATCATCATCGCCGGATCGTCCGCGGCGGTGTCGACCGGTGCGAAATCCGCCGATGCGCGCGCCAGCAGTTCGGAGAAATTATCGGCGCCGTCGGCCAAATCTTTGGGCTTGCCGTCGAGCGACAGCACGCAGGCCAGCCCCGGCACCTCGCCACGAACCTGCGCCAGCTTGGCAAGACCCTGCGCGTCGGTCAGCAGCGCCTTGGCGCCGGAATTCTGCAATCGATAGGACAGCGCGTCCGGCCCGAACAGAATGGCGATCGGCAGCGCAATCGCCGCCAGCTTGTAGATCGCGATATGGGCAGCCGCCACTTCCGGGGCTTGCGCCAGGAAAATCGCCACGCGGTCGCCGCGCCCTATGCCGCGCGCGCGCAGCACATTGGCAAGCCGGTTCGAGGTGTCGCGCAGCCAGCCATAGCTGATGGCGTGTTCGCGTCCGTCGGCCAGCACATGCAGGATGGCGAGGCGGCCGGGCTCGGCCTCGGCCCAGCGGTCGCAGACATCGACGCCGATATTGTAGCGCGCCGGAATGTTCCAGCGGAACTGGCGGTAGATGTCGTCGTAATTGTTCAGCTGAGGCAGGACCGGCATGGCGGCGGCAGGCTAGTCAGTGGGTGAGCAGAGGTCCAGCCCACGGTCATTCCGGGACGACGCGTTCGCGTCGGACCCGGAATCCAGATGCAATGACCGAACTGGTTTCTGGATTCCGGGTCCGCGCACTTCGTGCGCGCCCCGGAATGACAAGGACTACCCCTTCTTCTCCTCCGGCTCGGCCAGGATCAGCGCCCAGTACACCTTGTATTTCGATTTCGGCGTATAGACCGCGGCGATGCCGATACGCGTTGCACCCTTGAGCAGCATGTTGGCGCGGTGCGGGGGCGAATCGCGCCAGCCGGAAAACGCTTCGGCCAGCGTGTGATAGCCGGCGCCGATATTCTCGGCCGCGGTTTTGGCGTCGTAGCCCGACGCCTTGAGGCGCGCCACGAACGGCTTGCCGGCGCCATGGTCGAGCTTGTCGCGCCTGGCCATGATGTCGGCCTGCGCCGCGGCCAGCCGCGTCAGTTCGGGATCGAGGGTGACCGCCGGTAGCCCGTTATTGGCGCGATAGCCGGAGATCATCGAGGCGGCGGCGGCGCTATCGAGTTCGGCGCCCGGCTGCGCCAGATTGCGATAGAAGCTCGGCTCGCTCGTCGGCACAATGTCGGCGCCGGCGCAAGCGGCAAGCGCCAATAGCGCCAGCATCAGCACGAGCGGTCGAACCGGCGGCATGGCTTTGTTTCTCCGAATCGGTAGCTTGGCGAAGCTGACGGCAGACCATGGCCAAACGGCGATTGCAATGAGCGCGCCGGCCGCCCGCATGGCGATACAGCCGAGCTCCCGCATCTACTGGCGCCTCCGCCGGCGGTCAACTAACATCGCTGCACAATAAGCCTTCGTAGGATTCTTGGGGAGAAACGCCATGAGCAGCCAGCCGGTCGCACGCACGCCAGGCGCCACGCGCGCAGGTCCGGGCGAATTTCTGTTCGACCTCGGCACGGTCGCCAAGATCATGGGCGGGCCGGCCTATTCGACCGCGCACGGGCCGTGCGTGGAGGGCGACCGCATGATCGTCGGACTGATGCGCATGAGCGCGGGCACCGGCGCCGAGCCGCATTCGCACCCGAACGAGCAATGGATCTACGTGCTGGAAGGAACCTTCCGCGCCACCGTCGGCGGCAAGCAGATCGACGCCAAGCCGGGCTCGGTACTCTACATTCCCGCCAATACCGTGCATGCCGGCAAAGCGACGCCGGAGTCCGACGTGGTGTTCTTCACTTGCAAGGATGCTTCCCACAGCCTGCACGGAATCAAAGCCACCTGAGCGCAGCAAGCGCGCCGGGCCAGAAATGGCCCGCGAAGGTGAACCGACAAAATCCTGGAGCAAGCCGATGAAACGCCTATGTCTGATCATGCTGTCCGCGGTCTGGCTGTCCGCCGTTCTTGTATTCGGCGTCGCGCCGGCCGGCGCGCAGGACAAATATCCGAACCGGCCGGTCAAGGTCATCGTGCCTTATGCGCCGGGCGGCGCCACCGATATCGTCGCGCGCATTGTCGGCGACGCATTCCAGAAGGTCACCGGCCAGGCATTTGTCGTGATCAACAAGCCGGGCGCCTTCGGCATGATTGCGATCGACGAAATGGTGAAGTCGACGCCCGACGGCTATACGCTGATGGTCGGCAATGTCTCGACCAACGCCATCACGCCGATCCTCTACGCCAAGAAGATGAATGCGGATTACCAGAAGACGGTGGTGGCGGTCACCAATCTCATTGACGTGCCGGCCTTCCTGCTGGTGACGACGGCCAACGATTTCCCGCCCAAGACGGTGGCCGAGTTCATCGATTACGCCAAGAAAAATCCCGGCAAGGTCCGCTACGGCACCGTCGGCATCGGCTCCTATCCGCATTACGACATGGCCTATTTCGCCAAGCGCGCGGGCGATCTCGACCTGGTCGGATTGCCGAACAAGAACGGCGCCTCCGGCGTCATTCAGGACATGCTGCGCGGCGACGTGCAGGCCGCCTTCCTCAACGTCGCCTCGACCGCCGGGCAGGTGAAAGCCGGAAAATTCCGCCCGCTCGCCGTGGTCAATCGCACGCGGCTGCCGGACTATCCCGATATTCCGACCATGCAGGAGGCGGGCTTTGCCGACGTCGGCACCGTGGCTTGGAACGGCTTGTTCGCGCCGGCGGGAACGCCCAAGCCGGTGCTGGAAGCCCTATTCGCGGCCGTCAACAAGGCGCTGCAGTCGCCCGAACTGATCGAGAAACTGAAAAAGCAGCACTTCAACATCGTGCCGAGCAAGTCGCCGGCCGACGCGCAAACCTGGCTGGCCGACGAAATGAAGCATTGGCAAACCGTCACCGGCGCGGTGAAGATCGACATCGCGCAGTGAGGTTTTTCCTTCGCCCCGCAATCTACCTTTTCCCTCCCCCTGAAAGGGGGAGGGTTAGGGAGGGGGTCTCTGCGGCATTGAATTTGACCCCCACCCGCCCGCCTTCGCCATAAAGCGTCGAAGACGCACGTAAACGTCCTTATGGCTCGGCGGGCGACCTCCCCCTTTCAGGGGGAGGTAGAAGAAGACTGCAACGCCTGCCAGATCCTCTCCGCCGTCGCCGGCATGTCGAGCTTGGCGCCTTTCGGCAGCGCGTCGAGGATGGCGTTGATCAGCGCCGGCGGCGCCGCGGTGGTGCCGGCCTCGCCGGTGCCCTTGACGCCGAGCGGATTGGTCTTGCAGGCGACGGCATGATGCTCGACCTGCATCGCCGGCATCAGATCGGCGCGCGGCATGGCGTAGTCCATGAACGATCCCGACACCAATTGGCCGCTCGAATCGTAGACGGTGTTCTCGGTCAGCGCCTGGCCGAGCCCCTGCGCGACGCCGCCATGGATCTGGCCGATGACGATGGTGTCGTCGAGCACATTGCCGCAGTCGCCGACCGCCACATATGAGACGATCTCGACCGCGCCGCTGTCGGGGTCGATCTCGACCTCGGTGACGTGACAGCCGTTCGGGAACGATGGCGGCACCTTGATACCGGCTTGCGTATCGAGGCTTTCCGCGATCACGCCCGAACGCGCCAGTTCGGCGGCGCGTTCCGCCACCTCGAACAGCGTGGCTTCGCGCGCCGAATTACGCACGCGGAATTTTCCGTCGTGATACTCCACCTCGCTTTCGGCGGCTTGCAGCAGCATGGCCGCCACCCGCTTGCCTTTCTCCAGCACCAGATCGGCGGTGCGCGCGATGGCGCCGCCGGTCATCATGGCCGAGCGCGAGGCAACCGCGCCGAAGCCCGGCACGTCGCGCGCGGAGTCGCCGGAAAGAAGCGTCACCGCGGCGGGTTCAATCCCTAGGCGCCGGGCGGCCACGTTCGGAAATACGGTCGGATGGCCCTGCCCGCTGCCGCCGGCGCCGACGCTGACAGTCACCTTGTTGCCGCCGGGAAACGCGATGCGCGCGGCCTCTTCCGGAAATGCGCCGGCGATCTCCAGATAGCAGCCGATGCCGATGCCGCGCAGCTTGCCGGCTTTCCTGGCCGCCTTCTTGCGCGCGGCAAAGCCGGCGTAATCCGCTAGCGTCAATACGCGCTCGAAAATGGCCGGAAAGTCGCCGCTGTCGTAGCTGTTGCCGAAGGCGGTGGTGTAGGGAATCTGGCCGGGTTGGATGAGATTGCGCCGGCGCAGTTCGGCGGCGTCGATGCCGGTCACATCGGCGGCCGCGTCGATGACGCGCTCGATCAGATAGCTCGCCTCGGGCCGCCCGGCGCCGCGATAGGGGCCGGTCGGCAGCGTATTGGTGAACACGCAGCGCGTATTCACCTGTGCGTGCGGAATGTCATAGACCGTCGGCAGGCAACCGGAGATATGCGTGGTGACGACGAAATGCGCCACACCGGTGAAATAGGCGCCCATATTGCCGATGCCGTCGACGCGCAGGGCAAGGAAACGGCCGCGCTTGCTGAGCGCCAGATCCACCGTCCAGAACGAATCGCGGCCCTGATTGTCGGTGACGAAGGCTTCCGAGCGGGTCGAAACCCAATGCACCGGCCGCTTGAGCATGCGCGCGGCATGCAGCATCGCGACGTATTCCGGATAGCACCAGCCCTTCATGCCGAAGGCGCCGCCGAGATCGTCGGTGACGACGCGCAGTTCCTCCGGCTTGATGTTCATGGCGCCCGCGACCTGGCCGCGCACGCTGGCGAAGCCTTGCGTGCCGCAGCGCAGGGTGAACAGTTTTGCGCCGGCGTCGTAACTGGCCGAGGCCGTGCGCGGCTCCAGCGAAGCCACCACTAGGCGCTGATTGACCAGTTCCACGCGCACCACATGGGCGGCGTCCTTGAAAGCGCGCTCGAGCGCGGCCTGCTTTTTTCCATCGGCATCCTGGGGCGCTGCCCAGTCAAAGCCGACATTGCCGGGCGCTTCCGGCCAAAGCTGCGGCGCATCCGCGGCAATAGCCGCGCGCGCGTCGGTTACCGGCGGCAGCGGCTCATAGTCGACCACGATCTTCTCGGCGGCGTCCTGCGCCTGCGCCGCGGTCGCCGCCACCACCATCGCCACCGGTTCGCCGACATGCATCACGCGTGCACCGGCCAGCGCCGGGCGATGCGGCGCGACCGCCACCTTGCCGCCGCGGCCGGGCATCGGATGCGGATGCGAGATCGAATGGTAATGCGCCGGTTCCAGATCGGCGGCGGTCAGCACCGCCACCACGCCGGGCGAATTCTTCGCCGCCGACACGTCGATGCGCTCGATCCTGGCGAAGGCATGCGGCGAGCGCAGAAAGTGCGCGGCCAGGCTTTTCTCCGGCTTGACGTCGTCGCCGAAGCGGCCCTGCCCGCGCAGCAGCGCGTCGTCCTCGACACGGCCGGCCCAGTCGGACGGGGTGGGATTGCGAGCGGCGGTCGAGTCCATGGGGTGCTCCGGTACGAAAAATTAAAGCTTGCGGTCGGTGATCCCGGCCTTGGCGTAGAGCTCGTTGATGTGCTCCTTCACGCTTTGCTGCGGCGCGCTATCGGACTCTTGCGCCCAGCCGACCTTGGCGCGGGCATATTGCGCCATCTCCTCATCCTGTTGCGAGGTGCCGCCGGAGACCCCATAGGCGCCGATCATCTCGTTGCCCTTGAATACCGGCGCAGCGCCGCCGGAGGCGGCGATCTTGCCGTTGGTCAGCGCCGCCAGATTGGCCAGCAATTGCGGGTTGCGCTCCTTGAACCACTGCTGGATCACCAGCCCGTCGGGGAAGCGCGGGCTCATCGAGCGGAACGCCGCCATGGTATAGGCCTTGGCAATGGCGGTGTCGGGGGTAATGAAGCCGGCCTCGTCCATGCGTTCGACCGCGATCAGATGGCCTTCCGGACCGACCACGGCGACCGAGACCGGAACGCCCATTTCCTCGGCCTTTTCGATCACCGCCTTGATGAATTCGCGGCATTCGACTGCGCGCAATTTAGCCATCCGAAGACCCCTCCCCGCCGGTGCCGGTGCCGGTCATAATTCGTTAATCTCTCGCTCACCGGCCATTAACCGCAAAAAAACCGATTGGAGAATACCATTCTGCATCGTTAGGACATTCAAAACCATGCCCGCAATTACCGGTACTTTCGCCAGAACCCGCGATTGGCGGCTCGTCGCAATGGCAGGATTGGCCGGTTTTGCGGCGAGCTACTCCGCCCTGCACTTCCTCGACGCGGGCTGGAGCTCGGATCTGATGGCCGCCATTCCGGGACCGGCCGCCCCCGCCATTATATCCGCGCTGGCCGCCCTGCTTGCGATGAGCCTCGCCGGCGTCGTGCTGCTTTGGCAATTGCGCCGGGAAAACGGACAAATGCGCACCGCGCTCGACAGCATGGCGCAAGGCCTCTGCATGTTCGATGCCGCCGAACGGCTGGTCGTTTGCAATACGCGCTATTACGAAATGTACGAGTTGACCGCCGACGATGTAAGGCCCGGCACCACGCTGTCGGAAGTGCTGGAAAAACGCGTTGCCAAGGGCACGTTCTCGCGCGAGCCGCAGCAATACCGCAAGGAATTTCTGGGCGAGGTCGCCAAAGGGCGCACCATCACGCACGAGGTAAAGGCCAAAAACAACCGGCTGCTTCTGGTCATGAACCATCCGATGAAGGGTGGCGGCTGGGTCGGTACGCATGACGACATCACCGAGCGGCGCGACGCCGAACTCGAACGCGCCTCGATGCAGGAGCGCGAACAGAAGCGCGCTGTCATCGAGCAGGCGATCTCGGCATTCCGCCAACGCGTCGAGCTGCATTTGCGCACCGTGAGCGAGGGCGCGTTCGCCATGCGCTCCACCGCCACCACGCTATTCGCCAATTCCGGCCAGACCTCGAAAAGCGCCGAGAGCGCGGTGATGGCTTCCAACGAATCGTCCGCCAACGTGGAGACCGCCGCGGTCGCCGCCGATGAATTGACCGGGTCGATCAGCGAGATCGGCCGTCAGCTCACCATGACCGCCGATGTCGTGCGCGAGGCGGTGAGCGAGGCGCAGGGGACCAACCAGCAAATCACCGCGCTGGCGCAAGCCGCGCAGAAGATCGGCGACGTGATCAAGCTGATCCGCACCATCGCCGGCCAGACCAACCTGCTGGCGCTCAATGCCACCATCGAGGCCGCGCGCGCCGGCGACGCCGGCAAGGGCTTCGCGGTGGTAGCGGCCGAAGTCAAATCGCTGGCGGTGCAGACCGCCAAGGCAACCGAGGATATTTCGAAGCTGATCATGTCGGTGCAGGAGGCGACCGGCGGCTCGGTTGCGGCGATCGGCCGCATCACGAGCCGCATGCGGGAAATCGACCGTTGCACCACCGCCGTCTCGGCCGCCGTCGAGGAGCAAAACGCGGCGACGTCCGAGATTTCGCAGAATGTCGCGGGCGCCTCCGACGGCGCCAAAATGGTGGTGTCGGTGCTCGACGAGGTTGCCGGCGCGGCCACCGAGACCCGCGCCTCGGCGCAAAGCGTGCTGACCGCCTCGCAGGCGGTGGAAGCCGCCGCCGCCGAGCTGCGTCAGGAAGTCGAAGGCTTCCTCGCCCGGGTAGCGGCCTGATTAGGGCGCAAACTCATAAACGCGGGCTGGAAACGCGGCAGGAACCGCTGCCCGAACTGGTCTACGAATCAAACGGCGCGCCGCATGGATGCGACGCGCCGCCCACCGATTGAGCCAGTTCGCTTGCGACCGGCTATTTCAGAAATTCAGGGACCGACCAGCTTACATCTAGCTTGGTGATTTGAGTACTCCTGCTGTAGCCGGAAATAATGTCCAGCCCACATTTGGTTCGCTGTGCCCCTTTTCCAAGTTAGGGTGCCAAAGTCCCAAGCGCATAGATCGCCATTCTCGTCTCCCGACGTGGCGTACCAGGCGTCAAGAAGCGGATCGGTCATAGCCTCCGAAATTTCGTGACTGGCAATTGACGCCGCCGAGTCGGCGGCGGCATCTCCGTTCGGAGAAGGCCCGCCATCTTGGCAACCGTTGGGAGTAGCGTACGGCTCATTGCCATAGATGATAGCTTTTCCATTGACGTAGAAGTACGAGTGATAGGCGCAGAAAATATTGGTTGAACAGTTGTTAGTATCATAACACGATTCCATGCCCTCTGGAGTGTATAGCAGGAAAATTTTATTCATCCCGCCGGTCCAGCCCTTCAAGTTCATGACTTTGTGAATCTGGGCCTCGATCTGCGCATCGGTCAGGCAGTTCGGGGAAGGCGGGCAATTCACGCTATCGCGGGCCGGAAAGGCATTGGCAGCGTAAGCGGTGCCGCCGAGGGAATCGGTTTGATCTTTTCCCAGGCCGTTAATGTACGTCTTTACCCCGCCAATGATCTGATAGTACTGCGAGTGGATAGAGGTCAGGGCGTGACCTGCAAAATACTTGGCCAAGTTGTTCTGCACAGTCTTGTAAGTATTGCTCATGCTGGCCGCGCTGCCATCCTGAAGCGTCGCGGGCACCCAGAATATCGTGTAGATCTGGAGCCCCGGCGTCATGATCGAGCCGCCGGCGTGGTAGTAGAGCGGACCTGCCGCATTAGCAAAGCCGGCCGCGGCGACGGCGCGTTTAATCCTGTCCGCGGTTTGCACGTTCGGCATCATGTGGGCAATCCCGCCCTTCGCGTTCGCCACCGTGAGTCTTGGCACTCCCGGAATGGTCGGAATTTTCATCCGGTCCCTGGCCGGCGCGGGCGCAACCTCGTCCGGCTCGGATTGCGCATAGCTCACCGCCGGCATCACAAGAAATGCCGCAGTAGCGGCGATGACGCTGGCGAATAACAATAGCCCACGATTACGCTTATTCATGCCCACCCCCCTTGGTGTGTTTGCGACCGCAAACTGTTCCAATCGACAGATCGCAATTGAAAAAACTTGAACCGAAAATACCCCGACGAACTTTGGAGTTCAAGCTTCCCACAAACACTCCAGCAAGTCGTCAGTGCCGCAATTCGTCAATTGCCGGTAGAGAAATGACGTTGTGGGTCATTTTCGACCGAGCGAACTCGCGCCAAAATTCAGCAATGTATGTTGTTAGTCTGCCGGCTCAACTGATCGACGCAACACAGGCGTTAAATCTCTCCGCTGGCGTTTCGAATTGCAAGGTCTCCCGTGGCCGTTCATTGAGCTGGCGCGCCACTTTGTTTAGATGAGCTTGCGAATGCGCCGACAA
>JBBRAL010000090.1:0-17256 GCA_038206805.1 Hyphomicrobiales bacterium | reverse complement strand
GTCGTCGACTTGCAAGCCGCCATCAATCGCTTCGTCGTCGAACACAACACCGAACCGAAACCCTTCACATGGACTGCTGATCCCGATAAAATTATCCAAGCCGTCAGACGCGGGCACCAAGTGTTAGATTCGATCCACTAGAAGGCTGGCGGACGGACGTGTGACCTTCACGATTTGGACGCTGCTGGGACCCCGCGATCGACTCTGGACGGGATTGTTGTTGGACGCGCCCATCAAGCACGAGGGGCATCGTGCTAAATCTGGCCGAATATTCCAGATCCGGGTCCTGCTTCGGTATCTTCTTGGAGAGTGGGCGTTGGGGCGCCGCTACCGACTCTGGCCAAGCGGACCTTTCTTGTACGATGGACGTACTAATATTCCAGGCCGAGTACAGGTCGATGCGCCCTATATCTTTCTTCCCCCGGTTCAGGGCAGAAGTCTAGTTATAGATATGCAGGGCGAGTTTCCGCGCGGACTCGAAGCATTTCTCGATGCGATAAATCATAAATTCAAAGCACCGGCGCCTTGAGCGATTATCGCAATTATCGCGCCAATTTGCTTCACCTGCTCTTACGTCATGCTGCAAGAATAGGACATCACCTCGCCCAAGCCCACAATGTCCGCCTTCGCAATTGGCTTCGGCGGACACCCTCCGCCACGAGAGACTACGGGGCGAAGCCACCCGAAGCCGAAGGTGTAAGGTGGTGCCCCTGGCCGGACTCGAACCAGCACGTATTTCTACACCTGATTTTGAGTCAGGCGCGTCTACCAATTCCGCCACAGGGGCACGGCGCGCGGACTATAACCGCGCAACTTTTGGGGTCAACGGCGGGTCTTAACGCCGTTTTTAGGCCCGCGGCAGGCCTCCCCCCGTTCCGGTTAACATAAAAACAATGGTTACCAAGTACCTAATTGCGGCACAGGGCGTTGCCCGCCCTATTTGCCGGTTTTACGCGACCCACAGAGATGACAGAAATTTCGTCACCCTTCGTCGTCATGGCCGGCGCGGCGCTGGCCCTAGCATTTTTCGGCATTTGCTATCGCCGCCTGGCCCGCAAGTGCCGCGTGCTCGACATCGCGCTCAACAACATGTCGCAAGGCCTGGTGCTGTTTGACAAGGCGGAGCGGATGGTGATCTGCAACGACCGCTATATCGAACTTTATGGCCTGTCGCCCGAGGTCGTGAAGCCAGGCGTCACCTTTCGCGACATCATTCGCAACCGTAACGAGACCGGCAGCCTGGGGATCGACATCGAAAAATACCGCGGCGAAATTATCGCCGCCATGGCGAGCGGCAATACCATGAGCCGTATCGTCGAGACGCCGGCCGGCCGGGCCATTTCCGTCATCAACCGGTCGATCGCCGGCGGCCACTACTGGGTAGGCACCCACGAGGACATCACCGAACGCCAGCAAGCCGAAAAGCAGCGTGCGCTCATGCTCGAACAGGAGCAGCGCCGCGCGCAGGTCGATGCCGCGATCGGATCGTTCCGCCAGGACGTCAAGATTCTGCTGGCGATGGTGAGCGAAAGCGCATCGGCCATGCGCACGACCGCCACCGGTCTTTCGACTTCCTCCGGCGAAACCGCGCGGCAGGCGGCAGGCGCCGTCGACATGTCGAACGAGGCGTCCAGCAATGTCGGCGCGGCCGCGGCGGCAGCCGAGGAATTGCTCGCCTCGATCGAGGAAATCAGCCGGCAACTCGGGCAGACCACCGAATTGGTGCGCACCGCGGTGGCGGACGCGAAGCAGACAGACGACACGATCACCGGATTGGCGCAGGCCGCGCAGGAGATCGGCACCGTGGTCATGCTGATCCGCAACATCGCCGGCCAGACCAACCTGCTCGCGCTCAATGCGACGATCGAGGCGGCGCGCGCCGGCGAAGCCGGCAAGGGCTTCGCGGTGGTGGCGAGCGAAGTGAAATCGCTTGCCGTGCAGACCGCCAAGGCGACCGAACAGATCGCCGCCCAGATCGCGGCAGTGCAGAACTCGACCGGCGGCGCGGTCGAGGCGATCCGCCGCAACGCCGAACGCATGCTGGAGATCAACCGCTTCACTTCATCGGTGGCCTCTTCGGTCCAGCACCAAAATGTCGCCACCGGCGAAATCTCGCATAATGTCGCGGGCGCGGCGTCCAGCACCAAGGAGGTCGTGGGCGTTCTCGATCGGGTGGCCGGCGCCGTGGCGGAAAACCGCAACGCGGCGGAGACCGTATTGATGGCCGCGGAAGCGGTGGAGGCCGCCGCCGCCGGCCTGAACGACAAGGTCGAGTTGTTCCTGCGCGATGTCGCGGTCTAGTTTCTCCGCTCGCCGCGGCGACAACGCCCTTTGAGCGGCGGCCGGGCGCGCCTATGATCGGCGTCCGACGATCCCCCTTTCAAGGAGCCCGCGATGAACGAAGAAGCCCTCAACATGTCGCTGCGCAAATTCCTCAAGGTCGTGGGCGTGACGTCGCAGCAGGAGATCGAAAAAGCGATCCGCGCCGCGGTGGCCGACGGGCGGTTGAAGGGCGTCGCGACGCTCGACGCTCAGATGGTGCTGACCATCGGCAAGGTCGGCCTCACCCACAAGATCGACGGCGCCATCGAACTGGAATAAGCGGATGCGCCCGCTCGAAGGTCAGAGCCCGGCCAGCGCCTTGCGGCAATTTGCCCCGAAACATTTTTCGTGCCCGGCACTTATCATCATGACCCTTCGCATTTGAGGAGAACATGATGAATCGAGCGATTATCTGCGCAGCCGCCGCGGCGGCATTTTTTGCGTTGTCCGCGCCGCTGCCGGCACAAGCCCGCATGGTCGATCCCGGACTGAGTTCTGCGGTACCGGCGGCCGTCGTGGATGTCAGATACCGGAGCCATCATCGCAATTGGCGCTCGTGGCGCCACTATCGCCGGCACCGTCATTGCTGGAACCATCGCGTTCGTGTCCGGGTGCGGCACGGACATTATATTTACCGCACATATCGCCGCTGTAGCTGGCGTAGCTGGTAATCCGGCGTAAAATTAAATGAATGAGGGCAACGGTACGCCGTTGCCCTTTTTCATTTTTGCAAAGGACTTCAAGAAACCGCCTCGGCTGCGACATTCCGCCGGCCGAAGGCCGCTTCCATCTCGCGCCGCACCTTCACAGCCGAGTCGTTCGGATCGTAGGCGACGTCCGCCCATTTGAGCGCGCCGCCTTCGGGGATGTCGCGCTTGAGCTTGACGTTGTGCGCCAGGCCGAGCGGCAGCAATTCTCGTTCGAGCGAAACATCGGCTGGCGTCTGCTTGCCCCAGACGCAGAAGCCGCCCTCGCCGTCCAGCATCTCGCCGGCCTTGAGCGCCCGCTTGGCGGTCGCCACCACGTCGGAGCGGAAGCCGGTGGGCGCGCCGGTCGGCTCGTGGCGCAGCGCGCAGCTTGCCACCGATATGCCGAGTTCGAGCCCGATCATATGGATCGGCCTGTAAAGTGCTGCGTATTTGCCGCTTTTGTCCGGCAGCATGGCGTATTCCTTGAAGCAGCGGCGGGCGTATTCGGTCTCGCCTTCGAACACCACGTAAGTGCCAAGCGCGAGATGGTGCGGCACGTCGCTTCCGTCGCGGTAGACCGACGAGGTGACCTCAGTAACGCCCGCCTTCTCCAGCGTGCCGCCGTCGCTTTTCGGCTTGCAGACGTCGGCCATCTCGAAACGGGTCGCCGGCGGAAAGCCCAGGCCATCGGTCTGCGGCAGCAAGCCGGTGGCGTTGCACACGGCGGTCATCTCGATGCCGGATTTGGTGCCGTCGATGAAGGAATTGAACATCTTCGGATTGATCGAATTGCGATCCTTGATCTGCAGATATTGATCGAGAATGTCCCACAGCGTGTCGGGCGTGGACTGGTGATAGCTCGGATGATAGCGCGTGCCTTTGCCCGCGCAGATCACCTTGAAGCCGGCGGCGCGCGCCCAGTCGACCTGCTCGCAGATCAGCGCCGGCTGGTCGCCCCAGGCCAGGCTGTAGACCACGCCAGCCGCCTTGGCGCGGCGCGCCAGCAGCGGACCCGCCACTGCGTCGGCCTCCACATTGACCATGACGATATGCTTGCCCTCGGCAATTGCCTTCAAGGCATGGGCAATGCCGGCGCCCGGCACGCCGGTCGCCTCCACGATCACTTCGATACGCGGGTCGGCGATCATGGCCATGGCGTCATCGGTGACGAAAGTCGAGCGGCGCTTGTGAGCATCGTCGAGCGAGGCGGCCGCATAGGCCTCAGTCGGCCAGTTGGCGGTGTTCAACTGGCTGCGCGCCCGCGTCACGTCGAGATCGGCCACGGCCACGACATGCATGCCTTGCGTGAGCCGTGCCTGCGACAGGAACATGGTACCGAACTTGCCGGCGCCGATGACGCCAACGGTCACCGGGCGTCCGGCAGCTTGGCGTTCAAGAAGTTTTGTGTGGAGGTTCAAAGGTCAACGCGCTCCGACAGTTCTTGCGCATGATCTTATCCGAAAACCGGTGCCCACTTTTCGGGATCATGCGCTGGCGCACGACGGAAACATAAGCGTGGCGCCGATACAAGCGCCCGCTGGCAGCCCGCAGGCCGGCCCCAAAAAAATCTATTGGCAGACGACGCGGGAAACGAAGGTCTCGTTCCTGCACTCGGGCCCGCTGGTGCGGCCCGACAGCAAAACCTTGGGCGGGCAGACCTCGGCGGTGGTCATATCGACGCTCTTGCCGGAGCCGAAGCCCTTCGCCTTGCATATCGTATTGGCGGCGGCCACGCAGTCGGGCGCGCCGTTGGGAGCGTTCCTGCATTTCTCGTGGCCCAGCACCACGCGGGTATTGGGAATGCGCGCGACCACGTCGGCCGCGTCCCGGGCGCCGTTGACCGTCGTCTTGGCGGCCACGCCAGCTTCCTGGCCGAAGGATTCCAGCCGCTTGCGCGTGTCATTGAATGTCGAATTGATATAGTCGATTTGCGCGTCGAACCAGCGGCCAATATTGCCGATTACACTTTGGTCCTGCTGCGCTTTCGGTCCGCGCGAAACGTCCTGCGCGACGGCCAGCGCCGACATCAGGACCATGGCGCCCGCGAACAGGCAGAAGCCCGCGGACCGGACCACGGTTTTTCTAGCATGACAGGTCAAAGTCAGTTCAATGCCCATAGCCGGTCAAGCCGACATCTCGTCGATCGCCCAACGGCAATCCATTGCCCAACGGCCGTCGCGCCGATGCACCCTATTAGGTCCGCCAGGTGGCGAAATTGTGGAATGCCGATTCGGTCAGATCAAGTATAGCGCAATCACGATGCCAATGACGACCACGCCGGCGCCAAGCAGAACCCACAGTCCCAGCCGTTTTTCGATGATGTGGCGGGCCCGCTCGCCGTAGCGGTGCAGCAGGAAGGCGAGGAAGAAGAAGCGGGTGGCGCGCGCAATGATCGAAAAGACGATGAACAACCCGAAATTGTAGCCAGCAAAGCCGGATGTGATGGTCACGATCTTGTAGGGGATCGGCGTCAGGCCTTTGAGCAGGATGATCCAGGCGCCCCATTGCGCGTAAGCGGCGCGAAAGGTCTCGACCTTGTCGCCATAGCCATAGAGATGGATCAGCCAGCCGCCGACCGAGTCATAGAGCAGCGCGCCGATTGAATAGCCGAGGATTCCGCCGGCGACCGAGGCCGCCGTGCACCAGGCCGCCATCACATAGGCGCGCTCGGGGCGGGCCAGCGCCATCGGGATCAACATGACGTCGGGCGGCACCGGAAAGAACGAGCTTTCGGCGAACGCGATCGCCCCCATGGTCCACATGGCATGCGGCTTATGGGCTGCATCCAGGCACCAGTCATAGAGACGACGTAGCAAAGAACGCGGCTGTGCAGCCTCAATGGTCATGAGTTACTCTTGGCGGGGAAATATGACGGATCAGCGGCGCTTACGTACGCGCCGGGGTTCCAGCGCCACGACTTTACGCCGCGACGTGCTCAGTACCATATCCTTTGGTACTTTTTCGGCAATTCCGAACATTTGCTCGCGCCGGCGCATCTCGGCCCAGACATCGTCGGGATGGACCCCGGCGTGGACCCAAAGCACCACGAGATTATAGATCAGATCGGCGCTTTCCCTGACCACGGCCGCGGTCTGGCCATGCATGGCGTCGATCACGACCTCGACCGCTTCTTCCGCGAGTTTTTTGGCCATTTTGGCGCGGCCGGCGCGTAACAGCCGAGCGGTCCGCGAGGTCGTCGGGTCAGCGCCCCGGACGGCGATCACGGCGTCATAGAGCCGAGCGACCGAATCAGTCATGCCATCCACAATAGCCGATCCGCGCGCCAAACCGGTTAACGACTACCGCCAAGCGCGGCAAAAACCCCGATTATGCTTACTTCGGCGGCCGCCGCCCTCGGTGCAGCAGTCCTGCCGCCGGCATGGATCAAGCCCTCCGAACCGACCGCAAGCTTAACCTGCACGCGACCCGCAAACGCGATTGTCGCGGCCCCGGGAGCTATCCAACGATCTGCGCAAGAAACTGGCAGCGTTAGCCATATAAGATGCAGTGCTTCACATTTGCGCAGCGAT
Source organism: Hyphomicrobiales bacterium (assembly GCA_038206805.1). GTDB lineage: Bacteria > Pseudomonadota > Alphaproteobacteria > Rhizobiales > Xanthobacteraceae > Pseudolabrys. Next base: position 10,715 of record JBBRAL010000090.1, on the reverse strand, counting down.
ATCTTGCTCTTTGCAACGGCATGTTCTTTGCTGAGCAAATAATCGATTTCAGCCACGGCCGGGACACGCATCGCCGGGTGCGCAAGGCCACGAGAGAAGGATCGAGGTTATGGGGGCTCTTCACGCCGGCCGGTCGGCAATAGCCGGAATGCGGACCGGAATTTGGGCGGGACTTTTGCTTGGTCTGACCCTCGCGACCGGCGCGAGCGCGGCCGAAACCATCATGAAATTTACCCTCGACTTCAAATTCGAAGGGCCGTCGGCGCCGTTCCTGCTGCCGCTCGACAAGGGCTACTACAAAGCCGAGGGTCTCAATGTCACCATCGACACGGCGGCCGGCTCGCTCGAGCCGATCAACCGCGTGGCGTCGGGCACCTATGACATGGGCTTCGGCGACATCAATTCGCTGATCAAATTCCGCGACGCGAATCCGGGCACCCCGATCAAGGCCGTGTTCATGGTCTACAACAAGCCGCCCTTCGCGGTGGTCGGACGCAAGAGCCGCGGCATCAGCAAGCCGAAGGATCTGGAAGGCAAGAAGCTCGGCGCGCCGGCGCCCGACGGCGCCTATGCGCAGTGGCCGATCTTCGTGCAGGCCAACGGCATCGATGCCTCCAAAGTGACGATCGAGAATGTCGGCTTCCCGGTGCGCGAGCCGATGCTAGCCGCCGGCCAGGTCGATGCCATCACCGGCTTCTCGTTCTCATCCTTCATCAACCTCAAGGACAAGGGCGTTCCGGTCGACGATATCACCGTGCTGCTGATGGCCGATTACGGCGTCAATCTCTACGGCAACGCCATCATCGTGAACCCAAAATTCGCCGCCGAGCATCCCGACGCGGTCAAGGCCTTCCTGCGCGCCTTCCTCAAGGGCTTGAAGGAGACGGTGAAGTCGCCGGCAACCGCGGTCGACTCCGTGCTCAAGCGCAACGATGTCGCCAAGAAGCCCACCGAGCTCGAGCGGCTGAACATGGCGATCCGCGACAATATCGTCACGCCGGAAGTGAAAGCGATCGGCTATGGCGGTATCGACATTGCGCGCTTCAACAAGGCGATCGATCAGATCGGCCTGACCTACAAGTGGAAGTCGGCCAAGCCGAAGGCGGAAGACATTTTCGACGCTTCGTATCTGCCGTCCGCCGCCGACCGAAAATATAATTAGCGCCCGCGGGCAATCTCGATGCCCGCCTTCGTCGCCCTCACCGATGTCAGCCACGCCTATGGCGGGGCCGGCGCCGCCCCCGCCGTCGATACGCTCAACATCGCGGTGGAGAACGGCGAATTCGCCGCCGTGGTGGGGCCATCGGGCTGCGGCAAATCCACGTTGATGAAGCTCGCCACCGGCCTGCAGTTCCCGTTCAAGGGAACGGTTCGGGTCGCAGGCGAGATCGTGGACAAGCCGCTGAAGATCGCCGGCATGGCGTTCCAAGCGCCGACCTTGCTGCCCTGGCGCACGACGCTCGACAACCTGCTGCTACCGCTCGAGATCGTACAGCCCTATCGCCGCGAATTCGGGCGGCGGCGCGCCGAATTTGTCGAACGTGCGAAAAACCTGCTCACCTCGGTCGGCCTTCGCGATCAAGGCGAAAAATTCCCTTGGGAACTTTCCGGCGGCATGCAGCAGCGCACGTCGCTTTGCCGCGCCCTGATCCACGAGCCGCAATTGCTGATGCTGGACGAACCGGTCGCCGCGCTCGACGCCTTCACCCGCGAGGAGCTCTGGTGCGTGATCCGGGATCTGCACGCCGCGCGCAAGATCACCGTCATCCTGGTAACCCACGATCTGCGCGAGGCGGTATTCCTCGCCGACCGCGTATTCGTGATGTCGGCACGGCCGGGGCGCATTCTGGTCGAGCGCCATATTGAGCTGTCGCGGCCGCGCGATCTCGAAGTGACCTTCACGCAAGGTTTTCAGGACATCGTGCACGAATTGCGCGGTCATATTGTGAAGGCGCGGCAATGATCGCAACGCACCGCAAAGCTTATCGGCGAACGCGCTTACCCTCTCCCCTTGTGGGAGAGGGTGGCGAGTGCGGAGCGATAGCGAGCACGAGCCGTGTGAGGGGGCATTGCTCTACAATTGAGTCTGCCCCCCTCACCCGCCTTCGCTTCGCTCGGGCACCCTCTCCCACGAGGGGAGAGGGGAAAGAAGAGCGGCAATGAACCGGACAGCGTTCATGGTACGGGCGTCGCCCTGGTTGTTTACAATCGGTCTGCTGATCGTGTGGGAAGCGGCCGTGCGCGCCTTCCATATCCCGGCGTTCTTCCTGCCGCCGCCGACCGCCGTCGCCTATGCCTTCGTCGAATTTGCCGGACCGCTGGCGCGCAATTCCTGGATCACGCTGGAAACCACGCTGATCGGCTTTGCACTGGCGGTCGGTTTCGGCCTGCTGCTCGGCCTCCTGGTCGGCTGGTCGCAATCGATCTATGCCGGGCTCTACCCGCTGATGATCGGCTTCAACGCGATCCCGAAAGTCGCCGTGGTGCCGATTCTGGTGCTGTGGTTCGGCATCGGTTTCATTCCGGCAGTATTGACCGCTTTTCTGATTTCGTTCTTCCCGATCGTGGTCAATGTAGCGACCGGCCTTGCCACCATCGAACCGGAGCTGGAGGATGTGCTCAAAGCGCTGGGCGCCAGCAAGCTCGACATCATGCGCAAGGTCGGCATCCCGCGCACGCTGCCCTATTTCTTTGGCTCGCTGAAAATCGCGATTACGCTGGCGTTTGTCGGCTCGGTGATTTCCGAAAGCGTCGCTTCCAATAACGGTATCGGCAATCTGATGCTGCAGGCGCAGGCGCAATTCCAGGTGCCGCTGATTTTCGCAGGATTGGTCGCGCTCGCAATCGAAGGCATCGCCATGTACGCGGCAATGGCAATCCTGGAGCGGCGAATGACAGGCTGGGCGCAACGCTCAGGTTTCGCGCAGAATTGAGCACGCGCATGATCCCGAAAAGTGGGAACCGGTTTTCGGAAAAGATCATGCGTAAGAATAGAACTTATGCCGCGGAATTCTTCTTCATCGGCGCGTCCGCAACGGCAGCGATTTTCCGCAAAGTCGAACGCGATGCGGCGATGACCGCGCCGATCTCGTCCGCCAGTTCCTCATAGGCGGAGTGGGCGCCGCCTTCGCGGATATAAATTCCGCTGTAAAGATCGGACAATTTGGGCAGCGGCGCATCATCCCAGACGATCAATCCGACATCATTCGCCCGCCGGCGAGTGACCGCCATGACGCCGAGCCCGGCCATGACGGCGCGGTCGAGGCTGACCATGCTTGGGCCGGTAAAGACGTCTTCCCAATCCAGCCCAGTCGATTTCAACGCCGTCACTGCCAGCCGGTGATAGACGCACGGCTCGCCATAGGAAACCAGCGGCACCGGCCGATCGGGATCGAGCCGGGTGTCGGTGCCGCGCACCCAGACCACCTCTTCCGCCCAGCTATGACGCGCGTCGGGCGGCGGGGTCATCGACAAGCCGACGAAAAGGTCGAGCAGGCCGCTGCGAAGTTCGCGTATCAGCGGATCGTAGAAATCGGTACGCACGATAAAGCGCACGTCCGGCCAACGCTCGCGAAACCGCGCCAGGATGTCCGGCAGCATCGAAGCGATAAAATCGCTTGGGGTCCCGACCCGGATCACCAACTCCGGCCGCGGGCCGTCGTTGCCAAAATGCACAATCTGATCGTTGATCGACAGCAGGCGGCGTGCGTAGCTGACCACCATTTCGCCTTGCGGCGTCAGGCGGACACCCTGGCTGCTGCGGTCAAACAGGTCGTGGCCAAGCAGATACTGTAGCCGCTTGATTTGAGCGCTCACCGCCGGTTGGGTCACCCCGAGCGAGAGCGCGGCCTTGGTATAGCTGTGCATGTCGACCAAAGCGACAAGCGTCCGCAGAAGATCGGTCGGGATATTGGTCATGCGCTGCTTTCACCCCCCGGTGCCTATGGCAAACTAATGGCACGCCAACAACCATAGGTAATGCTGGGCAAGTGTAACACGTCCCATCCAAGGATCAATTTAACCTGCTGGCCGGACGAACGTGTTGCGGCAGATCAATCGCCGGTCGATTTGCCGGTTCCGGCGCTAAAAACAAATGCAGGAAATTCAATCGGTTGCGTCAGGCCGGCGCTATTTTATGCGTTCGAGGATGCTGACGTAATTCGCCACCGCGGCGCCGCCCATGTTGAAGATGCCGCCGAGGCGGGCGTCCTTCACCTGCAGATCGCCGGCGCTGCCGGTAAGCTGCATGGCGGTGAGTGCATGCATCGACACGCCAGTTGCCCCGATCGGGTGGCCTTTGGCCTTGAGGCCGCCGGAGGGGTTGACCGGCAATTTGCCGTCCTTCTGGGTCCAGCCTTCCAGGATGGCGCGGGCGCCCTGGCCTTCGGCTGTCAGACCCATGGCCTCGTATTCGATCAGTTCGGCGACGGTGAAGCAGTCATGCGTCTCCACGAACGACAGATCGCCGAGCGCGAGCCCGGACTTGGTCAGTGCGCGCTGCCAGGCCAGCGCGCAGCCCTCGAATTTGAGGATGTCGCGCTTCGACATTGGCAGAAAGTCCTGCACGTGCTCGGCGGCGCGAAAGGCGACCGCCTTGCCAAGCTTGAGCGCCGTTTCCAAGTCGGCAAGCACGACCGCGGCGGCGCCATCGGACACCAGCGAGCAATCGGTGCGCTTCAGGGGCCCGGCGACGAAAGGGTTTTTCTCGCTCTCGGTGCGGCAGAAATCGTAGCCTAGGTCCTTGCGCATCTGCGCATAAGGATTGCCGACGCCGTTCTTGTGGTTCTTGGCCGCGATCATGGCCAGCGCGTCGGACTGATCGCCCCATTTCTGGAAGTAGAGCCCGGCGATCTTGCCGAAAATGCCGGCAAAGCCGCCGTCGATCTCGGCCTCCTCGCGTACATACGATGCCTTCAGCAGATTCCGCCCGATTTCCGCCGCCGGCGTCGTGGTCATCTGCTCGACGCCGACCGCCAACACGATGCGCGCGGAACGCGCCTCGATCGCCTTGAGGCCCTGATGAACGGCCGCGGAACCGGTGGCGCAGGCATTCTCGACCCGCGTCGCGCGCTTGAAGCGCAGATCGGGCGAGGCTTGCAAGACCAGCGCGGCGGTAAAATCCTGCGCGGAAAAGCCCGCATTGAAGTGGCCGAGCACGATCTCGTCCACGTCTTTGGCGGAAACCCCGGCATCGGCCAGCGCCTCGCCGGCGACGCGTACGATCAGACTTTCGACCGTCTCGCCATTAAGCTTACCGAAGGGGGTATGGGCCCAGCCGACGATTGCCGCGGTCATCGATGTCTCCTATGCCGAAATTTGGTCGCAATACTCGGCGATGAGCGGATAAGTCGCCATGGCGAGTCACCATAATACCAGCGGGGGGACGGCCAACTTTGCCTCCCGCCGCAAGCTTAGATAGCCTAGCATCGCCGCCCATGGAACTCACCCGTTTCCTGGTGCCATGCTTGGTTTCATCTTTGGGCCCGAGCAACCTGACTGGACCGCGAACTTGACCCTTTGCTTGAGCCCCCGCGCCCTGCTCCTCGGCCTTGCCGCAGCGTCGCTACTGTCGGTGGCGACTTCAAGCCGTGGCCATGCCGAAGCGCAATTATTGATCGAGGCGTCCACCGGCAAGGTGCTGCATGCCGAGAACGCCACCTATCCCTGGTATCCGGCCTCCGTCACCAAGCTGATGACCGCCTACACCACCTTGCGCGCCATCAAGGAAGGCCGGCTTTCGTTCAATACGCTGCTCACGGTATCGCGTAACGCGGCGGCGCAGCAGCCGACCAAGATGGGTTTCAACGTCGGCACCCGTGTTACCGTCGATAACGCCCTGAAGATGCTGATGGTCAAATCGGCCAACGACATCGCCGTGGCCATTGCCGAAGGCGTCGGCGGCTCGATCGAGGGCTTCGCCGACATGATGAATGCCAATGCGCGCCGGCTTGGCATGTCGCAGAGCAATTTCGTCAATCCGAACGGCTTGCCGGCGGAAAATCACGTCACCTCGGCGCGCGATCTGGGGATCTTGGCGCGCGCTTTGATCCGCGAATTCCCGGAAGACGATTCATATTGGCACATCTCCGCCATCCGCTACGGCAATCGCGTCTTGCACAATTATAATTCGCTGATCGACCGCTATCCCGGCGCCGACGGCATGAAAACCGGCTTCATCTGCGCCTCCGGCTATAATGTCGTGGCGTCCGCCACCCGCAATGGCCGCCGGCTGATCGCGATCGTGCTCGGCGCCTATTCCGGCGCCGTGCGCGCGCAGAAGGCGGCGCAACTGCTCGAGCGCGGCTTCAACAGCGGCGGCCTGACCTGGCTCACGCCCTCGCTCGGCACCGTCGATGCGCTGGCGCCGATCGATGCGCAGCCGCCCAATCTGCGCGAGGAAATGTGCGGCGGTCACCGGCGCAAGCCCGCGGCCGAGGACAACGAGGAAGAAGAGCCGAGCGCCGACAACGCCACATCCGCCAGCGGCGAATCCGGCGGCGGCCAGGCTTTCATGCTGTCGAGCCTGAAGCCCGCGAATGGCAAGTTCGTTCTGGGGCCCCCGGTCGAGACGACGGCGCCGATCGTGGTGTTCACGGGACCGGCCAACCATCCGGACACCATCGCGCAGACCGCGAAGGCCGCGCCGAAGAAGAAAAGCAAGGCCGCCAAAACAGCGCCGGGCGAAAAGGCGGCCAAGGGCGCCAAGGCCGCAAAGCCTGATAAGACGGCAAAGACGGCAAATACCGATAAGACGGCAAAGACCGCCAAACCGGCGAAACCCGCCAAGCCGAAAGTCTCATCGGCCGCGCAATGAGCGAGTCCGGACAAAGCGCCGGACAAGATACCGGACTTGGTGCCGGACTTGGCACTAACCGGCGCCAGCCGGCGACGCCGATCCCGCTGACCGTGCTCACCGGCTTTCTTGGCGCCGGCAAGACCACGTTGCTCAACCGGCTGCTGAAAGACCCGGCGCTCAGCCAGACCGCCGTCATCATCAACGAATTCGGCGACGTCTCGCTCGACCATTTGCTGGTGGAATATGTCGGCGACAACATGGTGCTGCTGCAAAGCGGCTGCCTGTGCTGCACCATGCGCGGCGACCTGGTGGACGCGCTGGAAACGTTGCTGCGCGATCTCGACAATAGGCGCTGCACGTTCCGCCGCGTATTGCTGGAAACCACGGGGCTCGCCGATCCGGCGCCGGTGCTGCACACCGCCATGGCGCATCCCTATCTGGTTCAGCGTTACCGGCTCGACGGCGTGGTGACGGTGGTCGATTGCGTTAATGGCGAGACGACGCTCGACCAGCACGCCGAAGCGGTCAAGCAGGCGGCGGTCGCCGACCGCATCGTGTTGAGCAAGACCGATCTGGCGGACGAAGGTCAGCGCCTGCGCATCGTCGCGCGGCTGCGCGCGCTCAATCCGGCCGCGGACATCCTCGATGTTGCAGGCGGCGAGGCAACGGCCGAGCGCCTGCTCAATTGCGGGCTGTACGATCCGGCGCGCAAGATTCCAGACGTAAAAAAATGGCTCGCCGCCGAGGCCTATGCCGATGCGCACGCGCACGGCCACGACCATCACCACGATGTAAACCGCCACGACGCGCATATCGGCGCCTTCGTGCTGACCAGCGACATTGCGATCCCGGCCGGCACGCTGGAAATGTTTCTCGAACTGCTGCGCGCGACGCATGGCGATAAGCTGTTGCGCATCAAGGGCATCGTGAAGCTGGCCGAAATGCCCGACACACCTGTTGTGGTGCATGGCGTGCAGCACGTTTTCCATCCGACCGCGCGGCTGGAGCGCTGGCCGGACGACGACCACCGCACGCGGCTGGTGTTCATCACCCGCGATCTGCCCGAGCGCACGGTGCGCGAGTTGTTCGAGGCCTTTATCGGCAACGCCGCCCCCGACCGGCCGGACCGCGCCGCATTGACCGATAATCCGCTTATTCCGTTCGGCGGTGCCGATCGCTAGCGGTCTATTCCCTCCCCCTGAAAGGGGGAGGGTTAGGGAGGGGGTCCACTTCGCGCCCGGATCGACCCCCACCCGCCCGCCTTCGCATCGCTACAGCGGGCGTCCTCCCCCGTTGAGGGGGTGGGTAAGCAAGCAGACCATTGTTCTAACAAGCGTCGCCCTTGCGCGGCTTCGCCAATCGAATGATGCTGGTCCCCGCACGCCCGGCCAAGTTCGAAGCCTGCCGGAAAAGAGCCGGGCGGCATGGGGGAGACATCATGGAACGGCCTTGGCTACAGCATTATCCGCCAGGCGTGCCCGCTGAAATCGACATAACGCGGTATTCTTCGCTGGTCGCGATGTTCGATGAAAGCTTTAAGGCCTTTGGCGGCCGGACGGCATTCGTCGGCATGGGCAAGGCGCTGAGCTACCGCCAGGTCGATGAAGCCTCGCGCGCCTTCTCCGCCTGGCTGCAGGGCAAGGGCCTGGCGCGCGGCGCCCGCGTCGCCATCATGATGCCGAACGTGCTGCAATATCCCATCGCCATCGTCGGCATCCTGCGCGCCGGCCTCACGGTGGTGAACGTCAATCCGCTCTACAAGCCGCGCGAACTGGAACATCAGCTCAACGATTCCGGCGCCGAGGCCATCGTCGTGCTGGAGAACTTCGCCTCGGTGCTGCAGGAAGCGCTGCCGGGCACCAAAGTGAAGCACGTGATTGTCGCCAGCTTGGGCGACATGCTCGGGTTCTTGAAAGGTAGTCTGGTCAATCTGGTGGTACGGCGCGTCAAGAAGATGGTGCCGCCCTACGCGCTGCCAAACGCCACTGCGTTCAACGACGCGCTTGCCCAAGGCCGCGGGCTCACCTTCACCCAGCCTTCGATTGGGCCCGCCGATGTGGCCTTCCTGCAATATACCGGCGGCACCACCGGCGTTTCCAAGGGCGCCATGCTGCTGCACAGCAATCTGGTCGCCAACATGCAGCAGGTGGACGCCTGGCACATACCGATTATGGCCATGCCGCCGCCGGTCGAACAGACCATCATCGTCACCGCGCTGCCGCTTTATCATATCTTTGCGCTCACCGCCTGCTTCCTGTTCGGCATCAAGAGCGGCGGGCTCTGCCTGCTGATCCCGAACCCGCGCGATTTTCCGGCGCTCATCAAGGAAATTGCCAAGTACAAGGTGAACTCGTTCCCGGCCGTGAATACGCTCTACAACGCGCTGCTCAATCACCCCGATTTCGGCAAGCTCGACTGGAGCATGCTCAAATCCGCGATTGGCGGCGGCATGGCGGTGCAACGGACGGTCGCCGACGCCTGGTTCAATGCCACCGGCCGCCCGATCATCGAAGGCTACGGACTGTCGGAGACCTCGCCGGTGCTCACCTGCAATCGCGGCGACATCACCGAATGGACCGGCACCATCGGCTTGCCGGTGCCGTCGACCGACATTTCGATCCGCGACGACGACAACAAGGAGATGCCGATCGGCGAGCGCGGCGAGATTTGCGCGCGCGGACCGCAGGTGATGCCGGGTTACTGGCAGCGGCCGGAGGAAACCGCGATGGTGATGACGCGCGACGGATTCTTCCGCACCGGCGACATCGGCGTGATGGACGCGCAAGGCCGCGTCAAGATCGTCGACCGCAAGAAGGACATGATTTCGGTATCCGGGTTCAAGGTCTTCCCCAACGAGGTGGAGGACGTCGCCATGTCGCAAGGCGGCTTGCTCGAATGCGCCGTCATTGGCGTGCCGGACAAGGATTGCGGCGAGGCGGTCAAGCTGTTCGCGGTGAAGAAGATGCCGGAATTGACCGAAGAGAAATTACGCGCCTATCTCAAAACGCAGCTCACCGGTTACAAGATGCCGAAACATATCGAGTTCCGGCCGGACCTGCCGAAAACCAATGTCGGCAAAATCCTGCGGCGCGCGCTGCGCGACAATCCATGAACGAGGGGCAAGCCGCGGCCTCCCCCGCCGACGTCGTCGCCTTCTGGCAGTCGGCCGGGCCGGAGCGCTGGTTCAAGAAGGATGCCGGTTTCGACGACGAAATCCGCCGGCGCTTTCTTGGGCTGCATGAGGCCGCCGCCGCGGCAAAAGTCGCCGATTGGGAAGCGACCGCGCAAGGCGCGCTTGCCCTTCTCATTCTGCTCGACCAATTCCCGCGCAATATGTTCCGCGGCCAGGCCCGCGCTTTCGCTACCGATCCGCTGGCGCGCGCCATCGCGGCGGGCGCGCTGGTGCGCGGATACGATGCGCAGGTGCCGGGCACGCTGCGCGGCTTCTTCTATCTTCCTTTCGAGCATTCGGAAGAGCTGGCCGATCAGCAGCGCGCCGTCGCATTTTACAAGGCGATCGGCGACGCCGATGGCCTGAAATGGGCGGAAATTCATGCCGATATCATCCGCCGCTTCGGCCGCTTCCCGCACCGCAATGCGGTGCTTGGCCGCGTCACCACGCCGGAAGAACAAGCGTTTCTCGACAGCGGCGGGTTCGCCGGCTAGGGCGTGGACTTATAAGCACGTAGCCAAATGCGAATGGACGCAAGTTTGATGAAGGCCAGATGGGATATTGGCCCATGCACCTCGCTGGCCGACGAGCGCCCTAATTCAGCTTGCGTCAATCCGTTGAGACCACCGACCAACAACGAACAAATATTAATTTTGGCCGACGATGGCTACGCAGCGTTTGACCCACAACGGACATCGGTGCCTCGCGACAATTATTTGTCATGTAGCCTGACATGTTCTGGGAATG
>JBBRAL010000089.1:0-17270 GCA_038206805.1 Hyphomicrobiales bacterium | reverse complement strand
CTTCATCGCCACGCCGTTCATGCAGTAGCGCAGGCCGGTCGGCTTGGGGCCGTCGTCGAATACATGGCCGAGATGGCCGAGGCAGCGGCTGCAGTGCACCTCGGTGCGCGTCATGAAGAATGAGCGGTCCGACTTGGTCTCTACCGCGTTCGCCAGCGGCTGATAGAAGCTCGGCCAGCCGGTGCCGCTCTCGAACTTGGTGTCGGACGAGAACAGCGCCAGGTCGCAACCGGCGCATTCGAAAGTGCCCTTGCGCTTTTCGTGGTTGAGCGCGCTGGTGCCGGCGCGTTCGGTGCCATGCTTGCGCAGCACATCGTATTGCTGGGCGTTAAGGCGCTTGCGCCAGTCGGCATCGCTCAGCGCGCGATAGTCGATGGTCTTTTCAGTCGTCGTCATCTTTCCTGCCTCGCCATATTTGCTTGTCGCTGCCAGCGCTGAAAGCGCCACGCCGGCCGTCAACAGGGCTCGCCGGTTCATCATGTCAGCTATCTCCTTTCGGTTTGCCCCACAGCTGTTCCAGCCGCTGATCGCGGCCGCAATTCCAGCGGTAGAATTTGTATTTGGTCGGGTTCTTCACATAGAAATTCTGGTGATACTCCTCGGCCGCGTAGAACACGCCGGCCTGCACGATCTGCGTATAGATCGGCCGCTTGAGTTCGGCCTCGACCTTCTTCTTGGACGCTTCCGCCAGTTTGCGCTCCTCGTCGTTGCGCACGAAAATCGCGGTGCGGTACTGGTTGCCGTGATCGCAGAACTGCGCATTCTGCACGGTCGGATCGACGGTGCGCCAATAATAGGCGAGCAGTTTATCGTAGCTGACGATGCTCGGGTCGTAGATCACTTCCACCGCCTCGGCATGGCCGGTGCTGCCGGCCGAAACCCGCTCATAGCCCGGATTGACGACATTGCCGCCGGTGTAGCCGGAGGTGGTCGCGATCACGCCTTTGACATGGTCGAAATCGCTCTCGGTGCACCAGAAGCAGCCGCCCGCGAAGGTAGCCACCGCCTGGCCCGGCCCCGGCTTGGGCAGCGGCGCCATTTCCGCGCTCGCAAGCCCCAGGGCCGCAAACATAAGGATTAAGCTCAGTAGCAGGCGGCGCATCCGATCCTCCCGAATTCATTTCCTCACGCGCCAAGACATATAGCGTTTACGCATAATAGCCATTCAACTTGCCATCACTCCAGCATCACGCTTGTGCGAGGCGTAAACTTGTCATTCCGGGGCGTCCGCCGAAGCCCGCAGGGCGAAGGCGTGGCGAACCCGGAATCCATAGCCCTAGCGCTGCGGCGTATGGTTTCCGGCTCTCGCCGCCAAGGCGGCTCGGCCGGAATGACGAAACGGCATAACTCGGCTTGCCCACGGCCTTGCCGCTGCCTAGTGTCCCGGCAAAAGTGAGGATTTCCATGCGTTTTGAAGGCACCAAGGCCTATGTGGCGACCGACGACCTGAAGGTCGCGGTCAACGCCGCCATCACCCTGGAGCGGCCTTTGCTGGTCAAGGGCGAGCCCGGCACCGGCAAGACCGTTCTGGCGCTGGAGATCGCCAAGGCGCTGGGCGCCCCGCTCATGGAATGGCACGTCAAGTCCACCACCAAGGCCATGCAGGGCCTGTACGAATACGACGCGGTGTCGCGCCTGCGCGACAGCCAGCTCGGCGACGCGCGTGTGCAGGACATCCGCAATTACATCAAGCGCGGCAAATTATGGGACGCCTTCATTGCCGACGAGCGCCCGGTGCTGCTGATCGACGAAATCGACAAGGCCGACATCGAGTTTCCCAACGACCTGCTGCTCGAACTCGATCGCATGGAATTCTTCGTCTATGAGACCGGCGAGACCGTGAAGGCGCGCCGCCGCCCGATCGTGATCATCACCTCCAACAACGAGAAGGAATTGCCGGACGCCTTCCTGCGCCGCTGTTTCTTCCACTACATCCGCTTCCCCGATCCCGACACCATGACCGCGATCATCGAGGTGCATTTCCCCGGCATCAAACAAAGACTGGTCGCCGAGGCGCTGCGGCTATTCTACGAAATCCGCGACGTGCCCGGCATGAAGAAGAAGCCGTCGACCTCGGAACTGCTCGACTGGCTCAAGCTGCTGATGGTCGAAGACATCGGGCCGGAGATTTTGCGCGAGCGCGATCCCAAGAAGCTGATCCCGCCGCTGCACGGCGCGCTGATCAAGAACGAGCAGGACGTGCATTTGTTCGAGCGGCTGGCGTTTATGGCGAGACGCGACGGGCGCTGACAAGCAGCGCCCTATGTATTCGAGCGACTGGCGTTCATGGCAAGGAGAGAGCGGCGCTGACTGGCGCCGACACCCTCTCCGCTCATGCCCGCGCAAGCGGGCATCCAGTTCTCGCTTTGCGGCCTTAAGCGCTGGGTCCCCGCTTGCGCGGGGACGAGCGGAATAAACAGCTCCGCACAGTCTTTCGCCGCTCACGTCTCCGGCTCTTGCTCGGCCGCCGGCTTCTTCTCGCTCTTCTGCTCCGGCCGCCGCGCCGGCAGCTTCGCCGGTTTCTCGTCCGCCTGCGCTTGCGCATCCACCATCAGCCAGCCCTGCTCTCTGGCAAAGGCCACGAGCTTCTCGCCCGCCGCGCGGCCCATTTTGCGCGCCGGCGCTTCCACCTCGGACGATAGTTTCTCCGGGGCGGCCTTCTCGTCGCTGAGCGCCGCGGCAATCGCCGCGTTATTCGCCGCCGCGGCCTTGCCGGCCGGCCCCTTGGCGCCGCCTTTGGCATCGACGTTGAAGGCGATCAGCTGCTTCTTGCCGAACGAGGATATCTTGGACACCGTCATGTCGGCGACCACGCCGCCGCGCCCGGGCCCGAAGCCGATCTGATCTTTCTTCTTCGCCAGCGTGGCTAGGTCGGCCGCCCGCAGCCGACCGCTCACCACAATGGCGTCGTCGCCGAGCGAAAGCCCCTCCTCGCTGCCGGGCTGCGCATCGAGCCCGGCCTCGCGCAGGCTGGCGACGATGCTCGCCACGATCTCGTCATTCACCCGCTCGACCGTGCGCGGCTTGCGCTCATGCGTCGGGAAACTGCCGATCTTGCGCTCCAGCCGCGCGGTATAGCCGCGGTCGAGCGCCACCACCTCGGGTGAGAACGCGAAGTCGGTAACGACAATCGTCTTCGGCCGTGGACCGCCGGTGCCGCTCGCTGTGGTCTGCATGCAGCCGGCCAGCAGCAGCGCTGCGCCACAAAGGAAGATGACACGCATGGGATTTCAATGACTCGGCGAACCGGATCGGTCCGCCGTCACGCTACCACAGGGCCCGCATGCCGAACGAACAAGTCGGGCCGATACCCACTTGTATTTGATCGCGCGACCCGCGCTGCGTCACCAGCGGCGGATCGGCGGTCCGGCCGGCAAGCGCGGCCTTCTGGGCCCCTCGACTTCAAATCTTCAGCCGAAAACGCGCAACCTAGCTATTGCTGATTATTCGACGCATACGGCCGATCAGGGCTGCGAAGCCAGAGGCGGTTTGCCTTTGCGTGGCTTGCGAGGGCTGCGCGCGGGTTTGGTTGCCGGCTTAGCCGCGGACTTGGTGGGCTTGGGTGCGGACTTGGTTGCAGCTTTGGGTTCAGGCTTGGGTTTAGGCTTGGGTTCAAGCTTGGGTTCAGGCTTGGTTGCGGGCATGGGCTCGGATTGACCGCTTGGCAGCGCGCCGATATCCGCCGGCGTAAGGTCCGATGCGCGATCGGCAAGCGCATTTACCCGCTCATGTTCTGCCTGGCCAAATCCTGCCTGATCGCGTCCATTAGGCGCGGCCAACCGTGCCACCTTGCGCGCCTCTTTGCGCAGTTCTTTGCGTAACTTGGTCCGCTCGCGATAGCGCGCGAGGCCGTGCTCGATGCGCTCGAGCGGCCGCGTCCCCCAATAAATGCCCTGCGCCAGCACCCGGCCGAGCATGCCGCCGGCCCACACCAGCTCAAAGGGTGCAAACATGCGCCAGGTCTGATCGGCATCGACAATGCCGCGCGCGACCAGTTCGCCGGCCATCGCCGTGGTGTTGATGCCGTGCCCACCGAAGCCGCTGGCCAGCCACACGCCGCGCTCGATCTCGCCGATCTGCGGCATGCGATGGACGGTGCGGCCGAGCGTGCCGCTCCACAGATGCGCGATCTCGACCGCTCCGAGCGCCGGAAAATTACGCCTGATGTCGGCGGTAAGCCCGCGCGCGACCGAACGCGGATCGGCTGCCCAGGTGCGCATGCGGCCCGACCACTGGAGACGGTCGCCGCCGACAATACGGTAATGATTGTCGGCGCGATCGGTATCGCTGACCGCGCCGCGATAGCGCACCCATTCGTGCAACGCCGGCCCGAGCGGTTCGGTCACCAGCACGAATGTGGTGACCGGCAGCAAGGTCGCCGCCAGCCGCGGCATCAGCGCATCGAGATGGACATTGCCGGCAAGCACCACATGGCTAGCGCGAACGCGCGCTTCGGGCGTGCTGATGCGCTTGCGCACGCCGGCGGCGTCGATCGAGACCGCCGGCGTGTGCTCAAAAATCCGCGCGCCGGCTTTCTCCGCCAGGCCGGCCAGGCCGAGCGCGTAATTGAACGGATGGATGTGGAAGGCACGGCGGGAATGCACCGCGCTGAAATAGCGCGGGTTGTTGATCTGCTCGCGCACGCGGCCGGTCGGCCAGGCCTCGACATCCGCGCCGATCCAGCGCAACCGCTCGACAGTGGCGTCAATCTCGTCGCCGTTGTCGGTCTGTGAGATGTGCAGCCAGCCGGGAACCGGATCGACGCCGGGCAGGCCTGCGTCCTCGATCGTGAAGCGGACATAGTCGAGGCCCCGCTCCGACAAGGCCCAGAGCTGCTTGGTGTGATCGAGCCCGACGCGCTCGACCATGTCGTCGATCGGCTCGGCAAAGCCGGGCAGCACGAAACCGGTATTGCGGCCGGAGGCCGCCCAGGCGACGGTATCTGCTTCCAGCACCGCCACCGACCAGCCGCGTTGCGCCACTTCGCGCGCGACGGTCAAGCCCGCAAAACCGGCGCCGATCACGCAGACATCGATATCGAGTTCGAAAGTCAGGCGGTTGCGCTCTGGCGCCGCCACCCGGGTCGCCTCGTACCAGCCTGCCGCCGTGCCCGCGGTCTTGGGATCGGTTTCGCCCATGCTTTCTTGTTAGCTAAATTGCGGCGCGCTGGCCACGGCATGGGCCGGCACCCTATAACGCAGCATGCGCCGCCTTATCCTGTTCCGGCATGCCAAGGCCGAACGTTCCGAACCCGGCATGGAAGACCGTGCCCGCGCTCTGGTCGAGCGCGGCCGCAGGGATGCCGCCACGATCGGCGCCTATATGAGCGCCCATGCGCTGGTACCCGACCGGGTCATTATATCCCCTGCCGCCCGCACCCAGGAGACCTGGAAAATCGCCGCCAACGCGTTCCGCCCCACGCCCGGGGCGGCGACGGCGGACCAGCTTTATGACGCAACGCCGCTGGCGATTTTTGCCGTCATCAAGCAGACTCCCGCCGCCGCGCATACGCTGCTGGTGATCGGGCACAATCCCGGCCTGCATGAACTGGCGCTGATGCTGGTCGCCTCCGGCGATATCGACGCACGCGAGCGGCTGGGTGAGAGACTGCCGACCGCCGGGCTGGTCATCGTCGATTTTGCCCTCGACGCCTGGAGCAAGCTGCATCCGCAGTCCGGAAGGCTGGAGCGCTTTGTCGGCCCGAAGTGGCTGGAAGCGACGACCAATTGAATACCGAACCCTCATTGTGAGGAGCGCCGTAAAGCGCGTCTCGAACCATGTGGCCCCGGAATCACGGACGTTCATCCACCGATCTCGGGTTTACCCGAGATACGTGGCGGTCTCGTCAGGATGAGGATTATCGATTCCGCAAAAACGTGTCATGATGGCGCCTCGCAGCGAAACGTGGGGCCAAAACGTGGGGCGCTGTCATGTATAAATGTATCCTGGTTCCGGTCGATCTCGCCGATACCGATCTCGCCAAGCCGGCCATCGAAACCGCGGTCAAGATGGCCAAATCGTCGGGCGGCTCGGTACGACTGGTCAATGTGCTGCCGATGACGCCGGTGATGCTGGCGGAATATGTGCCGCCGGATTTCGACGTGCAGCAGCGCAAATCGTCGGAGGAAGCGCTCGCCATCATCGCGCGCGAATGCGGGCTGGATGCCGAGCATGTGTCGTGGGCGGTGCGGCAAGGCGGCATCTATCACGAGGTGCTCGAACAGGCCAAGGCGATCAATGCCGACCTGATCGTGATGAGCTCGCACCGGCCCGCCATGCGTACCTATTTCCTCGGCTCCAATGCCGGCCATGTCGTGCGCTACGCCAAATGTTCGGTGCTGGTGGTGCGCAACCCGAAAGTCTGAGCGCTTTTGGCGCGCGCCTCGCAATCCGTGGCGCGGCCCATTGTCGCGCGACAATATGCGTGGCCGCACCGGCGGCTGCGATCCAATAGGCTCCCGTCATTCAATCCAGCTATTCAATGCATTGAAAATGACGGGAGGCCAATTTGTCCGACATGTCGCAACTGTTAATCGGACTCGCGCTGTTGATCGTCGGCGTCGGTTCGCTGCTCCTGTGCGTGCCGCGCCGGGGAAAAACGGCGTGGTTCGTCGGGATGCCGTTGTTCGAATCGGGAGTGCCGATTCTGATGATCGGCGCATTTGCGATTGGACTTATTCTGATTGCCGCCTATTTCACCACGATCGACGATGCGACCTTGGTGGGCGTCGCTAAGCATTTGTAGGCGCGGAGCCAATACGGACATCGAACGGCCGTGACTCGCCGAACGCGAGCGGGCGCCGTCAGCCTTTTGGCAACAACGCTTCCGGCAGCGCGTCCGCCGAATAGAAGCCCGGCAGATTGCGGTAAAAAAAGTTTCCGCCCTGCCACAGGAACAGCAGCAGGAACGCGCCGATAAAGGCCGCGCCGCCCACGGAAGGCGCCTGCAAGGCGCGCACCACCAGCCAGGCCAGCCCGAACGCGGTGCCGGTAAACACCAGCAGCCCCGGCCAATACAGAAATCGATTGCTGCCCTGCTCGAAGCGCACCGGCGTGCCCGCGCTCCGGATGCGGGCGTGCAATTCAACGACGAAGGCCGCATAGGGTTTGTCGCGCCGCTCCTGCTCGACCAGGCTTTTCCAGGAGCTGGAAAGGATTTCGAGCTTGGGCGCGCCCTCCGCCCATATTTCGGTGAGGAAGCGCTGCGACTGCATGCTCGCCGGCCGGTACGACATGCGCACTTGGCGAACGTCGCGGAATGGAATGTGGCCCGATTTGCGGCCCGCCACCCATTCGATGCCGCTGTCGGTAAGCCTGAACTCCCAGGCCGCACCGAGCAGCGAGGGACGATAACTGTAAGCATGGTTATCGCCGGCAGTGCCGGCAGCTTCACTGCTCATGCGTGGCTTTCGAAAGATAATGCGAATTGGCGGAGGTTTCGCGCAAGATGTCAGCCTTTAACCATGACGGCGGTCGCGGCCGGCGAAGCCCGCGGCGAGCGGCTGCGAGAGTTTCATTCGCCCAACCTATATAATATCTTGATCAAGTCTACGCCGCATTTGTGCCTGTTCTTGTTGCGTCGTGTGTTGGGGGGGATGTCATGGCTAAATTGACGGACCTGTTTGGTCGCAAGACGAGCGATGCCTACAAATACGTCGCGCGCTTGGGTGTCAAAAACGGCAATGGTAACGGCCATCAAATCAATATCGAGAATATTTCCGACTTCGGCTCGCGCATGGGCGAGGAAAACGAGGTCCTGCGTAACCTTTTGAACGATACCGGCCGCAAGATCGGCGAACTCGACGACCTCAAGGAAGCCTTTGAAAAGATCGTCGGGCCGTTCAATAGCGCGCTGCGCGCGCTCGAGCGCGAAAAATCGCAGACGCTCAGTCTATCCGCGTTGCTGGGTGAAACCCGCGCTTCCTATGACAAGCTGCGCACCGAATTCTATCAGATCGAACGCAAGGCGACCGCGCTCGAAGCCGAATCCGCAAAGCTGCGCGAGGACCTCGAACTGTCGCGCGAATCCGTCCGCGGGCTGGAAAGCACAGGCCTCGAATTGTCCACCGATCTCGCCGCCCGCAACAGCCAGCTTACCGATCTCGAGCGTCAATTGAAGCTGGAAACCATGCAGCGCCGCAGCCTGAGCGAGGCCCACCACACGCTGCAGGAACAATTCGACAGCGCCGAGAAACGGATCGGCGAACTTGAAGGCGAGCTTGCCGCCACTCAGGAGAAGCTGGCGCTGCTGGAAGACGAGAAGCGCTCGTTGCAGCTCGCTGTCGATTCCTCGCTCAATGAAACCGCCCGCCTCACCCGCCGGCTCACCGAGACCGACAACACGCTGGCCGCGACCCTATCCCAGCTTGGCAAGGTCGAGAACGGTTACGCCGAAGCCAATGCCGAACGCGGTCGCCTCGGCGCCGCGCTCGACCTGGCCAATGAGCAGCACCAGACCGAGCGCAACAGCCTGAACATTCGGCTCGACGCGCTGCAGTCGCGCACCGCCACCGCCGAGCGGCTTTTGGCCGACGCGCGGCAGAACCTGACCGCCCGCACCGAGGAGACGCGCGCCTTCGACCGCAAGTCGGTGGAGGCAACCATCGCCCGCAACAATGCGGAGAAGCGGCTGGCGCAGATCGAAGCCGGGCAAGAGGCGCGCGAGCGCCAGATCAAGGATCTCGAACAGGCCCGCAGCGCGCTGACCGAGCGCCACAATGCGGTGAGCAAGACACTCAAGCTGCGCGAGGCCGCGCTCGCCCGCGCCGAGGAAAAGATCGTCGCGCTTTCCGAACGCAACGGCCATCTGGAAGCCGACGTGCAAGTCAGCCGCAGCAATATTGAAAATCGCATCGAGGACCTCAATTCGGCGCTGCAACGCGAGCGCATGGAGCGCGCGGTGGTGGAAGGCGCGCTGGAAGCCGCGCGCAAGGACAATTCGCGCCTGCAGAACGAAATCGGCGTGCGGCGCTCGATGCTGCGGCGTGGAATTGCGCTCGACGAGGCGCCGGTGGTGCCTGCCGAGCCGACAATCGAGGACACGCGGTCCAAGGCCAGAAAGAGCAAGAGCCCTGAAATCTTGCACATCGGCGGCAAAGAATAACGCCGCAACGGCGACCTAAACCTTTCTCCATGTTCGGAACGCGGACGCCAGTCGCGCGTTTTGCTTTCAGGTGACGCATCGGTCCCCATGCGCCGCCCTTCCGATGCAATTCAGCAATCGAACAAGGAGCCTCCCTTATGAGCAAGAACACCCTGACTGCCGCCGCCATGACCGGCATTTTGGCCGCCGTTTTGGCGAGCCCTGCCATGGCTCAGACGAACAGCCCGAATACCATGGGCAAGCCCGGCCACGCGGTTCAGAGTTCCATGCCGAATCAAAGCGGTGCCGGCCACGATAGCTTCGTGCAGGCGCAACAGGCCACCGAATGGCTCGGTTCCAAGCTGATTGGCGCGAACGTCTATGGCACGGACAATGCCGCGATCGGCGAGGTCAACGACGTGCTGATCGGCAATGACGGCCAGGTTCGCGCGGTGGTAATCGGCGTCGGCGGCTTCCTCGGCGTCGGCGAAAAGAATGTCGCGGTCCCGCTCGATGCGCTCAACATTACGCGCAAGCCGAATTCGCCGTCGATCGACAAGATCAACGTGAGCTACACCAAGGATCAGCTCAAGAGCGCGCCGAAGTTCGCCTATTTTGAGCCGAACAAGACCGAGACCACCGGCTCGAACGTGAACGACAAGATCAACAGCGACAAACCGATGAACAAGACGCCCAACAATAAGTAACGCGCGTCGGATCGCACTTTTCGCGGCGCCCGGCCTCACCGCCGGGCGCCGTTTCTTGTCTCACTCGTAGTACTCCGGCGCGTGCTTGAGCGTGTCGGCCTGCGCCTTGTCGTGATTGATCCAGAGCTGGGCCTTTTCACGTGCCATCAGCTCGGCCATGTGCGCCATCGAGGCGAGTGTCTTCTCCTTGTCGACATTGCCGCCCGGCACCCGGCGCTTGTCCCAATTGTCCCTGAAGTGCACCGCATCGCCCGACAGCAGCAGCGCGCCGGTCTTCGGCAATTTGACCAGCAGCGACTGATGGCCGGGCGTGTGGCCGGGCGTCGAGATCAGGGTCACGCTGCCGTCGCCGAACACGTCGTAATCGCCGGTGAGCTTCTTGACCGGATGCTGCGGCTTGAAGCGGCCGATGCCGAGCGGCGACGGCCATTCGTATTCCGCCGTCTGCACCAGCAAGGTGGACGCTGGGAACAGCTCGACATTGCCGATATGGTCGGGATGCGTGTGCGAAATCGCGACATATTTGATGTCGGACGGCTTGACGCCAAGCGCCTCAAGCTGGCCGGCAAGCGTCTTAGGCCGCCGCCAAACCGTCATGCCCGGCCGCGATGGTGGCTGGCCGGCGGGCAGCGCCGCGATGGCGTCGGCCACGCCCGTATCCCACAACATGTAACCTTGACTGGCATGGTGGATCAGATAGCAATTGTCCACCACGTCCATGGGCTTGTCGATGTTTTCGCCCGGCGTCCAAAGCGACATGTTGCCGGCCCGCCCCTGCCCGCAATCCAGGATGTAGAGCTTGTCGATCCCGCTTTTGGCTTGGCTCTTGTCTTGGCTCTTGGCTTGGGCGAACGCCAGGCTTGGCATGAGCAGCAGCGCGACGATGGCGAAAAGGCGAGCAATTGGCATGGACGGCTCCCGGCAATGACAAAGGAATTTGCGCACCCTATATCAACCCCATGCGCACCCTGATCATCCTTGCCCTTTTCGGCCTGCTGGCGCTAGCGGTCTGGTTTGCCGCCAGCGCCTTCATGCATCTGAGCGGCGACCCGATCCCGTTCTATGGCTATGTCGCCATTGCCGGCGGCGTGCTGTTTTCGCTTGCCGTGGGCGGCGGCCTGATGGCGCTGGTGTTCTATTCAAGCCGCCACGGCTATGACGATCTGAGCGGCGGCGACGGAAAATAACAAAACCCCGTCGCCCGCGGGCCGCAGACAGGCTATGACGGTGGCTGCCGCGGCCCGCATTTGGCAAACCCCAACGGAATAAACTATGAGCAAGACCCTCAATCAGGAACAATTCGGCAAGACCGCCGCCAGCTATCTCACTTCGACGCCGCACGCGCTCGGCAAGAGCCTGGAGCGCCTGGTCGCCCTCACCTCCCCGCAGAAAACCTGGCGCGCGCTCGACGTCGCCACCGGCGGCGGCCATGTCGCCTATACCTTTGCACCGCATGTGGAGCGCATGTGGGCGACCGACATCACCCAGGAAATGCTCGACATGGTCAAAGCCGAGGCCGCCAAACGTGGCCTC
Organism: Hyphomicrobiales bacterium; assembly: GCA_038206805.1. GTDB lineage: Bacteria > Pseudomonadota > Alphaproteobacteria > Rhizobiales > Xanthobacteraceae > Pseudolabrys. The sequence continues at coordinate 5,948 of JBBRAL010000089.1, read as the reverse complement.
GCCAATGTCCGCACGGCCTATGCCAAGGCTGAAGCGCTGCCGTTCGAGGATGCAAGTTTCGACCTGGTCACCTGCCGCATCGCGCCGCATCATTTCGATTCGATTGCCGAATTCCTCGACGAGGTGCACCGCGTGCTCAAGCCGAGCGGCCTGTTCGCGGTGGTCGACAATGTGGTGCCGGCGGGCAGCGTCGGCGACTATGTCAACGCCTTCGAGCGCTTCCGCGATCCCAGCCACCTGCGCGCCTGGACCATGGATGAGTGGCGCACGACCCTCAAGGCGCACGGTTTTGCCATCGGGCACGAAGAGCAGCTTTACAAGCAGATGGAATTCAAGAGCTGGGCGGCCCGCCACGACGCCAATATGCAGGCCTTCCTGCGCTCGATGCTGGCGCTGGCGACCCCCGAGGTGAAATCGACGCTGGAGCCAAAAGGCGCGGACGCGGAGCTCACCTTCCGCCTGTGCGAAGGCCTGTTCATCGCCAAACGGGCGTGACGCGTTCGGCAGCCCCGGTGGGGCTGCCAACCGTCTGATAGAAAACGTTTTTTCGCGCCGGCCGGTGGCGCATTAACCAACCGTTTACCAGCACGATCCAGATTCAATCGGAATTGATTGCAAGGTGATTCGGCGTCGCTTCGGCCGGGCGGATCGGCGCACCACAAGGATCACGTCAATGAGCAAATTCGGGGGCCTCTTCGCCCGCAAGGCTGGGCTATTCGACGAGCCGACCCAAGCCAGCACCGCCAGCATTACGAACCTGCCCGAAAATCCGCTCGAACTCGACGAGGAATTGTTCTCCGCCCTCGGCGCCCAGATCGGCGGCGACAACGAGTCGCTGCGCAACCTGCTACTCGACGCCAATGCCAAGATCGGCGAACTCGACGCCATCAAGGCCGCAGTCGGTAAGCTGGCCGATCCGGTGAGCAAGACGCTGCGCGCCTTCGAGGCAGAGAAGTCCGAGAAGATCGGTCTGCAGACGGTGCTCAACAATACCCGCACCGCCTATGGCAAGCTGCGCAACGAAGTCGCCGAGCTGGAAAAGAAGACCGCGGCCTCCGACAGCGAATGCCGGGCGCTGCGCCAGGAACTTGCCAGCACACAGAATTTGCTGCGCACGGCGGAAGCCACCAAGGCCGAGATCGCCATCGATATCGCCGCGCGACGCTCCCAGATCATTGATCTGGAAGCGCGCCTGCAGCAGCAGACCGGGGAAAGCACGGCCTTGCGCGAGGAGAACCGCCGGCTCGACGAGCGCCTGGCGGCCACCGAAAAGCGCATCATCACGCTCGAATCCGAACTCAACGCCGCACGGCAACGTCTATTGACGGCGGAGGACGAAAGGCGCGCGCAACAGACCTCGCTCGACAAGGCCAGCGCGGATTCGGCCCGGCTGTCGCGCAAGCTCGCCGAAACCGAAGCCTGCCTCAATGCCGCGCAAGGCCGCCTGCGCCACGTCGAAGCCAATTTCGCCGAAGTGAACAACGAACGCGCGCGGCTGGTCTCGGCGCTCGACGAGGCCAACGAACGGCGCGAGCACGAACTCACCAGCCAGCGCATGCGGTTCGACGCCCTGCAGGCGCGCGCGTCGTCGACCGAAAGGCTGCTGATCGAGGCGCGCGAGCATCTGCTCGCCCGCGCCGAGGAGATCCGCGACTACGACCGGCGCACCGGCGACATCGCCATGCAGCGCGACGCGCTGCAGGCGCGCGTCTCCGACCTGGAAGCCCAGCGGATCAACCGCGATTCCGAATTCAAGGAGATCGATCAAACCCGCGCCGCCTTGGTCGAACGCAGCGCCACGCTGGCGCGTGCCTTCACCATCAAGGAAGCCGCGCTGGCGCGCGCCGAAGACAGCATCGGCGCGCTCAACGAGCGCATCGCCCTGCTGGAAGCGGCGGCAAGCAACGACAAGCAGGCTGCCGAGCAGACCATCGAGGAACTCAACGGGGCGCTGCGGCGCGAGAAGCTGGAACGCGCGGTGCTCGAAGGCGCGTTGGAGAGCGGCCGCCGCGACTTTGCGCGCCTGATGCGCGAGGTCATGACCCTACAGCGCAGCCAGCGCACGCCGGACGAAGCCCGCCCGCGCGCCGCCAACGCCGCCTGAGCCGCCGCATTCTGCCGCCCCCTCGAATGGGGGGAGGGATTTGGAAATTTCGCAATTTTCCGCATCGCCGGGCCCAAAAAGCCCGGCGATGTTGCGTTTTTAGGGGTTGCCTGGCCCTCCCCCCTCGAGCGGTTGCGAGTGGCGGTGAGGGTGAACACGGGCGGGTTCCACAGGCAAACCGGGCCGGCCGCCAATTGATTTATCGCAAGGCGGGCGGGCGCCAAATACCGCTAGTTTCGCCGCAGTCATCCCGGCGGGGGCGCCGCATGCTTCTTTTGACTTGCAACAGATGGGTTATGCCCACATTGGCCGCGCCATGAGCACATCCCTCGCCCTCGCCGAGCGCAACGTCCCGCGCTACACCTCCTACCCGACCGCGCCGCATTTTTCCGCCGCCATCGGGCCGGAACTTTATGGCGAATGGCTTGCCGCATTGTCGCCCGACGCGCGGCTCTCCCTCTATATCCATGTGCCGTTCTGCACCGACCTCTGCTTCTATTGCGGCTGCAACACCCGCGCGGTGCGCAAGCGCGAGCCGATCGATGCCTATGCCGAGCGGCTGCTCGAGGAAATCGCACTGCTCGAAGTGGTGTCGGGGCGCAAACTCACGCATCTGCACTGGGGCGGCGGCACGCCCTCGATCCTCGGGCCGCAATGGCTGGAGACCATCGCGGCGCGGCTGGCCTCGCGCTTCGACCTGTCGGAATTGAAGGAACACGCCATCGAGCTCGATCCGCGCCGGCTCGACAAGCCGCTGGTGCGCTCATTGGCGGCGATCGGCGTCAACCGCGCCAGCCTCGGCATGCAGGATGCCTCGCCGCATGTGCAGCAGGTGATCGGCCGCGTGCAGCCGTTTGAAACGGTCGAGCGCGCCGCCGACTGGCTGCGCGAGGCCGGCATTGCCAATCTCAATATTGACCTGATGTATGGGCTCCCCGGCCAGACTACATACGACGCCGCCCGCAGCGCGGAACTGGCGGCCTCGCTCGAGCCGCAGCGGCTGGCGCTGTTCGGCTATGCGCATGTGCCGTGGTTCAAGTCGCACCAACGGCTGATCGACGAGGCGACGCTGCCCGGCCTGTCCGAGCGGCTGGAACAGGCGCAGGTCGCGGGCGAGACGCTCGGCAGCTTCGGCTACCAGGCCATCGGCCTCGACCATTTCGCGCTGGCCGAGGACGAACTCTGTGTGGCCGTGCGCGAGCGAAGGCTACGCCGCAATTTCCAGGGCTACACCATCGACGACGCCGATGCGCTGATCGGGCTGGGGGCGAGCTCCATCGGCCGGCTGCCGCAAGGCTTCGTGCAGAACGCCCCTGATCTCGGCGGCTATAGCCGCGCCATCGCCGCCAAGCGTTTCCCCATCGTGAAGGGCCTCGCGCTGTCGGACGACGACCGCACGCGCGCCAATATCATCGAGCGGCTGATGTGCGATATGGCGCTCGATCTCGATGCGGTGAATGGCGGCGCGGCGCAATTTGACAAGGAAATCGCGGCGCTTAAGCCCCTTGCCGACGAAGGCCTGCTGACCATCGACGCGAGCCGCATCGAAGTCACCGAACGCGGGCGGCCTTACGTGCGCATCGCGGCGGCGGCGTTCGACACTTATCTCGCGGCCAGCCAGAAGCAGCATTCGGTGGCGGTGTAGCGTCCGCTTTTACCTTCCCCTGAAAGGGGGAGGTCGCCCGCCGGAGGCGGGCGGGTGGGGGTCAATCGATGGCTGTAATGCCCCCCTCCCTAACCCTCCCACTTTCAGGGGGAGGGAATCGAGCGTCACTCATTCGCGAAAAAATGAGCAAGCAAACAAGCTCAGTCGATGAATGCAGATGCGGCGATCAGCCGCGCGCGCGTGCGATCCAGTCGCTGCGCATTACCTGATTATCGCAGCGCTGGCTGGCGTCGATGGCCTGCGCCAGTTGCGACACCCCGGCCGGCCAAGCGGCAACAACCGTCGTCTGCCCGAGTTCGCCGTGGATTGCCGGCAGGACGCGGGCGCTATCAGGCCCCTGCGGGGGCGGGACAGGAGGCTGGGCGTGCGCTCTGTAAAATCGCATCATGCCAGCCGTTTGAACCGATTCAGCGGCCACCGCATTGATCCAGCGCAACGCCGAACCGCCGCGCGGCGGCAATTGCCTCCGGAAAAATACTTAAGGCGGATGCAAGGGATACCGCGGCGGGCGGGCGACTGGGATCCGGCGTGGCGCCGGCGAGCCGATTCGTGATATAAATGCGCCATGACTCAGACCAAAACCCTCGAAGCTCTGATGGAGCGCGCCGCGTCCTGGCCGGACGAGGCGCAGGCCGAATTGGTCCGGTTCATGATCGACACCGAGGCCAAGCATTTCGGCGCATTTCGTCTCGACGACGAGGATCGCAAACGTATTGAGCGCAGTCTCGCGTCGGCCAAACGAGGCGAATTCGCTAGCGACGAGGAAGTCGCCGCGCTGTTTAGCCGCTTTCGCTCATGAGCCTGCGCTATACGCGCGAGGCTCTCGGCGATCTCGACCAGATTTCATCTTATTTGGCAGAACTTAATCCAGCGGTCGCTGCCGCGTTCCTCAATGCAATCAAATCGGTTGCGGAGCGTCTCGCCCGCTTTCCACTCTCGGCACAGGCGACCGAAATGCCAAGCATACGCGCGGCTCCGGTGCTGCATTATCCCTACCTTGTCTTCTACACTGCCGAAAATGGCGACGTTGTCATTCACTATGTCCGCCATGCGGCCCGGCTGCGGCCTTGGGAGGATCGGTGACGCTGGCGGAGCTGCGGAAAGCGGCGAGCGCGGTGGTGAGGAATTTGAGGGTGGAGTTGGAGTGAGCCAAAGCGGCCAGGAGTTCTCCTAATTCTCCATCCGAGCCGTCTTGGGTGCATATTGCTACAGCTCTACGTTACGAGTTGCTGTGTTCGAAATTCTTTTGCGACAAGAAAGCAACAAATGCACTACATGCTGAGACAAAAAAGATTGCCTCGTCCAAGCCTACTTGCTCATTTTCTCCAAACACTAAAGCGTGACGAATTCCGTTCTCGTCACTGGAGTATGCATAGAGTTTTCCAAACGCATCACAAAGTGCACGATGGACATTCCGTTCATCAGCAAGCTTTCTGATGGCCTTTGACAAAACTGCATTGGGATCATTCGTGAAGTCGCGCACGGCACTTTCAACGGCATCGATCGACTCACGGACGACACCCCGAAAATCTTCCGAATTCAAAGAATCTAGAGCAGATTGAAGATGAACCTTTGCCCCACCAAACAGGGAAGAAAACACTACGGCCACATTCCGTTTGAGCAACGCGGCCTGCTCCTCACTGATTAGCGGGATAATTGTCGGTGGAGTGCCGACAATCCTATATGGACTAAACGGCTTATCTAGCGCTGTAGAAATTTCGTTTATAATGAGGTGGTCCCGGTTGTCTGAACAGATTTCCCGCGTCGATAAGTGGAGCGTCTGCCGGGTTTAGGCTGCCATGCGGAGGGGCAGCGCGGTGAAGTAGGCTTGATTGGGTGTCGTGCCGTCAAGGCTTGAATGTGGGCGCCGGCCATTATAGAAGTCCAGGTAACGGCCGATCGAAGCGCGGGCCTCGCTGACGCTGTCGTAGGCCCTCAGATACACCTCCTCATATTTGACGCTGCGCCACAGCCGCTCGACAAAGACGTTATCCCGCCAAGCTCCTTTGCCGTCCATGCTGATCGCGATTTCGTTGTTGGCGAGCACGCCGGTGAAGGCCTGGCCGGTGAACTGCGAACCTTGGTCCGTGTTGAAAATGTCCGGCTTGCCGTGACGGACCAAAGCATCCTCCAGCGTCTCGACGCAAAATGCCGCTTCCATCGTGATCGACAGCCGCC
>JBBRAL010000088.1:0-18123 GCA_038206805.1 Hyphomicrobiales bacterium | reverse complement strand
CAAAGCCTACCGCAGCAAAGGCGACATCGACCGCGCCGTCCGCGATTTCGACGAAGCCATCAAGCTCGATTCGAAGGACGGCGAGCTGTTCTTCAACCGCGGCCTTCTCTTCCGCGATCGCGGCGAGACCGATCGCGCGCTGCAGGACCTCGAGCAAGCGGTCAAATACAGCCCGAAAAATACGGTCGCGCTGAATGCGCTAAGCCATCTCTACTACGACAAGCGCGATTACAGCGGCACCATCAACGTCCTCAATCAGGCAATCAAACTCAATTCGAACTTCGCGCTCGCTTATTACAATCGGGGCATGGCCTACCGCGCCAAGGGCGAACCCGATCGCGCCATTCCGGATTACGACCGTGCCATCAAGCTCAATCCCAACGACGCGGTTTCTTATGAAAGCCGCGGCCTCGCCTATCGCGACATCCGCGACTACGAGCGTGCCATCCAGGACTTCGACCAGGCCATCAAAATCAATCCGGATTACATTCTGGCACTCAACGATCGTGGCATCGCCTACGCGGCCAAGGGCAACGTCGACCGCGCAATCCAGGATTTCGATCAGGCCATCCTGCTCGATCCGCGCGACGCCTTCGCCTATAACAACCGCGGCCTGGCCTACCGCAACCGCGGCGAGATCGCCCGCGCCATCAAGGACTACGATCAGGCCCTGTTGCTCAACTCCAACTACGTGCTGGCCTACTACAATCGCGGCAATGCCTATTACGACAAGTACGAATTCGACCGCGCCATCCGCAACTACGATCAGGCGATCCAGCTCGATAACAAATACGCACTGGCCTATTACGACCGCGGCGTCGCCTTTTTCGCCAAGCACGATTACGACAAGGCGCTGCCCGACTTGAGCCAGGCGATCAAGCTCGACCCGAAGGACGCGCTCTCCCGCTATAACCGCGGCGTCACCTATGCCGCGCGCGGCGAGACCGACCGTGCCATCAACGACTTCGACCAGGCGATCCGGATCGATCCGAAGAATGGCCTCGCCTACTACAATCGCGGCTTGGCGTTGCGAACCAAGGGCGACGACGAGCGCGCTATCGCCGATTTTGTGCAAGCCATCCGCTTCGATCCGAAGAACGTGAATGCCTTTTACAATCGCGCCCTCGCCTACCGTAACCGCGGCGACATCAATCGCGCGCTCGCCGACTTCGAACAGGCGCTTCAGCTCGACCCCAAGAACGCCAACGCCTTCTACGCGCATGGCAGCGCGCTTTATGACAAGCGCGATTACGACCGCGCCATCGCCGACCTCAACCAGGCGATCAACATCAAGCCCGATTATACCGCCGCCTTCAACGTACGCGGGCTGGCCTATGGCGCCAAAGGCGACTCCGACCGCGCCATCGCCGACTTCGACCAGGCGATCCGCATCGACCCGAAATCGGCCGCCGCGATCACCAATCGCGGCAATGCGCTCCAGAAGAAAAACGATTTCGAGCGCGCGGTCGCCGACTTCGACGAGGCAATCAAGGCCGACCCGAATTATGCCGGCGCCTTTTACAGCCGCGGGCTCGTCAACCAGGACAAACACGACTACCAGCGCGCGGTTGTCGACTTTACGCGCACGATCAAACTCGATCCGAACAACGCCGAGGCTTACAACGCGCGCGGCTTAAGTTCTCTCAAACTAAAAGATGAAGAACACGCATTCGCGGATTTCGACCAGGCAATCAAGCTCAATGCGAACTACGGCGCGGCCTATTACAATCGTGGCATGGCGCATTACGCGCGCCATGGATACGACCGCGCCATCGCCGACCTAAGCCATGCGATCCGGCTCAGCCCGAATGACACGCTCGCCGCCTATGGCCGCGGCCTGGCCTATCGCGACCGCCGCGATTTCGACCGCGCCATTGCCGACTTCGACCAGGCGCTGCGGCTCGATCCGAAATTCACTGCGGTCTACGTCGATCGCGGCAACGCCTATCAGCACAAGGGCGACTACGACCACGCCGTGCACGACTACGACCAGGCCATCAAGCTCGACCCGAAATACGCCGCCGCCTTCACCGAGCGCGGCAATACCTATGCCGCGCGCGGCATGATCGACCGCGCATTGCAGGACTTCGAGCAGACTATCAAGTTCAATCCGAGCTATGCCGGCGTGTTCAACAGCCGCTCCTTGCTCTATCAGCGCAAAGGCGACTTGACCCGGGCGGTTGCCGATCTCGACCAGGCAATCAAGCTCGATCCCAATTTCGCGGTCGCTCTCAACAATCGCGGCGCCATCTTCCTGCAGAAGCGCGAGTTCGATCGCGCCATCGCCGACTTCGACGGGGCGATCAAGGCCAGTCCGTATTATGACGCGGCCCTGAACAACCGCGGCATGGCTTACAAGAGCAAGGGCGAGTTCGATCGCGCCGTCAAAGATTTCGATGCCGCGATCGGCATCAATTCCGGCTTTGCAATGGCGCTGTTCAACCGCGGTGAGACACTGGAAACGATCGGCTATCACGACCGCGCCATCAAGGATCTTGACCAGGTGATCAAGCTCAATCCAGGCAACACGAAAGCCTACAATACGCGCGGGCTGGCCTGGAGCAACAAGCACGAATACGACCGCGCCATCGCCGACTTCAGTCAAGCGATCAGGTTCGACGGTAAGTTCGCCGTCGCCTTCAACAACCGCGGTCTGGCCTATCGAGCCAAGGGCGAAAACGACCGCGCCATCGCCGACTTCAGCGCGGCGGCCACGATCGAGCCGGGCTACGCGCTTGCCCTCAGTAACCGCGGCAACGTCTATTTCGACAAGCGCGACTATGACCGCGCCATCGCCGACTTCAATCAGGCGATAAAGCTCAATCCGAGCCTTGTTGGGACCTATTACGACCGCGGCGTGGCCTACGGCACCAAAAACGAAATCGCTCTCGCCATCCAGGACTTCGACCAGGCCCTCAAGCTCGACCCGAAAAACGCCGCGGCGCTGAACAACCGCGGCCTCGCCTATCGCTACAAAGGCGAAAGCGACCGTGCCGTCGCCGATTTCGACCAGGCGATCAGTCTCAACAAGACCTATTCGGCCGCTTATTACAACCGCGCCAATGCCTATTTCGACAAGCGCGACTTCGAGCACGCCATCGCCGACTTCAGCCAGGCGATCAAGCTCAACAGCAGGGATTCCTTCGCCTATCACGACCGCGGCATCGCCTATTACGAGCAGCACAACTCTGAACGCGCCATCGCGGACTTCGAGACCGCGATCAAGATCAATCCCAACAACATCATTGCGCCGAGCCCGAGCGGCAACGACATTCGCGGCCAGCGCGGTTACGAGCGCGACGGCACCGAGCCGGTGCGGCCGATCCGGCTGAGCCCGATCTTCGCGCTTGCCTACAACGATCGCGGCATCGCCTTCGCCGCAAAGAACGAACTCGATCGCGCAGCCGCCGACTTCAGTCACGCGATCAAGATCAATCCGAATTTCTCCGCCGCCTACTACAATCGCGGCAACGTCTATTTCCAGAAACACGACTATCAGCGCACTGTCGCGAATTATGATTTGGCGATCAGGCTGAACCCGAAGGACGCCGCCGCCTATTATGACCGTGGCGTAACACGCTACGAGCACCAGGACTTCGACCACGCCATTCAGGACTTCGAGCAGGCGACCAAACTCGATACGAAGAACGCGGCCGCCTTCTATAACCGCGGCATTGCCTACCACGAGAAGCGCGACTACGACCGCGCCATCGAGGGCTTCAACCAGGCGATCAAGCTCAATCCCGGACTTGCGGTGGCGTTCAACGCACGCGGCAATTCGCTGACGAGCAAAGGCGACTACGACAAGGCGATCGGCGATCTGGCCCAGGCGATCAAGCTCAATCCGAACCAGGCCATGATGTTTAACGATCGCGGCATCGCCAACCGCCTGAAGGGCGACGCCGACCAAGCCATCGCCGATTTCGACAAGGCGATTGCGCTCGACGCACAACATGCGCCGACGTTCAATAACCGCGCCACCGCCTATGCCGCCAAGAAACAGCTAGATCGCGCCATCCTGGACTACGATCAGTCGATCAAGCTCAACAGCGGGCATGCCATCGCCTTTTACGATCGCGGCAACTCCAAATACGACAAGGGCGACTACGCGCCGGCGGTCGCCGACTACGACAGCGCGATCAAGCTCGATCCGGCCGATACGCTGGCCTTGAACAACCGGGGCAACGCCTATGCCAACCTGCGCGATTTTGACCGCGCCATCGGCGACCTGACCCAGGCGATCAAATTGAACCCGAGCTATGCGCAAGGCTACAACGACCGCGGCGTTGCCTATGCCGCCAAGGGCGACCTCGACCGTGCGCTCGCCGACTTCGGGCAGGCGGTCAAATTCGACGGACGCAACAGCCTCGCCTACTACAATCGCGGCCTCGCCTTTCGCGACAAGAACGACGTCGACAGCGCTATTCAGAATTTCGAGCAGGCCATCAAGCTCAACCCCAACTATGCGGCCGCCTACTACAATCGCGGCAATGCGCTGGAATTCAAGCGCGACTACGACCGTGCCATCGCGGATTTCGACCAGGCAATCAAACTCAAGCCAGGCAACGCGTTGGCCTATTACGACCGCGCACTGAGCTACGGCGCCAAGGGCGACGCCGACCGCGCCATTGCCGATCTCAACGAGGTCGCCATTCTCGATCCCAAGAACGCGTTGGCCTTCTACAATCGCGGCATTGCCTACCGGCTCAGGGGCGATATTGACCGCGCCATCGCCGACTTTGGCGAAGCGGTCAAGCTCGACGGCAAGTTCGCGCTCGCTTTCTACCAGCGCGGCAACGCCTATCACGAGAAGCGCGATTTTGACCGCGCCATCGCCGATTTCAGCGAGGCGATCCGGCACAGCCCCAATTACGATCTCGCCTTCCATCACCGCGGCCTCGCCTATCGCGACAAACGCGACTATGACCGCGCCATCAACGACTTCGGTCAGGCGATCCGGATCGATGGCAGGAACGCCGCCGCGTTCGACAATCGCGGCATCGCCAACCGGATGAAAGGCGACCTCGTTCGCGCCATCGCCGACTTCGACCAGGCGGTGCGGCTCGATCCCAAATCATCGGCCTTCATTAACGACCGCGGCACCAGCCACGGCATGCAGGGCGACAATAACCGCGCCATTCAGGATTTCGACGTCGCGATCAAACTCGACCCGAAAAACGCGGTCGCGTTCAACAATCGCGGCTTCGCTTATCGCAACAAGGGCGAGATAGGCCGCGCCATTGCCGACTTTGGCGAGGCGATCAAGATCAATTCCGACTATACGATCGCTTACTATAATCGCGCCAATGCCTATTACGAAAATCGCGACCTCGATCGCGCGATCAAGGATTTCGACGCGGCGATCAAGATGAATCCAAGTTTCGCGGCCGCTTATAATGGGCGCGGCATCGCCTACGACAACAAGAGCGAGTTCGACGCGGCGATCGAGAATTTCAACCAGGCGATCGCGCTCGACCCGAAGAATGCGCGCGCCTTCAACAATCGCGGCTTCGACTATCGCAACAAGGGCGACTTCGACCGCGCCATCGCCGACTACGGCCAGGCGCTGGCCATCAACCCCAATTATGCGCTGGCGCTCTATAATCGCGCCATTGCCTTTTACGACAAGCGCGACTTCGAACACACCAAGCGCGACATGAATCAGGCGATCAAACTCAATCCGGACTTCGCGACTGCTTTCCTCGATCGGGGCATCGCGTTCTACGACAAGCACGAATTCGACCGCACCATCGCTCCGGACGATCCGCTGACCAAGTCAAAGCCGACCTACGCCGTGAGCTTCAGCAACCGCGGCAGCAGTTTCGAGAATCGTCGCGAGGGCGACCGCGTCATCCAGGAAGCGCAATTGCCTATCCGCAGCAATCGCTACAATGCTTACGTCTATTCGGCGGATACGTTCCCGCCGGCAAGCCCGGCGCTGTTCCCGCCGGTGGCGGAGCCCACACCGGCGCCCGTGGCAAAACCGGCGCCCACGCCTACCGTCGAATTAAAGTCGGTGGACACGCCAATGCCGAGATCGAGGCCTTCGCATTTAAAGCCGGCGCCGCAAAAGCCGCTAGCGCAGGAGCCAAAGCCCGGGCGCCAAAAGCCGGTGGTGCTGCCGCATCGAGCGCCGCAGCGCGAGGTCCTGAGCGACCGTCAGACTATTCGATAATTATGTGGGGCGATTAGAGCGGGGTGATTATAGGCCTGCCCGGAACGGCAGAACTCAAGTCTATCCCTTGGCCGCGAACATCACCACGTTGCTCAGTTCGGCACGCCTAGCCGAGGCTCGCGCCGAAGTCGGTACATACAGCCCGCGCTTTTCGGCCATCGGCTTGAACGCCTCGGTCAGACCGATCACGGTCTCGGCGGCGCCGAGCGCCAGGTAGCCGTCATCCGGCATCTGGCGCGCGATGCGGTTGAGCACGCCAATTTTCGTGTCCTGGTCGAAATAAATCAGCACGTTGCGGCAGAATACCATGTCGAATGTGCCGAGCGGAGAAAAGTCGTTAAGCAGGTTGAGCGAGCGGAATTGCACCATGGCGCGAATTTCGGGCGCAATCTGCCAGCTCTCGCCGACCTGGGTAAAGAATTTCACCAGCAGTTGGATCGGCAGGCCACGCTGTACCTCGAATTGGCTGTAGATGCCGGATCTCGCCCGCGCCAGCACCGCGTCTGACAGGTCGGTCGCCAGGATTTCGACGCGGAAACCGGCGAGCGCATGGCCCATGGCCTTCAGTGACATCGCCAACGAATAGGGTTCCTGGCCCGTGGAAGCCGCGCTGCACCAGATCCGGATGCGCTTCTCGCGCGCGCGCGCGGCGATCAGCGCCGGCATCACGGTCTCGCGGAAATGCTTGAACGGAACCTTGTCGCGGAAGAAAAATGTCTCGTTGGTGGTCATCGCCTCGGCCACTTCGACGGCCAGCGGGAGCCCCGTGGGCATTTTGAGCTTGCCCACCAGTTCGGCCAGCGTCGCGAGGCCGTGCCGGCGCGCGACCGGCAGCAGCCGGCTTTCAACTAGGTACTGCTTCTCGGCCGAGAGCACCAGGCCGGAGCGTTCGCGCAACAGCTTGCGCAGATAGTCGAAATCCTGCGGCGTCACGGCTTTTCTCCCGCGAACACGCGCATGAGCCGGGGTGCGATCTCGTTGAGCGGCAGTACCGCCGAGCAAAGGCCGCCGAGGGCTACCTGTCCGGGCATGCCCCAGACCACGCTTGTGGCCTCGTCCTGCGCCATCACATTGCCGCCGGCGGCAATAACGGCCTGCGTGCCGCGCAGCCCGTCGGCGCCCATACCGGTCAGCATGAGGCCCATCACCTTGTGACCCCAAACCGCGGCGGCGGACGTAAACAACGGGTCCACGGCGGGCTTGCAGAAATTAACCAGCGGACCGTCGTCGAGCACAATTACCGCGATGCCATCACGGCGGGCGACCTTCATGTGCTTGCCGCCGGGGGCGAGATAGATGGCGCCGGCATTGACCTCCTCGCCGTCGCGGCCTTCCCGCACCGGACGCTTGACGATGCGGGCGAGGTGTTCGGCAAGGATGGCCGTGAAGGTCGGCGGCATGTGCTGGGTGATCAGCACCGGCGCGCGGTCGAGCAGGCTGCCGATCTGCGGGACAATGATATTGAGGGCCTGCGGGCCGCCGGTGGAGGCGCCGATCAGCAGCACACGCGGCGGCGTTGCCGGCATCGGGCGCAGCGCGATCGGCGGATGGCCCGAATCGCGAATGACGATATGCGGCTTGTCATGCAGCGCAGGCCTTGTCTCCGGTGAGGTGGCGGCGCGCGATTGGCTGGGCCGCAAACGCTTCGAGCGCAGGCCAAGGTGGCGGATCTTTTCGATCAGATCGCGGCGGAAAGTGGCGGCGGCGGTGACTTCGCGATTGCTGCCGGGCTTCGGGATATAATCGGCGGCGCCGAGCGAGAGCGCCTTCAAGCTGATCTCGGCGTTGCGCCGCGTCAGCGTCGAGGCCATGATCACGACCAGGTCGGGCTTTTTCTCGAGCAGCAGCGGCAAGGCGGCGATGCCGTCGAGCTCCGGCATGTCGACGTCCAGCACCACCACGTCGGGATTGGCGCGCTCGACCTGACTCACGGCTTCGCGGCCGGTGCGCAGCGACGCAACCACTTCCAGGTCAGGCTCGGCTTCCACCCAGCGCGCGAACAGTCCGCGCACGACCACGGCATCGTCCACGATCATGACGCGAATGCGCCGCCCGATGGCGGCGGCAGTCGATTGTGGCGTGACGGCGACGTTCATCGGGCTCTGCTGGGTTTGCTGGCCGGTGCGGACGGGCGCATTACGGCGGGATCAGAGCAGTCCGACTTCCTGGAATTTAGCCTCGACGATCTCCTTGTCGAACGGCTTCATGATGTATTCGTTGGCGCCGGCATGCAACGCACGCGCGATATGCGCGACGTCATTCTCGGTGGTGCAGAACACCACCTTAGGACCGTCGCCTCCCGGCAGGCGGCGCAGCGAGCGCAGGAACTCGTAGCCGTCCATTTTCGGCATGTTCCAATCGAGCAGGATTGCTTCGGGAAGCTGGCGCCGGCAGGCTTCCATCGCCTGCTCGCCATCCTCGGCTTCCAGGATCTGGAATTCGAGCCCTTCGAGAATTCTCCGCGCCACCTTGCGAATGACGCTGGAGTCGTCGACCACCAAACAGGTTTTCATCTTACAGCCTCGTTATGTTTACTTGCGGGTGTTGTCCCGCAAATCATCGAAATCTTGAATCGTGTCATGCCGCGATCGCTTCCGCGCCGATATCGAGAACGCGATCGACATCGACCACCATGAGCAGTTGGCCTTCCAGCCGGTGAATCCCGGCCGACAGGCGCGCCAGCCGCGAATCGAGATTGATCGGATTGGGCTCGCGCGCGCTGTCGTCGAGTTTAAGGACCTCGCCGATGCTGTCGATCAGCAAGCCGTAGGATTCCCCGTGTGACTCAACGCCGATGGCCATGGCCGGACCGTCATCCTCGCGCTTGGCGAGACCGAGCCAGCCGCGCATGTCGATCAGTGTGACGATGCGGCCGCGCAGATTGAGCACGCCGGCGATCTCCGGCGGCGCCAGCGGCACCCGCGTCAGCCGTTCCGGTATGAAGACATCCTGCACGCGCAAAATCGGCAAGCCGATGAGTTGGCCGCCGATCATAGCGGTCACGTATTCCTTCAGATTGCGGTCGCTGGTTTCGGTGCTCATGGCTTGCCCTTCACGCCGCGCGACCGACTTCGGTCTGCTCCTTGAGCGCCGCGATCAGACCCTGCCGGTCGAACTTGGCGACGAAGTCGTGGAAGCCGGCCCGGCGTCCGCGCTCGACCGCCTCGGTCGATACAACGGAGGACAGCGCGATGACCGGCAGATCGGCGGTGCGCTGATCGGCGCGTAAGGCCTCGGCGAGTTCGAAGCCATCCATGTCGGGCATGTCGATATCGGTGATGGCGACATCGAACGTGGCGCCACCCTTGAGCATGGCGAGCGCTTCGTGCGCCGAGCCGGCCGCGGTCACCTCGTAGCCGGCGGCCTGCAGCACGGGGCTGAGCATATTCAGGAAAAACGGCGAGTCGTCGATCAGCAGCACCGAGCGCAACTTGGCGCGTGCGGGCTGCTCCTTGCGGCGGAACCAGTCCGCGAAAGCAAGCGGCAGGAAGTGGCCGACGTCGATGATCTCGGTCGCCTGACCTTTGATGATGGCCGAACCGAGTACGCCGGCGTTTTCGCTGGCGACTTGAATGTCGAGGCGGTCTTCCACGATATCGACGATCTCATCCACCACCAGCGCCATCGAGCGACTGCCGTCCGAGAACACCAGCAGCGGCTGGGCGCCCTCGCCCTTCACGCGCACGCTTTCGTTCATGCTGACGAGCGGCATCAGCTGGCCGCGGTATTGCACCATGTGACGGCCGTTCGACAGCTCGATCTTGCGGGCGTCGATTTCCTCGAGCCGCGTGATCAGCGCGAGCGGCACTGCCTTGAGCTGGCTCGAGCCGGCGCGGAATACCAGCAGCGACGTATTCTGTTCGGCGGTAGTTGCCGGCTGGCCTTCGGCTGCTTCGGCGGCGGCCATATGCGAGGTGACCGTGCTGCCGAACGCCTGGGCGGCGCCGTTCGGATCGATGATCATGATCACCGAGCCGTCGCCGAGAATGGTATTGCCGGAAAATATCGCGATGTGGCGCAGCTTGCTCGACATCGGCTTCACCACGATTTCCTCGGTGTGAAACACCCCATCGACGACGATGCCGAAGGTCTGACTGCCGACCTGCGTGACCACAATGAAACCACTCTCCACATCGCCGCCGCTTTCGGCACCGAGCAAATGGCTCAAGCGCGCGAGCGGCAACAGCTTGTCGCGCAGCCGCAACACGGTGGTGTTCTTGATGCGCTCGATGCGGTGCTCGCCGCCGCTGCGCACGCGCACCAGCTCGACCACGGCCAGTTGCGGGATGGCGAAACACTCGCCGCCGGCCTCGACGATCAAGGCCGCGACAATCGCAAGCGTGAGCGGAATCTTGATGGTGAAACTCAGGCCCACGCCGGCGACCGACTTGACGTCGATGGTGCCGCCGATCTGATCGATATTGTTGCGCACCACGTCCATGCCGACGCCGCGGCCGGACACATTGGTGACTTTCGCGGCGGTGGAAAAGCCGGGCGCGAAAATGAATTTGTGAATCTGGGCTTCCGCCAGTTTTTCGGCTTCGGCCGTGGAAACCAGCCCCTGCGCCACCGCCTTGGCCTTGATGCGTGCGGTGTCGAGGCCGCGGCCGTCATCGGCAATTTGAATGACGATGTGGCCGCCTTCATGATAGGCGGAAAGCCGGATGCATCCCTGCTCGGGCTTGCCGGCGGCACGGCGTGCGGCCGGCGGCTCCAGGCCATGGTCGGCCGAATTGCGCACCATATGCGTGAGCGGGTCTTTGATCAGGTCGAGCACCTGGCGATCGAGCTCGGTCTCGGCACCCTGCATTTCCAGTTCGATCTGCTTGCCGAGTTCGTGCGAGAGATCGCGCACGATGCGCGGAAACTTCTGCCAGGCATTGCCGATCGGCTGCATGCGCGTCTTCATCACGCCTTCCTGCAGCTCGGCGGTGACATTGGACAGCCGTTGCAGCGGCGTCTTGAATTCCGAGTCCTCGTGGCGGCGCACGATTTCAAGCAGTTGATTTCGGGTGAGCACCAGCTCGGACACCATCGTCATCAGTTGTTCGAGCGTATCGACGGTGACCCGGATCGACTGATTGGCGGCCTTGGCCGTATCGTCGTCCTTGATTGGATGGTCCGGCGGACTGGCAAGCTTTACAGGCGGACGCTCAACCGGCGTTTCGCGGAATGCGCGTTCGAGGTCGTCGAGCGAATCTTCGCCCGGACGCAGCGGGCGCTCAAGCACCTGCGGCGTCAGCGTTCCGATCGATTGCTGGGACGCCGCCGGCGGCGCGGCCGATCCGACCTTCTCGACCATGCGCTCCAGATCGGCGATCAGATCGGCATCGGCGCCATCCGGTTCGCGCTGGTCGTGCTCAAGCGATTGCAGAATTTCCTTGATGCGATCGATGGTGGCAAGAATGAGCGTGACCGAGTCATTTGTCGCCGGCAAGCCGTCTCGAAATTTTCCCATCAGGGTCTCGGCGGCATGCGCAAGCGCTTCCAGCCGCGGCAATGCAAGGAACCCGCAGGTCCCCTTGATGGTGTGGACGAGACGGAAAATATTATCGAGGATTTTGGCGTTGTTGGGATTCTGCTCGAAACGCACGAGTTCGACGTCGACCACGTCGAGACTCTCGTTGGTCTCGGTCACGAATTCCCGCAGCAGGTCGTCCATGAAAAACGCCTTTGTCGACAGGCTCTGGCCGGTCTACCGCTCTCCGTCGGGAGCGAGGCCAGTGTGTCGATGAAGGGTTTAATTTTGGTTGCGGATGGCGGTATGATTACGCGGCTTTAACGTCTTGTTAACCGGCCAAAGCCGGCGAGTCGCGCGATCCGAATTCAAACTGCCGTGCAAAAAGCGGTTTATTGCGCGCTGACCACGACCGTCTCGCCTTCCATCGCGATGGCGGCTTTGACGCCGCAGGCCTTGGCCAGCAAACCGGCATAGAAAGGCTGAATGCGGTGGGCGTCGAGCGCCTCGGGTCCGCCTTCACCAGTGAGCAATGCCGGGACTGCCGGGGGAACCTTGGCATTGGTGCCGGCGGCGCTGACCTTGAACCCCAAGCTGTCGCCCGACCCGATCGGATCGACCGTGAGATTGCCGCCGCGCGGGATCGCCTGCCCGGCGATCAGGAGCATATTGAGCAGGAGCTTGACCCGGTTCTTGGCCAGCAGCGCACGCGGCAGATTCCAGGCGAGCTTGGTCTTGTCGTCCTCCAAAAACCCGCGCGTAATCTTCTCGGCATCGCCGAGATCGATCTGGGCGCCGGCGGAGCCGGCGGCGCCGAAGGCGATGCGGCAGAACTGCAGCTTGGCGGAGGCCGTGTTGGCGCTCTTCTTGATCAGGTCGAGCGCAAAGGTCTTGGTCTCCTCGTCCGTCTCTTCCGCCAGCACTTCCAGTCCGTTGACGATAGCGCCGACCGGGCTGATCAGGTCATGGCAGACGCGCGAGCACAGCAAGGCGGCGAGGTCGAGCGCATCGATGGAAGATCCGGACATGGACTGGTCTCCGCTGGGCGTGCAGGGTGCAATTAGACTGCGAATCGCCGGTCGTATCGGCTTGCGGGCGGTGATACACCGCACCAGCGCCACCGCCAAGGACGGCTTTATGACGAAAGGACGCACAAGTTGAGTTCAAGTTTCGACGTAACACCGACCGAAGCCGCTTCACTTCTGGAAGAACTGACCGCGATCGTTGTGCGTGCCTCCGCGGTGATCTGCGAGATCGCAGTGGGCAACGTGGCACACCGGCTTAAAAGCGATCAATCTCCGGTCACCGCAGCAGACGAAGCATCGGAAGCGGTGATCCTGGAAGGCTTGGCGCGGCTTTTGCCCAAGGTTCCGGTGGTCTCGGAAGAAATGGCCGGCAAAGAGGCGCCGCCGGCGCTGGGTGGCAGCTTCATTCTGGTAGACCCGCTCGACGGCACCAAGGAATTCATCGCCGGGCGCGACGAATTCACCGTCAACGTCGCCATCGTCAGCGGCGGCGTGCCGATCGCCGGGATCATCGCGGCACCAAAGCAGAATAAAATCTGGCGCGGCATCGTCGGCTTGAAAGCCGAACGGCTTCGTCTGCTGCCGGAGGGTGCCGACCAGGCAGAGACGATCAGCGCGCGGCCTTGGCCGCAGCAAGGCGCGGTCGCGGTCGTGAGCCGCTCTCATTACGACCCGGCCACCGATACGTTCCTCGCCCGCCTGCCACCGGTCGCGCATGACTCCAGCGGCTCCTCGATCAAGTTCTGCCGAATTGCGGAAGGCGCCGCCGATGTCTATCCGCGGCTGGGCACGACTTGCGAATGGGACATCGCCGCCGGTCACGCGCTGGTGGTTGCCGCCGGCGGCATCGTGACGACCCCGGAGGGCAAAGCCCTGCCCTATGGCCGTATTGCCGAAAACTTTCGCGTGCCGTCCTTCATCGCCTGGGGCGATCCGGCCAAGGCGGCTTCGGTCCGAAACTGATCCAGCCAATAACTGGCGCTAACGCCCGATGGTGCGCGCGACATCCGGCCATTTGCGCGTCGCGCGCTCGATAACGCCGCCCGGGTCGGCGGCAAAGGCGGTGCGCGCCGTATCGCTGTAGAAGAGGTAAAGCCGCCCCCCGACTACCGACCAGAACAAGGGGTGACCCGGCACCGAGGTGCCGCGCGCAATCGCCACCGGATCGTAGCCGCCGAAACGCGGCATATACACATCGGGGTGCTCGGAAAAGGCTGCCCGGTTGCCTTCGTTGCGAAACCGCCAGACTGCGCCGCCGAGGCTGAGTTCCATGTCCGGCCGGCCGAATTCCGGTTTGCCATCGGTGAAATAGGCCACCGGGTCGAAGCCGCTAAGGGCGAGACCCGTTTGGGTATTGACTAATATTCGATCGGCCGTGGCGGCGCGCAGGGCTAGCGGTGCTGAAATACCACCATACAAAGCGAGACCGAACAGCGCCCCCAGGGCCAGCTGCGCCTTCCGTTGCGGCCGTGCTGCAGTCATAATTCCAGGGAACTTTTGAGCGATTCGGGGCTGCGGCATCGCGGCCACATTACCGCCGCCAGCGTGAGCATAGGGTTAAACGGGGCGCGCATGATCCCGAAAAGCGGCGATCGGTTTCCGGAAAAGATCATGCGCAGACAGATTGTTGAGCCCGATCATCCAATGGAGCATTCGATGCGCGCCATCCTGCGCCTAGCGGCCTTCACACTATGCCTGCTCGCCTTTGGCTCCGATTTTGCCCTTTCCCAGGCACAGGGCCAGCCCCAAGTCCAACCCCAAGCCCAGCCCCAAGTCCAACCCCAAGGTCAGCCTCAAGCCCAACCGGCCCGCGCGCGGCCCAGTACGTTTTCGCCCAACGAACTGGTGAACGAAGGTCATCGCTTTTTCGGGACGGTATCGCGCGGACTGGCACAGGTGGTGGAGCAAGCGGTCAGCCGCTGGGGCCAGCCCAATGGCTATATCCTCGGCCAGGAAGGCAGCGGCGCCTTTGTGGTGGGGCTGCGCTTCGGCGACGGAAAGCTCTACACCAAGAATGCCGGCGACCGGCGCGTGTTCTGGGAAGGCCCGTCGATCGGCTTCGACACTGGCGGTGAAGGCGCCCGCACCATGATGCTGGTCTATAACCTGCCCGCGACCGAGGCGATCTATCAGCGCTTCGGCGGCATCGACGGTTCGGCCTATTTTATCGGCGGCTTCGGCATGACCGCGCTGGCTTCCGGCAATATCATTCTGGTTCCGATCCGCTCCGGCGTGGGATTGCGGCTCGGCGCCAATATCGGCTATCTCAAGTTCACGCCGCAGGCGACCTGGAACCCGTTCTGATCGCCGTCCCTCTCTAAAACTGAACCAGTGACCCGCCCAGCGCCTGCGACCAGGCCCCGGGTTTAGGTTAATCGTGGGTTAGACTGGTAGCGCCTGCCCCCGCGTGCCATGGTTTCCGTGGGGTTATCGCGGGTATGGGCGAGGTTTGGAGGCGTCGTTCATGATTGAACCGATCATGTATTTCGGGATCGGGTTTCTGGTCGCAGCCCTGTTCGGGCTCGTCGTCGTTCCCCTCGTCCATGGCCGCGCGGTGCGCCTGACCATGCGGCGGTTAGAGGCCGCGACCCCCCTGTCGATGGCGGAAATCCAGGCCGACAAGGATCAGCTGCGCGCCGAGTTCGCCATGTCGACGCGACGCCTCGAAATGAGCGTGGAGACGCTCAAGACCAAGAGCACCAGCCAGCTTGCAGAACTCGGCAAGAAGGGCGATGCGATCAACCGGCTCAAGATCGAACTGGGCGAAAAGACCGCCACGATTTTCGCGCTGGAAGCGCGCGACAAGGCGTTGCGCGATCAGTTGCGCACCACCGAGGAGGAATTCTCGGTCAAGACCGGCACCATGCAAGACGCCCAGCGCGCGCTGTCCGACAAGGAATCGGAACTGACAAAGTACATGAGCGAGCTGGACGAGCGTTCGAACCTCGCCGACGCCCAGAAGATCGATATCATCGCGCTCAAGACCAAGGTCGATGCGCTCAAGGAGCGGCTGACCGAGGCCAGCAACGAACTCAAGGCGGTGGAGGATCGCCGCGATGCCGAGCGCGTCGAACTCAAGGCCGCGACCCAGGAACTGTCGGAAGAGCGCGGCAAGGTCGAGAACCTTGGCCGCCGCGTCTCCCAGCTTGAGCATGCACTGGTGGCGCAAACGACCGAAGCCGAAATCCTCGGCCGCCGCGCCCAGGATCTGGAAACCCGCCTCGGCGACCAATCGCGGCGGCTCAACGAAAGCGAATTCGAGCTCAAAAATCTGCGCGTCGAGATCGAAACGGCGCGCAAGACCGAAAGCGATCTGCGCACCGCCATCGCCGAGCTCGACGGCCACACCAGTTCGGCAACCGGAAAGCTCCGGGCTGAAAATACCAATTTGCTGACCGAACTCGACCGCACCAAGGACGAGCGCGACCGGCTCGCCCGCGAGTTCGGCGCCATGAAACGCGAGACCGAGGAATCCTGGGCCTCCGAGCGGGTGGAGAACGCGTTGTTGCGCGAGCGCATCAACGATGTCGCGGCTGAAGTGGCGCGGCTGGCATCGGCGCTGGAAGGCCCGAACTCGCCGATCGACGCCATCCTGGCCGCCGAAACGGCGCGCGACCGGGGCAGCAACGGCACTGTCGCCGCCCATCCCGAGGCCGCGCTCGCCCAGACCGAGCCGACGAACAGCAATCTCGCCGACCGCATCCGCGCGCTGCAGACCCATGCCTCGCGTCTGCCGCATGAGGACGAGCCGAAAAGCCGCAATTAATTTTCGGAATTAAGAGCCGCAATAAGAGCTTAACCGCCGGCGGCTTCGCCTTGACTCATCGGCGACGCACTCCTTATATCGCCCGGACGTAACTGGCCGGGCGGTTAGCTCAGCGGGAGAGCACACCCTTCACACGGGTGGGGTCGTAGGTTCGATCCCTACACCGCCCACCATTTGCCCGCGCTCATTTGGTCTTCAACGCCTTGCCGGCGGCTCGCGGCTCAAATTCTTGGCGGCCAATTCGTCGAGATAATCCTGCCAATAGGCCGCGTAGTTGCGGCCGAGATCGAGCAGATAGTCCCAGCCGAAGATTCCAGTCGAGTGCATGTCGTCGAACACCAGCCGCACGGCGTAATTGCCGACCGGCAGCACTTCGATGATTTCGACATTCTTCTTGGCCGGCACGGTCTTGCGCTCCTCCTCCGAATGGCCCTGCACTTCCGCACTCGGGCTTTTCACCCGCAGATATTCGGCGGGAAGATCGAAGCTGCCGGCCCCGTCGAAGGTGACGGTGAGCGTCTTGCGATCTTTCTGCAGGCGCAGTTCGCTCGGCCAGGCTTGCGTGTCGTTGGCGGTCATGACGCTTCCTTATAGCGTTCTTTTTTTATTGCGCTTGATCTTTTGCGGCCCTGCTTGACTGCACGTGCCAGAGCGACCGCCGCTTTGCGGCTCAACAATGGCTTGCCGCTGACATGGGCCTGCACGAGACCCATGCCCGCCAACGTCTCAAAGGCGATGGTGCTCATCAAAGCGTTGTCGAACGCTCGGGCCTAACAGCCGCGAGTCGCAGGCCTTGCCCGCCAACCTCAAGCCATCAAACCGCCCGGTGCGGACCCGCATGCCGGGCGGTGTGGCAGGGGACGCGGAGGTCTGACTTCCGCGTCCCTATGCCGATCGCGCGTATCAACTCGGGTTGACGCACTGGAATGAGCCGATTTTCTTGTCCCATTCCTGTCCGAGCGTGTTGTACGTGCCGGGCTTCAATCGCATCGCAGCGCCGGCAAAGTTTTCGTCGGGGTAGAAATCCCAAGTGCCCGCTTTCACCTCGATCGATGAGATTTCGCCTTGCCAGCCCACTTCGCTCAGCTTCGGCTGATTTTCGTCGGTCGTCGTCGACGCGCCCATCAGGTTGGGTTCGGCGTAGATGGCGGTCTCGCACGAGCCCTGCGCCTGCGCCTGTGCCGGAGCAACCGCCGCGACTGGGGTGGCGGCGAGCGGAACGGTCGAATCCGCGCGCCGCGGGCAATATTGCACGCATTGCACATCCTCGCCGCCATCCTCAAGCGCGACCGACTGCCAATTGAGCCGGCAGCCGTTTTCCGAAAAGCCGCCGCAATACGACCGTGCCAACGGGACGTAGCCGTCGGGATCGTAGGCCACGGAGTCGATCATGATCCCCGACAGCGCGGCGATGCCGATGAAAGTTGCCCAGCGGCCGCCCGCCCAGAACCGATTGACGCCGCGGTTGACGTTGATGTTGACGTTGACGTTTTTGTTGATGTTGACGTTGACGTTGGTGTTTTTGCCCACCTTACCGGTGCCGGGGCCAGTGCCGACCTTACCGGTGCCAGGCCCAGTACCGACCTTACCGGTGCCAGGCCCAGTGCCGACCTTACCGGTGCCGGGCCCAGTACCGACCTTACCGGTGCCAGGCCCAGTGCCGATCTTCTTGCCGGGGCCAGTGCCAATTTTCTTGCCG
>JBBRAL010000087.1:0-18160 GCA_038206805.1 Hyphomicrobiales bacterium | reverse complement strand
AGCGAGGCCCGCGCTTCGATCGGCCGCTACCTGGACTTTTATAATGGCCGGCGTCCACACTCGAGCCTTGACGGCATGACACCCAATCGAGCCTACTTCACGCCGCTGCCCCTCCGCTTGGCAGCCTAACCTTGGTAGAGGCTCCACTTATCGACGCGGAGAATCTGTTCAGACAACCGGAACCATCTCTCGTTCGTGGGCGAAGGCGCACATATGTAGTTTATCGACATGACCGGGACGTGCAGCCTAGCCCGTAGGGCGGATTAACGAAGCGTAATCCGCCATTTCATTTCCGACATCCAACCAAGCCAAACGGCGGGTTACGCCCTCGGCTAAGCCGCCCTAACTGCTATTGGGCTTTACCTTCGAATAAACGACTGACAAGATCAATCACTCCAACGTATTTTCTTACCGCGGAGCGCAGCGGTCTCACTAGCAAATTGTATTTGCGCGAATAACGCCGCTCGGTTCACTCTGAGCTCGATTGCCGCGCCAAGAGCGCGAGCAATCGGAATGCACTCGACGGGCCGAGGCATCGACAAATTGTATCCAGACGGATAGCGGAAGTCGAAATCCTTGTTCATCTCGAAAGTATGCGCAGAAAACTCCTTCAGACTAGGTACGTGTGGAATAGAATACACCTCACATAAACTCATAATTTCTGGGAGCTTATGCCCTAGATCGTGACGAATAACTCTCTTCGTTACACCATTAGCTGCCAAGAATGATTTGAGCAACAATTCGAGGGAGTGCGCGAACAAAAAATAACTGGCGTATAAGAGTTCTCGGTCTTTTTGGTGCGCTAATATTTCTAATGCTTCCAAGTACTCTAAGCCGCGCTTAAACAGCTCGCCCGCAAAAATGCCCAATGGTTCGGGCATTTCGACATATTCAAATGTTGCCATCGATCTAATCCAGCCCGTAGGGCGAATTAGCGTAGCGTAATCCGCCGCTTTCCTCCCGACAATCCATGCCCGCAAACGGCGCAATACGCTTCGCTATTGCGCCCTACGAAGCCTCGCCAAACTCACCGCTCGGCTCCACATCACCCGCCCAATCCTCGGAAAATATCCCCCGCCGCACATCCCTATAAAACGACGAATGCGTCCAATCGCGTACGCGCGTGACGAGGCCGTGCTTCACGGGATTAATATAGCAATATTCGACATGGCGGGCGTAGTCGGCCTCGTCGCGGATGAGATGCTCCCAGAACCGCCGTTGCCAGATGCCGCGCTCGCCGCGCGCCTTGCGTACGGCGCTGAGGCGTTCGCGCTTTGGCAAATCGCGTCTTGATCAGACGCCAACGCGTCGAAAAATCCGCGTCGCGCGGCGGCAGCGTCAACACCGCATGCATGTGATCCGGCAGAACGACAAACGCGTCGATCTCGAAGGGATAGCGCTGCCGCACATGCGCGACCGCCTCGCGCAGCGTGTCGATGCGGTCGACCAGAAGCGTCCGCCGCCGCTCCAGCAGGTTGACAGTGAAAAACCAGCATCCGCCGGGGACAAAGGCACGGCGATAATTCGGCATGAGCCATCATACGGCTTTATGGCGGATTACGCTTCGCTAATCCGCCCTACGTACTTCAATTAACCCTTCTTATGGCCGCGGCTCGCGGCGGTCCAACGTGACAAATACATCCGCTCAAAAATAAACACGACCGCAATGGCGATGGCAGCGATCGCGACAATCAGCGGATCCGATTGCAGCTTCATCGCTCCGAAAACAGCGAGCACGACCAAGTCAAACTTCATGGCCGTCAGGAGTATCCAGCCGCGAGCGCCAATCTCATGCCGCAGGCGCCGATAGACACCCCAGTGAATGAGAATGTCCATGACGAGATAGAAAAAGGCCCCAAGCGACGCGATCCGGCTGAGATCGAAAAACACGGTCAGGGTCGCGGCGATGACCACGGTATAAATGAGAGTGTGACTGCGGACCGAGCCCGACATGCCGAAATGACTGTGCGGAATCATCTTCATGTCGGTGAGCATCGCGAGCATGCGCGAAACGGCGAAAACGCTCGCCAGCAGGCCGGAAGCGGTCGCAATCACGGCAAGCGCGATGGTGAAGTAAAAGCCATATTGCCCGAATGCCGGCTCTGCGGCGCGCGCCAATGAATAGTCCTTGGCGGCCACGATCTCGTCCAAAGTGAGGCTGGCGCGCACCGCGAAGGCGACGAGCAGATAGACAATCACACAGATGGCGATGGAGACGATGATCGCGCGCCCGACATTGCGGCGCGGGTCGACCATCTCGGCGTCGCTATTGGTAATCGTCGTGAAGCCTTTGAAAGCGAGAATCGAGAGCGCGATGGATGCAGTGAATCCCATGAGCGGAATTGGATTTGCGGCGGCGGCGGGTGCGAGATTTGCGCCGCCCGCCCACAGCGCCGCCGCGCCGAATAATGCGATGCCACCGATTTTCAGCACCGCCATCGCAAACTCGAACGCACCGACGGAGCGGTTTCCCGATATGTTGACGAGATAGGCAAAGACGATCAGCGCAACGCCGAGCGCAGGCACAAGATAATTTTGGCTGGCCAAATCAAACGGCCGCAGGATGTAGGTTCCAAAGGTGCGCGCCACCAGGCTTTCGTTGATCACCATGGAGAGCGCCATCAACAGCGCGGCGGCTCCGGCGATCGCCCCAGGGCCATAGGCCTTCTGCAAGATCATCGCGATCCCGCCGGCAGAGGGATAGGCATTCGACATCTTGATGTAGGTATAGGCACTAAAGCCCGTGACAATCGCGCCCGCGACAAAGGAGAGCGGAAACCACGGACCTGCAAGCTCGGCAATCTGGCCCGTCAGCGCGAAAATTCCGGCGCCGATCATCACGCCGGTGCCCATCGAAATTCCGCCGATCAGCGTGATACTGTTTTTCTGATATTCTTTTTTCACAAAATGTCCCTTTCGCCCCGCTTAAGGCTAAGCTCATTGGGCGGATTAGCCAACGGGCCGGCGCAACGCGCCGCCCGATTGCAGGCTCCGCGTAATCCGCTATTCCAATTTCCGCCACTCATTCAATGGCTAGGGACGCACCCTGCCCTCCCAAGCGCGAAGCCCAAGACAGACCCAGCCCTGACAGGATAGACTCTGCCGTCAAAATTAATTGGGGGGGGGGCGACAATGCACAAATCTCCGATGACGGGACTGCTGCTCGGCCTGGCGCTGATGCTGCCGGCCGCCACGCAGGCCGCCGAACTCAAAGTCATCACCGGCGGCTCGATGGGCGGGACCTTTGCCGAGCTGGTGCCGCAGTTCGAGGCCGCCTCGGGCCACAAGCTGACGGTGTTCTTCGCGGCGCTGCCGCAGCTCATCAAGCGCACGGCCGCGGGCGAAGCGTTCGACGTCGGCATCGTGCCGGCGCAGGTCTATAAGGACGCCGGCGCCGCGGCCAAGTTCGCGCCCGGACCGAAGCCCACGATCGGCCGCGTCGGCTACGGCGTCGCGGTGCGCGCGGGCGCGCCCAAGCCCGACATCGGCACTCCAGAGGCGTTCAAGCAGGCCATGCTCAAGGCGAAATCCGTCGCCTTCATCCCGGCGAGCGCCGGCGGCGCCTATGTGATGAAGGTGTTCGACAGACTCGGCATCGGCGAGGCGATGAAGGCCAAGACCAAGGCGGTCGCCAAAGCGGGCGAGATCGCCCAGGCGGTGGCCAAGGGTGACGCCGAGCTCGGCGTGTTCGTCGTCACCGTGTTCGCCGCGCCCGGCGTCGACATCGCCGGCCCCTTCCCGGCCGAACTGCAGGACGAACTGGTGTGGGACGGCGCGCTCGCCGCCGACAGCAAGCAGGCGGACGCCGCCAAGGCCTTCATCGATTTCCTGCGCACGCCGGATGCGGCCAAGGTGCTCAAGGCCAAGGGCATGACGCCGGGGTAGCCCGTCGGATGAGTTGAGCCCGTGCGAAACCCATCGCCCACGCCGTGACCGCATTGATGGGCTTCGCTTCCGCCCTCGCTCGCACGCGAGCTATGGCGGACAGGATGCGTTTCGGCGGACGAGCCGATCAAGTCATCTTACGTGCTGCTTCGGCGGCTTCAATACGTCAGGCTACGCCTGCGTCCCCGCCTTCGCGGGGACAAGGCTAACCCGCTCTTGCGCTCATGAACTGGCCGTGCCGCCGTTCAAGACGTTGAAGGCCACAATGCAGGCGCTTTGCTTTCCGGTCGAGCCGCTGCCGGTCACGGTGAAATTCGCCGAATCTATTTTTGGCGAACCCGAACCGGTGCAGTTCGAGGCATGGCTGGGGAAAGTGCTCGGTTGACCCGAATAGGTGACCGTCAAGGTTTGCGGCGTGCCCGGCTGCGTGGCGCTCGGCGCATACATGCACTGAAGCACCAGCGTGCCCGTGGCCCAGCCGCCCGACTTGCTCCCGGAACTCGCCGTGAAGCTGTAGCTGTCGTTGAAGGCGACGGTGATCGGGAACTTGGGCGGGCTATTGCCGGACGCGTCCGTCAGCGTGCCGCCTTTGCCGTCCGACGCGGCGCCGCCCCCGGCAATGACGATCGGCGCGGGCGCTCCGTCCAGATATTTCACGCTGGAGTTGACCACTTTAATGACCATGCCATTGCACGCACTTGTCGTCATATCGCTTCCCTCCCGTGTTGTGATTGGCGATACTACCCTAGATTATATATTAATATAATTATACTATAGGTTGTAATTCAATCTTCGGCAGGATGCCTAGCGCGCGTGCTTCGTAGCCGGTGCTGGTCGAAAACCGGCCCGGCGCCGGCAGCAATTTCGCGGCCGCCACGGTCGCGAAAGCGGCGCCGGACGGCTAGACGCTGCCGGTCAGCTTCACCAGCCACACCATCAACGCCACGCCCTATCCCAAGCTGCCGTTCGATCCGGTCGCCGATTTCACGGCGGAAACAACGCGCCCTCCGCGCTTGAACCTCGCGCCGGGCATCTGCGACTTACCCAACGGCGCGGCGATGCTTGAGACGTCGATGGCTAGGACAGCCCCAGCCATCGCGGCTAATATTTGGGCAAGCGCACGGCCATTGGCATTGGGGGTTCGATCATGAAGCCGTTTACGACAGCCGTCCTCGCAGCGACACTTCTGCTCGCCCCGCTCGTCGCAGGGCCAGCGGCCGCCCAAGGTCAAACGCCGCCGTCGCTCACCGAGAAGCTCAACGCCTATGTCGGCTGCATCAACCGGCTGTCGGCGCGCGCCTTCGATTCGCGCGCGCGCTATTTCAGCTGGGCCGCCAAAAATGGCCCGACCGGCCGCGAACGCATCATCTACGGCACCTACACCATCTACAACACCGCCGACTGCAAGAAGAACGTCGAGAAAGCGAACACGCTCGAGCCGCGCGACGCCGCGTTAGAGGCCGCCGCCACGGCCTACGTGGAGGCCGTGGGCAAGCTCGAGCCGCTGCTCAAGGAGGCCGACGACTATTACACGCAAGCTGACTACAAGGACGACAAGATGGCCAAAGGCAAGGCCTTGCATCCCCGCCTGGTGGCGGCGTGGGATGCCTTTGCCAGCGCCGACCAGAGACTGCGCGGCGAGGTCGAAGCCATCAACGACAAACGCGCGCTGGCGAAACTCGCGGCAATCGAACAAAGCGAAGGCCGCAAGGCGCGCTACCATGTCGAAGCGCTGATGATCCAGGCCAAGCGCGTGCTACGCGCGGAAGACGCAGGCAAGCCCGACCTCGCCGCGATCACACAGGCGGTCGCCGACTACGAAAGCGTCGTCAAAGGCGCCGAACAATTTGCGGGCTCCGGCGGCGAGGCCAAGATCGGCTCCCTGTTCATCAGCAACGCCAAGTCGTTCTTGGTCACCGCGAAGCATCTGATGCGCCGCATCCGCGATCATGTGCCATACAGCTCCGGCGACAAGATGATGCTCAGCAACGCCATGAGCGGCTGGATGGTCGAGGGCTCGCCGCCGCGGCTGATGCGCGACTACAATCAGCTGGTCGACGCCTATAATCGCGGCGCCAAGATCTAGCGCCCGTCGATACGGGGAAGGTGGCGGAGAGTCACAAGGCGTGGTAATTCAATCCGCGCTGCGGCGAATGAGAACATGGGGGCATCATGAATCCGGGATTTGCTGTTGCGAGCGGCGTACTTGTGCTGCTCGGCTTGGTGTGTCTGTGGTTCTGGAAGAAGTTCCGCGACGAAACCGCATTGATGATGGCCACGCCGACCAGCCGCGCCTGCGACGTCGCGGCGCTCGCGCCCGGCACGGTGATCGAGGTCAAGGGCACGATCCGTTGCGACGCGCCGCTGACCGGCGAATTCTCCAAGCAGACCTGCGTCTACAGCAAATCCGAGATCGAGCGCAAGGAAGTGCGCTGGAAGGACGGCAAGAGCGAAACCTATTACGTCACCGAACGCAGCACCGAACGCCATGCGCCCTTTTTCGTCGAGGATGCCAGCGGCCGCGTGCCGGTGCGCAGCGAAGGCGCCAGCGTCGAGGCGGTGCAGGTTTACAACGAGAGCGGCAACACGGCGGCCGAGAGCGTGGTGTCCGTTGTGATGTCGCTGGCGGGCGCGGGCAGCCACGACCGCCGTTTCAAGGAAAGCATCCTCAAGCCGGATATCCCGGTCTTTGTGCTGGGCACGGTGGTCGAGGGCGGCGCCATCGGTGCGGCGCCGCACGGCGCCAAAATCAAGGAATTCATCGTCACCTACAAATCGGAGGAAGAGCGCCTCAAGTCGTCCGGCCGCACCGCGATTGTCATGCTGATTATCGCGCTGGCGCTGTTCGCCGCCGCGGTCGCAGCTTTGGTCGCGGCCTTCAAGTATCCGGTGGGCTGAGCGGAGGCACTGCATGAACCGGTCGCGCATACGAAGTTTGACAGTTTGCCTGCTCCCGCTCGCCGCCCTGTTACTGGCGACGCCGCTCTGCGTGCGCGCCGACGACTACCCGTCGCGGCCGATCAAGCTGCTGGTCGGCGCCTCGCCGGGCGGCACCACCGACACCATGGCGCGCACCATCGCGGTCCCGCTGTCGAAATCGCTCGGCCAGCCGGTGCTGGTCGAAAACCGGCCCGGCGCCGGCGGCAATATCGCGGCCGCCACGGTCGCGAAAGCGGCGCCGGACGGCTACACGCTGCTGGTCAGCTTCACCAGCCACACCATCAACGCGACGCTCTATCCCAAGCTGCCGTTCGATCCGGTTGCCGACTTCACCGCGATCAGCAAGATCGCGAATGTGCCGAGCCTGCTGGTCGGCAATCCAAAGCTGCCGGCGCAGAATCTGCAGGAGCTGATCGCGCTCGCCAAGGCCAAGCCCGACACTTTGACCATCGCGATCGGCGGCATCGGCTCCTCGCTGCATCTCGCCGGCGAGCAGTTCAAAATGATGACGGGCGCGCGCATTCTCGACGTGCCCTACAAGGGCACGGCTCCGGCGCTCACCGATGTGCTCGGCGGACAGGTCGACATGATGTTCATCAGCCTGGTGACCGGGTCGGCGCAGGTGCGCGGCGGCAAGCTGCGCGCCTATGGCGTGACCAGCGCGCAACGGCAGCCGTCGTTTCCCGATCTGCCCGCCATCGGCGAGACCGTGAAGGGTTTCGAGTCGACGGCGTGGTTCGGCGTTTTCGGTCCGGCGAAACTGCCGGCCGACATCGCCAACAAGCTCAATGGGGCAATCGTCGCCGCGCTCAACGATCCGAAAATGCGCGAGCGGCTCAAGAATGAAGGCGCCACGCCCGCCCCCAGCAGCGCCGCCGACTTCGCGGCCTTTGTGCGCGACGACGTCAAGCACTGGGCGCCCATCGTGAAGGCGTCAGGCGCGAAGATGGAGTGAGGCGGGCCTAGCCCGCATCCCGGCAGGGTCGGTTGAACCCTGGCGAATCCCGCCGCTTACGCCGTAACCGCCGCTATTTCTTCGGCGCGGGCGCGGCGCAACCCTTGCCCCAGCCGTGCGGATTGTTGGCGCGATGGCGGTGCGGATACCAGCGGCAATGCACCGGTTGGCTCAAGCGCCCGGCCTCGGCCGCGCTATTGATAACCGCGCCGCCGATGGGCGCAGCCGAAACATGACTCATGCCGAGAACGCCGATTGCCGCGACCGCGGCCAATGCAAGCAAGATAATGCGCATTCCAACTCCCCCCGATTTTCGACCGCACGATAATCTCATCCCGGCCTGTCCGGCAAGAAAATATCCGGGTTTGGCCCGTAACCGGTAGGGCGGGTTGAGCCCCGGCGAAACCCATCGCCGCCCGCCACCGCGCTCACGCCGGCGCGAAATACCCGTCCCACACCTTGTCGAGTTGCGTCATCGCCTCCGCCAGCGGCGGCGCCGAGAGCTGTCCGTCCTGCTCGCGCAGCAGGCCGAAGCGCGTGAGCTTCTCGAGCGCGTCGCCGATCTGGAATTCGACGTCCACCTTGAGCGTGCGCGCCAGGAAAGCTTCGATGGCGTCGTCGAGCGCCGCGCGCGTCAGCGGTGCGCGCGCGGTGAACAAAGTGTAGTAGGCGAGCAGCGCCTCCTTCCATTCCTGCTCCTCGGCTTCGCCGACCAGATAATCGAAAATGCCGGCATTGTTGTTGAGGTTGCGGTAGTAGATGTTGTCGGTGAGCTGCTTCTGATGCTGCAACGATTGGCGATGGAAATTGCCCCATTGCCGCAACAGGAAGGCGCCGAGCGCCATCACGCCGCTGATGGCGGCCAGCGCCTGCTCGAGATCGTTGTCGCCGATGGCGCCGGTGATGCCGAGATAGAAGCCGACCACCAGAAACAGAACCGTCGCGGTCGAGGCGAGCTTGATCAGAATCGGTATGCCGCCGAGGATCGCCGGCACGCCGAGTGTGAGCTGGTCGGTGAGGCTCATCACCACGCGCGCATTGGGAAACAGCGCGTTGAGATCGGCGCTGGCGATGTGGCGGAAATATTTGAACAGCACCGCGCCGGGCCTAATCTTGTGCGGGTCGCGCTGCTTTTTTGCCGGTCCGGTGCCGCGCGCGGCCGGCGCCGCCGTGGTCTTTGCCGCCGCCATCAGCACCACGTCGTCGAAAATTTCGGTGTCGTGCGTCCGCTTGCGCAACCCGAACAGGGAGGGAACCTCGATCGTCTCCTGGTGACGTCCGCGGTGAAAGATGCGCACCTCACGGAAATCCTCGACCGGCGCCTTGATCTTGACCCGCACCATCGCGCTCTCGGCAAAGGCGCGCACGATCTCCTCGTGCGACACCTCGATGAAATTGGCGCGGGCGAGCACGCGGGTGAATTCGCCGGTGAGATCGCCATAGGCCGGCTCGCGGTCGGCGGCGGAAGCGGGCGGCGACGGATCGGCGTCGGGATTGAACTGGAAATAGGTCTCGCGCAGCCGCTCCAGCTCGTCGAAATATTCGTAATGCAGGACGGCGCCGAGCAGCCGGGCGAAGCGGCGGAACGGCTCGCGGTCGCTCTCGCTCAGGCCTGGTTCGGCGATCAGCGCGGTCAGCAGATCGGACTTGAGCAGCGGGATAAACCCCTCGCGCGGCCGCGGCGCGCGCGCCGTGGATTTGTCTTCGCCCGTCATCGTGCCGCCTGCCCCGCCCTGCCCCTCGCCGCTCATGCCGGCCAGCTAAAGCGTGGCTTGCGTGAAATACAAGCCCGTAGAATGGGTTGGGACCTAATCGCTGGGATGACGCCAGCCTTTGCGCCTGGCGAGGCACAGCAGGCTGGCCCGCGTCACGTCCTAAGACGCGCGCGGGATCAAGGTGGAATTGCACCCTCTTGCCCGTCCTGCGTGCATACGGCAGAATGCGGTTGTGGGGGTGACAGACTGTGCCGGCTGCGTATTCAGGCCTCAAGCTGCCCGTGTTCGCCTGCGTGTTGGCTTTGCCGCTTGCCGGCTGCCTAGCGCGCGACCCCATTGTTTCGAGCACAAATGCGGCGCCGGTCGGCAATTGGCGCATCGAGCGCCAGACCGACCGCATCACCGGGCAGCCGCTGTCGAGCGCCTTCCTGACGACGCGCGACAGTTCGAATTCCGCCGTCGCTTTCCCCAAGCCGGCCTCGCTGCAGCTCGGTTGCTTCAAGGCGGCGCCGCTGGTGCGCCTGTCATTCGAATTCAAGATCGGCTCCAACCAGAATTCGGTGTTCGGCTATCGCTTCGACGAAAAACCGGGGCACGAAATCAAGGCGCGCTTCCTGCAGGACTTCAAGACCGTGGTGATCGAGGACAGAGCCGAGGTCGCGCAATTCCTCCGTGAGATGGAAACCTCCGCGTCGCTCTATGTGCGCATCCGCTCGCTCAACATGGGACGCACCGCCGCCGAATTCCGTCTCAATGGCGCCGCCGACGCCGTCAAGGAAGCGCTGGCCGCCTGTCCGCCGGCGCTCGCGCCGCCGCCGAAGCACGTGTCGTAGCCAGGACATAGCCGCCGCATGCTGAAGGCAGATTCGCCGCCTTCTCACCGTCTCGACAAACCGACTTGCCGGAATTACCCTCACCCCATGAACATCATCCGTCGCACGCTTGACATTGACGCCTCCACCGACGCGCGCCTGCGGGAATTGGCGGCCGAGCGCGGGCAGGAGGTATCGGCAGTTCTGGCCGAGGCAGTGGCGCTGCTCGATTCGGTCGTCGATATCGGCAATCCTGACATCGCTGAGGACCGCCGCCGATTGGATGCATTCACGCGCACGCGCGAGGCCATACCGCTGCATCAGGTGAAGGCCTGGGTCGACAGCTGGGGCACTGATAACGAGTTGCCGCGGCCACTGCCGCAGCGCATCGAATGATCCTGCTTTCGCAGGAGGCCGCCTTCGATATCGAGCGGGTCCGCGAATTCCTCGACATCAACAATCCGGAGGCGGCAAAGCGCGCCTTGCGAGCCGTCTTCGCCGCGCTCGACAAGCTGCAAGACTTTCCCGATCTCGGTCGCCCGACCGAGGACGCGGACATCCGCCAAATCATCATTCGCTTCGGCGCCGCCGGCTACATTGCGCGCTATATGGTCCTGCCCGAAAGCGGCAACGTGCTGGTGCTGCGCATTTGGCATGGACGCGAGGCGCGAACGTAAACTCAATTCTTAAATAACCCCATGACCGCCGCTGTCGCAATGGTTCGATATACGGATTGCCGCACGCTCCGCTACGGCCGCCATGTGGCAACCGGTCGCGTCGAATATGCGCGCGCCAGTCGCATCGTGTGCTATCGTCGATACGCAGCATGGCCTTGCAAGACACCGTGCGGCGCGACCGAGGTATATGTAATGAAATTCATTGTTCGCTTAGCCGGCATGTTCATGGCTCTTGTCGCGGCGCGCGCGCTCATTGCCATTGCGCTGGCAGCGGTGCTCATGACCGTTTCGGCCCAGGCCGCCGGCGTGATGACCGAACCGCAGGCGCGCGTTGCAGCCGCGAAAATCCTCAAGGGCGATCCCTACGGCAACACGTTCAATCAGATCAACATGAACATCGCAGAGGCTAAGTTGCTGACCGCCGGCGCCAGTTGCGGATCGAAGGTAACCAAGCCGCTTTGGCATATGCATGTCGTCGTGCCGAAAAACCGCAATCCGTCGGGCGCCAACAAGATCGACGGATATCTGGTGATCGACGCGCGCACGGGCAAAATGGTCTGCGCCGGCCTGCCGTTCTTGGATTGAATCGCAATACGGCGATGCGCCGGAATGCAAAAAGGCGGGCCAGCCACCGGCCGACCCGCCTTTCGCACGAAAAAATATCGCCGCGCTTATTTCATCGAAATCGCCAGCCCGCTCAGATCGGCATTGACCATCAATCCGGTCTGCCGGCCGGAGAGCTCCAGGACGGCGCCCTTTTGGTTGGTCAGTACGATCCCGCGCACACCCCCGCCAACCGCGGCGCCGGCGCCGCCGGCCCCATAGACCCCCGCGACATCCGAAGGCCGGCTGATGTGGCTGACCCGCCCGGACAAATAAGTCTGCGAGGCGCCGAACACGATGCCCGCGCTCACGCCGCCGATCGACAACGGATAGCGCTTGCCGTGAAACGTCAGCGTGCCGCTGCCACCGGAGGCGCCGAGGACCCAGCCGGCTTTCAGCACTGAAATCCGGATGGTGCCGCTGTCGGCATAGGCGGCGGACGAAAGGCTGGCGCCGGCGATGGCGGTCAGCGCAATAAGACTGGCGCGCAGACTTGCACGAAGACCTGTATGAAATCGGTGGGATAGACGCATAGGGACGTTCTCCTGAAAGCCCGTAAGGGCATGCGGCCCGGCAGCCGTTGATTTTCAAGCCAGTGGCTGGAAGCCATGAAGATTGCTAGCAAAGCAACAATACGCTCGATGGAACAAAGTTCCATACCCCGGCGGCGGTTCTCACCTACCTCTTGAACAACCCCATGATTGCCGCCTTGGCCAGCGTGTTGAAATGCAGGTTGAAGCCGACCACCGCGGCCGAGGTGTCGGCCGCGACCGGCAGCTTGTCGGCGCCAACGGCGAATACCGTGAACAGATAGCGGTGCGGGTGGTCGCCCTCGGGCGAGCATGGGCCGCCATAGCCGGGCGCGCCGAAATCGGTGCGCGTCTGCAGGCTGCCTGCCGGCAGCGTGCCGCCGGCGCTGCCGGCGCCAAGCCCCAATTCAGTCACGCCAGCCGGAATGTTGACCACCAGCCAGTGCCAGAAGCCAGAGCCGGTCGGCGCATCGGGATCGAAGCAGGTGACGGCGAAGCTCTTGGTGCCGGCCGGCGCGCCGGTCCATTTGAGATGCGGCGACTTGTTGCCGCCGGCGCAGCCGAAGCCGAAATCGGCCGACAGGACGAAATCCTTTGCCAGATAGTCGCCGTCCTTGAAGCTGTTGCTGGTGACCGTGAACGCCATGACCGTCTCCCTCATTGTTACTCACCGCGCCCGCGCGCAAAGCATAGCGCGCACCTGCACAGATTCAACCGTCAGTCCGGCAGTGGCAAGGGATAGTGCGCAATTTCCCATCGCCCGGTTTCGCCGGCGCGCTATCCGCGCTAAAGCTGCAAGCGGCGGAGGACCCCGATGATCAGACCGACCTATGACGAGCGCATAAGCCTTTTGCTCGAGCGCAGCGATATCTTCGATCTGGTGCGGCGCGAGCGCTTCTACCGCGACCAGCGCGACTGGGACGGCCTCATCGGCAGCTACATCGCCAAGGCGCCGGTGCGCACCACCTGGTTCGACGGCAGCATCGAGGATTTCGTCGAGGCCTCGCGCCGCAAGATGACCGGGCCGGGCGCCAGCGCCGCCAAGCACTGGATTTTCCCGACTGCGCTGACCATCAAAGGCGAGCGCGCGCTGATCGAGAGTCCGGCGGCGATCTTCGACCGGCTCAGCTTCGACGGCGTGGAATTCGACTCGTTCCAATACTGCCGCTTCGTCTCGCGACTGGTGCGCAACGCGGCCGGCTGGCGGCTGGCCTCGTTCGAAGGCATCTACCAGCGCGACCATCTGCGCAGCGTCAATCCGTCCGAGCCGCTGCCGGTGGACTGGGACGTCATCAAGACGCTGCGGCCGTCCTACAAGTTCCTGGCCTATACCCAGTTGCGGCGCGGCTATAAGGTCGATCCCGAATTGCTCGGCGACGATCGTCCCGATCTGCTGGCGGCCTTTTATGCGCGCGAGCGGCAGTGGCTGGAGAGCGGACCATAATGCGGAGCATGGCTTGAGCTACAACCTGCCAATCAACCTGTTCGACGCCGCGGTCTATCTCTGCCTGGCCGTCGCCATCATCGCCGGCTACCGTGCCGGATTGCTGCGCAGTCTGGCGACGATCATCGGTTACCTCGCCGCGGCGCCGATCGCGGTGGCGGCGGCGCCGCAACTCAGGTCATTTCTGATCGGGCAATTCAATCTGTCGCCGGCGCAGATATGGCTTGCCCTCGCCGGCTTGTTTGTCGTCATCGGCTTCGTGCTGAGCGCGTTGTTGCGGTCTGCCGTCGGCACGCTCACCGGACCCAATATCGGCGCCGCCGACCGCGCCGCCGGCGCGCTGCTGGGCGCCGTGCGCATCGGCTTGCTGGCGGTGCTGCTGGTGCTGATCTTCGACCGCATCATTCCGGCCGGCCGCGACCCGGGCTTCCTCGCCGGTTCGCACCTGCGCCCGATCCTGTCGCAAGCCGGACGGGCCGGCTTGCGCTCGCTGCCGCCGGACGTGGCGGCTTTCATCGACCGCTTGAAGCGCCAGCGCGGTATCTGAGGGTTTTGCCGGGCCTAATCCATCAACCGGCATTCACCGCGCCGTAGATTCCCCGTTCGAACTGGCGATATATCCGTAGCGCGCGGTGATCGGCAAACGGCAAGACCTGCGTCATGAAAACAGCCGTGACGCGCCTGCTCGGATCGATCCAGTAATAGGTGTTGAACAGGCCGCCCCAGGTCAGGCTGCCAGCGCTGCGGCCGTCCGGACCTGCCTGCATGTTGATCATGTGGCCGAAGCCCCATTTGAGATTAATGCCGGGAAAGAAATCAACATCGTTGGAGGCCGCCGGCACTGTCGTCTTCAGGACGCCAACGTCGATTTTGCCGATCTGGTTCTGCCCCATGAGCGCGACGGTATCGGGACGGAGAATGCGCACGCCATCGAGCGAGCCGTTTTGCATCAGCATGCGCAGGAAGGTCAGATAGTCCGGCGCGGTCGAATAAATTCCACCGCCGCCGGAGAAGGATTGGTGCGCCGTCTGGCGCTCCGCCGGTTGTGGCTTGAGCGAGCCGTCCGGCATGCGCCGATGGACGATTGCCTCGCGCGCGCGCTGCTGCGGCGAGATGACGAACGCGGTATCTTTCAAACCGAGCGGGCCAAGAATGTGCTCGCGAAAATAGACATCGAGCGGCTTGCCGCCGATCGATTCCACGATGCGCCCGACCCAATCGATACTGGTGCCATATTGCCAACGCTCGCCGGGATCGAACATGAGCGGCGCGCGCAGAGCCTTTTTTCTGTCGGCCGGCGGGAGCCGCTTGATCGAATCGAAATAGCGGGCGGCCTTGGCATCCCAGAGCCGGTAGGTAAAGCCGGCGGTATGGGTCAGCAGGTCACGTAGCGTGATCGGCCGCTTTGCCGGCCGAAACTGCGGAGTTCCCGCGGCATCGAATCCGTCAAGCACTTGCGGTGCGCCGAGCGCCGGATCGATGTCGGGTGCCGGAGCATCGAGCGAAAGCTTACCCTGCTCGACGAGTTGTAGCGCTGCAACCGAAGTGATCGGCTTAATCATCGAGGCGACACGAAATACCGTATCGCGTGTCATGGCCGCTCCGCTGTCTAGCCGGCGCCGGCCGAAAATTCCCTCATACACAATGCCCTTGTCGGTCGCGGCCAAGGCGACCACCCCCGGCAATTCCCCTTTCGCCGCTGCGATGCGGAGCAAGGCGTCGACTTTGGGGAGCTTTCTTACGGCGGGCCCTTTTGGCGTTTTGGCATAAGCGATGGCCGCGTAGCCCGCGCCGAATGAACCAGCCACCGCGAGCTTCGCGGTCGTCCGTAAAATATCGCGGCGATTAGGGCGATGGATCATGTCACCTTTTTCCGGTTCGGGACGCCTGCCCCGCAAAGCTTTGCCTCTGTCCGTCCGCTCCGGTGCACGCGATTATGCTCTCGGCCGTGGGCGCCGCCTACAGTCAGCGGACGAACCTCAAAACAGCGTAAACGCCAGCAAATGGCGGCTCGGGCGGCGGGCATTGGTGCCGCCGGCGGACGTGCATCCAAAGCATCAACAGACATCTTTATTGGGCGTTCATTGCGGGCGCCCCCCGCGTGTGATAGCGGTATTCGATTGCCGGTCGGCTCATTGAATGCAAGGGGGAAGCATTCGTGCATCGTTTCCGTGACACATTTTGGCTTGCGAACTCGTCCCGAAAATTAAAGCACCTGCTGGCCGACCGCGTCGGTGCGCACGCCGTCCATAAGGATGTCGAGGTGGGCCTCAAGGCGCGCGAGAAAACTAAAAAGCGCCCGTC
Source organism: Hyphomicrobiales bacterium (assembly GCA_038206805.1). Taxonomy (GTDB): domain Bacteria; phylum Pseudomonadota; class Alphaproteobacteria; order Rhizobiales; family Xanthobacteraceae; genus Pseudolabrys. Next base: position 2,295 of record JBBRAL010000087.1, on the reverse strand, counting down.
TTGGGTACTTGGCGTTGTTTCGGTGTTGTCTCTATTTTTGACAGTCCTGCTGCTATCCGGCGTGCCGGCCGCCGCGCAGGGCGCAACGCCCACCACGACGACGATTTCGCCCTCAGCCAATCCGATTTATGGGGGCCAGACCGTCACGTTGACGATAAACGTATCGGGGTCCAGCGGAACGCCAACCGGGAGCGTCACTCTATACAACAGTTGCGCACAGACTTGCGGCAACGGTTTTCAGTCCGTCGGCACAGCGACACTTTCCAATGGTCAGGCGTCATTCACGCGAACCTTGACGACCTATGCCGGCGGTCAGGCGAGCTATATGTTCAAAGCCATCTATGGCGGCGACACGACATTTGCAGCAAGCGAGTCTTCGGCGCTGAACGAGGGCGTGAACCAAGGCTCGACGAGCACCGCGGTGACGTCGTCGGCAAATCCCAGCCAGCTTGGTCAATCCCTAACGTTGACGGCGACCCTGACTGCGCTCACCGGCGTGTCGACCTTCTCGCACACATACGCCGGCGATATGATATTCTACGACGACTCCACGGTCATTGGGCAGAAGAACATCGATTCAAGCGGCGTAGCCACGATGACGACGAGTGCGCTCAGCCCCGGGCCGCACAGCATTACGGCCAAATTTGCCGGTGACCTGGAACATACCGGAAGCACCTCGTCAGTATTCACGCAAACTATCTCTCAGAACGGAACGCCCACCACGACGACGATTACACCGTCAGCCAACCCAACGTACGGTGGCCAGACCGTCACGTTGACCTTGAACGTATCGACGGCCAGCGGAACGCCGACCGGGAGTGTCACGCTATACCAGAGTTGCGCATTTACCTGCGGCAACGGTTTTCAGTCCATCGGCACAGCGACACTGTCCAATGGTCAGGCCACATTCACGCCGGCCTTGACGACCTATGCCGGCGCTCAATCGAGCTATATGTTCAAAGCCATCTATGGCGGCGACGCAACATTTGCGCCAAGCCAGTCTTCGACGCTGAACGAGGGCGTGAACCAAGGCACGACGAGCACCGCGGTGACATCGTCGGCAAATCCCAGCCCGCTCAGCCAATCGGTAACTCTTACGGCGACGATCACCGCAGTCACCGGCGTGTCGACCTTCTCGCACACATACGCCGGCGATATGATATTCTACGACGGCGCCGCGGTCATTGGGCAGAAGAACATCGATTCAAGCGGCGTGGCCACGCTGACGACCAGCGCGCTCAGTCTTGGGCCGCACAGCATTACGGCCAAATTTGCCGGTGATCTGGAACATACCGGAAGCACCTCGCCCGTATTCACGCAAACCGTCGCTCAGACCGGAACCCCCACCACGACGACGATCTCGCCGTCGGCCAATCCGATATATGGGGGCCAAGCCGTCACGTTGACGATAAACGTATCCGGGTCCGGCGGACCACCGACCGGGAGCGTCACCATATACAACAGTTGCGCCCAGACTTGCGGCAACGGCTTTCAGTCCATCGGCACGGTGACGCTATCCAATGGTCAAGCGACAATCATGCCTACCTTGACGACCTATGCCGGCGGTCAGGCGAGCTATATGTTCAAAGCCACCTATGGCGGCGACGCGACATTTGCGTCAAGCGATTCTTCGACGCTGAACGAGGGCGTGAACCAAGGCTCGACGAGCACCGCGGTGACGTCGTCGGCAAATCTCAGCCCGCTCGGCCAAGCCGTAACGTTTACAGCGACCCTGACTGCGCTCACCGGCGTGTCGACCTTCTCGCACACATACGCCGGCGATATGATATTCTACGACGGCGTCACGGTCATTGGGCAGCAGAATATCAACTCAAACGGCGTGGCCACGATGACGACGAGTGCGCTCAGTCCCGGGCCGCACAGCATTACGGCCACATTTGCCGGTGACGTCGAACATACCGGAAGCACCTCGCCGGTATTCACGCAAACCGTCAATGGGACTTACACTATTACAGTGAGCGCTTCGCCGCCGGCCGGCGGCACCGTGGGCGGCGGCGGCACGTTTGCGGGCGGCAGTTCGCGAACGGTCACGGCCACGCCCAACAGCGGCTACAGTTTCGTCAACTGGACCGAGGGCGGCAACCAGGTCAGCGCATCGGCCAGCTATAATTTCACGCTCGCCGGCAACCGCATCCTGGTCGCCAATTTTGCTTCGGCCGCGCAGGTTTACGATGGGATCATCGTTCCGACGAGTAACACCGAATGCCCATCCAGCACGCCGATTTTCTGGCCGGCGACCTATCGCCCGTACGTTAGCAATGCGGCTTCGGGCGC